>CAVRCC010000044.1:0-111683 GCA_963719395.1 uncultured Gammaproteobacteria bacterium | reverse complement strand
GATGAACACCACCAGCGACAGCACATGGTTGAGAATGGCGCCGGTGGAACTGCTGGTGGCGCGATAAACTTCGACGCACAGCAAGATCAGGCCCAGCACCAGCAACACGTCGCCGCCACGGAACGGCAGCATCAGGCCGGACAGCAGCGGCAAACCGAACAGAACCGCCTCCAGCCAGCCCGGCGCGACCAAGGCCAGCAGGGTATAAACGGCAACGACTATCGCAAGTAATGGAAAACTGGCCATACGGATTTTTCCCCAGCAAACAACAAGGCCGCCTTGCGGGCGGCCTCCATGAACCCGAACGAACTCAGCCCTCAAACCGCCGGAACACCAGTGTGGCGTTGGTGCCGCCAAAGCCGAAGCTGTTGGACATCACCACCTTCAGATCCGCATTATCGACCCGTTCCCGAACGATGGGCAGCCCTTCCGCCGCTGGATCGAGAGTCTCGATATTGGCCGAGGCGGCAATAAAATGGCTATCCATCATCAGCAGCGAATAAATCGCCTCATGGACACCCGCCGCGCCTAGCGCGTGGCCCGTCAGCGACTTGGTGGCGCTGATCGGCGGAATGCGCTCGCCAAACACCTCACGGATCGCTTCCAGTTCCTTGGTATCGCCCGCCGGGGTGCTGGTGCCGTGGGTATTGATGTAATCCACCGGCTCCGTCACGCCCTCCAGCGCCAGCTTCATGCAGCGCATCGCCCCTTCGCCCGAAGGTTGCACCATGTCATGCCCGTCCGAGGTCGCGCCATAACCGATCAGTTCCGCGTAAATCCGCGCGCCGCGCCGCTGGGCGTGCTCCAGCTCCTCCAGCACCACCAGGCCGCCGCCGCCGGAAATCACGAAGCCGTCGCGGTTGGCGTCATAGGGCCGCGAGGCGGTGTGCGGCGTGGCGTTATACTTGGTGGACAACGCGCCCATGGCGTCGAACAGATGGGTCAGGCTCCAATGCAGTTCCTCGCCGCCGCCCGCGAACACGATGTCCTGCTTGTTCCACTGAATCAACTCAGCGCCATGGCCAATGCAATGAGCACTGGTGGCGCAGGCGGAACTGAGGCTGTAGTTCACGCCTTTGATCTTGAATGGCGTCGCCAGACAGGCCGTGGTGGTGCTGCTCATCGTGCGCGGCACCATGTACGGCCCGACCCGCTTCAACCCCTTGTTGCGCAGCAGGTCGGCGGCCTCGACAATGTTTTGCGGACTGCCGCCGCCGCTGCCGGTGATCAGCCCGGCGCGGGGATTCGACACCCTCTCATCCGGCAACTGAGCGTCAGCGATCGCCTCGCGCATCGCCAGATAGTTGTACGCGGCCGCATCGCCCATGAAGCGCAGCACCTTGCGGTCAATCAGCGCCGCCAGATCGACCCGCAATGGCCCACGGACATGAGAACGCAGACCCATCTCCTTATAATCTTCCGCAAACTCCAAACCGCTGCGGCCCTGCCGCAAGGATTCCAATACTTCCCATCGGTCATTGCCGATGCTGGATACGATACCGATGCCGGTCACTACAACCCGTCTCATGAGCCACCTCTCAAAAACCGTCAGTAGAGGTGAACAGTCCGACTCGCAGATCCTTGCCGGTGTAAATGGTCCGGCCATCGACCTCCAGAGTCGCGTCAGCAATACCCATCACCAATTTGCGCAAAATGACCCGTTTCATGTGAATGTGATACGTCAGTTTCCGGGCTTCGGGACGTACCTGGCCGGTAAACTTGACCTCGCCGCAACCGAGCGCCCGGCCCCGGCCCTGACCGCCCATCCAGCCCAGGAAAAATCCGACCAGTTGCCACATGGCGTCCAGCCCCAGGCAGCCCGGCATCACCGGATCGCCGATGAAGTGGCAGCCGAAAAACCACAGGTCGGGATGAATGTCCAGTTCCGCGACGATCTCGCCTTTCCCGTATTGACCACCTTCGGAGCCGATATGGACGATGCGATCGACCATCAGCATGTTCGGCAGCGGCAACTGGGCGTTGCCCGGACCGAACAGTTCGCCCCGGGCGCAGGCAAGCAGTTCTTCGCGCGTGAAGCTGGATTGTTTGTTCACGAAAGTGAATACCTGGAGGTTCAGTTAGGAAAGACTTGACTGAAACGAAAATTTTAAGATGGATTATAAGGTTTTTTCCCGGCGGTTGGGCAATGAGTTCGCTGGCGCTTTCCCATTACAAGAACCACCCGTCGCAACCCGCGAGGCTGCCGTGGACGCCCGGGTCTCGTTCTGAGCGCCATGCGGCTGGCGGAATACGCCCACCGCCAGCGCCACCATCGGCGCAAAGCGCCACCCGGCGAGGACCGTCCCGCCTATTCCGCACCGGCCGAGGTCGCCGGCGCATCGACGCGCCTGCGCGAGCTGGCCTGAAGGCCACCCGATCCGCTACCCTTCCGGGCGATCCGTACCGATCTTGTCTTCGGCGCCGGCCAGTAGATTACGGATGTTGGAGCGGTGTCGCCAGATCAGCAGCACCACCATCGCCAAAATGGCGGCGTTAGGGAGCGGCAGGTCAAACCACCAGCCCAACAGCGGAGTCAGCACCGCAGCCGTCAGCGCCGACAGCGAGGAAATCCGCACCACAAAGGCCATAAACAGCCAAGTGACCAGTGCCGCCAGCGCCACCGGCCAGGACAGACCGAGGATCGCGCCGAAAGCGGTCGCCACGCCCTTGCCACCCTCGAAGCCGAAGAACACCGGATACAGATGACCGAGGAACGCCGCTAATGCGGTCAGCGCCAGCCCGGTCTCTCCAGGCCGGCCAGTCGCGCCAGCAGCACCGGCAACACGCCTTTGAGAAAATCACCGGCCAGGGTGATGGCGGCAGCCTTCTTGCCACCAAAACGCAACACGTTGGTTGCGCCGGGATTTCGCGAGCCCTCGCTGCGCGGGTCGGGCAAGCCCATCGCCGGCAGACGATGATGGCGGTGGAAATGGAACCGGCCAGGTAGCCGATAACGACAATCAATCATCGTGAACATATGGTGCCACTCAAGCGTCAGAAAGGCCGGCGCCAGGCCGGCGGTGGCGACACGGGCCGGAAAGGCGGTTTTACACTAAGATAAGCCATCGCCCGGAACCTGAACCGTCATGGATATTATTTTCATTCACGAACTGCGGATCGAAACCACGATTGGCGTTCATCCCTGGGAACGCGACATTCGCCAAACCCTGCTCCTCGATCTGGAACTGGGCGCCGATATCCGTCCGGCGGCCGCGACCGACCGACTGGATGATACGCTCGATTACCAGGCCGTGGCGCAACGAATCAGCGACTTTGCCGCCACCAGCAATTTCCAGTTGGTGGAAACCCTGGGGGAGCGGATCGCCGAACTGCTGCTGCGGGAATTCGCCGTGCCTTGGTTGCGGCTCACTCTGCGTAAGCCGGGCGCGGTCCGCGAAGCGCGCGAGCCGGCATCATCATCGAACGCGGCCGCCGGGATTGAGGGACATGGCCCAGGTCTATGTCGGCATCGGCAGCAACATCGAGCCGGAACGGAATATTCGCTCCGGGCTGGCCGCCTTGCGGCGACGGTTCGGCCCGCTGACCGTGTCCACCGTCTATGCCAACCCGGCGGTCGCCTTTGCCGGCGACGATTTTTTCGATCTGGTGGCCGGGTTCGAGACCAGTCTACCGGTTCGAACCGTGGCCGCCGATCTACGGAACATCGAGTAGGACCACCGGCATCTCGGCGACTGTCCGAAACTGGGGCCGCGAGCGCTGGATTTGGATTTGCTGCTCTATGACGATCTGATCCTGCGGGAGGACGGGTTCTGCATTCCCCGCTATGAAATCACCCGTCATGCCTTCGTGCTGAGACCGTTGGCCGAGGTGGCCGGCGACCGCCACCATCCGCTGTTGGGCGCCACCTTCGCCGAACTATGGGCGGCTTTCGATCAGTCGCGGGAAACGCTGCAGCCGGTGGCGCTGAAACTATAGTCACCCGATCGCCGACCCCTCACAACCGGCTCCACTGCGCCCGCCGTTGCTCCCGAATCCTCGGCATCAGCACCGCCACCAACAGGCATGCGCCCAGCAACAACGCGCCGATCAGGAGCCGGATGCTGTCGTTGTCGTTGCGCAACGCCTGATTTTCCTGCTGCACGATCTGCAGTTCCCGCTCCAGGGTTACCACCCGCTCCTGCAATACCTGGTTGCGTTCGTCGATGGCCACCGTGTCGGCCGCCACCTTGCGGTATTGCGCCAGTTGCTGGCGCAGGCGCAACGCTTCCTCGTAAAGTTGAGGATAGCTGTGGCTTCCCCATCGGGCCGGCTGACGACGTTGTCCATGTGCTGCTTGAGATCACAGTGCTGCGCTTTCAGCCGCTCCAATTGTTGGCGGACGCCCGCCAGTTGTTCCTGACTGCTCGGGGTATCGGTGAGTTGTGGCGGGAGCCAGCCCTTCACCCCTGCGGGCGTGCGAATTTGGGTATAACCTTTGGCCTTGTCCACCTTGAGCACTTCCACCGGGATCCGCTACGCACTGAGGCAATCACCTTGTGGCGATTGGATGCGCCCGCCCGCAGCGGTATATCCACTGTCGCTGACGTAGGCGGCGCGGCCGGCTCCGGATTGGAGTCGGGTTTGGGCTTGGACCGGCCGCAACCATGCGACAGAAACAGGGTCAATAGCAAGGATACTGATCGATGGAGTTTTCATCGACGTGGCGATTAACCGATCAGGCGACGGAGGGTAAAATTTAATTCCTAGTTAACCGGTTTGCGGCATCTGTCTGTACTTGCCAACATTTTGATGGTTATGGCCACGCGCGCACCCTAGTGCTTGTGGTAAAATCCTGATCATCACTCGCTGTTCTCAACCGGCTCTACTCCATTCAGGCCTGTTCATGATTCCATCCGCCGATTCGCTCAATACTCTGCCCGCCCCGATCCCGCCGCTGCCGCGCACAGCGCCCGGATGCTCGATCACATCCGCGCCGAAATCGCCGCAGCCGGCGGGGCGATTTCCTTTGCCCGTTTTATGGATCTAGCGTTGTACGCGCCTGGACTGGGCTATTATTGCGCCGGAACCCGCAAATTCGGCTCCGGCGGCGATTTCATTACCGCGCCGGAACTGTCGCCACTGTTCTCACGCTGCCTGGCCCGCCAGTGCCAGGAGATTCTGGACGCGCTCGGCGGCGGCGTTATCCTTGAACTCGGCGCCGGCACCGGGATCATGGCGGCTGACCTTCTGCTGGAACTGCGCGCGCTGGACGCTTTGCCGGAACGGTACGCCATTTTGGAACTGAGCGGCGAGTTGCGCGAACGCCAGCGCCAGACGCTGGCTGAACGGGCACCCGATCTTCTGGAGCGGGTGGTTTGGCTGGATGCTCTGCCCGAACCGGGTTTTCGCGGCATCGTCCTCGGTAACGAAGTGCTGGACGCCCTGCCGGTCGAGCGTTTCCGCATCACGGCGCAGGGACCGCGCCGGTTGATGGTGGTTTGGACGGACGCCGGACTGGACTGGGTCGAGGGGGAGGAAGACCCAGCAGTGACGGCGGCCGTCGCGCAGATCGAGGCGGAATTGGGCTGGCGATTGCCGGAAGGCTACGTCTCGAATACGTTCCCCAGCTGGAAGAGTGGCTGCGGGCCATCGCCGAACCGCTGGCGGCTGGCGCGCTGCTGTTCATCGACTACGGCTATCCCCGTCGGGAGTATTACCACCCCGAACGCGCCGCCGGCACTCTGCTTTGCCATTATCGCCACCGAGTCCATGACGATCCGCTGATGCTGCCCGGCTTGCAGGACATCACCGCCAGCGTCGATTTCACGGCCGTCGCCGACGCCGCGCTGGCCGCCGGGCTGAACGTGGCCGGCTACACCACGCAGAATTATTTTCTGTTCGGTTGTGGGCTAATGGAGTTGCTGGCCGAAGTGGACCCCGCCGATTCAGTCCGCTATCTGGAACAGGCCCGCCAGGTCAAATTACTGACCCTGCCCGGCGAGATGGGTGACCGTTTCCAGGCCATTGCCCTGACCCGGAATCTGGAGATGCCGTTGCGTGGTTTTGCCTTCCGGGATGAGCGCGGCCGGCTATAGTTGGCAAAAGCCATCGATATCCGGAGAGGCCGCGCATGGGCCAGGAAATTTCCCGCTCGACGTTTACCCGCCAGGATTTCCAGCGGTTTCGAGCCCGGCTGCGCCAGGAAACCGCGCCCTGAGCGACTGGTTCCGGGAGGGGCAGTTCGCGCCGGCGGGCGGCATTGGCGGCTTCGAGATCGAAGCGTGGCTGGTGGATCGCCAGGGTCAGCCCGCGCCGCTGAATCAGGTCTTTCTGGAGCGGCTGGCCAATCCGCTGGTCGTGCCGGAACTGAGCGTGTTCAACATCGAACTCAATACCCCGCCCCTGCCATTGCGCGGCGATGCCTTGCGGCGGATGCACGCCAATCTGGAAAGCCTGTGGCGGGACTGCCAGCGGGTCGCCGCCGAACTGGATGCGGCGGTAGTGCTGATCGGCATTTTGCCGACCCTGCGCCATCAGGATCTTGACCCGGAACACATGTCGGGCCAGCAACGCTACCGGGCTATCAATGACCAGATTCTGCAACGACGGCGAGGCCAGCCGATGGAACTGGCCATTCACGGGACGAAACCCTGCGCCTGACCCATCAGGATGTGATGCTGGAAGCGGCCACCACCTCGTTCCAGACCCATTTGCAGGTGACGGCGCATCAGGCGGCGGCGTTTTTCAACGCCGCGTTGGCGCTGTCGGCGCCGATGGTGGCGGTCGCCGCCAATTCGCCGCTGCTGTTTGGCAAAGTGCTGTGGGAGGAAACCCGCATTCCGCTGTTCGAACAGGGCGTGGCGCTGCCGGGCGGAGCGCACGCCGATGATCCGACGCTACCGGCGGGTGACGTTCGGCGGCGGCTATATCCGGGAATCGCTGCTGGAACTGTTCGCCGAGAATCTGGCGCATTATCCGCCGCTGCTGCCGGTGGACCTGAGCGCGGAACCGGCCGAGCGGTTGCCGCATCTGCGCCTGCACAACGGCACGATCTGGCGCTGGAACCGGCCACTGCTGGGCTTCGAGCCGGACGGGACGCCGCATTTGCGCATCGAGCATCGGGTGATGCCGGCCGGCCCCAGTATTCCCGACACGATCGCCAACGCGGCGCTGTATTACGGGCTGATTCACGAACTGGCGCGGATGACGCCGCCGGTCAGCGCGATGCTGGATTTCGCCCGCTGCCGGGCGAATTTCTACGCGGCGGCGCGGGATGGGCTGCGGGCGGAGGTGGTGTGGCTGAACGGCCGGCGACTGCCATTGCGGCAACTGCTGCTGGAGGAACTGCTGCCGCTGGCCCGGCGCGGGCTGCGGGCGCTGGAGATCGACGCGGCGGACGCGGCGGAGTATCTGGACCTGATCGCCGCGCGGGTCGAAAGCGGGCGCACCGGCGCCGACTGGCAGCGGCGCTTTCTCGCCCGCCATGGACCGGACCTGAGCGGCGCTGACGCTGGCGTATCTGGAACGGCAGCGGGGTGGGAAAGCGGTGCATGAGTGGGTGTGCTAATGCCTGATTGGCCGAGGAAATCGCTTGCAGGGTGCATGACATGGCGGCACTGTTCGCTGCGCGGATCAACGCCAATGATACGGATGCAAAGCGGCGGGCCGGCGAAGCCTTGGTCGCAAGCAAGGCTCGGGCTGTCCTCCATCCCGAACAACCGATGCAGCACTCGAAGTTGTTCTCACGCGCCATCGATCCCGCCCAAGTCCAGTAGAAACCGAGGCAAGCAATACAAGCTCCCTGGCTTCAGCAATCCATACATGCCCCACCTTTCAAAACGCCCGCACCAGCGCCAGCGCCAGACAGGCCGTCACCCCCGCCGTCAGCGCCCGCCGCAGCCGGCCGTACCAGGCTGGCAGCCAGCCCATCGCCACCGCCCGTCGGTCCATCAGATATTGCGCGGCGAAGCCGAGCAGCAGCAGCGCTACCCCATGCCGGTGCGGCAACATAAGCGTCACCCAAGCCAGCAACGCCGGAACGACGCTCCAGCTCATCGCTTGCCACAACCGACGGGGATCGTTCTCGCGCAGGGCCGCACCCCAGTGGACAGCGCCGACGAAGCTGAGAATGATGGCGGCGTAGCCGTGCAACACCGCCCAGGCCGGCTCTCGCCAAGCGGGCGATCCCAGCCACAGCGCGACCACCGGCGCCACAAACGGAATCAGGCCCAGCCCGCCCAGCCACAGCGCGGCGGCTGGAGTCGGGGTCGTCACCGCACCTGGAACCTCTTTGGAATCCATCGTCGTCATCCGCAATCCCTCATAGCAATTTTTCGATGGCCGCGATCAGTTGTGGATCATCCGGGCGAGTCTGGACGGAAACCGCGCGACCACCGCACCCTTGCGGTCTACCAGATACTTGTAGAAATTCCATTCCGGATAACCACCGCCCTGCGCGGCCAACTGGCGGTAGAACGGATGCGCGTCTGGGCCGGAGACCTTGATTTTTTCGTACATCGGGAACTGGACACCGTAATTTAGCCGGCAAAAATTCTGGATATCCTGCTCCGCCCCCAGTTCCTGGGCAAAATCGTTGGACGGAAACCCCAACACCACCAACCCCCGGTCGCGATAACGACCGTACAGGGCCTCCAAGCCCTCGTACTGCGGCGTGAACCCGCACCGGCTAGCGGTATTCACCACCAGCAGCACCTTGCCCGCATAACGCTCGCACAGGGATTCGGCGCGGGCGCTGGCCAGCGGACGCACCTGAACATCGAGACTGGCCGGACAGTCGCCCGCCAGCGCCGCGCGCAGCGGCAACACCAGCAAAAACAGCCATGGCAGAATGCGTGACATCGGAACCACCTCGCGGGTTTACAGGGATCATTCAAGCGGGGGGCTTGTGTTAATGTACAATAATAGTATAAATATATCCGGTAAATTTTGCGATATAAAGCGTTTTGTATCGAATTTGTCCAATCATCTGACCGCATTCCGACGTGCGGAGAATCCTCGACATGCTGAAGGTGAACAATGGCAATCACGGTCTGCCGGGCGAAGGGTTGGTCCCTATCCGCACGGTGTCCAGTCTGACTGGCGTAAACTCGGTGACGCTGCGCGCTTGGGAACGCCGCTACGATCTGATCAAGCCGGTGCGCACCCCCAAGGGTCATCGCCTGTACACCATGGCCGACGTGGACCTGATCCACCAGGTGGTGACGCTGCTGGACAACGGCATGTCCATCGGTCAGGTACGGCAGGTGTTGGAGACCGACCCGGCGCGACCCGAACCGGCCCGGGCGCCGAATGTCGACTTCGATCCCTGGCTGACCTATCAGGACCGACTGTTGCGGGCCATCGCCGCCTTCGACGACGGCGCGCTAAACGAGGTCTACAACGAAGTCCTCTCGTTCTATCCCGTGGACATCGTCACCAGCCGGCTGATCGTGCCGTTGCTGCGCGAACTGGGCGAGCGCTGGTTCCAGGGCCTGGGCAGCATCGCCGAGGAGCATTTTTTCAGCGTGTTTCTGCGCAACAAGCTGGGCGCCCGCTTCCATCATCTGAACCGCGACCGGCGGGGACCGAGGTTGCTGGCGGCCTGCCTGCCGGGCGAGCAGCACGAAGTCGGCCTGCTGCTGTTCGCGCTGGCGGCGCTGGATCGGGATTACCGGGTGGTGCTGTTGGGATCGAATACCCCGCTGCTGGAATTGCCGCCAGTGGTCGGGCGGACCGCGATCCAGGCTATCGTGCTGGCCGGATCGGCGGACATCGCCGCGACAGTGATCGAGCAGGACTTGCCCCTGCTCTGTCGGGCAGTCGCGATGCCAGTATTCGTCGGCGGCCGGGTGGTCGACCGCCATCCTGCCGCGATTACCACCGCCGGGGCTATTCCGCTGGGCGACGATCTGAATGCGGCGCTGCGCGGGATTGACGCGACGCTGGCTCGCCGCTGACGCTGGCCCGCCACCGATCCTGAATCTCCACGATCTCCTCTTCCTCGGCGCCGCCTTGGAACACATCGTTCCAGGCCACGTACAGCAGTGCCCCCACGTAGACCGGCAACGGCAACGCCAGCAGTTGGGCGGGAATGGCGAGCAGATCGAAGAACGGCAGCACCAGCAACGCCAACCCGACCAGACCCAGCGTCGGGAGGAGCCAGGGATTGAGCTGCATCGCCAGGATGCTGCGCCGCCAGCACACCGATATCGGCAACTCGCGGAACAGTTGAAGCGGGACCGCAAACCAGGCCAGCAGCACCTGCAACACCAGCAGCGCACTGCCCAAGACGCTGAGCTGCGTACCCAGCACGGTGTTGGCGACGCCGAAAGTCACAGGCGGTAGCGGGGAACCGTGGGCGGCGGCGACCAGATCGGCGGGTAGCAAATGACCTTGCACCCAATAAGCCAGCAGATAGCCCTGCAGCAACAGCACGAACAGGAACAGCGTGGTTCGGGCGAGCGCCTTGAGGGCCGCTCCGTTGAACAACTGCCGGGCCGCTGGCAGCTTTTTCCGATTGGCGGCGCGGGCCAGCCCGCAGGCCAGGGTCACCGTCAGACTCAGGGGCAAGCCGTAGCAAAACACGGTGGCGAGCAACTCGGCCCAACCCCCCAGGGGCGGCAACCACCATTCCCAGACCGGCAGCGCCAGCAGCAGGACGCTGCCCGCCGGCGCGAACAGGGCCACGGCCACGAACAGTCCTGGCCGCCGCCACATCAATTGCCACGCCTGCATCAGCCAGTCCCAACCATCGCCCGGGGTCAGTGCCCGTGGCCCGAAACCTTGCATGTCTACCATCCGGTTGGATCGATCGGCGGTTAGTTTAACCCGGACTGCCGCCACAGACAGCATTGTCACGTTCCGTCACGAGATGGAAACACCTTCTCACCGCGAGCGTTGATAGGAACATCCTCACAGCAAGGTGGGGCAATGCCTGAGACGTTCGGCCGCGCCATATCGCGGCAACCGCGAAATAACGCGGTCCTCCATCCATCCCCCTGCTCTCTCCAGCATGCCAGCAACAAACCAACTTATTGAAAAATAATAAATAATAACTTTATTGATAATGTGGCACGGGGTTTGAAAAGGCTCCCGTGGGTACGCCACATCGTGTCATCCCGCAGGTCACCCAAGCCGGCGGGTGAAAGTGGGCGGTACGTCCAGCCCTGTTGTTAACCCATCATTCAACCACGAAGGAACCATCGCTCATGAACAGCAAAACCCTCGTCCATTCCGCCCTTGCCAGCGTCCTCACCCTGGGTCTGTTGACCGCCGCCGGTCAGGCCAGCGCCGCCGAGGAAGATAAGGGAAAAGGCGCCGAGAAATGCTACGGCGTCGTCAAGGCGGGTAAGAACGACTGTCAAACCAGCGCGCACGCCTGCGCCGGTCAGGCCAGCAAGGACGCTCAGGGGGATTCCTGGATCTACGTCCCCAAGGGCGCCTGCGAAAAGATCGTCGGCGGCAGCTTGCAGCCGAAGGCTTGAGGCGATTCCGATGACCGCCAAGCCGGCCCTGTCCAGGCTGGGTCCCAGTTCGATTCCGGCTCGCGCCGGAATCGGCCTGCGGGCCGAACACTACGCCGCGGTGTTGGAAACCCGCCCGCCGGTCGGCTGGTTGGAAGTCCACAGCGAAAATTATTTCGGCGCGGGCGGCAAACCGCTGCACTACCTGGAACGCATCCGCGCCCACTATCCCCTGAGTTTGCACGGCGTTGGCCTGTCCATCGGTTCGACCGATCCGCTCGACCGGCGGCATCTGGGCAAACTCAAGGCGCTGATTCGGCGGTTCGAACCCGCGCTGGTTTCGGAACACTTATCCTGGGGTTCGGTCGACGGGCGTTATCTCAACGATCTACTGCCGCTGCCCTATACGAAAGAGGCGCTCTATCACTTGGTCGCGCGGGTGGCCCGGGTGCAGGATGTTCTCGGTCGGCAAATCCTGATCGAGAATCCATCCAGTTATCTGCAATACGTGGGATCGACCATCCCCGAAGGAGAATTTCTCGCCGAACTGGCCGAGCGCACCGGCTGCGGCGTACTGCTGGATGTCAACAACATTTACGTCAGCGCCCGCAACCACGGTTTCGACGCGGGCGCCTACCTGCGAGCGATTCCCCGCCACGTCGTCCAGGAAATCCATCTGGCCGGGTTTACGGTAAACCGCTTCGAAGACGGCGAGATCTTGATCGATACCCACAATCGGCCGGTCTATCCGGCGGTCTGGGCGCTGTACCGCCAAGCCGTGCACCGCTTCGGCCGGATTCCGACGCTGATCGAATGGGATACCGACCTGCCCGAACTGGCGGTGTTAGTGGACGAGGCCCGGCGGGCGGATGCGATTCTGGAGGAACGCCATGCCCAGGCTGCGTGAACTGCAACTCGGTTTCGCCGCCGCGCTGCTGGACGGCGATACAGGCGGCTTCGACCGCCACATCCATGCGGCCGGCCTCAGCGGCGCCCGTCGTTTGCAGGTCTACCGCAACAACATCGTGCTCGGTCTGACCGGCGCGCTCGAAGCCGTGTATCCGGTGGTGCGTCGCCTGGTGGGTGAAGGATTTTTCCAGTACGCGGCGGCGCAATACATCGCCCGCCATCCGTCCCGTTCGGGCGACTTGCATGAGTTCGGCGAGCACTTCCCGCCGTTTCTCCAGTCGTTCGCGCCGGCCGCCGACCTGGTCTATCTGCCCGATGTCGCCCGGCTGGAATGGGCCTACCACCAAGTGTTCCATGCCGCCCGCCATCCGCCGCTCGATCTGGCGATGCTGGCGCAGGCGCCCGCCGAGCGGCAGGGAGCATTGCGGTTCCAACTCCATCCCGCCGCTCGCCTGCTGGAATCGGCCTTTCCGATCTTGCGGATCTGGCAGGTCAATCAGGACGACTACAGCGGCGATTCGACGGTGGATTTGACCGAGGGCGGCGTGAAGTTGTTGGCGATCCGCCGCGAGAATCTGGACATCGAATTTCAATCCCTGGAAGACGGGGAATTCAGCCTGTTGCGCGCCCTGGCCGAACATTGCGATTTCGCCACGGCCTGCGAGCGGGCGCTAGCCGCGCAGCCGACGCTCGATTTGCCAGTCTGCTTTCGTCGGCACGTCTTGCAAGGCGTGCTGGTCGCCTTTGAGCTGCCAAGCTCTTGATTTTCTATTGACTGTAACCACCCGAGGAGAACCCCATGATGACCGCTACCGATACCTTCGGCCACCCACCCCAACGCTCGTTCTGGGCGAAAGCCGCGCCCGTTCTGAAAAAGACTGACGCGCTGTTGCGCAAGACCGCCGAATTGCTGACGCCCGTCGCCGATTTTCTGGCCCGTTACTGGGTCGCCGCCGCTTTCTTCAGTTCCGGGCTGACCAAGACGGTGACCGACAGCTTCACGCTGTTCGGGCATACCTTCAACTATCCGCTGAGCGTGTTCCCGACGGAGAGCACCTTCACGCTGTTCGAGTACGAGTACCACGTGCCACTGCTGCCGCCGATGCTAGCGGCCTATCTGGGTACGGCGGCAGAGTTGCTGTTGCCAGTGTTTCTGTTCCTGGGTCTCGGGACCCGCTACGCCGCGCTGGCGCTGTTCGTGTTCAACATCCTGGCCGTCGTTTCCTACCCGGATTTGATGGCCGGGGGACTGGCCGAGCACCAGGTGTGGGGACTGCTGTTATTGATCACGATTTGCCACGGTCCCGGCAAGCTGTCCCTGGATCATCTGATTAGCCGACTGGTTCGCCGCTAATCGACGGTTACCGCGCAACCCGAGGAGAAGAGTCCCTCCATGAACAACCTGGCGCAGCTTCCTGGCAAGGACGCGGTTGCCGTGGCAACCCCACCCTGGTTTCCGAATGCCGAGGAGATCGAATTGCTGGGGCGAGTCGGTCTTTTTTCTCCGGACGACGAACGCGCTCTGCGGAAGCTTTGGCGAATTCTGCAGGGGCAAACCGACGATTACCTGGACATGGTGCTCGGCATGGTGGCTGCTTATCCCGCCTTGGCGGCGTCGCTGGCCGTCCTCTGTAATGAGTACTCGGGGGTCTCAGCGGGCGGTTCCGCGACCGTTCGCCACCTGTTCCGGGAGTGGTTGTCCGAAACCTGCCTTTCCCCCCACGAACCGTCCAGGCTCAAGCGACTGTATGCCGAACTCCCACCGGACCGGTCGGTGCAGTCGCTCTTGGCGCTACTGCCGAGTTACCGCTACCTGATCGCTCTGTCCTTTCCGCTGGTCGCCACGGCGCGCACCCTGCTGGTCGCCAGCGGGCTCGCTCCCCAGGAAATCGAGCGGATGCAGTCCGCGCTTCTGAAAGCCATCCTGCTGCAAGTGACCCTACTGAGCAAACTCTACGTCAGGGAGGGACTTTGGTAACGACAACCCTGCAAGGAAACCGGGCCGATCACCCATGCTTGGGTCTTTTGCGGATGGCGGATGATCTGGAAGGATCGTGTTTCCGACGTGGATATGCAGGTTCACCCGCCATTGATGATCGAGTGCCTGATGAATATGGATATCCACGTCTGAAGCACTACCGCCAAGGCGGCAGTATAACCACCCACCCCTTAAATCTTTTTCAAATGAGGAGCTTGCAATGAATATGTCGACCAAAATGACTATTGCCCTGATTTCCGGTCTGGCCCTGAGCACCGCGTTCGCTCAAGGTTTCAATATGAAAACGGCGGAGGTCATGGACGCCAATAGTGATGGCAAAATCACCAAGGAAGAATATATGAAGCACAGCAACGACATGGCGGCTTGGACCAAGATGGACACCAATAAGGATGGGGTGTTGGATGAGAAAGAAATTAAGGCCGGCTTTAGCGACAAGTAATCCTGCTGGCTGACCATAGATGCAGCATCATCGCCACATGGGTGGCAAGCATGGGTTGAGATGGGGTGGTATAACAGCCACCCCATTCCTCTTTCTCCCCGGTCCCTTTCAGCCAGTTCCTTCTGGCATGTACTGCCGTTCCCGTCAATCTCACATCAGCGGAGACCGATGGTGATCCATCAACTGACTTTCCGAGGGTTACTTCTGATCAGCAGTTTGTTGTTCCTGGGCTGGTTCCATCCGGCCCAGAGCGATACCACCCCAGTTACCAGCCAAGAGTTGGCTAAGGCTACGTTTGCCGGGGGCTGTTTCTGGTGCATGGAACCGCCATTCGCTCAATTACCTGGCGTCGTCTCGGTCACCTCCGGCTATACCGGCGGCCAAAAAGCGAATCCGACCTATCAGGAAGTCTCAGCCGGCGGCACGGGGCATGCCGAAGCGGTCGAAATCGTCTACGATCCCACCAAAATCAGCTATGCCCGCTTGCTGGATATCTTCTGGCGCAATATCGACCCACTCGACGCCACCGGGCAATTTTGCGACAAGGGCCAACAATACCGTTCGGCTATCTTCTACCAGAACGATGAGCAGAAGCGCTTGGCTGAAACATCCAAACAGGCGCTGGAACAATCCGGCCGGTTCGACCAACCCCTGGTTACCGCCATCGTCCCGGCAGCGATCTTCTATCCCGCTGAGGACTACCATCAGCATTACGCTCAGAAAAATCCAATACGGTATAAATTTTATCGGCATGGCTGCGGACGGGATCAGCGCCTTGAAGCGCTTTGGGGTGCTTCCCGGTGAGTGCCAATCACGACGGACGCGGTGGAGTCAAACCGGCCTACCCGGCCAAGGCTGGCCGTAACGAAGCCGGCTGAGGTCCTAGTTGTAACAATAATACACCGTAAAACTTTCTAATCAGGTCTCACAATGCAATAAAATCTGCTATAAATGGCTCAATCGTTCTTGCTGACAAAGCCATTTCTGGAGGGTTTTGTATGAATGGAACCGTTGCACCCCCCGCTGAAAAACGATCTGTCCCCCGCAGCGACCCCGCGCTGCTATCCGCCGACGAGCGGGACGCCATGCACCTGGCCTTGCGCGCCATCGTCGAAGGCACGGCTACCGCCACCGGTACCGAATTCTTCTGCGCGCTGGTGCGGGAACTCGCTCAGGCGCTGAACGTGCGCCACGCCTTCGTGAGCGAATTGCTGGAAAACAAGGCGCGGGTGCGTACCCTGGCGTTCTGGTTCGACGGCAAGTTCATCGACAACTTCGAATTCGATCTGGACGGCACCCCCTGCGAAATCGTGATTCGCGGCGAAACCGTGTATTACACCCGCAAGGTTCACGAGATGTTCCCCCGGCATCCGGAACTCAAGGAGATGGGGATTGAGAGCTATTTCGGCGTGCCGCTGGTGTCCGAATCGGGAAACGAAATGATGGGCCACCTGGCCGTAATGAACGACCAGCCGATGGTCAAGGAATTCCGGGGCATGGCGCTGCTCCGAATTTTCGCCGCCCGGGCGCGGGCGGAGCTGGAGCGCAAACGGGCCGAACAGGCGCTGCGCAAGAGCGAGGAACGCTTGGCCAGCATACTGGCCAGCGCCATGGACGCCATCATCACCCTCGACGCCGAGCAGCACATCACCTTGTTCAACCCCGCCGCCGAAAAGGTATTCCGCTGCCCGGCGACCCAGGTCATCGGCCAGCCGTTCGAGCCGTTCCTCTCCAAGCGTTTCGGCAATCTGCTCAAGGGGTATTGCCTGGCGGTCCAGCCCGCCACCGTGAACTCCCAACACCTGTGGGCGCCCGAGGGACTGACGGCCCGCCGCCACAACGGCGAGGAATTCCCAGTGGAGGCTACGCTCTCGCCGTTGGAGATCGGCGGCCAGCGGTTCTTCACCGTGATTCTGCGGGACGTAACCGAACGCTGGCAGACCGAGGAAACCCTCAAGCAGTTGCAACTGGAAAACGTCTACCTGCAAGAAGAGATCAAGACCCGGCAGAGTCCCGGTCACATCGTCGGCGACTCGCCGGCCATGCGGGAGGTGTTCGTCTACGTCAAACAGGTGGCGGACACCGATTCCACCGTGCTGCTGACCGGCGAAACCGGCACCGGCAAAAGCGTCATCGCGCGGGCGATCCACGACCTGAGCAACCGCAAGGACAAGCTGTTCGTGCACGTCAATTGTGCCGCCTTGCCGGGCGAACTGGTGGAAAGCGAGCTGTTCGGCCATGAAAAAGGCGCGTTCACCGGCGCGATCGCGCAGCGCAAGGGTCGCTTCGAACTGGCCGACGGCGGCACTTTGTTCCTGGACGAAGTCGGCGAACTGACCGCCGGCGCCCAGGCCAAGCTGTTGCGCGTGTTGCAGGACCAGGAATTCGAGCGAGTGGGCGGCGCCCAGACCTTGAAAGTCAACGTGCGGCTGGTCGCCGCCACCAATCGCGAGCTGGCGAAAATGGTCAAGGATGGGACGTTTCGCGCCGATCTCTATTACCGGCTTAACGTGTTTCCCATCCGCATGCCATCCCTGTCCGAACGCCCCACCGATATTCCGCTGCTCGCGCGGTTTTTTCTGGACCAGTTCGCCCGGAAGATGGGCAAGTCGGTGCGCGACCTGTCACCCAAAGCGTGCGAGCGTCTGTTGCATTACCCCTGGCCCGGCAATATCCGGGAACTGCAAAACGTCATCGAGCGCGCGACCATTCTCGCCCACGGCCCCCTGCTGGAAATCGACAACGCGCTCGAACTCCGCCTGGAAGATCGGGAGCAGCCGAGTGCTCCCCACCCTGGGCTCGCTCGAAGCGATGGAGCGCGCCTACATTCTCCAAGTGCTGGAACGCACCGGTTGGGTGATCGAGGGCGAACAGGGCGCGGCGGCCATTCTCGACCTCAATCCCAGCACCCTGCGTTCCCGGATGCAGAAGTTGAACATCCGCAAAGCCAAATCAGCAGCCTGAAGCCGGCCAGACGGCGCACTCACTCATCCTGCGATGGACCGCCGGACAGCGGCGGGAATTCGGGATGAGGGGACTCCTGCTGCCGCACGGCGGGGTTGTACCGAAGGCAGTTGGGCACGCAGGCGCATTCGAAGGCGATCTTCATCGGCGCGATCCGGCCCTGGTTCTTGAGCTGGAACAGCCGTGGCACCACCCGGTCGCGCAAGGTTTCCGGGTCGATGGTATTGACATAGATCTTGGTGCCGCCCTCGAACCCGGCCGGCGTCGACACCCGCCACTTGATCAGCACTCGCCATGGCATCGGCACGTCCACATCGGGCGGCTTGTAGTACCACTCCTCGTTGCAGGGAATATCGGAACCGGTGGCGGCGTGGCAGGCATGAACCAGATCGGACATGGCGCGCAGTTCGTCCGCGGAGTGGTTCCACGGCTGGCTGCGCTCGCTCTTGGAGAAGATCTCCAAGGTAGGGTAGCGATGGCCGAAGCCGGCAAAGGCGATGGCGTGATCGTTTTCGGCCACCACGAGATTGCGGTAGGCGGCGAAGTTAACGGCGGCCTCGTTGTAGAGGTTGGGGTTGGCCCGAACCCGCTGCAGTTCCACCTCGTTCTGGACGCCGCGCTCGTCGATGGCCACGAGCTGCTTGTGGAGGTGGTCGAAAGACGCCCCGGCCGGTTTCAGCCAGTTCTGAAACACCGTCACATAGCGGACATAGCGGTTGTTGATGTAAACGTCGCGCATGGCGTCGATGGTGAAGCGCAGATACTGGTAGTGCTCTTCGGGCGTCAGGGTCCCGGAGGAAGCCAGTTGATCGTCATGGGTGGCGCCATCGACGAAATGGCGCCGGGCGACGATGACCTCGTGGCCGCCACCAAAGAAGGCGTTGGCGAACTGGAGCCGCTCGTCCAGAGGCATCCGGTCCCAGACGGCTTCGCCCACCCCGGCGGCCCGCAACCGTTGTTCCACCACCTTGAGGACATGGTAGCGGCCGGATTCCGAGGCCAGATAGTTACGCTTGTGCAGCTCGATGGCGTCCGGAAGCTTATAGCCGAAATTCTTCTGCCAGTAATCGAAGGAGACGATCTCGAACAGGTTGGGGATGCGGCGAAACTCGGCGACCGTGTCGAACAAGGCATCGAAGGGGAGATGGCGGAGCGTGGTGTATTTATTGCCGATTTTGACCAGCCGCGCCTTTTCGGGCGGGGTATCCTGATAGTAGCGGGCGCAGAACGAGCACTGGCCGTCGAGCTGGGCGGGGTCGAGGAGCGCGGGATTTTGCGACTTCACCCCGAGCGGACGGTTGCCCCGACCGGGAACGGTCCACACTTCCGTGCCGGTGAATGGATTGACCTGCTTGATGGTCCCGTCGGCCATCCGCATCAGATAGTTCGATTCGGGAATGATTTGCGGCAGCATTCCAGGTTTCACCTCGCCGTGGTCGACACCCCCAAACACCAGGGGAAAAAGGGAACTGCCCGGGCATTTTATCATTTTTTCACCCCATGACTCACGCCCCCCAAGATCAGCCCGCAAACCTTGCCAGCCCAGCGAACTCGGCCGCTCCTGACCGGTAGGTAGCTTTCAAGCGGCCACGGCCGCCAGTGATCGCAACCTATGCTTAATTGCCCCCAGAAAGCCGAATCCCCGGCGATTGGCGGTTATTCAATCCCTCAATTCGCTATCGCGACCATTCAAATAATGGTTGCCAACCTCGTTATTTAGAGGCCACGCGATATATCGTGGTTGTCGAGCATTCCATCAATTCACCATTAATCAGATTTTAATCATAACTAATTGATAATCATATAAAATTATATTAAATTTAAGATTGGCATGGGCGTTGCTCTATAGGGATCGTCAGTCAACGTTATCTCTAAACCAGCCAATGAGGAGTTATCCCATGAACAAAACCATCACGACCGCCCTGTTAATTCTGGTTTCCGGCCTGACCCTGAGCACTACTGCGCTCGCGGAGCCTTACAATCATGGCGGTTCCCACGTAAACGCCATTAGCAACGCCTACTCCAGCACCCATGTTCAAAGCGTGCAAAGCGTGCAAAGCGTGCAAAGCGTGCGGAGCCCCACGACGATGGCGACGCTCGGCGGTTTCAACGACCGCGGCACGGTGGAGAACGAGGATGTTACAGCCAGCCCGAAAATCGGTATCGAAATGTCCAATCCCCGGATGTTCTCGATCACTACGGGCGGATTTAACGATCGCAGCTAAACCCTGATTCTCTGGAATCGCCAGCCAAGTCCTCCCGTGCGGATGACCTGGCGGCGACTCGATCACCAAGATAGTCGCGGCAATTACCGGTTATCGGTCCGCCAAGGCCGTCGGGGCGATTTCCAGAGAACTCAACCTTGTTTCAGCGCGTGAGGTGATGTCATGAACCAGCGGTCCGTTTCCTCTCCCACCAGAACAAGTCAAGGTTATTCAAGAAAATGGAGAAAAAATAGGGGGCGTGCTGAGCCTGGATGTATCGCCGGCTTTGCTCAGTTTGACGGCTCGGAGCAAGGCCCGGCAATTTCCGTTGCGCCCTTGGGCGGCCAAAACCGCCCCATTTGCTCAAGTCATTCCCTGAAACCTTGAATCGGCATCGAACACCGACTGCCGGGCGCGGGAGTTGACCCGACTGGGACATAACGTCAAACTCATCTCCTTGAAAATGGCGCGGAGCATCTTGTGTAAGCGCTGGTCCGTCAGCCAAAGTTCTTCGCGGGCAGCCCATGCATTCGGCTCAAACATCAACGATCCCCTTCGTTTCCTCGGTGGCAAGCGCCTAAAGCCCGCCGAGTTCCCGGCAAAACCCTATCCTCCCGACATCCCGGCTATTTTTTCCAGTCATCTCGCTTCGGCTTCAGGGGCCGGAGCGGGCGCTGAGGTTTGGCCGCAGGTCGGCTGCGGCCGACAACCGGATTTTTCAGCGTCTGGCTCCAGCGGAACAGAGGCGCATCGAGCAGAGTCCATCTCCCATGAAACACACGCTCACGACCGCCGCGCTTGCCGCCCTGCACCGGGCGATCATCGTCGACCCCGACTTTGCCGGGCTGACGCGGGACGCCCTGCGGCCGTTGCCGAGCATTGGGCTGGCGCACGACCATTTCCGGCTGGGCGCGAGCGAGTGGTTGGCGCGCGCGCCCAAACAGAGCCAGTTCGGTTTCGGCGCGCTGGACAATCTGCGCTATCAAGCCGCCTGTTTCCAGCGGGCCAGCGCATCCGGGCACGCGCCGAGGCTGAAGCGGCTGATCCCGCCACAGCCGGACCTGCCGATGGGCGCGCTGGTGGTGGAATACATCGCCGGACGGGCGGTGCATATGCCCGAGGAATTACGGTTGCTGGCGCCGGCGCTGGCCACCCTCCACTCCCTGCCCCTGCCCTCTCCAGATCGCCGATTGCCGCTGCTGGACGGCTCGGACGCCGTCGCCGCCGAGTTGCGGACGATTGACGCCCAGGCCAAGTTTCTGCCCAGCGCGGACCTGCATCCCGACAGCCAGGCGCAGTTCGCCGACGAGATGTACTGGGCGCGGCGCTTCGCCGTCGGGAACGCCGGCCAGCGGCAACCGTGCCGGCTGATCGCCACCGACGCCCACCCCGGCAACTGGCTGGTCCGCGACGACGGTCACGCCGTGCTGGTGGACTGGGAGAAAGGCCAGTACAGTTCACCGGCGGTGGATCTGGCGCACGCCAGCCTGTACACCTCGACCACTTGGGACGTGCTCGCCGCCGGGGCGCCGACCCTGGCGATGATCGCCGACTTTTACCAGATCTGGCTGGACCACGCCGAACCCCGGCTCGCGGCGGCGGTGCGGCCGTGGTTGCTCCCCCTGCGGCGGCTGGTCTGGCTGCGGGCGCTGACCTGGTGCGCAAAATGGCGGGTGGCCTCGCGCCGGACGCGCCGGTCGGACACGCATGGAGCCGCCAGCACCGAGGACTGGTCCGCCGACAACAGCGACGCGGCCTTGGTGGCGCATGTCAAAAATCGGGTGGATCATTATCTGGACCCGGCGACGATGGCCGAGGTGCGCCGGGAATGGGCGACAGGCAGTCCGCTGGGCGAACTGTAGAATTTCTCCATGGATAGGGAACGAAGCAACCAAAGCCAAGACCCAGGCCTTGGTTCCCTTCGTTTTCTTCTGTAGCCAAAAAGGTTCATTCGAAGGAGGCATCGTGCGGACAGCAACACATCACATCGCGTACCGGCCGAGCCTGGCGCTCGTGCTTGCCTTTCTGCTGGCCATCGCCGGCGGCGCCAGAGCGACCGATCCATCCTGGGAGGATATCGAGAAGACGGCGCGCGGCCAGACCGTGTACTGGAACGCCTGGGGCGGCGACGACAAGGTCAACGACTACATCGCCTGGGTGGGCGAGCAGCTCAAGGCCCGCCACGATCTCACTCTCAAGCTGGTGAAGGTCACCGATATCGCCGAAACCGTCTCTCACATTTTGGCCGAGAAGAACGCGGGCCGGGACCGGGATGGGGCGGTCGACCTGCTGTGGATCAACGGCGAAAACTTCCGCGCCCTGAAGGACGCCGGCTTGCTGTACGGGCCGTTCGCCGAGCGCCTGCCCCATTACCGCTACGTGGACACCGTCGGCAAACCGACCACTACGGTGGATTTCACCGTGCCGGTCGAGGGTCTGGAAGCGCCATGGGGCATGGCGCAGATCGTCTTCGTGTACGACACGGCCCGCCTCCAGAATCCGCCGAAGTCCATGGTTGACTTGCTGGCCTACGCCAAGGCTCATCCCGGCCGCTTCACCTATCCCGAACCGCCGGATTTTCTCGGCTCCACCTTCCTCAAGCAGGCGTTGCTGGAACTGACCGACCAGCGCGACGCCCTGCAAAAACCGGCCACCGACGCCAACTTCGGGCCGGTGACTGCACCGCTGTGGGTGTGGCTGGACGAGATTCGCCCGCACCTGTGGCGGCAGGGTCAGGCCTATCCGCCCAGTATGCCGGCGCTGCGGCAACTGCTGGCGGACGGCGAGATCGACATCACCTTCAGCTTCCATCCCAACGACGCCTCCGCCGAGATCGAGAAGGGTCATCTACCAGCCACGGTGCGAACGTATGTGTTCACCGGCGGCACCATCGGCAACACCCATTTCGTCGCCATCCCCTTCAACGCCCGCGCCAAGGAAGGAGCGATGGTGGTCGCCAACTTCCTGCTGTCGCCGGAAGCTCAGGCCCGCAAGCAGGATCCAGCGGTTTGGGGCGATCTGACGGTACTGGCGGTGGACAAGTTGCCGCCGGAGGATCAGAACCGTTTCACTGGGATCAAGCCCGGCGTCGCCACCCTGAGCGCGGCCGAACTCGGCAAGCCGCTGCCGGAACCGCATCCGAGCTGGATGGAGCGATTGGAAGCGGCCTGGCGCGTTCGTTACAGCCGCTAGCCGCGAGGCGCAAGCGTGGGGCGCGCGACGCGGGGCGGGATGCTGCTCGCGCTGGCCCCACCGCTGACCCTGCTGCTGCAACTCGCCCCCATCGCCGCCGGGTTGGCCGGTACCCTGCTGCCGGCCTTCGCGTACTTGCCGGTAGTAGGCGCGACCGAATTCTCGCTGGAACCGTGGCGGATTCTAGGGGCGGAACCGGGTTTGTGGCGGTCGCTGAGGCTGACGCTGTGGACCGGCTTCGCGGCGGCGACCCTCTCCCTGCTGCTGGCGCTGGCGTTGGTGGCGACCAGCTATCACAGCCGCTGGCTGACCCGCATTCGCCGCTCGCTGGCGCCGCTCCTGGCGGTGCCGCACGCGGCGCTGGCGCTGGGGCTGGCGTTCCTGATCACCCCGAGCGGCTGGCTGGCGCGCATGTTGTCGCCGTGGGCGACCGGCTGGGACCGGCCGCCGGATTTGGCGGCTTTCGGACCGCAGGATCCGTGGGGCCTGAGCCTGATTCTGGCGTTGGTCCTCAAGGAAACTCCCTACCTGTTGTTCATGATTCTGGCGGCCCTGCGGCAATTGCCCGCCGACGCGCTGTTGACCGTCGCTCGCTCGCTGGGTTACGGCCCGGTGACGGCGTTCCTGAAAGTGATATTGCCGCAGATTTATCCGCTGATCCGTCTGCCCGTGTTCGCGGCGCTGGCCTTCGCGTTGACCGTGGTGGACGTGGCCCTGATCATCGGTCCCAGCGCGCCGCCGACCCTGGCGGTGCAGGCGCTGCGCTGGTTCAACCATCCCGATCTGGCCTGGCGGCTGCCGGCGGCGGCGCTGGCGGTCCTGCTGACCGGGCTGACGCTGGCCGCGCTCGGCGTTTGGGAAAGCGCGGTTCGTCTGCTGGCGCACCTGGGGCGACGCTGGTTGACCGGCGGCCACCGGGGCGGCGGCGGACGCTGGCCGCGCCGGGTGGTGTTGGGTGGTGGCGGGCTGATGCTGGGATCGGTCGCCCTGAGCGTGCTGAATCTGGCGCTGTGGTCGTTCGCCCGCCGCTGGAATTATCCACGGGTTCTGCCCGAACAGTGGACGCTGGAAAACTGGGGCCGACAGGGGAGCGGCCTGCCGGACATCGTCTGGAACACCTTCTCCATCGGCGCGGCGGCGACCGGGCTGGCCCTGGCGCTGTCGCTCGCCTGCCTGGAGCACGAAACCCGCCAGCGGCTGACGGTGTCGGGCCGCGGCCTGTGGCTGCTGTACCTGCCGCTGCTGATCCCGCAGGTCGGCTTCCTGTTCGGGGTGCAGGTGCTGCTGGCCTGGAGTGGGTTGAACGGCGGCTGGATGGCGCTGGTGTGGACCCACCTGCTGTTCGTGCTGCCTTACGTGTTCTTGTCGCTGGCCGATCCCTGGCGCGCTTACGATTCCCGCTACGAGCAAACCGCGCTGGCGCTGGGGGCCAGCCGTGGGCGCACGTTCTGGCGGATCAAGCTGCCCATGCTACGGGGTCCGGTCGCGGCGGCGGCGGCGGTCGGTTTCGCGGTCAGCGTCGCTCAGTATTTGCCGACCCTGTTCGCCGGTGCGGGCCGTTACGCGACCCTCACCACCGAGGCGGTCACGCTGGCGTCCGGCGCTAATCGGCGGATCATCGGGGTGTACGCCGTCCTGCAAACCGCTCTGCCCCTGCTGGGGTTTGCGGTGGCGCTGTGGCTGGGACGGCGGCGGGAGGGGGAACGTGAACGCTGAGGCGGAACGGGCTTTGATTCTATCCAAGGTCTCGATCCGCCTGCACGGCCATCCCCTGTTCGCGCTGCTGGATCTGAGCGTCAATCCCGGCGCGGCGGTCACGGTGATGGGGTCAAGCGGCTGCGGCAAATCTACCCTGCTGAACTACCTGTGCGGCAACCTGCCGCCGGTGTTCCAGGCCGAGGGTGCGGTGCGGCTGAACGGACGCGAATTGGGGGGGTTACCGCTGGAGCAGCGACGGATCGGGATTCTGTTTCAGGACGCCCTGCTGTTTCCCCATCTCAGCATCGCCGAGAATCTGGCGTTCGGCCTGCCGCGCGGTCTATCTCGCCGCGAACGTCAGCAGAGAGTCGCGGAAGCCTTGCGGGATGCCGAACTGGCCGGGCTGGGCGGACGCGATCCGGCCACCCTGTCCGGCGGGCAGCGGACTCGCGCCGCGCTCATGCGCACTCTCCTGGCCGAACCGGAAGCGCTGCTGCTGGACGAACCGTTCGCCAAACTGGATGCCGAGTTGCGGGCGCGAATACGGACCTTTGTGTTCGAACATGCCCGCGAACGCGGTTTACCCACCTTGCTGGTAACCCACGACCCAGCCGATGCCGAGGCCGCCGGCGGACCGGTGATCGCACTGGATTAATGTCGCGAACCGGGCGGCATCGACGGTAAATCCCGAAAGTCGGGAAACCGCTCCCCATCCCGCTCCGAACGCCCCGCGCCGCCCATGATCTCCTCCGCCAGCCGGGCGAAATCGGCCGGTTCGTCGGACAGCAAATTCTCGTACAGGGTCGGGTCCCAGCACTCGATGCGCTGGGCATAAGCCAGCAGGATCACGGCGTCGTGGATGCCGGCATAGTCCAACAGCCGGCGAGGCAGCAGCAAGCGACCGCTGCCGTCCAGTTCCAGTTCCGTCGCGCCCCGGTGAAAATAGCGGACGAAATCGCGGTTCTTCTTGACGTACAGGTTCAGTTGGTTGAGTTCGGCGCTGACCCGCTGCCACTCGTTGAACGGATACAGCACCAAGTGCTGCTCGAAGCCGCGGTTGATGACAAAACGACACTCCGCCTCAACGGGAAGCTGTTTTCTCAGCGCGGCCGGCAACGCGATTCGCGCCTTGGAATCGAGCCTGCATTCGAATTCGCCGAGAAAGTTCGCCATGAATTTAGCTTAGCATGTCCAAGACCGAGTGGCGCTTATTGGAACCCACGCCTACGGTTCGACGGGCTGGCGCCGGTCCGCAATCGGTGGCGCCAACGCCGGTCTGGCGGTCAGCGCTCCCAAACCTCGCCCTTCATGACGACAGGTGCTGTCCGGTCCTGGCCATTTGCTCGCTATAGGCTTTGGCGAACTTCCGCACAAAAAGACTTTCACGGTTATCTTCAGCTTCTTCCAACAGAGTCTGGTAAAACAGCGTAAAAGCGTCCCAACACCGGCCTTTTTTGGAACCGAGCAGACCCTGCAACCCCCGATCCTCGCCAATCCGCTGCTCCAGCGCCTGCGGATCGAAGCGCTTGAACAGGTCGCGCCACACCTCCTGCGTACCCGCCAGCACGGCCATCTGGTGAATCTTAAGGTCGGCGAAGGTTTCTTCGAAGGCCGCGCTGGTTTGGAGAAAGCCCGGTTTCGGACCGCCGAGAAGCATTTTCAGCGTTTCTTCGATACTCAACGAAAACTTGAGCGGGTTGTTTTTGAGCGCTCCAATTTGCGTCTGTTCCACCCCGAATTCGCGTTTGACGGCGGTGCGCGCCTTCAGTAGATCGACGACGCCGGCCACGACGATTCGTAGCACTTCTCCCACCAGGTGCAGAGTTGCCGCTGGATCCTGTGGTAGGGCGACATCGTCGGGATCGAGTCCGGCGCCACGCAAAACCTCGCGTACCGCCAAGCTCATATCTCCCTCGCAGCGTAGAGGAGTAGTGACCTCGGGTAACGTCGCCGACGACAAGCCCTGTGGTTCTTGCGCTGGCTCATCGCTCTCAGGTTTCGAAGGTTCATCGGCAGGGGGGACACTCGGCGCCCGGTGGTTGGTTTTGACCACGGTCGGTGTCTGACTGGTTGTCTTCACTGGCAACGCCGGCTTTAAGGCCACCAAAATACTATAGTTGCCGATCAGAATACGGTCATCATGACATAATGCGTATGAATTTCCCTGTCCGACCGGCTGGCTGGCATCGCCAATGAAGACACCATTATTGCTGATATCCCACAATCGATATTGCCCGTAATATTCCTCAATCACGCAGTGATGCCTCGAAATCGTTTTCCTTGGATCAGGCAGGATCCAGTCGTTATCCGAGGCGCGGCCGATGGTCAATCGGCCTTCGTCCAACGTCACCGGGTTTATTAGCCCTGGTATCGAGATGTTGTTGGTAATAGTCAAAGTCATCATCTCCCACCTCCATCCAAATCCATCCACGATGGTAGCGACGCGGGCTGATGCAGCAAGCGTTCCTGACATAAAGCTAAGCATTTATGATGCCAAGGTTTATCGCTCCCAAAACCAGGTGGATGAAGATAGGGAACAGTTCAGCCCCAGCCGGCATCCGCAGGTCAAAATGGACTCATGAGCCCATTTTGACTCGGAGTCGGCAGACCGATCAGCGGCGATCCGGCGTATCGAAAGCACCGATCTCCTCGCTCAGGGCGCCTTGGCCGGCGCGGCGGGCGCGGGCGGCAGACTGCCGGCGGTCTGACTCAGGCCGCGGGCCACCGTGCTGTTGCCGAGGAAGCCGAAGATCGCCGCCGCCGCCGGCAGCGAACCGGCATCCCCGCCTTCCACCAGCACGCTGGGCACCTTCACCGCCTCGGGATTGGCGGCGATAAACGCCAGCACCTCCTTGACCATCGCCAGTTGGTAGGTCAGCTCCCGCCCCAGCACGCTGGCCTGCGCCTGCTGGCCGGTGGCGATTTCCTGCAAGCGCAGCTTCTCGCCCTCGCCGCGCAACTGGGCCGCCGCCCGATCCTGCTTGGCGACTTCAACCTGGATCTCCGCCCGCACCAGTTCCGGCTGCTGCTCGGCGGTGGCGCGGGCCTTCTCGGTCTTGATCCGCTCTTCCTGCGCCTGCTGCTCCTTTTGGAAAGTGGTGGTCATCTGCTGGGCCAGTTGCTCGCGCTTGCGGGCCAGCAGCAGTTCCGGCGGCAGCGCCGGGTCGCCGAAACGGACTTCGCGCACCGAAACCCCGGCGTTGCGGGCTTCGGGAATTAGCGCCTCCAGCACCGCCTGTTCCAGTTGCGGCCGCTTGTCCTGCAAATCCAGCACCCGATGCACGCTCTGGATGCCGTCCCCGGATTGCGCGGCCGCCGGAGCCACGTAGGAACCGGTCACATTGCGGACGATGCTACGCACCGTCGGGGTCATGATCTTGTCCTCGACCGCCTGCAAATCGCCCACCGAAGCCACCACGAACGGCGCGTCCTCCGGCGTCACCTGGGCCAGCACTCGCAAATCCTGCGGGATTTCCCAACCCTCGATCCGCAGCAGCACCGCGTTGTCGGCGGCGTTCTTGGGGGTCACCACGTCCTCGCGTTCCGCCGTCTGCTCGATCTGGCCGTTCTGGTTCAGGGTCAAGTTAATCCGCCGTTTGACATAGCCGCCCTGGTACTGCCAGGTCTGGATGCGGGTATCGACCAGCGCGACTTCATAAGCGCGCTTGTTGAGATAATAGGTGCCGGGCAGCAGTGGCTCGCTCCACACCCCGCGACAACCCTTGGGCACCAGCGGCACCGACAGCTTTTCGGTGCGCTCGTCGCGGACCGGCCGGCAGGCTTCGGCGGGCTGGTCCTGTACGTTCGATTTGATCACCGCCACGAACCCCGCCGGCACCGAGGTCGCCTGGAACGGTTCGCCCTTGGTGGAAGCGTCGAACAGGTACTGGTTCAGACGGTAGCGGCCGGGTCGCAGCACGGTCAGTTGTGGCCCCTTCTGCCCCTGCCCTTCGGTGAGGAAATAGCGGGCGTCGAGCATCTTCTGTTCATCGCGCCAGGCGTCGGCCAGGAACTGATCGGGGCGTAGCGGCACCCCATCGCGGGCGACCAAGAAGCCGTAATAATTTTCCGGAATCTCCGTGATCGGTTTCTGCTCGACTTCGTACAACAGATTCAGCAGTGGCTTGAAGTTGAAACCGGGACCGAGGATTTCCGCCTGCGGCCCGGCCTCGCCGTTCATGGCGAGGATATGGCCGGGAGGCAGTTGCTTGATGCCGTAAATCAGCTTCAGGTGGCCGACCTTATCCTGATCGATGATGACGAACGAGGTAGCCAACGCCATGAACACGGCCGCCAGCGACAACACGATGCGAATTCCGGTTCGGAGCCAACCCAGCGTGATGAGTTGGCCGCCGCGAGTGGTCCGCATTTCCGGGATGAAGCGCGGCACGAAGATCGCGCCGAGCACGAACAGAATGATGAGCGCCAAAATGGTCATGCGGTTATCCTAAAAAGCCAATGGAGTTTCAATCAGTGGGGATCACCCCCCACCCTTTTTACTCAACTGTACACGGTCGAATTTGGCCGCGCTATCACCCGACGCCAGCGTCCAGCGTTGCCTGTTCTGCGTCGCTGAACAACCGCGAGCGGGTCAGAAACCGCAAACCTTCGGGACCCTCCAGGGAGAACATGCCGCCTCGCCCCGGCACGACGTCGATGATGAGTTGGGTATGTTTCCAATATTCGTACTGGGCCACGCTCATGTAAAACGGACAATCGCCGATCTCGCCCAACCGCACGTCGCCGTCGCCGACCAGCAGTTCGCCTTCGGGAAAGCACATCGGCGAACTGCCATCGCAACAACCGCCGGATTGATGGAACATCAGCGGGCCGTGCTTGGCCTTGAGTTTGGCAATCAGCGTCAAGGCCGCATCGGTGGCCAACACGCGGGGAATGGCGGTCATGGCAACCTCCAACCAGATTCATGAGGGAGTTTTCCCAATATCGTTCGGCACGTTTATTGAGTAGATAAAATGATGTCTCGATATTCGTCGGTCATCGGATAGAATAATAAATTCTTAATGCAAGCTAACCAGTGGACAGAAATTTTCCATAGCTGTTTAAGGCCTGCTCCCAGCAAAGAAACGGGCGTAACCAGTCGAGCGCGCCCCCCGCTCAGGCGACCAGGCGAAGATGAGCGGATTTGGGTTTGATGGGGATGTTCGCGTAGAGGCGCGCGGTTTCGCTTTGGATGTGATGATTCATGAACGGCTCCCACTCGTCGTTGAGGGCCACGCAGCGAAGGTTCAACAGGGCTTGGGCGCCGGGGAGAGTCCAGTGCATCCCGGCCCGCTCCATCCGGTCCTTAACGACGTGGCGGCAGGCCCCTTCGATCGCGCCGGAGGCGATGGGGTCGCCGGCGGCGAGGTACCGATCGTAGTGGATGCGGTCGCGGTGGCGGTCGAAATAACCGTGAATCTCCGCCAGCCGGCTACGGGTGGCGGCGGGCAGCTCGCTCTGCTCGGCGAGGTGTTGCAGCCAGCAGATCACCCCGGTCCCCATCCCGCTCAACAGCCCCAGGGTCAGCACTTTCATCCACTTCAGGGCCAGGTCGCTGCCGGGATCGTGAAACAGATGCACCGCTTCCCAGAGGTAACCGGTGGCATGCAGCAGGTCGAGGATTTCCACGCGCGGTGCGTCGCCCAGGGTCGCGGCGGCGGCGTCCCACAGGGAGGTTTGGCCATCCATCAACAAGACCCAGGAGTGGTGGTGGTCGGGGTCGCGGCGGCGAGCTTCGGCTTGCAACCAGGGGAAGACCACCTCGACCGGGCGCGGCGGGGCCAGGGCCTCGGCCACGGCGGCGGCCACCGGCAGCACCGCGCACACCCGCTTCTCGTGGGGGACGGGCCGGCGGGGTCCGGTCCGATCTACCGGCGCCGGGGCGGCGGGATCCCGAAACAGCGCTTCGACCACCGCCAGTGGGGTCCGCACGTGGGGCTCGATCTGATACGCCGCGCCCAGCACGGCCATTTTCTTGCGGTCGGGCTTCGGTCCCCGGGCGTGGTCGTGGGCGGCGATGGCCGGCGCATCGGCCGGCTTGCGCAACGGGACGCCCTTACCGTCGGCGCTCAACACCACGATCTGCTGGCCCGTCGCCGGCGCCGGCGCCGGCGCCGGCCGAGCGGCTTCATAGCCCGCCACCGCCCCGGCCAGGGTCTGCGTCATCGTCTCCAGGCTCGCAACCGACTGTTTCAGACCCAGAATCCGTGCCAACACCGCATCGACTTGGGCGTAGGGATTCTCTACCACCAAGGCCTGATTCCAGTCCCGCAGCACATACGAGCATCGGCCTTCCGGCAGCCCCAGCCGCGCATCCAACGGCACCGCCTCGATGCACTGGCCTTCTCGCGTCCCGTACACCACCCGGTCCAGGGCAAAATCCCCGAAGATCGACCGATACGGCCGGCCATGCGGTTCGGGCAAGCGCTTCACCACCCGCCCGTCGGCCAGTTGCAACGTCTCGCCACAGTCTCCATCACCGGCCAGGGCGAAATAGGTCGCTTGCAGGTCATGGCCCAATTGCAGCAGGGATTGCCACAAACCGCGTTCCAGTTCGTGCGCCGGCAAACCGTCCCGCGCGGCGTCGGACACGAATCCCGTCAGCTGCGCGACGCGCGCCGCCACATCCAACAGCTTGCCTTCCACGGGCAACGGCCACATCATCGTCATCGGTGGGTTCCTCGGGTGATGGTGTTTTCGATGACCTCAATCTACCCGTGTCCGGCCCCACCGGGCAAGGAGCCCACCACCCTTTCCACCCCGGCCTACCCCACCGACCGGTTACCCCGCGCTCGACTGGTTACGCCCCAAAGAAACCAAGCCACACCCCGGCAGCCTTGAATGCGGATGGTGAGAGGAGGGGGTGGGACGTGCGGAGGAATTAATCGACGTCTGTTGGCTCCGCATTTCTTCTTTCTTTTGCCGAATCAGTGTTTGCTTGAAGTGAATCGAAAGCACATAAACGATGAGATAAATATAGAACTGAATTTGAAGGCCATTGGCTTCATGACTCCATAAATGGAGCGCATTAAAAGTCCGTTTAATGCATCGAAAAAACAGTTCGACTTGCCAGCGATAAGCATACAGCATAATAATTTCACTGGTTTTCAAGTCGAAACGGTTGGTAGTAATCCGATACAGTTCACCCAAAACCACAAAACACACTAAACGGTAAGTCTGTTTCGATGGATCACCCGAGAAAATAACCAAGGTGTCGGTGACCTCTGAGAGAAAGCGGTTCCACGTTTCGGGAAGGTGGACCTCCTGTACGATTTGGACGGTGGCTTTAATATTATAGCGAATCCGGATAATGAAAAAGGCGTGGTAAGCGGTAATCTGCTGAAAAATATGGAAAGCCAGATAACCCCGGTCGGTGATGTAGGTCACCCCAGCTTCGAGTAGCGCCAGCAACGCTTTCCGTTCCGAATAATTGGCGGCGGTACTGATAAACTGCACCGGAATCATCCGATTGAGTTCGTACGCTAAATGCAGCTTTAACGCTTGGCATTTTGTGCTATACACCGCCCACGCCATGGTTTTAAAAGCTAGAAACAGCGAACCATCAAATAAAATAAAACGTCCGAGCGTTTTAATTTCAGGAAGATCGTCGATCCTGATCGTCTCCAGCAACCGGATCAAAATGCGCTGAAATATCTGGGGCTTATATCGCGAAAAAGCTTCAGAATACATGGACGGTGAGGCTGATACAAAATTTAATGTTTTTACATCAGGGTTCGTTTTGATTTCCGTGATCAACAAACGAATAGATTTGATTTGTTTGATCACTGCATAAATTAGACTGAACGTAAAATAGTACAGCGATAGCTTATAAATTTGCGCATCATCTTTTAATCGATTCCCTTCTTCTTTGAGTAAGGGCAGCAGCGGTTGAACCATCGTTTCTAAAATAACGTGAGTTATTCTTTTATTTTCATAAACTTATACTTAGTCAGGACTTTCGCTCAGGCAGGCTGGTAGGCGGGAATACGTGGGTTTCGTAGCTCATTACGCAGATAATCGCTCCATAAGTTATGCTTCACTTGGTACAGCGTTTTCCCAAGCTTTTTTGCCACGACCTTGAGTGAAAACCAAGCGTGATAGCAACAGGCAAAATGATTGCGTTGTGCACGTTTTTTACGGCATTGACACCGTTCAATTCCCGTGAGTTGTTTCAATTCTCGATGCAGTTGTTCTATAAACCAACGCACCTTGTTCTCGTTTTGAACAACCTGCGTGTCGATAGAACCTGGGGCGCGATTCGTGATCACCCATTCAATGTCGCCGTTCGTGGCGACCACCTTGAAAAGCTGCACTTTAAACGGGACTTCCTTGAGTTTGACGGTGATACCATACTGGAGTTGTTCGGGAGTCCATTCGATTTGTTGCAAATGAATGTAGTCTTGCTCTTTGCTGAGACTGACCAGACGATTCTCTTTCAAGGTCGTCACAAAGAATTTGTCAAGCCGATGAATGAACTTGAGATTTTCCGAGGCGGCATACCAGCTGTCGAACAGAATCGTTTGCGCTTGAATGCCTTTTTCTTCAAAGGCTTGGCGAAGCATATCCCGGAAGTGGTCATTTTTTGTTTTGCCGTCATCCGCCGGGTCATAGACGCGAAAATCCAGTGGATGATAATCCCCCTGATGCGCAGGGACTAGATTAACAATTCCGATTCCTTTCACTAAGCCATGCGCATTCCCACTATACTGGCGTTTCACCATTTCAATTTTTTGGGAATAGCTTTTATCCTGAACGCTGTCATCTGCAACGAGGTAAGCTTCGCTGCTGTTATTAATCAAGGGTTCAGCCAATTCCCATACGGTATGCGACGTATGTTTTTCACGCCGCAAATAATCATTAATCGCATCATGACTGATATCGTCCAAATGATCAGCCAGATTAGTACAAGTATAGTTGATCGGAGTACTGATCACATACTCGACATAGCGTTGTTTAGTGATTTTCATTCGGTTATTATATCAGATAATTGGGTTTATACAACTCCAAGCGAAAGTCCTGTTAGTGAACTTGTACGATCTTGCGTTTAGTAATACATATGTTACTATGTTCGATGATGAACATTAATCCATTTGTAATCAAAAAGATCATCTATGAACATTCAGCTCACCAAACTCTTTTGTGAAATCGACGATTTTTATCGCACCTTTAAACAGAGCATTCCCAACCATTTGTTAACGGCTTCCCCAAGAATTAATTTCCCGTGGACCGTACCTCCGTGTACCTTATCGCCGAGTGAAATGATGATGTTAGTCGTCGCTTTTCATCGGGCGTAACCAGTTGAGCGCGGGGGAGCCGCGCGGGCTGGGCCGGGGCGGAAAAAAGTGGTAGGCACCTTGCCCGATGGGCCCGGACGTGAGTAGATTGAGGTCACCCAACACCCAATCACTCGAGGGATCCACCGATGAGGATGATGTCGCCGTTGACCGTGGAAGGCAAGCCGTTGGACGTGGCGGCGCGCTTGGCCGAACTGACGGGATTCGTGTCCGACGCCGCGCGCGACGGCTTGCCGGCGCACGAACTGGAGCGGGGGGTGTGGCAGTATCTGCTGCGGTTGGGTCATGAGTTGCAAGGGCAGTATTTTGCCTTGGCCGGGGATGGTGACTGCGGCGAAACCCTGAAGCTGGCCGACGGGCAAGTGGTGCGGCGGTTGCCGGAGCCCCACTCCCGGCCGTATCAATCGATCTTCGGGGATTTTACCCTGGAACGGGTCGTCTACGGCACGCGGGAAGGCCAGCGGATCGAGGCGGTGCCGCTGGATGCGCGGCTGGGACTGCCGGAGGATCGGTGCTCGTATCTACTGCGGGACTGGAATCAGGCCTTGGTGGTGGAGAATCCCTACGGCCAGGTCGACGCGGTGTTGGGGCGCATCCTGGGCCTGAAGCAGTCGGTGGCCAGTCTGGAAACGATGACGCGCACCCTGGCCGGCGCGGTGGCCGGTTATGAGGCGACTCGGCCGCCGCCGGCGCCCGCGACGGGCGCGCAGCTCGTGGTGTTGAGCGCCGACGGCAAAGGAGTGCCGTTGCGCAAGCCGGCCGATGCCCCGGCCATCGCCGCCCACGACCACGCCCGGGGACCCAAGCCCGACCGCAAGAAGATGGCCGTACTGGGGGCGGCTTACCAGATCGAGCCCCACGTGCGGACCCCGTTGGCGGTGGTCGAAGCGCTATTTCGCGATCCCGCCGCCCCCACCCCGGAGCGGGCGGACCGGACCGCACCGCGCCGACCCGTCCCCCAAGAGAAGCGGGTGTGCGCGGTGTTGCCGGTGGCCGTCGCCGTGGCCGTGGCCGTGGCCCCGCCGCGTCCGGTCCAGGTGATTTTCCCTTGGTTGCAGGCGGAAGCCCGCCGCCGCGACCCCGACCACCAGCACCCCTGGGTCTTGTTGATGGACGGCCAGGCATCTCTGTGGGAGGCCGCCGCCGCGACCCTGGGCGAGGCCCCGCGGGTCGAGATCCTCGACCTGCTGCACGCGACCGGCTACTTGTGGGAAGCGGTCCATCTCTTTCACGCGCCCGGCAGCGACTTGGCCCAGAAGTGGATGAAAGTGCTAACCCTGGGGCTGTTGAGCGGGATGGGTACTGGGGTCATCCGCTGGTTGCAACACCTCGCCGAACCCAGCGAGCTGCCCGCCGCCACCCGCACCCGCCTGGAGCAGATTCACGACTATTTCGACCGCCACCGCGACCGCATTCACTACGATCGGTACCTCGCCGCCGGCTACCCCATCGCCTCGGGGGTGATCGAAGGGGCCTGCCGTCATGTCGTCAAGGATCGGATGGAACGGGCCGGGATGCACTGGACCCTGCCTGGCGCCCAAGCCCTGTTGAACCTCCGCTGCGTGGCGCTCAACGACGAGTGGGAGCCGTTCATGAACCATCACATCCAACACGAAACGACCCGGCTTTATGCCAACTGTCCAGTCCAACCCCAACGCGCCCGGCTTCGCCTCGTCGCCTGAACCAGGGGCGCGCTCGACTGGTTACGCCCCTTTTCATCTTTCGAATTACCGGACTTTCAAACATTTTTATCAGCATGTCCCATTGTACAGGACAAAAATAACTTACTGAAAATTAGGATAAAAAATTGCAACTATTTTGAGAGTAGCCGGATCAGAAGGTTTGTGTTATCATAATTCATTGATTAATAACATTAATTTCCAAACAGGCGAGGTTAATTCCGTGAATCCCCCCCTTTTTAATACCCGACACCTTGCAGAAATGCTTCATCATCATTTTCACTGGAACCGAGCTCGTATCTATTGCATTATCTATTTGATCATCGGAATAATCCAGATGGGAACCGTCAATCTCGCAAAGATCGCCACCACTTTTCCTGGAAATGCACAACCCTCCTCTAATTACAAACGCCTTCAACGGCTTTTTGGTCAATTTTCTCTGGACCTGAATCAGGTCGCTCGGTTCATTGCCGGTCTCATTCCTTTACTTCAGTTCAAATTGACGCTCGATAGAACCAATTGGAAATGCGGTGACGCTAATATCAATTACCTCGTTTTGGGAATCGTCTATCGCGGATCCGCTTTTCCTATATTATGGGTCGCTTTAGATAAGAAAGGCAACTCAAATACTCAAGAAAGAATCGAAATAATCACCCGATTTCTAACGATCTTTGGCGCTCAAACGATCGCCTGCTTGTTTGCAGATCGTGAGTTCGTCGGGATCAAATGGTTTGGATATCTTATTGAAAATAATATTAAATTCGTCATACGCATCAAGAAAAACACGCAAGTCTCTAATTCCCGAGGCGTCCCCGTCCCTGCGGAAAATCTCTTTCGAGGCCTGCCACGCGGCAGCGCGCTCATTTTATCGGGTCAACGAACGGTATGGGGGCACTCTCTTTATGTCATTGGCCTGAAGATGCCCGACGGTGAATTTGTCATTATCGCTACGCAAGAACAACCGGAAACTGCTTTGGAAAATTATAAGGAACGCTGGCCCATCGAAACGCTTTTCATTTGTTTGAAAACCCGGGGTTTCGATCTGGAATCCACGCATATGACCGACCCTCAGCGACTTGAAAAGTTGATGGTTTTTCTCGCTATTGCATTTAGTTGGGCGCACATTATTGGTGAATGGCGCCATGAAGTTAAGCCGATCAAGATCAAAAAACATGGTCGTCCTGCCCAAAGTCTTTTTCGGTGTGGATTAGATTACTTAAGAGGCTGTTTATTCCACCACCAAGAATCTACCCGGCAATACGCTTTTCATCAGGCGCTGGAGTCGCTCTTTAAACGGGTGGGATGGAGCCCTCAAAATCGCTTTTCTCCACCGCTAATGAGTACGCTGCCGGGTAAAGATTTAACATTTAATTCATTGGGTTAGCCGATTTTGTCCTGTACAATGAGCATGTCCAACGGTATTGGCGCGCGGAATTTCCCGGGTTGGTCAGCTATCCCCGCTTCGTCGCCCTGCAGCCTTACTTGCTGGTCCCCTTATGTCTCTATCTCAACAGTCGCAAAGGTCCCATCACCGGGATTGCCTTCATCGATTCCACTCGATTAGTCGTTTGTCACAATCGCCGTATTTATTCTCATCGTGTTTTCAAAGGCTTAGCTCAACGTGGCAAGACTTCCGTCGGCTGGTTTTTTGGGTTTAAGCTCCATCTTATCATCAATGATCGAGGCGATTTACTCGCGTTTAAACTGACGCCTGCCAATACCGATGATCGGACTCCCGTTCCTGAAATGACTCGCGGGATGTGGGGCAAACTCTTCGGCGATAAAGGCTATATTTCCCAAGCTCTATTTGAGCTGCTCTTTAAACAAAACCTCCAACTCATTACTAAAATCAAGAAGAATATGAAAAACAAATTGATGCCGATGGCCGACAAAATTCTGTTGCGAAAACGCGCGTTGATTGAAACCGTCAATGATCAGCTCAAGAATATCTCTCAAGTCGAACATACGCGCCATCGCAGTATTACCGGCTTCATGCTCAATGTGTTAGGCGCTCTCATCGCCTATACGTATCAAGAGAAAAAACCCTCTCTGCACTTGGAAACGGTAGAGCCTCAGACGCTACCCGTTATCATCTAAAATTTAAGCATCTGTTTAAAAAGGAATAACTCACGTTAAAATAGTGACCATGGGGTTACCTCCTCCGTCTGGCGCAGGGTTGTTCAGGAGTTCGGATAGAGTCGCTCCCCAGCAGCGCCGGCTTTCCCCCTCGGTTGGGGCTCCGGAACGCCGTGTTCCCAGGGAAGCAGCGACTGGGGATCCCAGCAACGACTCGATTAAGGCTTGAAAAGTCACGGTTTTCAACAAAAGCAATTATTATGCCGAACGATATTGGAGTTTTCCCCTCCTCGATCGAGGAGGGGAGGCGCACGTCGGCGCCGGGGTGGTTAACCCGGCCGTCAAGCGCCGGCCGGGCATTCACCGCTTAGAAGAACCCCAGCGCCTGGGGGCTATAGCTCACCAGCAAATTCTTGGTCTGCTGGTAATGGTCGAGCATCATCTTGTGGGTTTCCCGCCCGATGCCGGACTGCTTGTAGCCGCCAAAGGCCGCGTGCGCAGGGTAGAGATGGTAGGAATTGATCCAGACCCGGCCCGCCTTGATGCCGCGTCCCATCCGATAAGCCGTGTTGATGTCCCGGCTCCACACCCCGGCGCCGAGGCCATACAGCGTGTCGTTGGCGATGGCCAGCGCCTCGGTGGCGTCCTTGAAAGCCGTGACCGCCAGCACCGGGCCGAAGATTTCCTCCTGAAAAATTCGCATCTTGTTATGGCCCTCGAACACGGTTGGCTGGATGTAGAAGCCCTCCTTGAGTTCGCCGCTCAACTCGGCCCGCCGCCCGCCAGTCAGACACTCCGCGCCCTCCTGCCGGCCGATGTCGAAGTAGCTGAGAATCTTCTCCATCTGCTCGGTGGACACCTGGGCGCCCAGCATGGTGTCGGTGTCGAGGGGGTGGCCCTGTTTGACCGCTTTCACCCGCGCCAGCGCCCGTTCCATGAACCGGTCGTAGATCGATTCCTGGATCAGCGCCCGCGAGGGGCAGGTGCACACCTCGCCCTGATTCAGGGCGAACATCGTGAACCCTTCCAGCGCCTTGTCGAAGAAGTCGTCATCCTGGGCGCACACGTCGGCGAAGAACACGTTGGGCGATTTGCCGCCCAGTTCGAGGGACACGGGAATCAGGTTTTGCGAAGCGTACTGCATGATCAGCCGCCCGGTCGTGGTCTCGCCGGTGAAGGCGATCTTGGCAACGCGCCGGCTGGACGCCAGCGGCTTGCCTGCCTCCACCCCAAAACCGTTGACCACGTTGAGCACGCCCTGGGGCAGCAGATCCTGAATCAACTCCATGAGGATCAGGATGGAAACCGGCGTCTGCTCGGCGGGTTTCAGCACCACGCAGTTACCGGCCGCCAGCGCGGGCGCCACCTTCCAGGTCGCCATCAGAATCGGGAAATTCCAGGGGATGATCTGCCCGACCACGCCCAGCGGTTCGTGGAAATGATAGGCGACGGTGTTGTCGTCGATTTCCGCCAGCGAGCCTTCCTGGGCGCGGATGCAGCCGGCAAAATAGCGAAAGTGGTCGATGGCCAGCGGCAGATCGGCGGCCAGGGATTCCCGGATCGGCTTGCCGTTGTCCCAAGTTTCCGCCACCGCCAGCATTTCCAGATTCGCCTCCATCCGGTCGGCGATCTGGTTGAGCAGATTCGCCCGCGCCGCCACCGACGTGCGGCCCCAGGCATCGGCGGCGGCATGAGCGGCGTCCAGCGCCAGTTCGATGTCCTCGGCGCTAGAACGCGGTATTTCACAGTAACCCTTGCCGGTAACTGGGCTGACGTTTTCGAAATATTCGCCCTTCACCGGTGGCGTCCACTGACCACCGATGAAGTTGTGGTAACGAGATTTGAAACCGATCTTCGAATAGGGTTGTCCGGGAATGGCGTACAACATGGTAGTACCTCCCACGGTTTGGTGGTGCGCGGCGAAACACTCGAGCATCGCCGTCTCTCTATATAAGGCAGTGAGTCCAGGCCAAATCAAACTTGGTTTTGCTCCTACCTTAACTATAAAGGTAGACGATCTAACCTCGATTTGTTGTTCGAGAAAGGGCACAAGGACATAAAACCACTATTATTTTGGATTCTTCAACTATCTCTTGTGGAGTTGGCCCTTCTGAACGGGGTTTGGCCCGCCAAGCTAGCTGGAAGCCGGCATCAATTCTTTTTAGATCAATCGGTTATGTTCATAGCTGGCCCCTGCCTTAGCAGGCTCCACAGAAACAGTCGAAGAAGGAACAATTTTTTCAAGGCAGCTTTTTACGAACGAGAGGATCTGGCCGGTTCGCTTCAGACACGACTGCTCTTTCTTCCAAAAGCTATGTTGTCTATGCAGAGACTTCCCGAGCCGTAGGAAGAATTGAAGCCGAAACTGATGTTGTTAAGTGATTTTTTGTCCACGTCCTTGAACTCGGCTAAAGGTATATTCACTTCAACCCCATTCCTGAGTTTATCGACAGGTATCCGCTCTTTCGACTCGATCTTGGTTTCCCGGGCGTTAGTGTCTTTCAATCCGATTTCAAACAATTCATCTCCGCTAGCTCCACGGACCCAGAAAGTGAAATGATCAAACTCCGAAGCATCGAAATGCTTGGTTTTCGCATTGTCCCAATGGACGCCCCAACCACCATTCCGCATGTTGACGACAAGACCATACTCGAGTTTCAAGCCGAATGAGGTGTTCAAAAAGCCAAAGGCATTGATTAGTCTAGGTTTGGCGCATGCACCGTCGAACGTGGCCTTGACAGCGTTGTCCGGATGCGCCCATAAGAATTCTTTGCCCGCAGCAGCCTGCGGAAATATCCTGGACAAAAGCTTTTCACTAACACAGGTGCCAACAATGATAACACCCAGCCCGAGCAGCGTAATCAGGATCGTTTTCAGCCCGGCCAGCGTGGCTATAATCTCTTTCAATCCCATGATTACAGCCAAGCCTTTCTTGATCCAGCCCACGACGGTCGAGACGCTTTCTGGAGGCATGCTTCCATTTTCGGGAGAAGATTTTCTCTTAGACACCCTTTGTCTGACAACATGCTTCTTTTGCTCAAGGCTCGCTTCTCTCTTTTGCGCAGTAGTCATCATGGCCGCTCTCCTCAAATATGCTCTATCAGTCAATATATTATATACAAATCCCATGCCAAGCTGATGAACACTCAATTCATTGAATTTATACTATTTATTAGCAGCAAAAACGATATCGTAGCGAACAGATGATCAAAATGGTCTGATGGTGGTTCATTTATAATCGTTCGCTCTTCGTGTTACCAACGCCCTTGGAATACTTCCCATGACCGATCCCGCCCATTCCGCTTCCCGCTGGCAATTCTGGATCGACCGGGGCGGCACGTTCACCGACATCGTCGCTCGTCGTCCTGACGGCCGCCTGCTGACGCACAAGTTGCTGTCGGACAACCCGGAACACTATCCCGACGCCGCCCTGCACGGAATTCGCGAGCTACTGGGCATTCCAGCGGGCCAGCCGATACCCGCCGACCGCATCGCGGCGGTGAAAATGGGCACCACCGTCGCCACCAATGCCTTATTGGAACGCAAGGGCGACCGTACTCTGCTGCTCATTACCCAAGGCTTTCACGACGCCCTGCGCATCGGCTACCAGAACCGGCCCAAGCTGTTCGCCCGCCACATCGTATTGCCGGAACTGCTGTACGAGCGGGTGGCGGAAGTCACCGAGCGAATGTCAGCGCGGGGCGAAATCATCATCCCCTTCGATCCCGAAAGCGCGCGCGCGCCTTTGGTGGACGCTTATCGAGCCGGTATTCGCGCTGTCGCCATCGTGTTCCTGCACGGCTATCGCTACCCGGACCACGAACGGCAGGCAGCGGAACTGGCCCGCGAAATCGGCTTCACCCAGATTTCGGTCTCGCACGAGGTCAGTCCGCTGATGAAACTGGTCGGGCGCGGCGACACCACCGTAGTGGACGCCTATCTGTCGCCGATTCTGCGCCGCTACGTGGATCGAGTGGCCGGCGAACTGGGCGATGCGCGGCTGCTGTTCATGCAGTCCAACGGCGGTCTGGCCGACGCCCATCATTTCCAGGGTAAGGACAGCATTCTGTCCGGTCCGGCCGGCGGCATCGTCGGCGCGGCCCGCACCGCCACCCAGGCCAGTTTCGACCGGATCATCACCTTCGACATGGGCGGCACCTCCACCGACGTCGCCCATTACGCCGGCGAATACGAACGCGCGTTTGAAACCCTGGTCGCCGGCGTGCGGTTGCGAGCGCCGATGCTACACATTCACACCGTGGCGGCGGGCGGCGGTTCGATCTGTCGCTTCGACGGTAGCCGGCTGCGGGTAGGGCCGGAATCCGCCGGGGCCAATCCGGGGCCGGCCTGTTACCGGCGCGGCGGGCCGCTGACCGTGACCGATTGCAACGTCCTGTTGGGACGAATTCAGCCCGATTTCTTCCCCTACGTGTTCGGTCCCAATCAGGACCAGCCGCTGGACCGGGAGGTCGTGATCCAGCGCTTCGCGGCGCTCGCCGCCGAGGTGCGCGCCGCTGCCGGCAAGGCGTACACCCCCGCCGAACTGGCCGAGGGTTTTCTGAAGATCGCGGTCGAGAACATGGCGAATGCGATCAAGCAAATCTCGACTCAGCGCGGTTACGACGTGACCGAATACACGCTGTGCTGCTTCGGCGGCGCGGGCGGCCAACATGCTTGCGCGGTGGCCGACGCGCTGGCGATGCCGGCCATCTTCATTCATCCCTTCGCCGGCGTGCTCTCGGCTTACGGCATGGGTTTGGCCGACGCCCGGCTGCTGAAGGAACGCGCCGTTGAAGCGCCGCTGGCGGCGGAGCTGTTGCCACGGCTGGAGCAAATCTTCGCCGAACTGGAGCAGCTTGGACGGGTAGAGATGGCAGCGCAGGATATTCCCGCCGATCACATCCGAACCGCCCGCGCCGTTCGCTTGCGTTACGCCGGCAGCGACAGCGCCCTGAGCGTCGCCGCCGATGCTGTGGCCGAACTGCAAGCCCGCTTTGAGGCCGCTCACCGCCAACGCTATGGTTTTGTCATGCTCGACAAGGGGTTGATCGTGGAAGCAGCGACGGTCGAAATCATCGGCGCGGGCTTCGATACGGACCACCCCGGCGCTGACGCGCCACCCCTCCTTGAAAAGGAGGGGAATATTCAGCAACCGACTTTGCCGCCCACCGCGACCGTTCCGTTGCACATCGCCGGTAACGAGGTAGCCACCCCGCTCCACCGGCGCGCCGAGTTGCTTCCCGGAAATCGCATCCTCGGCCCGGCCATCCTCAGCGAAACCGGCGCGACGACGCTGATCGAACCCGGCTGGCAGGCCGAGGTCACGGCGCGTAACGATCTGGTGCTGACCCGCCACCAGCCGCGCCCGCAACAGGTTGCGGTTGGTACGCAGGTCGATCCGATCTTGCTGGAGGTGTTCAACAATTTGTTCATGGCGATTGCCGAGCAGATGGGCGTGACCTTGGCCAACACGGCGCACTCGGTCAACATCAAGGAACGGCTGGATTTTTCCTGCGCGCTGTTCGACCGGGACGGCCAGCTCATCGCCAACGCCCCGCATATCCCCGTGCATCTCGGCTCGATGGGTGAAGCGGTGCGGGCTCTCATTCAGGCGCAGGGCGGCCGGTTCCAACCCGGCGACGTGTACGCCAGCAACGCACCCTACAGCGGCGGGACGCATCTGCCGGACATCACGGTCATCACCCCGGTCTTCGCCGAAACCGGGAAACAGGTGCTGTTCTACGTCGCCTCGCGCGGCCATCACGCCGACATCGGCGGAATTTCGCCCGGCTCGATGCCGCCGGACAGCGTGACCATCGATCAGGAAGGCGTGTTGCTGGACAACTTCCAACTGGTGAGCCGGCGGGCAGTTCCGCGAGCGGGAACTGCTGGAACGGCTGACCCGTGGTCCCTGGCCGGTCCGCAACCCACAGCAAAATCTCGCCGACTTGCAGGCCCAGATCGCCGCCAACGAGAAGGGCGTGCAGGAACTGCGGCGGATGGTGGCGCCACTTCGGATTGGCGGTGGTCCACGCCTACATGGGCCACGTCCAGGACAACGCCGCCGAACAAGTGCGCCGGGCGCTGGACCGGCTGCGGGATGGCGCGTTCGCCTACGAGATGGACAACGGCGCGACGATCCGGGTCGCCATCACCCTGAATCGGGAACGACGCTCGGCCCGGATCGACTTCACCGGCACCTCGCCGCAGCAGGCCAGCAACTTCAACGCGCCCCGCGCGGTGAGGTCTGGCGGCGGTGCTGTACGTGTTCCGCACCTTGGTGGACGACGACATCCCGCTGAACGCCGGCTGCCTGCGCCCGCTGGACATCGTCATCCCCGAAGGCTCCCTGCTCGATCCCCGCCCGCCGGCGGCGGTGGTGGCCGGCAACGTGGAAACCTCGCAGTGCGTGGTCGATGCGCTGTACGGCGCGCTCGGCGTGATGGCCGCCGCGCAGGGCACGATGAACAACTTCACCTTCGGCAACGACCGGCATCAGTATTACGAGACGATTTGTGGCGGGTCTGGCGCAGGACCGGGTTTCGACGGGGCTTCGGCGGTGCAGACCCACATGACCAATTCCCGCCTGACCGATCCGGAGGTGCTGGAATGGCGGTTTCCGGTGCGGGTGGAGGAGTTCCGCATCCGCACGGGCAGCGGCGGCGCGGGCCACTGGCGCGGCGGCGACGGGGTGATTCGGCGGATTCGCTTCCTGGAGCCGATGACCGCCGCGATTCTGTCCGGCCATCGCCGCGTTCCGCCCTACGGCCTCGCGGGTGGGGAACCGGGCCAGGTCGGGCGCAATGCGGTGGAACGGGTTGACGGTCGGGTCGAGGAATTGCCGGGCACGGCGCAAGTGGCGGTGCAGGCGGGGGATGTATTTGTCATCGAAACGCCGGGGGGCGGAGGGTATGGCTGAGCGATTCCAGTTCTCGGACGCTCACGGCTCCATCCAGTTCTCCAGCCGCAAGCCCGGCACCCGCCCGAACTCGCGCTGGTTATTCGTCACCAGCACCGCGCCTTCGGCCAGGGCATGGGCGGCGATCAGCAGGTCCATGTTGCCGATGGGCCTACCTTGGCGTTCGAGATCACACCGCAGGCTGGCGTAAAGCGGGGAAGCCGCCACCGGCCACGGGCGCAGATCGAAAAGGCGCAGCCAGTCCTCCAGATAGCCGGCGAACTTGTCCGAACCCAGCTTCGCGGCGCCGTAGCGCAACTCCGCCACCACCAGTGCCGACAGGAACACCTCGCAAGTTTCCAGTCTTTCAAAGCGCTCGATCACTTGGGAAGAATGCTTGCGCAGGATGTAGCTGCAAATGTTGGTATCAAGCGTCCACATGGAACCACTCCCGATCCTGCGGCGGCTCATCTTCGCGATTAGCAAGAAAATCATCCGGGAAGGGTTCGGTTCTGGCGAAAAACTCTGCCAGGCTCTTCCCCAGGTTTGTTGGCTTGGGCCGCAGAATCACGGCATCGCCCTGCTTTTCGATGAAAACTTCCCGGCAGTCGAAGCGAAACTCGGCCGGCAAGCGCACGGCCTGACTGCGACCGTTCATGAACACCTTGGCGGTTTTAGGCATGGTTGATGACCTCCAAATACGAGTTGAGTATACACCATTGTAGTATATCACGCCTGCATCAAACGGTCATGACAACGACATCATTTTGTTATCACCCGTTTTCATACTCCCCCGCCAATCGTTTCCTCCAGCTCTGGCTTAAGGTGGTATGGTCAAGCAACTCGGCGCCCGACTCGGCAATCACGCCCACGATCTGCTGTTCAAGACGATTCACCAGCGCTACCTGATCTACAACATGTGCTGGGAAGACCCGCGCATCGACCGGCAACTGCTGGGACTGGATCGGGACAGCCGGGTGGTGGTGCTCACCAGCGCCGGCTGCAACGCCCTGGACTATCTGCTGGACGCGCCAGCCGAGATTCATGCCGTGGACGTCAATCCCCGCCAGAACGCCCTGTTGCAACTCAAGCTCGCGCTGATCGAACGCGGCGATTTCGGCGACTTGGAGCACATGTTCCGACGGGGAACCCATCCCCGCTTCCGGGAACTGTATCAGGCGTTGCGCCCGCGACTGCCGCCCTACGCGGCGGCGTTTTGGGATCAAAAAATCGCTTATTTCGACCCGGCTAACCGCAAGCGCTCGTTCTACTACCATGGCACCTGCGGGGCGGTGGCCTGGCTGGTCAGCCGGCAATTGCTCAAGTCGGGGCGCAAGCTGCGCGCTTATCTGTTCGACCTGCTGGACGCCCAAACCCTGGCCGAACAGCGCGCCCTGTACAACCAGATCGAACCGGCTCTGTGGGGCCGGTTCAGCACCTGGCTGTTGCGGCAACCGACCGCCCTGGCCATGCTCGGCGTGCCGCGCCCGCAAATCCGCCTGATCCAGCAGCAGTACCCCGGCGGCATCATCGGCTACATCAGCGACAAGCTGCGCCATGTCCTGACCGAGGTGCTGATCCACGACAACTACTTCTGGCGGGCCTATCTGACCGGTTCCTACACCGAACAGTGTTGTCCCAATTATCTGCGCGAGGAAAATTTCCCGCGTTTGCAAGCCCACCTCGACCGGGTGCACAGTCACGATGCCACGGTCAGCGACTTCCTGCGCACCCATCCCGGCGCGTACAGCCATTTCGTGCTGCTCGACCATCAGGACTGGCTGGCCTGGCACCAGCCCCAGGCGCTGGAGGAAGAATGGCGGCTGATTCTGGCCAACAGTCGCCCCGGCAGCCGGATTTTGCTGCGCTCGGCGAGCGACGATATCAGCTTCCTACCGGACTGGACCCGGCGGGCGCTGCGTTTCTTCCCGGCCCTGACCGAACCGCTGCACCGTCACGACCGGGTCGGCACCTACGGCAGCCTGCACTTCGCGGAGGTGGTATGAGCCCGTCCGATTCGGTCTCGTGGGCAACCCCGGCCAACCACATCGCCGTTCTCAGTCGTTACTATCGCTGGCACGCGCGGCTGTACGACGCCACTCGCTGGAGTTTTCTGTTCGGGCGGACGGCGCTGATCCAGTCCATCGCCGGCTTCTCCCCGCCTCCGCGCCGCATTCTGGAAATCGGCTGCGGCACCGGTAGCAACCTGCTCCGCCTTCGCCGCCAGTTTCCCGATGCCAAGATCACTGGCCTGGACCTGTCGGCGGACATGCTGGCGCGAGCGCGACGCAAGCTGGCGGCGCATCCGTCACGGATCACTCTGGTTCAGTGGCGCTACGACCAACCGCTAGCCTCGGAACCCCGCTTCGATCTGATCGTCTTTTCCTATTGCCTGTCGATGATCGATCCCGGCTGGGAACAGGCGGTGGACTCCGCCCTGCGCGATCTGCGACCGGGCGGCCGGCTGGCGGTAGTGGATTTCCACGATACCGGCTTCGCCGGCTTCCGGCGCTGGATGGGCGTCAATCATGTACGAATGGACGGTCATCTATTGCCATGCCTGGAGGCGCGGTGCCCGCCGGTCGCGCGGACCTTGCACAACGCCTATGGCGGCGGCTGGCGCTATTTCAGTTTCATCGGGCAAAAACCGGGTGGGTGAAACCATGGAATCCCCAAGGTTCCGTTCCCTGTGGATTTCCGATGTCCATCTCGGCTTCAAGGAATGCAAGGCCGACTATCTGCTCGACTTTCTGCGCCAGAACGACTGCGAGCGATTGTATCTGGTGGGCGATCTGATCGACTTCTGGAGCCTGCGCAAGGGCGGGCGCTGGCCGGCGGCCCATGGCGAGGTACTGAAACTCATCCTGACCAAGGCACGGGCCGGGACCCGGGTAATCTACGTGCCGGGCAATCACGATGAAGTGGCGCGCGATTATTTTGGCCTGCGGGTGGGCGACATCGAGATTGCGCCGGATGCGATTCACCTCACCGCCGACGGCCGCCGCTTTCTGGTCACCCACGGCGACGAATGCGACAATGCAGTGCGCTGTGGCGGGCCGCTGCTGCACTGGCTGGGCGACGGGGCCTACGATCTGCTGCTGCTCCTCAACCGCTGGTACAACCGCTGGCGGCGGCGCTGGAACCATCCCTACTGGTCGCTGGCCAATTTTCTCAAACAACGCATCGGCCAGGCCGCCGCCTACATCGCCCGCTTCGAGGCAGCGGCGGCCCACGAGGCAGCGCGGCGCGGCTTGGACGGCGTAATCTGCGGGCATATCCACCACGCCGCCCTGCGCGACCTCCATGGAGTGCTGTACTGCAACGACGGCGATTGGGTGGAAAGCTGCACCGCGCTGGTGGAGCATCCGGACGGGACGCTGGAAATCCTGCGCTGGAGCCACCAACAGGCGGTGGTAGCGGCACGGGAGCCGCGCCGCTTGCCGGAGACACCGCCGGTTCCGGGATGGGCGACCGGTCTGTAATCCCGTTTGTCGATGGAATTTGGTTGGGAGGTAGGCTGCTCACGCCGCGTGAATGGTGAATTCCGTGGCGCGCGCCATCGGTCGGACCTGGTTTTTTTCCCGGTGCATTTCCACGATGCCGTAGCGGGACAGGGTTTTCAGCGTCCGGGAGAGATTGCCGGGCTTTCCCAATAAGGTTTCGGGCTCGAACCAAGCGCCGGATCCAGGGTAAATTGGCGTGAGGTCACCAAACCGAACCCCACTCAGACGTACAGCGCGACCATCTTGCGCCAGGCGGAGGCACTGTGGGCGCGGCCCTGCCAGAGATGCAGGGCGTGCCAGATGCCCTTGTTCCACAGGGTGTCGCTGAATTGCCGGTTGTTGTCCAGGAAAGGGTCGGCGTCGCCGATCGCCAGCACGACATCCAGCCGCCGCAACCGATCCAGAAGTCCGTGATCGTGAATTTTGGGCAGAAAATGGCTGGGTATGTTGAAATAGACTTGTTCGTCGTAATAGCCGTCGAACAGGTCGCGAAAATCCTCGACTGGCTGGGTCAGATCGTAACGACCGCTGAAGGCGGCCACTTTGGTGAAGCAGTGCGGATGACGGAAGGCGAAATTGACCGCATGGAACGCCCCGAAACTGCACCCGTGCGAAATCACGCAGGGATGACGATTCCGGTTCCACATCAGGGGCAGCACTTCGTGGAGCAGATAGGCTTCGTATTGCAGGTGCCGGTGAATCCGGTCCTGCGGATGATTCCAGAAACAGTAGAAGCTTTCCGGGTCGATGCTGTCCACGCAATACAATTGCAAGTGACCGTGCTCGATCTTGTCGCCCAGCGCCGCCACCAGCCCGATGTCTTCGTATTCATGAAACCGCGCGCAGCGAGTGGGAAACACCAGCACCTTGGCGCCGGCATGACCGAACACCAGCAGTTCCATGTCGCGATGGATTCGATGGCTATACCACTTGTGATATTCACGATTCATCAGCAACGGCCACGCAACCCGTCTTTATCAATTAAAACGGGATGTTATCGCGGCAAAGCTGCAAATCTATGACAACGGGAAGACGGTTGTTGTAACGCTCGGCGCGATCGCCTCGTATTTCAGGCCAAGGCAACGCTCATCCACGCCGGAACCCGACCGTGGGCAACGCCCCGCGTCTACCAATACCGCCCAAAATCCGGCCCCCGCTCCGGCAGCTTGCGCGGCGTACCTCGGTCGTCAACGGCGACGTAAACGATGACGGCCTCGGTGACCTTGTCCGACAGCAGATTGCCATCGTGGGCGCGCTGGACGAACACCTCAACCTTGACCGTGATTGAGGTCGTGCCCACTTTCTGAATCCGGGCAAAGCAGCTCACCAGATCGCCCACGGACACCGGTTTGTGAAACTCCATCGAGGTCACGGCGACGGTCGTCACCCGGCCGCCAGCGTACTCCATCGCCACCACGCCGCCAGCGACGTCCATCTGCGCCATGATCCAGCCGCCGAAGATATTGCCGTTGGGATTGGTGTAGGCCGGCATCGCCAGAATGCGGACGGTCGGCTGGCGATCGCGTGGAAAGATATCCTGCTGTTCTGTAGACATATGGGAACTCCCGGAGAAGGGGGATCGCACCCCGGAACCGCGGTGCGGAGCATGAGGAAATGGCGGCGGACGGATTTCAACCCCGACGCACGCCCAACTTGCCGCGAACTGGATTATGATAATGCACTGAAAAACCGATAACCCCATAGCAGAGGATCGAGAGTGATGGCGCGAAGCAGAACGGTGGCCGTCTATGCCGGCGAAGAACTGGGCCGTTACGGATTCGAGGATCACCCGTTCGGCGAAGGTCGCATCCATGCCTTCTGGGACGAGATGCACATCCGTCACCTCGACTATCAGGTGCGCGTGCTCCATCCCGCCATGGCGACCGAGGAACAAATCAAGTTGTTCCACACCCCCGATTACGTCGAGAAGGTCAGAATCTTCTCCGAGGCGGGCGATGGTCTGCTGGACTATGGCGACACTCCGGCCTACAAGGGAATATTCGAGGATGCCGCAGTGGTAGTCGGCACCGTGGTCGACGCCACTTACAAGGTCATGAACAACGAAGTCCGGCGTGTTTTCGTACCGATCGCCGGACTGCACCACAGCATGCCCGACACCGCCTCCGGTTTTTGCGTGTTCAACGACGTCGGCGTGGCCATCAAAATCCTGCAACAGAACTATGGCTTGGAACGGATCGCCTACGTGGACATCGACGCTCATCACGGCGACGGCGTGTTCTATCCGTTCGAATCGGACCCGACCGTCATCTTCGCCGACATTCACGAGGACGGCCGCTACAACTTCCCCCAGAGCGGCTTCCCGCACGAAGTGGGCAAGGGGCTGGCCAAGGGCCGCAAGCTCAACATCCCACTGCTGCCGCTGTCGGCGGACGACGACTTCATGATGATGTGGGACAAGGTCGAGGATTTCCTGCGACAGTGGGAACCGCAGTTCATCTTCATGAACTGCGGCGCCGACGGTCTGGATGGCGACCCGCTGGCCCACCTGCACTACTCGGCCCGCGCCCACAGCCGCGCCGCCCGCGGCCTGTGCCAGATCGCCGAGGAGTTCGCCGAGGGCCGCATCGTCGGCGTCGGCGGCGGCGGCTACGATCTGCGCAACGTCGGCAAGGCGTGGGTCGCCGTGGTGGATTCCTTCCTGGAAACTCCGATGCGCTAGACCCTTTCCGCGGGCGCAACGTCGGTTTGCAACCTCGCCGCCGCTCGCCAGTCAAAGCGATGGGTCCTGCTGCCCCCGCCAGCAAACTAGCGTATGATTCCTTCATTTTCCAATGGTCGCCCGCCGCCTCGTCCCCACCGACGATGCGGGGGCGCTCGCCTTTGCAGAGGTTGCGAATGTTCAGTCGAGAGATGCGGATCGCCGGATTTGACGATGAGTTGTGGACTGCCATCCAGGGTGAGAATCAGCGCCAGGAAGCCCACATCGAGCTGATCGCCTCGGAAAATTACGCCAGCCCGCGCGTGCTCGAAGCCCAGGGTTCGGTGTTGACCAACAAGTACGCCGAAGGTTATCCGGGCAAACGCTATTACGGCGGTTGCGAGTTCGTGGACATCGCCGAGCAACTGGCGATCGATCGCGCCAAGCAGTTGTTCCATGCTGATTACGCTAACGTCCAACCGCACTCCGGCTCGCAGGCCAACGCCGCCGTCTACATGGCGCTGCTGGAGCCGGGCGAAACCATGCTCGGCATGAGTCTGGCGCACGGCGGCCACCTCACCCACGGCGCCAAGGTCAACTTTTCCGGCCGACTGTACCAGGCGGTGCAATACGGCCTGAACGAAGCCACCGGCGAGATCGACTACGAGCAGGTCGAACGGCTGGCCCTGGAATGCCGGCCGAAAATGATCGTCGCCGGCTTCTCGGCTTATTCGCGGGTGGTCGACTGGCCACGGTTTCGAGCCATCGCCGATCAGATCGGCGCTTACCTGTTCGTGGACATGGCTCATGTCGCCGGGCTGGTGGCAGCGGGTGTGTACCCCAATCCAATCCCCGTTTCCGACGTGGTCACCACCACCACGCACAAGACCCTGCGCGGCCCGCGCGGCGGCCTGATCCTGGCCCGGTCCAATCCCGAGATCGAGAAGAAGCTGAACTCGCTGGTGTTCCCCGGCACCCAGGGTGGCCCGCTGATGCACGTCATCGCCGCCAAGGCCGTCGCCTTCAAGGAAGCCCTGCAGCCGGAATTCGTTGATTATCAGAAACAAGTGGTCGCCAACGCCCGCGCCATGGCGGGGGTGTTCATCGAACGCGGCTATAAAATCGTTTCCGGCGGCACCGACAACCATCTGTTCCTGGTGGATCTGATCGACAAGGGCCTCACCGGCAAGGCCGCCGACGCCGCCCTGGGCCGGGCCTATATCACGGTGAACAAAAATGCCGTGCCCAACGACCCGCAGTCGCCGTTCGTCACCAGCGGCATCCGCATCGGTTCGCCGGCGATCACCACCCGCGGCTTCAAGGAACGCGAGTGTCGGGAGTTGACGGGCTGGATGTGCGACATCCTGGACGACCTCGGCAACGAAGCGGTCATCGACCGGGTGCGTGGCCAGGTGGCCGAACTGTGCGCCAAGTTCCCGGTGTACGGCTAAATCCCGTTCCACTCGCGCGAGGCGACGGTGATGCACTGCCCGTTTTGTGGCGCATCCGATACCCGGGTGGTTGATTCGCGGTTGTCGGCGGAAGGCGACAAGGTGCGCCGCCGCCGTGAATGTGCCCGTTGTAATGCCCGTTTCACCACCTATGAGGTAGCGGAGTTGCTGATGCCGCCGGTGGTGAAGCGCGATGGCCGCCGCGAGCCGTTCCTGGAGGAAAAGCTGCGCACCGGTTTGTTGCGGGCGCTGGAAAAGCGCCCGGTCAGCGCTGAACGGATCGAGGAAACCATCCTCCGTCTCAAGAACCGCGCCCGCGCCAGCGGCGAGCGGGAACTGAGCAGCCAGCAGCTCGGGGAATGGGTGATGAACGAACTGCGCGACCTGGATCAGGTCGCCTATGTCCGCTTTGCTTCGGTCTACCGCAGCTTCCAGGACGTAAACGCCTTCCGCGTCGAAATCGAACGCTTGCAAGGCACGCCGCCCGATCCGGCGGATTCCGAGTAATGCCACCCGACAACCCCATCACGCCGTCCCCTCGCTCCCTCATCGCCAACCCCTCTCCCTCAAGGAGAGCGGGGAGCGAATGGTTAGCCGACGATTACCGTCACATGGCGCGCGCCCTGATGCTCGCCCGGCGTGGACTGTACGGCACCGATCCCAACCCGCGGGTCGGTTGCGTGCTGGTCAAGGATGGGACCATCGTCGGCGAAGGTTGGCACGAGCGCGCTGGCGAAGCGCACGCCGAGGTTAACGCGCTGGACGCCGCCGGCGGCCAGGCGTGCGGCGCGACCGCCTACGTGACCTTGGAACCCTGCTGTCATTACGGCCGCACTCCGCCTTGTACCGATGCGCTGCTGAATGCTGGGATTGCCCGTCTGGTGGCGGCCATGTCCGATCCGAATCCGCAAGTGGCCGGTCGTGGCCTGGATATTCTGCGCGCGGCCGGGGTCGTGGTGGAATGCGGCCTGCTGGAAGCGGAAGCGCGAATGTTGAATCCTGGTTTCATCCAGCGGATGACCCAGGGTCGGCCGTTCATCCGGGTCAAGCTGGCAATGAGTCTGGACGGGCGCACGGCGCTGGCTTCGGGTGAAAGTCAGTGGCTGACCGGCGATGCCGCGCGACAGGATGTGCAAAGACTTCGAGCCCGCGCTTCGGCGATCCTGACCGGCAGCGGCACGGTGCTGGCCGACGACCCTAGCCTCAATGTCCGCCTGCCGGAAGCGACTCGCCAACCGTTGCGGGTGATTCTCGACACCGGGTTGCGCACCTTGCCCACCGCTCGGACTTTGTGGTTACCCGGTTCGGTGCTGATTTTCACCGCCGTCGCCGATTCAGCCGCGCAGGAACTACTGCTGGCGACGGGCGCGGAAATCGTGGTCACGCCGCGCACCGACCATGGTCTCAATCTGCGCTCGGTGATGGCGGAACTGGCCCGCCGTGAATGCAACGAACTCCAGGTGGAATGCGGCCCGACCTTGGCCGGCGCGTTGTTGCAGGCGGAGTTGGTGGATGAATTGGTGATTTACATGGCGCCGCTGCTGCTCGGCGACCGGGCGCGCGGGCTGTTTCAGTTGCCGGAATTAACCCGGATGAGTGAGCGGACGGAACTGGAAATACTGGATATGCGGGCAGTGGGAAGGGATTGGCGAGTGATGTTACGGCCCACAAAATAAAAAATAACACCTAAATCCTGCAATAGGGTACCGAAAGTGAGGTGAAAAAGGTAGACTACTCAGTAAGTTAACAGCGCCTTGTGGCGTTCAGAGGAGTCACCTTTTCCATGAAGAAGAAGTCTACCCAAAAAGCAGTTGCCAAGTCACCCCGTAAAGCGCGCGGCACAGTGCGCAAGGTGCGAATCCAGCGTGGGGCGAAGAACTCGACCCGGCAGGCGGGACTGATCCCGGTGCTAAAGTTTCACGAGCGGGTGGGGTTGGCGGGGTTGTTGGACAAGGCCGTGGCTCAGTGCCGGGGGGCGAGTGCCGTGTACACGCTGGGTGACGCGATGCTGCTAACGATAGTCGGACTGATCGGCGGCGCCAGGTCGCTCCTGCAAGTGGTGCGGCTCTGGTCGGATGAGGTGCTGCGGAGCTGTAGCGGCTGGTTGCGGATTCCGGATGACAGCACGTTGGGGCGGCTGTTCAAGCAGGTGCGGCTGGGGCAGATCGTGCAGCTCGAGACGGTAGTGCATCAAGTGCGCCGCCGCGTCTGGCGCTTAGCGTTACGCAGCGGGGGCGCCACCGTCGGGGCGCAGCGGCGGCTGTGGATCGACGTGGACTCGACGGTTAAGACGGTGTATGGGGAACCCGAAGGAGCTGCCAAGGGCTACAATCCGCACAAGCGGGGGGCGAAATCGTACCATCCGCTGTTAGCCTTTTGTACCGCCACCCAGGAGATTCTTCAAGGGTGGTTACGCACGGGGAATGCGTACACCAGCAATGGGGTGGTGGAGTTCATGCAGCAATTGCTGGCGCATCTGCCGACGCGGGTACAGGTCGTGTTTCGAGGTGACAGCGGCTTTTTTGTCGGGGCGTTGCTGGCGCTGTTGGAGGCGCGCGGGCATGGCTATCTGATCAAGGTCAAGCTCAAGAACCTGACTGCGCTGCTGGCGCGCAAAGATTGGACGGCCGTGCCGGGCCAAGCCGGTTGGGAGTGTTGTGAGTTTTTATATGCCTGTCAGGACTGGAACCGACTGCGGCGGTTCGTGGCCGTGCGGCTGGATACCCGGATCGATCCCAGCAGCGCTAAGGCAGCGGCCGAGGATGGCTACGTGTACTTCTGCTATGTGACCAGCGAAGCGTTCGCGCCGTGGCAGGCCCACCAGACCTATGGGGAACGGGCGACCTGCGAGACCTGGATTGAGGAAGCCAAAAACCAGATGGGCTTGGCGCATCTCAAAACCGATACCTTTCTGGCGAATGCGGCGTTATTCCAGTGTGCCATCCTCGCCTATAACACCCTGCAGTGGATGGCGCTGGTCAGTGGCGAGGCGAGCCTGCTGCAATGGGAAATCGCCACCCTGCGCCGCGAGCTCATCCAGGTGGCCGGGAAGTTACTCACCGGCGGCCGCCAACTGCACTTGCGGATACCTCCTTGCTCACTCTATCCGTCGGCCTGGGAAGCGTGGTGGGCCTTGGCGGACGAACCCACTTAACCCCACGCCTGGCAGCCAGTATCAGACGAACCCACTTAACCCCACGCCTGGCAGCCAGTATCAAACCGAACTCGTAGCCTGCCGGCAACCCGGTGGGTAGGGCGATCTCTGCCTCGGGTTCGAGAAAGTCCCGGAAAACGGCCTAAAAACAGATTCACCCTGGACTAAACTGGGTAAAATCCCAGTTGAACCGTGGGTATAGCACTTAATTTGTACCGTCAATTGGTGGTTTTTTCACCACCTTCTTTATGACATAAGGAGATTGCAGAATTTAGGTAACACCGCTTTTTGCAGAGATAATATTACTTATTGATATCGGAACACATGACGCAGGTTATTAACTCGCTACTCCGAAAGTCACGTCCAATCCCTCACATTCCCCGCCCCGCTCCTTCGAGAACCCCACCATGTTCACCGGCATTATCTCCGCCGTCGGCGCCATCACCGCCCTCCAACCGCGCGGGGGCGACGTCCGCCTGCGCATCGCCACCGGCAAGCTGGATCTGAGCGACGTGCAACTGGGCGACAGCATCGCCGTCAGCGGCATCTGCCTGACCGCCGTCGAACTGCCCGGCGACGGCTTCTGGGCCGATGCCTCGCGCGAGACCCTGGAACGCACCATCCTCGGCGATGCCAAACCCGGTATGAAGGTCAACCTGGAAAAGGCGCTGACTCCAACCACCCGGCTTGGCGGCCACCTGGTCAGCGGCCACGTGGACGGCATCGGCGTGGTCACCGTCTGGCAGCCGGACGGCCGCTCCTGGCGGCTGCGGATTCAGGCGCCGGACGCGCTGGCCCGCTACATCGCCGAAAAAGGCTCGATCTGCGTGGACGGGGTCAGCCTGACCGTCAATCAGGTGGACGGCGCGGCGCTCGAACTCAACATCGTCCCGCACACGCTGGCGGAAACCACCCTCGCCGATTTCAAGGTCGGCCAGAGAGTCAATTTGGAAGTAGACTTGATCGCCCGCTATCTGGAACGGTTGCTGCTGGGCGACCGCGCCGCGCAGCCCGGCGGCGGCGGTCTCACCGAAGCGTTACTGCGCGAACACGGGTTCTGGAAAGAATAAATGGCGCTCAACACCGTTGACGAAATCCTCGCCGATCTGCGGCAGGGCAAGATGGTCATCATCATGGACGACGAGGACCGGGAAAACGAAGGCGATCTGCTCATGGCCGCTTCGATGGTCCGGCCCGAGGACATCAACTTCATGGCCCGCTACGGACGCGGCCTGATCTGCCTGACCCTGACCCGCGAACGCTGCCAGCAACTACGCCTGCCGCTGATGGTGCAGGACAACGCCACCCCCTACTCCACCAACTTCACCGTCTCCATCGAAGCCGCCCAGGGCGTCACCACCGGCATTTCCGCCTACGACCGCGCCCACACGGTCCGCACCGCCGTGCGGCCCGACGCCCGGCCCGAGGATCTGGTGCAACCCGGCCACATTTTTCCGCTGATGGCCCAGCCCGGCGGCGTGCTGACCCGCGCCGGCCACACCGAAGCCGGTTGCGACCTGACCCGGCTGGCCGGGCTGGAACCGGCGGCGGTCATCGTCGAAATCCTCAACGACGATGGCGGTATGGCGCGGCGACCCGATCTGGAGACGTTCGCCGCGCGGCATGAGGTGAAAATCGGTACGATTGCAGATTTAATCCGCTACCGGATGCAAAACGAAAAGACCGTCGAACGGGTCGCCGATGCCGTGATGACCACCGAGTTCGGTCCGTTCCGGGTGCTGAGCTATCAGGACGTGGTCGGCCGGCAGGTGCATTTCGCCCTGGTCAAAGGCGATATTCATCCCGACCAGCCGGTGCTGGTGCGGGTCCACGTGGAACATTTGCTCAGCGACCTGCTCACCCTCCAGCTTTCCGACAGCGGCTGGCCACTGCGCGACGCCCTGCAACGGGTGGCGCGCGAACCGGCCGGCGTGCTGGTATTCCTAAGCCGGCCCGAGGACCCGGCGGCGCTGATTCGGCGGATGCGCGGCTATCAGTTCGGCTCCAGCGAACCGCCGCGCACCGCCGATCCGAGCACCGAATTGCGCACTTATGGCATTGGCGCTCAGATCCTGCTCGACATCGGTGTAAGGCGAATGCGGGTGCTCAGCGCTCCCAAACGCATTACCGGTCTGTCCGGCTTCAATCTGGAAGTCGTGGAATATGTTTCCTGAAGCCCCTTTTTCCCCAACCGCCGTGGAATCCTCCATGCACCACATCAACACCATCGAAGGCGACTTCACCCCGCCGCAGGATGCTCGTTTCGCCCTGGTCGCCGCGCGCTTCAACAGCTTCATCGTGCAGAGCTTGATCAACGGCGCGGTGGACGCCCTGCGCCGGCACGGCGTTCCCGAAACCAGCATCGATCTGATCTGGACGCCCGGCTCTTTCGAATTACCGCTCGCCGCCCAACGGCTGGCCGCCAGCGAACGCTACGACGGCATCGTTGCCCTGGGCGCGGTGATTCGCGGTGGCACCCCGCATTTCGAATACGTCGCCGGCGAGTGCGTCAAGGGACTGGCCAGCGTGGCGCTGGAACACGATATTCCAGTCGGCTTCGGGGTGCTGACCGTGGACACCATCGACCAGGCGGTGGAACGGGCCGGCACCAAGGCCGGCAACAAAGGCGCCGAGGCGGCGATGTCGGTGTTGGAAATGGTCAGCCTGTTGCGTCGACTGGAAGCGTGAGCCATGACTGATCCGCTGCGTAAACTCCGACCGGGCAAGCGCGGTTGGGCGCGACGCTGCGCCGCGCAGGCCTTGTATGAGTGGCAGATGACCGGACAGGATCCCAACCGGATCGCGGCGCAGTTTCTGGCCGACGAGGATTTGCGCAAGGCCGACCCCGACTACTTCCGGGAACTGGTGCAGCAGGTGCCAGCGCGAGCAGCGGAGATCGATACCGCGCTGGAACCGTTTCTGGACCGGCCGCTGGCGCAGGTGGACCCGGTGGAGCGCGCCATTTTGCGCATCGGCGGTTACGAACTGACCCAGCGTCCGGACATCGCCTACCGGATCGTCATCAACGAGGCGGTGGAATTGGCCAAGGTGTTCGGCGCCGAGCAGGGGCATCGCTTCGTCAACGGCGTGCTCGACAAGTTGGCCCGCGCGGTGCGGCCGGTCGAGTTCGGCGCGCAATCCTGAACGATCGACCATCGCGTACCGTCGCCCACTACACGCAGAGCGAACCCAACGGCGAGGACGGAGGTCATGATGTCGCAGCCCATCACCATCACCCACGAAATCTTCCAGGTGGGCGGCTATGGCCTGACCGCCCCCGAAGACGCCGCCATCTATCTGATCGACTTCGACGGCCATGCGGCGCTGGTGGACGCCGGCACCGGGCGCGGTCAGAGGCGGTTGCTCGACCATCTCGCCACCGTCGGGGTACGCCCCGAGCACATCGAATATCTGCTGCTCACCCACTGTCACTACGACCACACGGGAGGCGCCCGTGGCCTGCGCGAGATGCTGGGTTGTCCGGTCGTCGCCCACGAACTGGATGCCGGTTTCCTGGAATACGGGGACAACGAGGTCACGGCGGCCAGTTGGTATGGCGCCACGCTCTACCCCTGCCCGGTGGACCGCCGGCTGAGCGGCGCGCGGCAAACACTGACGCTGGGCGAGACGCTCGATCACCGCCCTGCATATTCCCGGCCACTCTCCTGGCTCGCTCGGCCTACCTGACCGAATCCGAAGGCCAAACCGTGCTGTTCGGCCAGGACGTGCATGGGCCGCTGGATGTCCGCTTGCACTCGAACCGGACCGATTACCGGGCTTCGCTGGAACGGTTGCTCGCGTTGGAGGCCGACATTCTCTGCGAGGGACATTACGGCATCTTCCGGGGCAAGTCGGCGGTAGCCCATTTCATTCGCTCGTTCCTGGCAGAAGCATAGGGAGGAGACATCATGGATTACGCCCTTCGCACCCTGCTGTGCGCCACCGACCTCGGCCCGCGCGGCCCGGATGTTCTGTGGCACGCCGCTGGCCTGGCGCACCACTTCGGCGCCCGGTTACACATCATTCATGCCATCGAGCCCCTGAGCGAGTTCGCCCAGTTCTGGATCAACACCATCGTCCCCGAGGACCTGCGGCAACCGCTACATGCCGATAACCATGCCGCCGTACAGCAGGCCCTCCAGCAACGGCTGGACGCGTTTTGCCGCGAGGCGCTGGCCGGCCACGCCGAGCGGTTGATTGCCGACATCAAGATCGTCGAGGGACCGCCCGTGCGAGTTATCCTGGAAGAGGCGCGGCGGGTAAACGCGGAACTGATCGTGCTCGGCTCGCACGGGCATTCCGCCATCGGCGAGGCCGTGTTGGGCTCGGTGGCGCACAAAGTCACCATGAAAGCGACCGTGCCGGTGCTGCTGGTGCCGATCGGGCATCACGGATAGCCAGCCGACAAGATCGTGCACTCATGACCCGCTTGGCCCTACAGCGGCGCCCCGAACAACTCCAGCGCCCGTTTTAACGCGGCGCGGGTGGTTTCGTTGTTCTCCGGGGCGGTCAGGGCCTGCCGCATGAAATCCACGGTCTTGGGCGGGTTCTGCGAAAAGCGGTAAGCCGCGGCGAACGCCCCGGTCGCCTTCTCGCCATCGCCCAGCGCCCCGTACACCTGGCCGAGGTTGAACCAGGACGAAGAGCGCCCCGGCGCCAGCGAAATTGCGTAGACCAGTTGATGTTCCGCGCGCTTGAACTGGCCGAGCTTCAGGTTGGCATAGCCGAGATTCCCAGCCACTTCGACATCGGCCGGATCGGTTTGCTGCGCCTGCTGGAACACCGTCACGGCGGCCTGATAATTATTCTGCTTCAGCGCATCCAGCCCCTGCTGATTCAGGGCGCGCGCTTCCTTCACATTCTGGTGGGCCGGTTTGGCAACGCTTTCCAGTTGCTGTCGAGTCGCGTTCAAACCCGCCTCATCGTTTTTCGCCGCCTGGCCGAGCATCCGCTGGACAGAACCGAACACAGCCTCGTACTGGCCGGACTGAACCGGCGCGGCCATGCTCAGCGCCGCCGCCAGCGCCAGAACCCTCAGCATCCCGATCATCGCCACACCCCCCTTTCCGCTCTACTTCTGCCGCTGTAAAAACCGCGTCACTTCCAGCGCGAACGACTCCGCGCGCCAGGTGTTGGTCGCGGTGACGTGGGTGGCGTGGGGCATGACCCACAGCCCACAGTTGGGAATTGCGCCGAACATCTCCAGAATTTGATCCAGCGGCGCGACCGGATCCCGGTCGCCGACCACGAGCAGCGTCGGCTGGGTGATACGGTCCAAAATCTCCAGATCGTGGGCATGGTCGGTGGTCGCCGGTTCCAGCGCCTCCGATACCCGCTCGATCACCTCCTCCCAGGCATCCGGCCCGCCCTGTGGCCGGTGGATGTCGCTGAGCCATTTGTGCATGCCGACGCCGCGCCAGTAGGCCGGATCGGCCATGTCGCGAGTGCCGGCGTGGGTCGCTTCGTCCTTGCGGTAACCGACCCGATACAGCACCAACTTCCTCACTCGCGCCGACTGATGGAGGGTGATCCACAGGGCCACCGCCCCGCCCAGCGAAGACCCCATCAGGCTCGCCTGAGGCAGGCCCAGTTCGTCCATCAGTTCCAACACGGCGCGGCCCATGTCGGCGACGGCCAAGCGCTCGGCCACCATCGGGCTGCGGCCATGGCCGAGATGATCGGGGACGATCACCCGAAAGCTGCGCGCGAACAACGGCACGTGCGGTTTCCACTCGGCGCCGCTCATGCCGCCGCTGTGCAGCAGGATCAGTGGCTCGCCCTGGCCGCTTTCGCTGTAATACAAGGTCGCCATGCCGACATCCTCTCTCGCTGTGAATGGCGGCTATTATAGCCACCCTGCCCCGCTTACCCGATAATGCAACGACAATCACTCCAAGGAGATTTGTTCCATGGCGATGACTTCCCGCACCTACCGCGCGCTCGGTCCTCACGGCTTCCATCGGGTTCACTACACCGAATGGGGCGATTCCGACAATCCCAAAGTCTTGATTTGCGTGCATGGCCTGACCCGCACCTGCCGCGATTTCGACTTCCTCGCCGCCGCGCTGGAACACGAATACCGGGTGATCTGCCCGGACGTGGTCGGGCGCGGCAAGAGCGACTGGCTGGACGACAAGAGCGACTACACCTACCCGCTCTACGTCAACGACATGGCCATGCTGTTGGCGCGGATCGATGCCGAGCGAGTCGACTGGGTCGGCACCTCGATGGGTGGCCTGATCGGCATGTTCCTGGCCAGCTATCCCGGCACGCTGATTCACAAACTGGTGGCCAACGACGTCGGGCCGCGCATTCCCGCCGCCGGTCTGAAACGGGTCGCCGACTACGTCGGACAGGTGGTCACCTGGGACAGCTTCGAAGCCATGGATCGCGCCCTGCGCGTCTACGCCGCTGCCTTCGGCAAGCTGACCGACGAGCAGTGGCGGCACATGCTGACCCATAGTTCCCGCCAACTGGACGATGGGCGTTATACCACCGGCTACGACCCCGGCATCGCCGACATCTTCAAGACCATGGAGCTGAAGGACATCGACCTGTGGTCAGTCTGGGATACCATCCGCTGTCCGACCCTGGTGCTGCGCGGGGTGTATTCCGACGTGCTGGACCATTCGGACGCCATCGCCATGACCGAGCGCGGCCCCAAGGCGCAACTGGTCGAATTCCCCGGCATGGGCCATGCACCCGCGCTGATGGCCGACGATCAAATCGCGATAGTGCGCGATTGGCTGCTGGCGGACTGAAGCGTGCTGTTGCGTATCGCCGGGATTATTTTCCCGGTGTTCGCCGTGGCCGTGGTCGGCTGGCTGTACGCCCGCTGGAAGCGGCCAGACCTCACGGTCGTCAACGAGTTGAACATGGACGTGCTCGCCCCCTTGCTGGTGTTCTGGGCGTTGACCGCCAAGCCCTTCAGCGCCGCCGAATTCCTGGACCTGAGCCTCGGCGGGGCAGCGGTAACCCTCGGCTCCGGCTTGCTGCTGTTGCCGGCGGTTCCGCTGCTGAAGGTCCAACTCAAGACTTTCCTTCCGCCGATGATGTTCACCAACACCGGCAACATGGGCATTCCGCTGGCGCTGTTGGCCTTCGGCGAAGCGGCGCTGCAAGCGGCAGTGCTGTTGTTCATCATTGAGGTCGTACTGCATTTCACGGTCGGGCTGTACATCATGGACCATCGCACTCGACCCTGGGAACTGCTGCGGATGCCGATCATCCTGGCCCTGGCGGCGGGGTTGGCGTGCGGCCTGGGCGGCTGGTCGCCGCCGACGCCGGTGCTCGACACCTGCCGGCTGCTGGGCGAGGCGTCGATTCCGTTGATGCTGTTCGCCTTGGGGGCGCGGTTTTCCGAAGTGGGATTCGGCGACTGGCGGATCGGATTGTGGGGAGCGCTGCTGTGCCCGCTGTCGGGGATCGCTGCCGCGCTGCTGGTCCGACCGTGGCTGGAGCTACCGCCCATGCAGGTCGGTCAACTGCTGCTGTATGGCGCGCTGCCGCCGGCGGTGATGAACTTTCTGGTGGCCGAACGCTACAACCAGGAACCGGAGCGGGTCGCCGCCCTGGTGCTGATCGGCAATCTCGGCAGCGTGGTCGCGATGCCGGTGACCCTGTATTTCATTCTGCCTTAGCGCGGCTGGATAGGACTTCGTCCGACCTCTCGCTACCTCCGGGGGTAACGTCCCTCAAGCGTTGGAGGTATGGTCGACCGCCGCCGCTACCCGCACAATCCCCCATTCCGATCAATCAACCCAGGTCTCCCTCATGGCGGTGCTCATCACTCCGAATTTTCCTACACGCCCCCCGCAGCCGGTTCGTCGTTGGGCGCCGTTCGCTCTGGGCTTTCGTCCCTTTTTCCTGCTGGCCGGCCTGATCGCTATCGGCCTGCTCGGGCACTGGCTGGCGGTGCTCGGGCGCGGAATCGGCGGCGGCTATTTCGATCCCCTGATCTGGCACGGTCACGAACTGCTGTTCGGTTACGCGGCGGCGGTGATCGCCGGTTTCCTGCTAACCGCAGCGCAGAACTGGACTGGACTGCCGACTCCGCGCAACCTCCCGCTCGCGCTGCTGGCGCTGCTGTGGCTGGTCGGACGGGTGGCGATTGCCTTGCCAGCCGGACTGCTACCGGGCTGGCTGGTCGCTGGGCTGGATCTTGCGTTCCTGCCGCTGATCGCGCTGGCGGTGGGGCGGCGGGTCTGGGCGAAGCGGCAACAGAACAACTACCCGTTCGTGGCGATCCTGGCCGGGCTGAGCGTAGCCAATCTGCTGATCCATCTTCGAGTACTGGGCGCATGGCCAGCCTTCGACGCCTCAGCGGGACTGTTCGCGGCGCTGTATCTGGTGATTCTGCTGTTGATCGTGCTCGGCGGGCGGGTGATCCCGTTCTTCACCGAGCGGACGCTGCCGGGCGTCACCACGCGCAAGTGGCCATGGATCGAACGGCTGGCGCCCATCGCGACAGCGGCGCTGGCGCTGGTCGCGTTATTCCAGCCCTCGGGAGCGCTGGCGGCGCTGCTGGCGGCGCTGGCCTGCCTCGTCAACGCGGTACGGTTGTGGGGCTGGCAACCGTGGCGCACCGGCCGGGAACCGATGCTGTGGGTGCTGCACCTCGGCTATGGCTGGCTGGCGCTGGGGCTGGGCCTGACCGCCGTTGCTCCCTGGCTGCCGGCGCTGGCCATGCCCGCCGTTCACGCGCTGACCGTGGGCGCCTTGGGCGGTCTGACGCTGGGCATGATGGCGCGAGTGGCGCTGGGTCATACCGGTCGGCCGATTCAGGCCGCGCCCGTGGTCATCGCCACCTTCGTCCTGATCAACCTGGCTGCCATTGCCCGCGTTTTCCTGCCGTCGTTGTGGCCGACGCATTATCTGTCCCTGCTGATGATCGCGGGAGGCTTATGGTCGCTGGCGTTCCTGCTGTTCCTGTTCCACTACGTCCCGATCCTGCTGCGACCGCGAATCGACGGGAAGGAGGGTTAAGCCCGCCCGATTGACCTATTATTTTGAAATCCGCGCCCCGATGATGGCCCCCCTCAATACTCAAAGCCCTCATCCCCCGCTGCGATTTGCTGGACATGATCGGTCAGGAGGGAAAAAACCATGCTGCATCCGCTACTCGCTTTGCTACACATCCCCGAACGCGGCAAGGTCGTCAGCGCCCGCGAGGCCGTGAGTCTGATCCGCCCCGGCGATACGGTCGCCACCAGCGGCTTTGTCGGCACCGGCTTCGCCGAGGACATCGCCATCGCGCTGGAGGAACTGTATCTCGCGCCAGAAACCGAGCCGAATGCGCCCGGACTCGACAAACCGCGCGATCTGACGCTGGTCTACGCCGCCGGCCAAGGCGACGGCAAGAATCGGGGACTCAACCACCTCGGCCACGAAGGTCTGGTCAAGCGCGTGATCGGCGGGCATTGGGGCCTGGTGCCAAAACTGCAAGCCCTGGCGGTGGCGAACAAGATCGAAGCCTACAACCTGCCCCAAGGCGTGATCACCCACCTGTTTCGCGACATCGCCGCCGGCAAGCCCGGCACCCTGACCCGGGTCGGGCTGGGCACCTTTGTCGATCCGCGTTATGGCGGCGGCAAGCTCAATGCCGTTACTCACGAGGACTTGGTCGAGGTCATGACCATCGGCGGTCAGGACTATCTGTTTTACAAGGCGTTTCCGATCAATGTCGGGATCATCCGCGCCACCACCGCCGACATCGACGGCAATCTCACCATGGAAAAGGAGGCGCTAACCCTGGAATCGCTGGCGATTGCCACGGCGGTGCGCAACTCGGGCGGCATCGTCATCGCTCAGGTGGAGCGGGTGGCCGAACGCGGCATCCTGCGGCCGAAGGACGTGCGGGTGCCGGGCATCCTGGTGGATTGCATCGCGGTCTCGCCGCCCGAACATCACTGGCAAACCTTCGCCACCCAGTACAACCCCGCCTTTTCCGGCGAAATCAAGATACCGCTGGCCTCTATCCCCCCGATGCCGATGAGCGAGCGGAAAATCATCGCCCGCCGGGCGGCGTTGGAACTGGCGCCGAACGCCATCGTGAATCTGGGCATCGGCGTGCCGGAAAGCGTGGCGAACGTCGCCGCCGAGGAAAAGATCATCGATCTGCTCACCCTCACCGCCGAACCGGGCGTGGTCGGCGGCATTCCCGCCGGCGGGCTGGATTTCGGCGCGTCCACCAACGTCCAGGCGATCATCGACCAGCCCAACCAGTTCGACTTCTACGACGGCGGCGGCCTGGACCTCGCGGTGCTGGGGCTGGCCCAGGTCGACCGGCACGGCAATCTCAACGTCTCGAAGTTCGGATCGCACATCGCTGGGGCTGGCGGTTTCATCAACATCAGCCAGAATTCCCGGAAGGTGGTGTTCGCCGGCGCCTTCACCGCCGGTCATTTGGAAATTGCCGTGGAACAGGGGCAACTGCGGATCCAGCGCGAGGGCGAAACCCCCAAGTTCGTCGCGGACGTCGAGCAGCGCACCTTCAGCGGCGAGGTCGCCAGCCGCCGGAATCAGCCGGTGTTGTACGTTACCGAGCGCGCGGTGTTCCGGCTGACCTCGGACGGGCCGGAGCTGATCGAAATCGCGCCCGGCATCGATCTGGAGCGCGACGTGCTGGCGCGGATGGGGTTCCGGCCACGCATCAATCCACGGCTGCGGCTGATGGACGCCCGCATCTTCGGCGACGGACCGATGGGATTGCGCGACGAGCTATTGGTGCGCCCACTTGCTCAGCGGCTGTCCTACGACCCGGCCAAGAATCTGTTCTTCGTCAATTTCGAGGGGCTGGCGGTGCGCAGCCGCGAGGACATCGAACGCATCCGGGCGGCGGTCAACGATACGCTCGAACCGCTCGGCCAGCGGGTGTTCGCTATCGTCAATTACGACAACTTCTCGATCACGCCGGAATTGCTCCAGGAGTACATGGACATGGTGCGCGAGGTGGTGGAGCGCTATTACTTGGGCGTGACCCGCTACACCACCAGCGCGTTCCTGCGCGCCCGGCTGGGAGATGCGCTGCGCGAACGCGATCTCACACCCCACCTTTACGAAACCGCCGCCGAAGCGGCGGCGCGGCTCGATCCGTCCAAAGGAAGCTGACGGCGAAGTCCGAGCGGCACCCAGGGCCAGTAACCGATGATGGTTTGCTGGCCCGAATCGCTCGTCATCGAGGGTGATTATTGCATGGGCAAGCGTGCGGATTTGCTTGAGGTCACACCTGGATAGGCAAGCTTGAGTCCCATTCCGTGCTTCCAGTTTGACGCCCCGCGATCAAGCACTATGTAACGTAGTTTTCACAATTCGTCGCTGATGCGCTACAATAACCTGTAGTTTTTGAGAGCCACTGCATGATATACAAAAACCGTTTGTCTTCCCAAGCGGAACAGAAACCTTCTTTAGGGGATCTGCTTCATGCTATGTGGAAGTCATATAATAGTATCTGACCGAAAACTCTGGTTAGCCGGCGGTTGGGCAAGGGGTAAGGCCCGTAACTACGTGTTCCCAAGACCCCCCACCGGACTCTTCGGCCAGGCACTAATTATTAGTTAGAGCGAAAGAGTGCGGAGTCGTAATGAGGGAACACACCCACGTCCGTCAAATTCCCGGTGGCCGGAGGCGCCGCTGGTTTTTCTCTGACGACTTCGACCTCATTGTATGGTTCAACGACGACAGCACCTTTGCCGGCTTCGAGTTGTGTTACGACAAGAGACACATTGAACATTCCCTTGTCTGGCGGCCGGCTGCTGGCTTCGCCCACATGGCCGTGGATGATGGAGAAAATAGGCCTGGGAAGTACAAAGCATCTCCAGTCCTCGTACCCGACGGCTACTTTGACGCCAAACGAATTCACTCTATCTTCGCCAAGGAATGCCTCTCTCTACCTAAAGAGGTTGCTGACTATGTCTTGCAGACCCTTGAGAAACATCCCAACTATGGCGCTGCACCCTAACTTCTCGGTCAACCAGACTGCCCGCAGTCGAAACCGACTGATCATCTCATAACGAGGCCAAGAGATGGAGAAAGTCAAAGGTCCACAGTTTCTGCGCTTCTGTATTCCCATTGTTGAGACCTTGCAAGAACTCGGTGGTTCGGGGCAACCGAAAGAAGTGACGGATTCAGTTCTAGAGCGTCTGCATATTTCGGAGCGAGAGCAGGCTCAAACGAACAAAAACGGCGGTTCGCGCGTGCGGAATCAGGTGGCTTGGGCACGATTCTACTTGGCCAAGGCAGATTTACTCGATGCCTCACGCCGTGGGGTCTGGGCGCTGACAGAAAAGGGGCGTACCATCCACCTCTCTCCAGATACAGTCGCCCAACTTTTCAAGGATGTCCAGGGCAACCCCCCGACCAAAGATGAGACACCACACGTCACAGACAATGCGATAGGAATCACCCCACCGATGGATTCATCTGGGAATAGTGCGAGTAAGCGCACACTGTTGGATGTCCTGAAATCGCTTTCACCCGAGGGATTTGAGCGGGTGTCACAGCGATTACTGCGCGAGTCCGGCTTTGAGCGGGTCCTTGTCACGGGCAAGTCTGGCGATGGCGGTATTGATGGCCATGGCATCTTGCAGGTCAATCCCTTTGTGAGTTTCACGGTCTTATTTCAGTGCAAGCGCTACGCTGGTACGGTCTCTGCCCCGCAAGTGCGTGATTTCCGTGGGGCGATGATGGGCCGGGCTGACAAAGGCATCATCATTACTACCGGCACGTTTACGACCGAGGCGACGAAGGAAGCGAGACGTGATGGGGCGCCACCCATTGAGTTAGTTGACGGAGAGACACTCGTCCAGTTATTTGAGCGCTTGGAACTTGGCGTAAGACCGAAGACCATCTACGAAGTAGACGAAGCTTTCTTCGAAGAATATCACTGATGACAGCGGCTAACATTGGGTTGCAGCCGACTGCCTACAGCGTCCGCTTCTGTGTTGCTCCCGCCTTTGGCACCGACTGAAGCCCGGTGTTAACGCCCAATTCTTAAGGAGATAGTGCGTGAAAAATTTTATTTTTTTAAAGCAGTTATTCTGTGGATATATTGTTGGAAGCAACCTGTGGCATAGATTTATGAGAATTACTAATTGGACTCAATATGGAGGAAAATTTATGACTGAAATGACCGACGCTTTCAGGAATTTTGACGAATTAGCATATTTGAAATCGAATCATGATGTATCTGAAGCTGTTCAAAAAAAACGATTTTCTTCTGGTTGGCAGCATTATATTCTTTACGGCTTCCGTGAAAATCGCCTTGGCGTTCCCCCAGAAGTACATCATAGAGTGGCTGAAAAGATTTTTGAATCTAACTGCTTTATAAAACCTATCTCAGAATTAATTCCTCCTAAAGATGGCTTTATTAAACCCAGTTTAGAATCGATTCCTCCTAAATATTTACGAAAAAGAGTTCATGGTGATGAAGATATTTTAAGCTTTGAACGTATAGGAAAACAAGTATCTTCTGATATTTACAGTATAGCTAAAACGACGATTAAGCTGGATGAATATAGCCGTATTTTAGATTTTGGATGTGGTTGTGGTCGTGTCATCCAGCATTTCCAAGAGTTATATAAAAATGCTTCTTTTTATGGAGTAGATATAGATAAAGAAGCGATATTATGGTGCCAAAATCACCTATCAAAAATTGGAGAATTTTCTGCAAACGAACAGTCGCCACCATTATTATTCAAAGACGATTTTTTTGATTTTATATATTCCATATCAGTATTTACTCACTTACCTGAAGATATGCAACTTTTGTGGCTTGAAGAACTTCGACGTGTAACTAAATCAGGTGGTTACCTTTTTCTAACGGTGCATGGTGAAGAACTTCTAAACGCTACAGAAGAAAGCAAAAAACACCTTCAAAAAGCGGGTTTTTTCTATTCTGTTGGTTCCGGAACAGCGGGGTTACCAGATTTTTATCAAACATCTTTTCATACAGAAGAATATATTCATAGATGCTGGAGTAAATTTTTTGAAATTGAAAAAATAATTAAAAAGGGGATTGCGAATCACCAAGATTTAATTGTTTGCAGAAAGCCAGTCTAATTCAGATAAAACCAGCCCTTTTTTCCGTCCAACGAATTTCAACATCTATCCTCCCAGACTCGCCGCCAACCCGGTCATGAACCGCTGCCGGTCGCCTTCCCACCGCAGCGATTCGCCCATCCAGGTAGCGGCCCCGTTGCTAGAACAGGTTTTCAAAGGGTATCGACAGCAGCATCCTCTCACTCAGGGAGCACCGGCAATGATCAAGAATTTCCGGCTTTTACCAGATTTCCACCCGCGCGTTGCGGGGCGCCGCGCGCGCAAAGGACTCCTCCGCGCCGCCATCGCCGGTACGATGGCATTCAGCGGATCGGCCGGGGCCGGCTTGTTGTGTGATTTCTTCGGTATGGGTTGTCCGCCAACCTGTGGATCGCTAACCCAGATCACCGACTTCGGCAAGAATCCCGGCGAGCTGTTGATGTGCGTCTATGTACCGGGCGGGCTTCCCGCCGACCGGCCGCTGGTCGTCGCCCTGCACGGCTGTACCCAGCAGGCCCAGGACTACGGCGACGGACCCGGTTGGACCCAGCTCGCCGACAAATACCGCTTCGCCCTCCTACTGCCCCAGCAAACTCGGGCCAATAATCTCACCAAGTGCTTCAACTGGTTCGAACCAGAACGATGTGAAGCGGCACGATGCCGCCGGCATGACCGGCGAGGCGGCGTCGATCTGGGAGATGATCCAGAAGATGCAATCCAACGACAAGACCGATCCCAAGCAGGTCTACGTCACCGGACTCTCCGCCGGAGGGGCGATGACCGCCGCGCTGCTGACCGCCTATCCCGAGGTGTTCCAGGGCGGCGCCATCGTCGCGGGCATCCCCTACGGCTGCGCCAAGGGCATGATGGACGGATTCAGTTGCATGAACACGGGAAAGGACCTATCCCCGCAGCAGTGGGGCGATCAGGTCCGCGCCGCCGCTCCAGGACACATCGCTGGCGACGGCGTGCCCAAGGTCGCCATCTGGCAGGGCTTAACGGATAGCATGGTCGAACCGACGAATGCGGGCGAACTGGTCGACGAGTGGACCAACGTGGTCGGCATCGACCAAACGCCGGACCAGACCGCCACCGTCAACGGGGCCGAGTACAAAGGCTACGCCGATGGCAGCGGGACGGTCCTGGTGGAGGAGTACCTGATCCCCGGCATGGATCACGGCGTCGCCATCGATCCGACCCACGGCTGCGGCAAGGCGGCGCCCTATATCCTGGACAAAGGCATCTGTTCCAGCCAACTGATCGTCACCTTCTGGGGACTGTCCCCCTGATCGAGCGGCGCGAACGCGGCGTCCCCTGCAGTGAATCGGCGGTGGGAGGGGCCGGATTCCGCCGGCCAGCCCCAGTCCGCCAGGCGACCCGATCGATAGCTTGCGAAAATTAGCATTTTCTAATATAAAAAACCCCACGCCTGTCCGGTTCAAGGGGATCATCATGCCCGTACTCACCCGTCCGCTACTCTGGTGCCTGCTGGCCACCGCGCCAGGGTTGATCACCGCCGCCGAGTTGCCGTTCCCGGTCGCCGTGGTCCAACGGCAAACCCTGCCCAGCGAGCAAATCCTCGACGGCGTGGTCGAGGCGGTCAATCAAAGCACCGTCTCCGCCCAGACCGCCGGCCGGGTTGAAGAAATCATGGTGGATGTCAACGATGTCGTCTCCCAGGGCGCGCCGATCCTCCGCATCCGCAACATCGAACAGCGCGCCGGCCTGGAACAGGCCCAGGCCAACCTGCGCGAGGCCGAGGCCCGTTTCCTCGAAGCCCAGGCCGAGTACAACCGCATGCGCGGCATCTACGAAAAGCAACTGGTGTCCAAGGCGCAGATGGACGCCGCCACCGCCGGTTTCAATGCCGCCAAGGCCCGGCTCGACGCCGCGCAGGCCGGAGTTTCCCAAGCCAAGGAATCGCTGGGCTACACCACCATCAACGCCCCCTACAGCGGCATCGTCCTCGAACGCCACGTCCAGTTGGGCGAAACCGTCCAGCCCGGCAAGCCGTTGATGACCGGCTTCTCGCTGGACGAACTGCGGGTGGTGACCAACGTACCGCAACGCTTGATCGTGTCGGTGCGCCAACAGAAACAGGCGCGGGTGCTGCCGCCGAACGGCGGAAAGAGCATCGCCGCCGAGAAGCTGACATTCTTCCCCTACGCCGACCCCCAGAGCAACGTGTTCAAGGTCCGCGTCTACCTGCCCAAGAAGACCGAGGGCCTCTACCCCGGCATGTTCGTCAAGACCGCCTTCCGGGTCGGCGAAGACAGCCGGCTGACGGTGCCTCGACCGGCGCTGGCCCAGCGCGGCGAGGTCAGCGCCGTCTACGTGATCAAGGACGGCCGGGCCAGCCTACGGCAAGTGCGTCCCGGCCGCACCCAGGGCGACGTCGTCGAAATCCTGGCCGGGCTGGAACCGGGCGAGCAGGTGGCGCTGGATCCGATTCAGGCCGGCGTCTATCTGAAAAACCAACAGCAGCAACGGGCGGCGGGGCAGTGAGATGAGCGACGTCGCCGAACCGCGTCTCGGTCTGTCCGGGGCGATTGCCAAAAAATTCCTGCTGAGCGAAATCACCCCGCTCCTGGCGCTGGTGGGGCTGTTGATGGGGATATTCGCGGTGCTGATCACCCCCCGCGAGGAAGAGCCGCAGATCAACGTCACCTTCGCCAACGTCTTCATCCCCTTCCCCGGCGCCGCCGCCCAGGAAGTGGAAAAGCTGGTCAGTAGTCCGGCCGAACAGATGCTGGCGGAAATCGAGGGCGTGGAGCACGTCTATTCGGTCTCCCGGCCCGGCATGGCGGTACTGACGGTGCAATTCACCGTCGGCGAGCCGCGCACCGACGCCATTGTCCGGCTGTACAACAAACTCTATTCGAACGCCGACTGGCTGCCGTCCAACCTCGGAGTCGGCCAGCCCATCGTCAAACCCAAGGGCATCGACGACGTGCCTATCGTCGGCCTGACCCTGTGGACCGAAGACCCGCAACGCGGCGCCGACGATCTGGCGCGGGTGGCGCACACCCTGGAAACCGAACTGAAGCGCATCCCCGGCACCCGCGACCTGTACACCCTCGGTGCGCCCGACCGGGTGGTACAAGTGCGGTTCGATCCCACCCGGATGTCCGGCTACGGGCTGGCGCTGAGCGACCTGCGCCGCTCGTTGCAAGCGGCGAATGCCTCCACCGACGCCGGTGCGCTGGTGGGCGACAACCGCGAGATTCCGGTGCAGGCCGGCAGTTTCCTGGTGGACGCCGAGGAGGTCGGCACGCTGGTGGTCGGCTTGCACCAGGGGACGCCGGTGTATCTGGCCGATGTCGCCGAGGTCAAGCTCGGTCCCGACCCACCGGAACGCTATGTCTGGCTGGGCACCGGGCCGGCGGCGGAACTGAGCGGCATCCAGGTCAAGGGCGAATTCCCCGCCGTGACCCTGGCCATCGCCAAGAAACCGGGCGAGAACGCAGTGCAAATCGCCGATCAGATTTTGCAACGGGTCGAGCAGCTCAAGGGCACCGTCATCCCCGAAGGCGTCAACGTTACCGTCACCCGCAACTACGGCGTCACCGCCAACGACAAGGCGATGACCCTGATCACCAAGCTGATCTTCGCCACTGGTCTGGTGATCGCGCTGGTGCTGATCGCGCTGGGCTGGCGCGAAGCCTTCATCGTCGGCGCGGCGGTGATTCTGACCCTGACGATCACCCTGTTCGCCTCTTGGGCCTGGGGCTTTACCCTCAACCGGGTGTCGCTGTTCGCGCTGATCTTCTCCATCGGCATCCTGGTTGACGACGCCATCGTGGTCGTGGAAAACATCCACCGTCACCTCCATCTCGGCGGACGCACGTTGGTCGAGGCCATTCCGCTGGCGGTGGACGAAGTCGGCGGTCCGACTATCCTGGCGACGTTTACCGTGATCGCCGCCCTGTTGCCGATGGCCTTCGTCTCCGGGCTGATGGGGCCGTACATGAGCCCGATCCCGATCAACTCCAGCATGGGCATGTTGATCTCGCTGGCGGTGGCGTTCGTGTTCACGCCCTGGCTGACCTACAAGGTGCTGCGGCGGGTGGCAGAGAAGCACAGTCCCTCACCCCTGGAAAGCTCCAACCACCCCGGCGCTGACGCGCCACCCCTCCTTATCCAAGGAGGGAACACGCAGAGACTGAGGGGGAACGGGAAGCCAACCACCCCGACGCTGACGCGTCACCCCTCCTTATCCAAGGAGGGGAACACGCAGAGGCTGAGGGGGAACGGGAAGCCAACCACCCCGACGCTGACGCGCCACCCCTCCTTATCCAAGGAGGGGAACACGCAGAGGCTGAGGGGGAACGGGAAGATTTCTCCCATCGCCTGTTCCGGCGGGTGGTCGGGCCGTTCCTGCGCGGGCGGCAGGGTAAACCGTTGCGCTGGACGCTGGGCATCGGCGTCTTGCTGCTGATCGGCGGCTCGGTCAGCCTGGCCTATTTCCAACGGGTCGTGCTGAAAATGCTGCCCTTCGACAACAAGTCGGAGTTTCAGGTGATCGTGGACCTGCCGGAAGGCGCGACGCTGGAACAGACCGCCCGGGTGTTGGGCGAACTGGGCCGCTATCTGGCCACGGTCGAGGAAGTGACCGACTATCAGGTCTACGCCGGCACCGCCGCGCCGATCAACTTCAACGGCCTGGTGCGGCAGTACTACCTGCGCGCCGGGGCCAACGTCGGCGATATTCAGGTCAACCTGGTGGACAAGAAGCACCGCCACCGCAAGAGTCACGACATCGGCCTGGCGGTGCGCGGCCCGTTGCAAGCAATCGGCAAGCAATACCACGCCAACGTCAAGGTGGTGGAAGTGCCGCCTGGCCCACCGGTGATGGCGCCGCTGGTGGCCGAGATTTATGGTCTGGACTACCCCGGTCAGATCGCCGCCGCCCAGCAGGTGGGCAGAGCGTTCGGCGCCACCCCGGACATCGTCGATGTGGACGATACGGTGGAAGCGCCGTCCGAGCGGCTGATCGCCCATGTGGACCGGGCAAAAGCGGCTTTGCTCGGCGTGTCGCAACAGACCGTCGCCGCCGATATCAACACCGCCCTGCGCGGCGAAGATATCAGCTTCCTGCACTCCGAAAGCGCCAAGTATCCGATTCCGCTACGGCTGGAACTGCCGACCGCCGACCAGGCCGACGCCGCCCGCGTGTTGGCGCTGAAAACTCGCGGTCAAGGCGGCCAACTGGTGCCGTTGTCGGAAATCGTCGAGGTCGAGAAAACCCAGCGCGAGAATGCGATCTACCATAAGGATCTGCTGCCGGTGGTGTTCGTGTTCGGCGACATGGCTGGCAAGCTCGACAGCCCGCTGTACGGCATGTTTGAAATTTTCGGCAGCCTGCAAAAGCAGAGTATCGGCGGCGGCAAACTGGAGCAGTTCTTCATCCGCCAGCCGGACAATCCCTACGGCTACAGCCTGAAATGGGACGGCGAGTGGCAGATCACCTACGAAACTTTCCGCGACATGGGCATCGCCTACGGGGTGGGGATGATCCTGATCTACCTGCTGGTGGTGGCGCAGTTCCACTCTTATCTAATCCCGCTCATCATCATGGCGCCGATTCCGCTGACCATCATCGGGGTGATGCCAGGCCACGCCCTGCTGCACGCCCAGTTCACCGCCACCTCGATGATCGGCATGATCGCGCTGGCGGGCATCATCGTCCGCAACTCGATCCTGCTGGTGGACTTCATCAATCTGGAGGTGGAAAACGGCGCGCCGTTTCAGGAAGCGGTGATCCGTTCCAGCGCGGTGCGAGCCAAGCCGATCATTTTGACCGCGCTGGCGGCCATGCTCGGAGCGCTGTTCATCCTGGACGATCCGATCTTTCGCGGCCTGGCGATCTCGCTGATCTTCGGCATCATGGTGTCCACCGTGCTGACGCTGGTGTTTATTCCGGTGCTGTATTACGCGGCGTTCCGGCGGCGGCTGGAGCCGGCAATATCCTGATTTTCTCGTATTTAATTGCAGGCTACTCCCCGCCCTCGTCCTCGCAGAGAAGTGCGACCGGTTCGGAAGCGAATTCGCGCCGATACAGGACCGCGACGACCCAGATCGAGGCGCCGGCGAACGCCCACGGATGGACGAACCAGGCGAGCAGCGCCAACCCAAAGTAGTAGGCCCGCAGGCCACGATTGAAGTCGTCTCCGGCCAGCGCGTTCAACCGCCCGAGACGCCGCACCCAGACGCGACGTTTGGAGTCGTCGAGTTGATCGTGCGACGGCGCGGCGCCGATCAGAATCGCACAGCGGTTGAACTGGCGAATCGACCAGGTCAACTTGAAAAAGGCGTAGATAAACACGACGATCAGCGCGACCAGTTTGAGCGTCCACACTTCGCGGCCAGTGGGAACCAGGAGTCCGAGATTCGCCGCCCACTGCACCGCATGAATCGACCGCGCCCAGCGCGGCGATCAGGCTACCGATGATCAGGATCGTGGTCGAGGCGAAGAACGACACGCTCTGCATCAGACTACCGAGCAGCGCTGCGTCCACGATGCGGACCTCGCGTTCGAGCAAGCGCTCCATCCACACCATCCGCATCCGGTCCGTGCCACGAATCAAACTGTGGCACGCTTGCCCTTCGCGATTGGCGTAGACGGTGTATCCGATCCAGCAAACCGCGAACCAGGCAAGCGCGAGCCAGTCCGACCCAGGTATCGCGGCGCGGAACAGGTTCAGATGATCCAGGAAGCTCATGAGATTTCCCCTGCCAGCGCTGGCGCGCGCACCTTCATACCCGCACTTCCGTCAACAGCGCGAACGCCCGTAGCAGAGCGCTCACCAGCGGGGGGTTGCGCAGAATGCGCCGGTGGTTGCCTTTCCAGATTTGCAAGCGCTGGGTACCGACCGCGATCAGCATGTTCGACAGATCGAAGCCGCGCGCCAACCATTCGGCCCAGTCCACCAGACTGGCGCGCAAATCCCAGTCCAGTTCCCGACCATCGTAATGGCCCGCCTGTTCGGCGATACCGTGCGTCACCACCAACAGGCCGCGCGGCGCGGGCTGGTCCAGAAAGCCATACCCGACCGCCGCGTTAAACCGCTGCCGGGTCAATTCCCGGATCATGGCCTGTTCGGCGTTCCACAGCCGTGCGTACTCGCGCATCCAGGCTTCGGAAAATATCTCAGCCATCAGTTCGCTCCCACCGCCGCCGGTCGCCCGGCCACCCTTCACGCCGCCACCCACGGGTGGTAGTGGAAATACGCCAGCAGCAGACCGCCAAACACGATTCGGTACCAGGCGAACGGCGCGAAGCTGTGCTGGCCGACATACGCCAGCAGGAAGCGCACCACTGCCAGTCCACCCAGGAACGCCGCCACGAACCCCACCGCGAACATTGGCACATCCGCCAGGGTGAGGTTGTGCCATTCCTTAAAAAGGCTGTAGAAGGTTGCGGCGAACATGGTCGGAATCGCCAGAAAAAACGAAAACTCCGTGGCTGCGAACCGCGACATCCCGCCCAGCATCCCACCCATGATGGTCGCGCCCGACCGCGACACGCCCGGAAACAGCGCCACGCTCTGGGCGATGCCGACCCACAACGCATCCTGCCAACGCATATCGTCCACCGCCAGCACCCGATCGGCCCGGGCAAAGCGCTCGATCAACAGAATCGCGACGCCGCCCAGCACCAGCGCTATAGCTACGGTCACTGGATTGAACAGGTACTGGGTAATGTACTTGTGCAGGAAAAAACCCAGCGCGGCCGCCGGTGTGAAAGCGATCGCCAGATTCACCAGCATCCGCCGCGCCTGGGGATCGTGGCCGGCATGGACAAGGGTTTCCCGCATCCGCACCCGGTAAATCCAGACCACGGCGAGAATGGCCCCCAATTGAATGAAAATCTCGAAGGTCTCGGCGCGCGGCCCGGTGAACGCCAGAAAATCCCCTACAATGATCAGATGCCCCGTACTGGAAATCGGCAGGAATTCCGAGGCGGCCTCCACCAGGCCCAGTATCAGCGCCTTAACAATTAACAGAATGTCCAAGGATGCTCCTTAGTGTTGCGGTCCGAACAAAATTGGTTATTTTAACGGCTCGGTCCCGAACTCACCACGACACGCATCCCAGCAATCGGCCAAGCACTCCGGTTCAGTCTATCAACCTATTGAATATAATAGTTTTTTAATGTAAAATTTCACGCAAATCCCACCCGAGGAGCCGACCATGCGCCATCTGCGGCTACCCTTTTCGATCATTACCTTTCTGCTGTTGATCGTCGCCGGCGCCACCGAAGCACAGGTTTACAAATGGACCGACGCCAGCGGCCAGGTCCACTACGGCCAGAAGAAACCGGACGACGCGGCCTCGGTGCAAACCCTCGATATCGCCCCGCCATCGCCGGCCACGCCGACCAACGCCGACTCGGCCGCCGAAATCGCGCGCCTCAACGCGCTATCCGAACAGATGGCCAGCGAGCGTCAGGCGGCCGAAAAGGCGCGGCAGGAACAGGCGATCCGCAATCTGGAACAAGCGAACCAACAGTTACAGAACGATCTGTTGAACCAGCAATTACAACAGCAGCAACAGGAAAAAGACGATAACGACCGCATCATCCTCGACCGCTATCCGCCGCCCTACCCCTATCCGTACCCCTATCCCCGGGAAAGCGCACTGGATCCTGAAGGTTGGTGAGGAGGACGGAGAGTTCGCCCTCGGGACTGGTCAGCCGCAGGACGCGCAGCCGAATCGGTTCGGCCCGCGGTGGCTGGAGGGTGATCACCGCCTCCGCCCGGCCGGATTGCACGAAGGCTTCGACAGCAGGAAAGGTGGCCGACGCGGGACAGCGGATGAGCCAGTAGCCCTGATAATGGCGCTGGAGGTAGTCGATGAGTTCGTAGCTGGGATAGCCCCGATCCAACAGCAAGACGCCGCCGCTGGGAACGTGCGGCAGCAGGGCCTTGACCTCTTCGCGTTCGTTGGCGTGCGCCATCGATTGGACGGTGCGGGCCACCGGCAGACGGCGAAGAACGTCGTAAGCCGTGGAGACCAAGCATTGGGGATAATGACCTTGGCCGGGGTGATCCAGCCCGCTGTCGGGATCGAAGGCCTCGCGCACGGCGTCGGAGGCCCGGAGGCGGTATTTGGAGCCGTCGATGGCGAACGCCCTATCCGCTCTATCCGCCCAAACCGTATCCACCGCATCCCTGGCCGTGCGAGCCGTGGCCGACGTGTCGCCACCCCACGCCGCCCGCGCCGCCCACGCGTCCGGGACCACTGGCCAAACCCAACCCTCCCTTCCACCCCAAACCAGTCGGCATCGCCCCAGCCTCGGAGGGCTTCTTTCGCGGGCGGTAAGCGCTAGCCGACCGCGATGCCAACTGGCGTTTCCGACCGCGCGCCGGCGGCGGGTTGGAACCAGGACAGGCGCGGATGCAACTTCACCACCTCGCCGACGATCAGCAACGCCGGCGACTGGATGCCAGCGCCGTCAATAACCTCCGTCAACGTGGCGAGCGTGGCGCAAAAGACCCGCTGTTGGGGCGTGGTCCCCTGCTCCACCAACGCCACCGGCATATCGCCCACCATGCCGTGTTCGCGCAGCCGGTCGCAAATATGGCGGACGCTCTTGAGCCCCATGTAGAACACCACCGTCTGGCGCGGTTGCGCCAGCATCGGCCAGTTCAGATCCAGTTCGCCGTCCCTGAGATGACCGGTCACGAATACGCACGCCTGGGCGTAATCGCGATGGGTGAGCGGAATGCCGGCGTAAGCCGCGCACCCGGCGGCGGCGGTCACGCCCGGCACCACCTGAAAGGGGATGTCAGCCGCCATCAGCGTTTCGATCTCCTCGCCGCCGCGCCCGAAGATGAACGGGTCCCCGCCCTTGAGCCGCAATACCCGCTTGCCCTGCAAGGCCAGGTCCACCAGCAAGCGGTTGATGTCGTTCTGGGGCAAGGTGTGATGGTCCGGCTCCTTGCCGACAAAAATACGTTCGACGCGCGGCTCCAACAGTTCCAAAATTTCCGAACCCACCAACCGGTCATACACCACCACATCGGCCTGCTTCATCAGCCGCAGCGCCTTCAGGGTCAACAATTCGGGATCGCCGGGGCCAGCGCCCACCAGATACACTTCGCCGACTGGATTAAGTAACTCCGCCATTGTTTCCATCATTCTGTGATTGGGTAATCCCGTTTTTACTTCAAGGCTCGCGCAACCGTTCGGCGCGCACTCCAGTCAGCGCCAGCTCCAACCGCCGCCAGGCGGGTTCCGGTCCCGGCAGGCCAAACCGTAACCCCGGTGGATCGGTGAAACGTCGGACCAGAACGCCGCGCCGCGCCAAGGCGTCCTGCCAGAATTCTGCTTTCGGTAGCGGCGCCCATTGGAACAAGCCGGTCCCGCCCGCCACCGGCAGACCTTGCCGCTTTAACAAATCCGCCAGCCGGTTTCCCGCGCGGTCGAGATCGCTCCGCGTCTCCGCCTGCCAGTGGCGATCGGCCAGGGCTTGCGTCGCCACCCAGCGGCTGGGACCCGTAACCGTCCACGGTCCCAGTTGCTCCAGCGCCCGCTCCAGCAATTCCGGCTGGGCCAGCATGAACCCGACCCGCGCCCCCGCCAGCCCGAAGAACTTGCCCAACGAGCGCAATACGATCAATCCCGGCAGGCCGACGCGATGGGCCAGACTCCCGGCCGGCGTGGCGTCCATAAACGCCTCGTCCACCACCAGCCAGCCACCACGCGCCGCCAGCCGCGCTCGCCAGTCCAGCAGTGACTCCAGCGGGAATCGAACGCCAGTGGGATTGTTGGGATGGACCAGCGCCAGCACATCCAGCCGATCCAACGCCGCGTCCAAACTCTCGGCCGCCAACACGTCAACCCGATGTCCGGCCCGCCGCCAGGCATGGGCATGTTCGGCATAGCTGGGACTCAAAACGCCGACTCGACTGGGGTCGCGCAACAGCGGCAACACCTGAATCGCGGCTTGCGAACCGGCCACCGGCAACAGATGCGGCGTGCCGAAATAAGCCGCCGCCGCCGCTTCCAGACCGTCGTCCGGCTCCGGCAACCGTTGCCAAACCGTCGCCGGCGCCGGCGGGACCGGCCAACCGCACGGATTGATGCCGGTGGATAAATCCAGCCAGTCGCTCGGCGGAATGCGGTAGCGGGCCGCCGCCGCACGCAGGGCGCCGCCGTGCTCAAGCAAAGGCCAGCCCTCCGACCAGAATCGCGCCGAGCCACAGCCATAGCGCCCGTCGCACCAGCGCCACCGCCCGGTCGATATCCTCGGCGCGCGGGGCCAGGCCCTCGCCCAGCGCGGGGCGCGCGACCCATTCGCCGTGATAGCGGGCTTGGCCGCCGAGCGCCAGGCCGAGCGCACCGGCGCCCGCCGCCATCACCGGGCCGGCGTTGGGACTTTTCCAAACCGGGGCCTGCTCCCGCCAACAACGCCAGGCCAGCGCCGGTTTTGTTCCCACCACCACGTAGCTCAGGGCGGTCAAGCGGGCCGGAACCCAGTTCAGCACATCGTCCAACCGGGCCGCTGCCCAGCCGAAATCCCGATAGCGCGGAGTCCGATAACCCCACATGGCATCCAGCGTGTTGGCCAGTCGGTACAACACCACGCCCGGCGCCCACGCCAGCACGAACCAGAACAGCGCGCCGAAAATCGCGTCGCAACCGTTTTCCAACACCGATTCCACCGTGGCCCGGCTGATCTGCTCTTCGTCGAGATCGTCGGTATCGCGGCTGACGATCCTGCCGACCCGCTCGCGCGCCAGCGGCAAATCGCCCGCTCGCAGCGCCGTCGCCACTGCCTCGGCGTGCTCCGCCAGGCTGCGCGCGCCGATGGCGAGATACAGCAACCCCAGCGCCACCGCCAGACCGAGCAGCGGAATGGCCGCCAGCAGCCACGCGGTGAGGATGAACGGAACCAGCAGCACCATCACCGCACCGACGCCACGGCCACGGCGGACAGTGGGGTTTAATTCTGGCGGACCGTAGCCGAACGCCTCCACCCGTTGCGCCAGCCAGCCGAACCCCGCCAGCGGATGCCAGCGGCGCGGCTCGCCCTGCCAGCGGTCCAGCAGCACCGCGCCGATGCACAACAGCGCGGTCAGCATAAGGCCCCCCTCGCCCTTTGGGAGAGAGGCCGGGGGTGAGGGCTGTTTTTCAATGGCTTCGCGCTATTCGAGATAATCCCCCCTCGCCCTCTGGGAGAGGGGCCGGGGGTGAGGGCTGTTTTAGTGGCGCTAGTGTAGCCAAAAACCAAGTGATTCAGTCAAAATCCTGCCATGAATACCCAGACCCTCATGATTCAGGGCACCACCTCCGATGCCGGCAAAAGCGTCATGGTCGCCGGCTTGTGCCGGTTGCTGGCGCGGCGCGGCGTGCGCGTGGTTCCCTTCAAACCCCAGAATATGGCCCTCAACAGCGCCGTGACCGTGGACGGCGGCGAAATCGGCCGCGCCCAGGCGGTGCAGGCGCAAGCGGCTTTTCTGGAACCGCATACCGACATGAATCCGGTGCTGCTCAAGCCCAACACCGACATCGGCGCCCAAGTCATCATCCACGGCAAGGCGTTGACCAACATGGATGCGCGTCGCTATCACGACTACAAGCCGGTGGCGATGCGGGCGGTGCTGGAATCCTACGAACGGCTGCGCGCCGCCTACGACGTGGTGCTGGTGGAAGGCGCCGGCAGCCCGGCGGAAATCAATTTGCGCGACAAGGACATCGCCAACATGGGCTTCGCCGAGGCGGTGGACTGTCCGGTGTGGCTGGTCGGCGACATCGACCGGGGCGGCGTGTTCGCCCACTTGTACGGGACGCTGGCGCTGTTGTCGCCGAGCGAACGGGCGCGGATTACGGGACTCATCATCAATCGCTTCCGGGGCGACGTGAGTTTGCTGACGCCGGGGCTGGACTGGCTGACCCAGGAAACCGGCAAGCCGGTACTGGGTGTGTTGCCCTATTTGCAAGGGTTGCATTTGGAAGCCGAGGACGCCCTGCCCCGCGAACCCGGCGTCGCCAAGGATTCAGAGCGGTTGCGGGTGGCGGTGCCGGTGCTGGCGCGGATCAGCAATCACACCGATTTCGATCCCTTGCGACTGCATCCACAAGTCGAGGTGTGTTGGGTGCGACCGGGCGACGCGATTCCACCGGCCGATCTGATCATCCTGCCCGGCAGCAAAAGCACGCGCGGCGACTCTGCACCGACTTCGCGAACAGGGTTGGGATCAGGATATTCATCGTCATCTGCGCTACGGCGGCAAACTGATCGGCATTTGCGGCGGCTTTCAAATGCTGGGGCGCTGGGTTCACGATCCGGCGGGACTGGAAGGCGAACCGGGCAGCAGTCCGGGGCTCGGTTTCCTGGATTTCGAGACGACCCTGGAACCGGAAAAGCAGTTGCGCCGGGTCGAGGGCCGGCTGCTTCTCGACAATGCCTTCGTGACCGGCTACGAAATCCATGCCGGCATCAGCACCGGCCCGGCGTTGGCGCATCCCGCCGCTCGGCTGACCGATGGCCGCCCGGACGGCGCGCTGTCGGATGACGGGCAACTGCTCGGCACGTACTTGCACGGGCTATTCGACGCTGCCTCGGCCCGCGATGCGCTGTTGCGCTGGGCCGGTCTGGCGGTGCGGGAAACGCCGGATTACCGGCAATTGCGAGAAGATGGTATCAACAGGCTGGCGGATGCGATTGAAACGCATCTGGATTTGCGCTTGCTGGAAACCCTACCCCATCCTCCGTGAATACCCCTGACCGAGGATTGCGTTATCATTTATCGGACTGGTGGCTGGAATAAGGAGGGTCCCGTGCAGCGTTTTCCCTACGGCATCGCCGACTTTGCCGCGATCATCGGCGAAGGGTATTTCTACATCGACCGCACCGACCGGATTCCGCTGATCGAAGGGGCGGGCAAACAGTTGCTGTTCCTGCGTCCGCGCCGGTTCGGCAAAAGCCTGTGGCTGTCCACGCTGGAGAACTATTACGACCTGGCGCGGGCGGACCACTTCGAGCGGCTGTTTGGTGGGCTGAAAATCGGCCGAAATCCCACCCCGCTACACAATCGCTACTTCGTCATGCGCTGGGATTTTTCGGCGGTCGATCCCGGCGGCGATTTGAACGCGATCCGGCGCTCCCTGTTCAATCACGTCAATGTCCGCATCAAGGACGCCATCGCCCGCTACGGCGACTGGCTGGACGGGCGGGTTGAGGTCAACCCGGAAGACGGCCTGGCCTCCTTGCAATCGCTGCTCAGCGCGGTGTCCCGAACGCCCCACAAGCTCTATCTGCTGGTGGACGAATACGACAACTTCGCCAACGAAGTGATGATCAGCCCGTTGCGCGACGCGGGTCGTTACGAAGAGCTGGTGGAGGGCGAAGGGATCATCAAGACCCTGTTCAAGGTGGTCAAGAGCGGGGCCAGCGGCAGCGGGATCGACCGGGTGTTCCTGACCGGCGTGTCGCCGGTGGTGCTCAGCGACATGACCAGCGGCTACAACGTCGCCAAGGATATCACCCACCTCGACGAGTATTACGATCTCTGCGGCTTCACCGCCGGAGAATTGGCCGAAGCCCTGGCAAAGGTTCTGGCAGCGCGGTCGCTACCGGACGAGCGAGCGCCGGAGATTCTTGACTTTATCCGGCGCTTCTACAACGGCTACCGGTTTGGCGAAGGAGATAACCCGCTGCTCTACAACCCGACCCTGGCGCTGTATTTCCTGGACTACTTCGACCGCTACGGCCGCTACCCCCACCAAATGCTGGACGACAACCTGGCGATGGACCGCAACCGAATCCAGTACGTGGCCCGGCTGCCGCACGGCGAGGCGCTGGTCAACGCGGCGCTGAACCCCACAAAACCGCTCGCCATCGCCCAACTGGTCAACCGCTTCGGGGTGCGGGACATGCTGACCGCGCCGCGCGATCCCGCTTTTCTCGCCTCCTTGCTCTACTACTTCGGCGTTCTCACTCTCGCCGGGCGGGACGCCTTGGGCAGGCTGCAACTGACCATTCCCAACCAGGTGATCCGCAAGCTGTACGTCGAACGGCTCCAGGAACAGGTGTTGCCGGACTACGACGACCAGGCGCAGCGGCAAGCGGTGGTAGAACAGTTCTACGCCACCGGCGATCTCGGCCCGTTGGGCGATTTCCTCGAACAGCATTACTTCAAGGTGTTCGATAACCGCGATCTGCGCTGGAGCAACGAGCTGGTGGTCAAGACCGCGTTTCTGGTGACGCTGTTCAACGACACGTTCTACCTGATGGACTCGGAGCCGGCGCTGGGACGGGGTTACGGCGACCTGCTGCTGCGGGTGCGCCCCGATATGCGCCAATACGCCTTGCTCGATCATCTGCTGGAATTCAAGGCGGTCGGTCTCAAGGCGGTCGGATTGACCAGCGCCGAACTGGCGACGAAGACGCGGGAGGAATTGTGCGCGCTGCCGGCGGTGGCGGACGCCTTGCGGGAGGCGGAAACGCAACTGGCGCAGTATCGCCAGACCCTGGAAGCGGACGGCGGCCCGCTCAAGCTGCACGCGCACGCGGTGGTGTGCATCGGGCTGGAGCGGCTGGTTTTCGCCGCGAAAAATTGAATGACGAGTAAGGCGAGGTTTTGGATACTATTTTCACGGGTGTCCCGCCGCGTTCTTCCTGATCGATTGCTGAATCGTCCATGAAATTTCGGATTATCTTAGCCATTACCCTTTTGTTGACAGCCACCAACGGCGGCATTGCGATTTACCGGTATCTCCAACCGCCGCCGCCTCCCGCCACGGCCATCGACCACGCGCCAACGGAAAAAATCGCCCCTCAGCTTCCCAAACCGTCGGACACGCCGCCTCCGGCCAAAAGCACTCCCGACAAAGTAGCGATCCTGGAGCGAAAACCCCGTCCATTACCCCAAATCCCGGACCTGCCGCTACCCGCCAACAGCATCGCCGACCGGATACTGGTCGAGAAAAAAGCGCGCCGGCTGACGCTGTTTCGCAACAATGCTCCGATCAAGACCTATGACATCGCCCTGGGCCGACAACCGGAAGGTCCCAAACGGTTCCAGGGCGACAACAAAACCCCCGAAGGCCGCTACAAAATCGCCTCTCGCAAGAAGAACAGCGACTTTCACCGCGCCTTGCGCATCTCCTATCCCAGCCCCGAGGATGCCGCTCTCGCCGCCAAGCAGAAACGCTCCGCCGGCGGGGACATCATGATTCACGGCCTTCCCAAGGGCATGGGTTCCCTGGGGCCGTTCCATCGGTTACGGGATTGGACCGCAGGCTGTATCGCGGTGACCAATACCGAAATCGAGGAACTCTGGCGCGCCATCCCCGACGGCACGCCGATCGAGATTCGGCCCTAAAAACAATGGCGATGATGCGAAATATCCAAGCCCAGACGGTACCAGCGCCATGATCGGCGCGTTGGCGGTACTGCTCGCATTCCAGTTGGTCGGCGAGGTGGCGGTCCAGTTGAGCGGCGTACCGGTGCCGGGACCGGTAGTCGGCATGGTGCTGCTGTTTCTGGCGCTCCGCTGGCGTGGGGCACTGCCCGACACTCTACGCGCGACTGCGGAAACCCTGCTGTCGCACCTGTCGCTGCTGTTTATCCCCGCCGGGGTCGGGATCATCCAATACGGAGCACTGCTGGCGGAGGAATGGCTGGCCTTAACAGTCGCCTTGGTCGTCAGCACGCTCGTCACGGTCGCCGTCACCGCGTTGGTGATGCGGGCCTTCATCCGCCGTCGTGACGGAGAACAGCCGGATGGATAGAATTTTCAGCGGCATCTGGGTCTATCTGGCCGCCTCGCCGCTGTTGTGGCTGACCGTGACCCTGACGGTCTATCTGACCGGACAATGGCTGTTCCGACGCAGTGGCGGGCGAGCGCTGTTCAATCCGGTGGCGCTGGCAATTACCTTGCTGGCGCTGCTCCTGCTGCTCACCGGCACCTCCTACCCCACCTATTTCTCCGGCGCGCAATTCATCCATTTCCTGCTCGGCCCGGCCACCGTGGCGCTGGCGATACCGCTCTACCTGCACTGGGAGCGGGTACGGCGGCTGTTCCTGCCGATTGGGGTCGGCCTGCTGACCGGCTCGCTGACCGCCATCCTCTCCGCCATCGGGATCGCCTGGCTGCTGGGTGGTTCGCCGCGCACTCTGCTGTCGCTGGCGCCCAAGTCGGTGACCACACCGGTCGCAATGGGGATCGCCGAAAAAATCGGCGGTCTGCCTTCGCTGACGGCGGTCATAGTGATTCTGACTGGTGTGGTCGGCGCGGTCGCCGCTCCAGGGCTGCTGGAATGGTTGCGGATTCGGGACGATGCGGTCAAAGGCTTCGCCATCGGCGTGGCGGCGCACGGTATCGGCACGGCGCGGGCGTTTCAAATCAGCAGTCTGGCGGGCGCCTTCGCCGGTCTGGCGATTGGCCTGAATGCGTTGCTGACCGCCTTGCTGGCGCCGCTGATCGTCCGGTTGCTCCATTTAACGCCTTAAAGCCTCCATTGAATCAGCCATTCTCCAATCGTCAACGGTGCGCCTGTACCTCGGGTCATGCACCCATAGTACACTACCCCCCAGATTTAGCCGCGTCGATAAAAAAGCGCCCGGACCTACAAGGCCCGGGCGCTTGCTAAACCAACCAACCAGCCAACAAGCTCGGTATCAAGACCGACTGATTTCACGGAAGACCATGGCGGACGAAGGGGGCATCGTCAAGCTTGGGAATCTTTGTTCTCCTTCTTCGACTTCTTTTCGGCCTTCTTTTCTTTCATGGTCTTCGCCGGCTTCTTCTTGGTTTCTTTTTTGATGTCCGCGTTTTTACTCATGGCGTTCGCTCCTTATGATCTTGGTAAGGTTATCGACTACCTTGGTTAATAATACCAAATCCTACCCGTGTAGGGGGGTCCGCTTGCGGGCGATTCCACGTTAGTGCGCATCCAGCCATTTTGGGTTCAACTCTTCGCGGGCGGCGCCGCGCGGGTCAGCCGGGATGGCGCGGTGCCTTGCACCGCCCGTTTGATGACCTTGGGTTCGGTGGGGCGCCGGTCATCGCCAGCGTAGACCGAACCGCGATCCTTGGCCGTAAGAGGGCGATCGGCTCACCGGAAATCGTCTTGTGCGCTTTATCGCTCCCCACATAGATATCCCATGGCGGATAAATCTGCTAGATTTTCCTTTAAGACTCGACGGATTTCTCCTGCGCGTTGCGCGACCCAGTAGGAGGCTGCGGATGATCACCGCCAAAGCTGACGTTCTTATCTTCCAGAAAATCGAGCCCGTCTACCGGTTCGTCGCCCTGGATTTCGTCGCCAACTACCCCCGCTGGTCGGCGGAAGTGGTGGAACTCAAGCCGCTGTCCACCGGCCCGGTGCAACTGGGCTTCAAGGCGCGGCAGGTGCGCGTGGACCAGGGGCATAAAACCGACTCGACCTTCGAGGTCGCCGAACTGGAGCCGCTCAAACGGATCTGCTTCAAGGGGATTACAGCATCCTACCGCTCCATCTACGAATTCGACAATCTCAATCCTTCCACGCACCTAACCTTCACCTTCGAACTGGAGAAACTCGAACTGCACATGCGGCCGTTCGAAAAACTCATCCGCATCGCGCTCCAGGACGGCGCCAAACGGACGATGCGGAAGCTGAAGCTGCTGATCGAAAAGGAAATGCTGGACGACGGTTAAGGGATGCGGCAAACGGCAAGCAGTGGCGTTGTTTCCAGGTTCCAAGTTCCGCGGGAGACTCTCAATGTTCGTGACGGCAAAAGACGATGGCTTGATTCCCTACGTCCTGACGCAAATCCTGGATTCCTGCGTCAACGGCGTCACCCTGTCCGACCCGGATACGCCCGACAATCTGATCGTGTACGCCAACAAGGCTTTCGAGGAAATCACCGGCTACTCCCAGGACGAGATCGTCGGCCGCAACTGTCGGTTTCTACAGGGCGAAGACCGCGATCAGGAGGCGCTCGACACGATCCGGGCGGCGCTGCAAACGCACCAACCCTGCGTCGTGACTCTGCGCAACTACCGCAAAAACGGCGAACTGTTCTTCAACCGCCTGGCCATCCGTCCACTGGTGGACCGCGAAGGCAATGTCATTTATTACTTGGGCGTGCAGTACGACGTCACCCATCAGGTCCGGGCACGGGAAGAAATTGAAAAGCTCCGCTTTGAAATCGACAAGCTGGGCGGCGCCTGACGTGCTTTGATCGTGATGCTACCCTTTGCGCCATTACCCCTCACCAAAGGGCAAACTCAACATGGCTAGTACCCCCCCCAAAAGCATCGGTGTCCTGACCAGCGGCGGCGACGCGCAAGGCATGAACGCCGCCGTCCGCGCCGTCGTCCGTACCGCGATCCACCAGGGCGGCGCCACCGTCCATGCCATTTACGAAGGCTACCAGGGCATGGTGGACGGCGGCGACCGCATCCGGCGGCTGTCCTGGGACGATGTCGGCAGCGTCCTGCATCGGGGAGGCACTCTCATCGGCACCGCCCGCTGCCCGGCGTTCCGCGAGCGGGAGGGCCGGCTGCGCGCCGCCCGTAATCTACTGGAACACGGCATCGACCGGCTGGTCATCATCGGCGGCGACGGCAGCCTGACCGGCGCCGACACCTTCCGCCGGGAATGGCCGGAGCTGGTGGCGGAACTGCTGCGCAACGGCGAGATCGACGAGGCGACCGCCCAACGGCACCCGGCGCTGATGATCGCCGGTCTGGTCGGCTCGATCGACAACGACATGGTCGGCACCGACATGACCATCGGGGCCGATTCCGCCCTGCACCGCATCGTCGAAGCCATCGACGCGATTACCAGCACCGCCGCCAGCCACCAGCGCAGCTTTGTGGTGGAAGTGATGGGCCGGCACTGCGGCTATCTGGCGCTGATGAGCGCCATCGCCGGCGGGACCGACTACGTGCTGATCCCCGAGAATCCCCCATCCGAGGGCTGGGAAGAACGCATGTGCGAACTGCTGCGCAACGGCCGGGCCGCCGGTCGTCGCGACAGTATCGTCGTGGTCGCCGAGGGCGCGTCCGACCGTGCCGGCAATCCGATCGGGGCTGACTACGTGCGCCAAGTGTTGGAAGAACGGCTCGGCGAGGACACCCGTGTCACGATCCTCGGTCACGTCCAGCGCGGCGGAACCCCCAGCGCTTTCGACCGCTGGATGAGCACGCTGCTGGGTTATGCCGCCGTCGAGGAAGTACTCGCGGCAACGCCGGACAGCGAACCACAACTGATCGGCATCCGCTATAACCGCATTCAACGCGCCCCGCTGATGAAATGCGTCGAACAAACCCGCGCCGTCGCCCGAATGATCACCGAGAAAGACTACGCTGGGGCCATGACGCTGCGGGGCGGCAGCTTTACCGAGATGTTTCAGGTTTTCAAGCGAATGGCCGAAGCGATGCCCAGCGTCACCCCGCCCGTCCGTCCCCGCCGCCTGGCGATCATTCACGCGGGCGGCCTGGCGCCGGGCATGAACACCGCCGCCCGCGCCGCCGTGCGCCTCGGACTGGATCGTGGCCACATCCTGCTCGGGGTGCGCGGCAGTTTCCAGGGCTTGATCGACGGACGGATCGAAGAAGTCAATTGGGGCGATGTTGAAGGTTGGACCGGGTTGGGCGGCGCCGAGCTGGGCACCAGCCGACAGATACCCACGGTCGAGCAACTGTACGCCGTGGGCCGGGCGCTGGAAAATCACCGCATCGATGGCCTGTTGATCGTCGGCGGCTGGATGGCCTACAAAGCGGCGCACAACCTGTTCGGCGAGCGCGACCGCTATCCCGCGTTCAAAATCCCGATGATTTGCCTGCCAGCGACCATCGACAATAACCTGCCCGGCTCGGAACTGAGCATCGGCGCCGACACTGCGCTCAACGCGATTGCCGAGGCGCTCGACCGGATCAAGCAGTCGGCCATGGCGGCGCGGCGCTGTTTCGTGGTCGAAACCATGGGTCGCTACTGCGGTTACCTGGCGCTGATGAGCGGGCTGGCCGGGGGCGCCGAACGGGTCTATCTGCACGAGGAAGGCGTCACCCTCAAAGATCTGCAAGCCGACGTGGAACGCATGGTCGAGAGTTTTCGCGGCGGCCGGCGGCTCTATCTGACGATCCGCAACGAGCGCGCCAATCCGCGCTACACCACCGACTTCCTGTGCCGGCTGTTCGAGGAGGAAGGCCGCGATCTGTTCGACGTGCGCCAAGCGATCCTGGGTCACATCCAGCAGGGCGGCAACCCCTCGCCCTACGACCGGATTCTGGCGACCCGGCTGGCCGCGCACTGCATCGACTTCCTGACCGGGGAACTGGAGCGCGGCACGGCGGAGGGTGCGTTCATCGGCCTGGTCGAGGGTAAGGTAACCGTCTTTCCGCTCAAACAGATGTCGGACATGGTCGATTGGACCTTCCGGCGACCCAAGGAGCAATGGTGGCTGGCGCTGCGCCCGATCGTGCGGGCCATGGCGCAACAACCAGAAAAAATGGAGCCTGCGCAATAGCCAGATATGATCTCATTTCGCTACCGCCGCCCCTCGCCGCCGGCCCGCCGCAGAATCGCATCCAGCGCAGCGGGTTGGTAGCAACCGCCGCAGCACGGCGAACAAATACGTCGGTACGGTCACCGGGTAGCGGGCGCGTGGCCGGGGACTTTCCAGCGCATGAATCACCCGTTTCAACACCGCTTCCGGCGGCAGGGTGAACGGCGCGGCCGGTCCTTCCTTGAGCAACCGCGCTTCCATCGCCGCGTACTGCTCCCGATGCGGGCTGGTTTCGGCGTGGATGTGTCGCCGATAAGCCGCATGGGCGTTGTCGCGGAACCGGCTGAGAATCGGCCCCGGCTCGATCAGGCAGACATGGATGCCGGCGCCGGCCAGTTCCAGCCGCAAGGCGTCGGCCATACCCTCCAACGCGAACTTGCTGGCGACGTAAGCTCCGCGATAGGGAAACGCCACCAGCCCCAGCACCGAACTGTTGTACACAATCCGCCCCCCACCCTGCCGCCGCATCGTCGGAATGACTTGGTTGGTCAATTCTTGCGTCCCGAACAGATTGGTCTCGAACTGCTCCCGCAACGCTTCGCGGCTCAAATCCTCCACCGCGCCGGCCTGACCGTAGGCGCCGTTGTTGAACAGCGCGTCCAACCGGCCACCGGTTCGATGCAAAACCTCCGCCACCGCCGCTCGGATGGAATCGGAATCGCGCAGATCCAGTGGTAGACTCTCCAACCTCTCGGCGCACAGCCGGGCCACGTCCGCCGGCTGGCGCGCCGTGGCGAACACCCGCCAGCCGCGCGCCTTCAAACCACGCGCGACGCACGCACCGATGCCCGAGGAACACCCTGTGATTAAAATGGTTTTACCGCTCATCGCCACCCCGCGAAATCAGCCCATCGCATCCGATTTTTCTCCAAACACTCATTTTTTCAATGCGCTGGCAAAAAATATGGCTTGCCGATCCTGCATTGCAATAAAAATGACATATAGATGAAATATAAAGGCCGTCATGCCGTAGTAATTTCAGTTTATGGTTTCCGTTCGATCCTCAGGATGAGGTGGATTCCAACGCTTTGCCCATTCATAACAACCGTTAGCGGAGATTTTCGTGATCAAGCACCAACTCACTCTCGCCGTGGCGGCGACCCTGGCCCTGACTGGCGCCGCTTACGCCCAGTCCGCCCGCGACTACATCAGCATCGTCGGCTCGTCCACGGTCTATCCGTTCACCACGACCGTGGCCGAGCAGTTCGGTAAAGCCAACGCCAGTTTCAAGACACCCAAGGTCGAAGCCACCGGCACCGGCGGCGGCTTCAAGCTGTTCTGCGGCGGCGTCGGCGTCCAGCACCCCGACGTCAGCAACGCCTCCCGCGCGATCAAAGCGTCCGAGGTCGAGAGCTGCGCCAAGAACGGCGTCACCGAGATCGTCGAGATCAACATCGGCTTCGACGGCATCGTGATCGCTTCCTCCAAGAAGACCAAGCCAATGCCGCTGACCCTCAAGGACATCTGGCTAGCCTTGGCCAAGGAGGTTCCAGATCCCGCCACCGGCAAGCTGGTGACCAATACGTTCAAAACCTGGCAGGACATCAACCCCACCCTGCCCGCTAACAAGATCGAAGTGCTGGGGCCGCCGCCGACCTCCGGCACCCGCGACGCCTTCGTCGAACTGGTCATGGATCACGGCTGCAAGGAGTTCCCGGCGATCAAGGAACTGGAAAAGGCCGATGAGAAGAAGGCCAAGGCCGCATGCCAGACGGTGCGCGAGGATGGCGTCTTCATCGAGGCCGGCGAGAACGACAACCTGATCGTCAACAAGCTGGTGGCTAACCCCAACGCGCTGGGTATCTTCGGCTACAGCTTCCTGGAAGAGAACCTCGACAAGATCCAGGGCGAAACCATCAACGGCGTCGTCCCCACTTTCGAGAGCATCGCCGACGGCAAATATCCGGTGTCGCGCCCCCTGTTCATCTACGTCAAAAAAGCCCACGTCGGCGTGATCCCTGGCATCAAGGAATTCATCGCCGAGTTCACCAGCGAGAAGGCGGTGGGCGACGAGGGCTATCTCAGTAAGAAAGGGCTGATCCCGCTGCCGGACGCCAAGCGCAAGCAGGTCGCGGCCGACGCCAACAGCCTGAAGACGATGACCCCGTAACCGGGCCTCCTACAAAACGCCGCCCGCGACTGAATCCTGGTTCAGGCGCAGGTGGCGTTTTCGCATCCCGGGTGATTGCATTCATGTTGCCTTATTTGTTTTTCAGCCTCTTACTGCTCAGCGCCGGGGCCTACTATCTGGGGCGTAAACGTGCCTTCGCGGTCGCCGGTGGTCAAATTCGCAATCTGCATTCCCTGCCCAGCTTCTATGGTTCCTACACCGCCCTGTGGTGTCTGTTGCCTGCACTGGTCGTGTTAGCGCTCTGGATGACGTTTCAACAGGGCATCATCGTCGACCTGGTGGTGGCCGGCCTGCCGCCGGAACTGCGCGATCTGCCGCCGGATCGGCTGAATCTGGTGGTCAACGACCTCAAAAACCTGATCAGTGGCAACTTCGTGTCCAGTACCCCTGATCCGGCCATGCTGGAAGCCGCCAACCGCTATCGGAATCTTCAGGTCATCGGCAATGCCGTCGCTCTGGGTCGTGGTGCTGACCCTCGCCATCGCTCGGCATCGCCTATGCCTGGCGGGCGATTTCACCGACGCTGCGCGCCCGCAACCGGGTGGAACGGGTCGTCAACCTGTTCCTGATCGCCAGTTCGACCCTGGCCATTTTCACCACGCTCGGCATTATCCTGTCGGTGGCATTCGAGTCTATTCTATTCTTCCAGAAAGTGCCGATCACCGAATTCCTGTTCGGCTTGCAGTGGAGTCCGCAAACCGCCCTGCGCGCCGATCAGACCGGTTCCTCCGGCGCCTTCGGTTCGGTGCCGCTGTTCGCCGGCACCCTGCTGATTTCCGGCATCGCCATGCTGATCGCGGTGCCCATCGGCCTGATGTCGGCACTGTTCCTGTCCGAGTACGCCACCCCGAAATTTCGCGCCTTCGCCAAGCCGGCGCTTGGAAATTCTGGCTGGCATTCCGACCGTGGTCTACGGCTTCTTCGCCGCTCTGACCGTCGCCCCGCTGATCCGCGAGATCGGCACGGCCCTGGGCCTGCACGTCGCCTCGGAAAGCGCGCTGGCCGCCGGTCTGGTGATGGGCATCATGATCATCCCCTTCGTGTCCTCGCTGTCCGACGACGTGATCAACGCCGTGCCGCAATCGATGCGCGACGGTTCCTACGCCCTGGGCGCGACCAAGTCGGAAACCATCACCCGGGTGCTGCTGCCCGCCGCCCTGCCCGGTATCGTCGGCAGCATCCTGTTGGCCGTGTCCCGCGCCATCGGCGAAACCATGATCGTGGTGATGGCCGCCGGCCTGTCGGCCAACCTGACCGCCAATCCGCTGGAGGCGGTGACCACGGTCACGGTGCAGATCGTGACCCTGCTGACCGGCGACCAGGAGTTCGACAGCCCCAAGACCTTGGCGGCTTTTGCCCTGGGCCTGATGCTGTTCGTGGTCACGCTGATCCTCAACATCATTGCCCTGCATGTGGTGCGCAAGTATCGGGAGCAGTATGAATAATAAATCAACACCCGCCGCCGCGCCGGCTCCGCTGAACCGGGACATCAAAACGATTGTTAATACCGGCCTGAAGCGCCGCCATGCCGCCGAGCGGCGCTTCCGCTGGTACGGGCTGATCGCGGTCAGCCTGGGGCTGGGCTTCGTAGTGCTGATGTTCGGCAACATCATCGGCAAGGGTTATCCCGCCTTCTGGCAGACCTACGTCCAGGTACCCATCAAGTTTGATTCCGCCGTGCTCGACCCAGACGGCAAGCGCGATCCGCAAACGCTGGCCAGCGCCGATTATGCCGCGCTGGTTCGCGCCGGGATGCGCCAGATGTTCCCCAACGTGGAGGGACGGTTGGAGCTGCGCGCTTTATACGGCCTGATCAGTTCCGGCGCGGCGCACGAACTGCAAAGCCGGGTGCTACAGACCCCCGCCCTGATCGGCGCCGAGCAGGAAATCTGGCTGCTGGCCTCGGCACCGGTGGATACGCTGGTCAAGGGCAACATCGACCGCGCGCTCGACGAGTCGGAACGGCCGGTCAAGGACAACCAGATCGAATGGGTTGACAAGCTGCGAGCCGCCGGCAAGATCGACAAGCAATTCAACACCATCCTGTTCGGCAGCGGCGATTCCCGCGAACCGGAACAGGCCGGCATTCGCGGCGCGCTGATGGGGTCGTTCTATACCCTGCTGGTCACCTTCCTCCTCTCGTTCCCGATCGGCGTCGCCACGGCGGTCTATCTGGAGGAGTTCGCCCCGAAAAATCGCTGGACTGACATCATCGAGGTCAACATCAACAACCTGGCGGCGGTGCCGTCCATCGTGTTCGGCCTGCTGGGCCTGGCGGTGTTCATCAACTTCTTCGGCCTGCCCCGCTCCGCGCCGCTGGTCGGCGGACTGGTGCTGAGCCTGATGACGCTGCCGGTCATCATCATCGCCGGCCGCGCCGCCCTGACCTCGGTGCCGCCATCGATCCGCGAGGCGGCGCTGGGCATGGGCGCCTCCAAGCTGCAAATGGTGGGGCATCACGTGCTGCCGCTGGCCATGCCCGGGATGTTGACCGGCTCTATCATCGGCATGGCCCGCGCCCTGGGCGAATCCGCGCCGCTGCTGATGATCGGCATGGTGGCCTTCATCGTGGACGTGCCCAAGAGTTTCATGGACCCGGCCACGGTGCTGCCGGTGCAAATCTATCTCTGGTCCGATCTGCCGGAGCGGGCGTTCGTGGAACGAACCTCGGCCGCGATCATGGTGTTGCTGGCCTTCATGATTCTGATGAACGGGCTAGCCATCCTGCTGCGCAAGCGCTTCGAGCGGCGCTGGTAAACGCCCCGACCGACCCGCACCCCATCAAACCGAGAACCGAATCCGTCATGAGCACGACCGCCATCGAAATCAAAACCACCCTGGACCCAGCGCCGAACGCCGACACCGTGCCCCGCAAGCAGTCCAGCGTCGAAGTGACCGACTACAACAACCGACAAACCGTCGGCAAGATCACGGTGGACAACCCCAAAATGGTCTGCCGCGGGGTCAACGTCTATTACGGCGAAAAGCAAGCGATCAAAAATGTCGGCCTCGACATCGGCGCCAACGAAGTCATCGCCTTCATCGGCCCGTCCGGCTGCGGCAAGTCCACCTTCCTGCGCTGCCTGAACCGGATGAACGACACCATCCCCATCTGTCGAATCACCGGGCAGATCCAGCTCGACGCCGACGACATCTACGATAAAAGCATCGACGTGGTGCAACTGCGGGCGCGGGTCGGGATGGTGTTCCAGAAGCCCAATCCCTTCCCCAAGTCCATCTACGAAAACGTCGCTTACGGGCCACGGATTCACGGCATGGTCAACACCAAGGCCGAACTCGACGACTTGGTGCGCGCCAGTCTGGAACGGGCCGGTCTGATCAAGGAAGTCGACAAGCGCATGGACGAGCCGGGCACTAGCCTGTCCGGCGGCCAGCAACAACGGCTGTGCATCGCCCGCGCGATTGCGGTGAACCCCGAAGTGATCCTGATGGACGAACCCTGCTCGGCGCTCGACCCCATCGCCACCGCCAAGATCGAGGAACTGATCGACGAGCTGCGGGAGAACTACACCATCGTCATCGTCACCCACTCGATGCAGCAAGCGGCTCGCGTGTCCCAGCGCACCGCGTATTTCCACTTGGGCGATTTAATCGAAGTCGGTGAAACCGACCAGATTTTCACCAATCCCAAGCACAAGCTGACCGAGGATTACATTACCGGCCGTTTTGGCTAACCTCGCCCTATTCGTCATTCGACGGGAGTACCCGATATGACCATTAGTCAAGACGCCCATACCGTCAAGCAGTTCGACATTCAGCTCGCTAACTTGCGCAATCTGGTGCTGGAAATGGGCGGGCTGGCCGAGGACCAGATCAAGCGAGCCATCGCGGCGCTGGACGAGGAAGACATGAACGCCATGCGCGAGACGATTGCCCGCGACCGGCTGATCAACGGTCTGCAGCTCAAGACCGACGAAGACTGCATCAGCCTGATCGCCCTGCGCCAGCCGGTCGGCAGCGACCTGCGGATGATCATGTCGTTGGCCAACACCGTCACCGATCTGGAACGGATCGGCGACGGCGCCAAAAAAATCGCCCGGATGGCTCTCCAGATGTACGACGGCGTCAGCAGCCCACCCAGCGCCACGCTGCTGCGCGACGTGAAGCCCATGGCCGAACTGGCGGGCAACATGCTGCACGACTGTCTTGACGCCCTCGCCCGGCTGGACGTGGAGAAGGCGCTGATCATCATCCACAGCGACGACGAACTGGATCAGGAATTTCAAGCGGCGTTGCGGCGGCTGATCACCTACATGATGGAAGACTCGCGCACCATCGGCCATGCCATCAATGTGCTCTTCATCATCAAGGCGCTGGAGCGGATCGGCGATCACTGCAAGAATATCTCCGAGCACATCGTTTATCTGGTCGAGGGCAAGAATATCCGGCGGCGCCGCAACATTGACATGAACGTTGACGCGTTGGCGCAGGGCGCGCTGGAAGAAGAGTGATATCGTTGCCGCCTCGGTTTTGACCCTGGATAGCCATCCCAAAAGGGGGCGATCCTTGTTGGTGGCGTGGGCGATTCCGCTGTCGCTCGCGCCGCTTTTATTTTTCCGCGATCCTTGAAGATCTTCCGCATGTTTCACGAGTTCTATGCCTGATGACAAAATTAACCACGCCCTATTACCTGATCGACGAGAATAAACTGCGGAAGAACCTGAAAATTATCCTGCATGTCCGCAAGGCTTCAGGCGTGAAGGTCGTGCTGGCGCTGAAATGTTTTTCAACCTGGTGCGTGTTTGATTTCATGCGGCAATACCTGGATGGGACTACCAGCAGTTCTCTGTTTGAAGCCAGGCTGGGGCATGAAAAATTCGGCAAGGAAGTTCATGCCTATAGCGTGGGTTTTTCCGCAAAAGAAATTAAAGCCGTAAGGAAGTTCGCCAGCAAGGTGATCTTTAACTCGATCTCTCAACTGACGATGCATCAGGGCGATGTTGGCGGAATCAAACTGGGATTGCGGGTCAATCCGGGGATCAGTTATTCCCATTTTGACCTGGCCGATCCGGCAAGAAAATCTTCACGGCTGGGCGTTTCCGATAAAAATGAGCTGATGAAGGTTTCCTCCCTCCTCAGCGGGGTTATGTTCCATTTCAACTGTGAAAACGACGACGTTGATAATATTTGCGCGGCCATCGATTCGATCGGCCAAAATTATGGGTCCCTGCTTGAAAAGATGGAGTGGGTCAGCCTTGGCGGTGGTATTAGCTTTACCAAGGAGGGGTATCCGCTCGATCAATTTTGTGAAAAATTGAAGAACTTCGGTGAACAATTTGGCGTGCAGGTTTATCTGGAACCCGGCGAAGCGGCTATCACCGGCTGCGCGGAACTGGTGACCACCGTGCTGGATGTCATGCATAATGAAATCGATATCGCCATTGTCGATGCCTCGGTTGAAGCGCACATGCTGGATCATTTGATCTATGGCACCACTCCGAAAATTGCCTCTCCCGAACCCGGACCTCATCGAATGATGATCGCGGGCCGGACCTGCCTGGCGGGTGACGTCTTCGGCGAATATGATCTAAAGACGCGATTGGAAATCGGCGACGAGGTCCGCATCGCTGACGCGGCTGGATACACGATGGTCAAGAAAAACTGGTTCAACGGACTTTCCATGCCATCTATCGTCGTACACCGACTGGATGGAACCACGGAAATCATTCGAAAATTCGGATACAAGGATTTCAAACGCAGTCTTTCGTAAGTCAGGAGAAAAATCGACATGAAGAAGAATGTGCTCATCATCGGCGCGGGCGGGGTCGCTCATGTGGCCGCTCATAAAGCCGCGATGAACAACGATGTGCTGGGCGATATCTGCATTGCATCGAGGACGCTGCCGAAATGCGATGCGATCATCGAAAGCGTCAACCGAAAAGGGCATCTCAAAGATCCCGCGAAAAAACTGTATTCACGGCAAATTGATGCCCTCGATATTCCGGCGACCGTAAAGCTTATCAAGAAGACCCGTTCCGAGATCGTCATCAACCTCGGCAATGCCTTCATCAACATGTCGGTTCTGGAAGCCTGTCTTGAAACTGGAGCGGTGTATATAGACACCGCCATTCACGAAGAACCTGATAAGGTCTGCGAACAGCCACCCTGGTATGCAAACTACGAGTGGAAACGTAAAGATCGCTGCACCGAAAAGGGACTGACCGCCATCCTGGGTGCGGGATTTGATCCAGGCGTGGTCAACGCTTATTGCGCGTTGGCGGTGAAGCGCTACTTCGACAAGATCGATACCATTGATATCTTGGATGTCAATGCCGGCAGCCACGGTAAGTATTTCGCCACGAACTTCGACCCGGAGATCAATTTTCGCGAGTTCATCAAGGTCTGGACCTGGATCGACCGCCAGTGGAAAGAGTATCCGACGCATTCCGTCAAGCGCATCTACGATTTCCCGGTCGTTGGTCCCTGCCCCATCTACCTGAACGGACACGACGAATTGCACTCGCTGTCGAAGAACGTCGACGCCAACAGCATTCGATTCTGGATGGGTTTCGGCGACCACTACATCAACGTTTTCACCGTACTCCGCACCCTCGGTTTCCTTTCGCATTTGCCAGTAACCCTGACCACGGGCCAAGAGGTCGTACCGCTCAAGGTCGTCAAGGCGCTCCTGCCCGACCCGCAGACGCTGGCGCCGGGCTATACCGGCAAGACCTGCATCGGCAACTTCGTCAAGGGCTGGAAAGACGATAAGAAACGGGAGATCTTTATTTACCAAGTCTCGGATCACAAACAATGCTACGAAGAGGTCGAGTCGCAGGGCATTAGCTACACCGCCGGCGTTCCTCCCGTCGCAGCGGCCATGCTCGTAGCCCAAGGCGTCTGGGATCCGAAAACGATGGTCAATGTTGAGGAACTCGATCCAGAACCATTCATCGCTCTCCTTGATCAGATTGGCCTGCCAACCGACATTAAGGAAATCAAACCCGGCGGTAAGGAATCATTCGACGGTACCGTCAGGGAGTTGGAAACGGAACTGGCGGAATCGACGGCAACGGTCACGGTATCGGCGGCCAACCCCATGATCGCTGTGGCGCCAAAATCAGCCGCTGGAGCTAAACCGTCGAAACATAAAGAGAAGTCCGAGAAAACGGACAAGAAAAAAAAGTAACGCCGTTACGGAGCTATCCGGGAAAGGCTGTCCACGCCATACCAGGCCGAACAGCCTTTTTGCTTTCACATTGTTGAGTATCCTGTCTTTTGATTAAGGAAGAACAAGATGCATCGTGATTATTATTCCCCGGCTGATTGGGAAAAAATTCTAACCTTCTCTGAAGCAAAAGAGACGCCATTTTTAGTCGTGCTGTTGGACAGAGTCCAGCAAAAATTTGAGGAATTCCGTACCGGTTTTCCCAACGCGAAAATCTATTACGCGGTCAAAGCAAACCCCGGCACGGAAGTGCTGACTTTATTGCGGGATCTCGGTTCGTACTTTGACATCGCTTCGATTTACGAACTCGACAGTATACTGAACCTCGGGGTGTCGCCCGAGCGTGTGAGCTTCGGCAATACCATCAAAAAGGCGAGGCACGTCCGCGAAGCCTACGACAAGGGAGTCCGGTTGTTCGCGAGCGACTGCGAGGCGGATGTCCGCCATCTCGCCAAGGAAGCCCCCGGTTCACGGGTATTCTTTCGTCTTCTGATGGACGCCGTAACCTCCGACTCCGACTGGCCGCTGTCACGTAAATTCGGCTGCCAACCGCGTATGTTAACCGAACTGGTGTTATTAGCCGCCGATCTAGGACTAGAGCCGTATGGCATTTCGTTTCATGTCGGCTCGCAACAACGCGAAATCTCAGCTTGGGACGCAGCGATTGCCAAGGTATATGACTTGTTCGATTGGATGGAAGGAGAAAAGATTCATCTGAAAGCAATGAACATGGGGGGCGGATTTCCAGCCGATTATCTAGTTAAATCCAACTCGCTTTCCGTATACGCCGAAGAAATCAACCGTTATATCGGCTCGTATTTTGGCAATTCCACCCCGGAAATCTACCTGGAGCCAGGACGTGGCCTGGTGGGCGAGGCGGGCGTGCTGATCAGCGAAGTGGTCTCCATTTCCAAAAAATCCAAAACCGACTTGAAGCGCTGGGTCTATACGGATGTTGGCATATTCAACGGCCTGATGGAAACGATAGACGAGTCTATCAAATATCCGGTTTATACTGAAAAAAAAGGCGAAACTGGAGATGTAATCCTGGCTGGGCCGACCTGCGATAGTCTGGACATCATCTATGAACATTTCAAATATCAACTCCCGCTGTCGCTAGAAATCGGCGACCGGATTTATTGGCTCTCCACCGGCGCGTATACCGCCTCCTACAGTTCCATTGAATTCAACGGCTTTCCGCCCTTGAAGACCTATTATTTGTAACGCTACCCACCGTGACCGTGCGCCCGCAGCCAAAGCGCATGTTTTTGGCGCATATCATCGAGCACTTCCAGATCGATGAGATCGTCGTCGCGGATGCGCTCATCGTAATTCTCCCAGCCCATAAAATCGCGCAGTGTTCGCAACATCTCCTCGTCGCAAACGCCGGTGGCGACGCCCTTGTAAAAACCGCGCGTATGGAGAATTTGCTGTAATTCATTGGCGATGGCGGTGTCGATCCTGACCAGATTGGCGGGATCGCTGCGGAAATAGGTCAGCCGGTGAATGGCGTACAGCCGCTCCAGTTCGACGATGGGCGTGGGATGGTCGTAGACCGAAATCTCTACGTAGCGGTCGTCGAAACCGCCGTAGCCGCCGCCGGCCCGCACCACCTTCAGCGCTGCCGACTGCTGGCCGCGCCGGTCGCCGCCAGCAGCCTGTCCGGCCTGCAAAGCCGCCATTAACCGCTCCGCCAGCGATCCCGGCGCGTTTTCAAACGTCCGCACCATGCTCTCCACCACTCGCGCCCCGGCCAAGGTATTGCCCTGCGCCGCGCAGTCTCGACCCTGCAAACCGCCGGCCCAGTCGAAACAGTGCGCGCCGGTAAAGCTGGCGGCGCGGCCCCGGGCGTCGATGATGCCGAGCTGGCGGTAATCGCGCTGCGCGTCGCCGTCGATCAGGATCGCCACCGCCTGCTCGGGCGAAGCGCCGTTTTCCAGCAGCGCCAGCCCGCGCGGACCATAGCTGGTATTGCAATAGCACTGGGTCGCCACCGCGCCGACTCCGGCCCTGGCGAACGGAATGGAGACGCCGACATTGGGAAATTTCGACTGCACGGCTACGCCCAAATCGCCGTTGACAGGATCGAAAGCAACGATGGAAAAGGTCATGCGGGTTTCTCCGTTGAGGTTTACATCAATTGGGCGGAAGGGTGAACTGTCACGCCGCACTATCGCCGCACACCGGACACGCCGGCCAGCGCCGGACCTTCATGGACCGCCATTCCATCGGCGCGGCGTCCAGCAACAGCAAACGTCCGTCCAGCGGCTCGCCGAGTCCGGTCAGCACCTTGATCGCCTCCAACGCCTGGAGGCTGCCGATCACTCCGACCAACGGGGCGAGTACGCCGGTTTGGGCGCAGGTTTCCGGGTTCATCCCGGCGTCGCGGTACAGGCAGCGGTAGCAGGCGCCCTCCCCGCCCGGTCGCCAGACCAGCACTTGCCCCTCCAGCCGGATCGCCGCGCCCGTGACCAGGGGCACTCCCGCTCGAACGCAGGCAGCGTTGATCGCCAGCCGGGTCGGAAGATTGTCGCAGGCGTCCACCACGATATCGGCTGGTTCGACCTGTTGCAGCAACTCCGCGTCGTCCAGCGCCCTCGGGATGGTGTTTACTTCAATCAGCGGATTGAGCGCCAACAGGGTATCGCGGGCCGATTCGACCTTGAGCCGGCCAATATCCGCCGTGCGATGGATGATCTGCCGCTGCAGGTTGGAGAGGTCCACCGTGTCGAAATCGACCAGCGTCAGTCGTCCCACTCCCGCCGCCGCCAGATACATCGCCGCCGCCGAACCCAACCCGCCCAGCCCGACGATCAGCGCGCGGGACTGGCGCAGCCGCTCCTGCCCGGCGATGTCGAATTCCGGCAGCAAGATTTGCCGGCTGTAGCGTAACAGCGCGTCGTCGGTCATGGCGATTTCGGCGTGTGGCGGAGAGCGGTCGGGCATCGTTTGATTGTAGTGGACCAGACCGACCCATTGCATCGCCGCCATCATCGGCAAGCTGGTAAACTTCGCCACCATGCTGACTCTACGCCAACTCTCCCTGCAACGCGGCGGCAAGCCGCTGTTTGAAAACACCTCGCTGACCGTTTATCCCGGCTGGAAGGTCGGGGTGATCGGCGCCAACGGCAGCGGCAAATCCAGCCTGTTCGCGTTGCTGCGCGATGAACTGCATCAGGATACCGGCGATCTCGATCTGCCGCCGCGCTGGACTCTCGCCCATGTCGCCCAGGAAACCCCGGCGCTCCCGACCCCGGCGCTGGACTATGTGTTGGACGGCGACGCCGAACTGCGCCAGATCGAACGCGACTTGCGCGCTGCCGAGGCTACCCACGACGGTGCGCGCCAAGCAGAGTTACATGCGCATTTCGACGCCATCGGCGGCTACAGCGCCCATGCCCGCGCCGGCAAGCTCATGGCTGGACTGGGTTTCACCGCCGATCAACTGGAACGGCCGGTGGCGGAATTTTCCGGCGGTTGGCGGGTGCGATTGAATCTGGCCCGGGCGCTGATGTGCCGCTCCGACCTGCTGCTGCTCGACGAACCGACCAACCACCTCGATCTCGACGCCGTACTGTGGCTAGAACAATGGCTGCGCGCCTATCCGGGCACCCTGCTGCTGATCTCTCACGACCGCGACGTACTGGATAACGTCGTCGATCATATCGCCCACCTCGACCAGCGGCGCATCACCCTGTACACCGGCAATTACACCGCTTTCGAGGACCAGCGCGCCGCCCGGCTGGCGCTGCAACAGGCCGCCTACGAAAAGCAGCAGCGGGAAATCGCTCACCTGGAGGGTTTTATTACCCGCTTCCGCGCCAAGGCCACCAAAGCCAAGCAAGCACAGAGTCGGATCAAGGCGCTGGAGCGGATGGAGCGGATCGCCGCCGCGCATGTGGATTCACCCTTCGAGTTCGGTTTCGCCGCGCCGGGGCGCTTGCCCAACCCCCTGCTGGCGGTCGAGAAAGTAGCAACCGGTTATGGCGAACGGCGGGTGCTGGACCCTGTGAATCTGGTCATCCATCCCGGTACCCGGCTCGGTCTGCTCGGTCCGAACGGCGCCGGTAAATCCACGCTGATCAAGCTGCTGGCCGGACTGCTGCCGCCGCTAGCCGGACGCATCGAAACCGGGCAAGGCTTGGCCGTCGGCTATTTCGCTCAGCATCAATTGGAACAGTTGCGGCCCGACTGGAGCGCCCTGCGGCATCTACAACAGTTGGACGAGCGCGCCAGCGAGCAGGAGCTGCGCAATTTTATCGGCGGCTTCGGCTTTAACGGCGACCGGGCGTTGGAGCCGGTCGCACCCTTCTCCGGTGGCGAAAAGGCCCGGCTGGCGCTGGCGCTGCTGATCTGGCAGCGGCCCAACCTGCTGTTGCTGGACGAGCCGACCAACCATCTCGATCTGGACATGCGCCATGCGCTGACGCTGGCCTTGCAGGACTACCAGGGCGCGCTGATCGTGGTCTCGCACGACCGGCATTTGCTGCGTACCGTCACCGACGAGTTTCTGCTGGTCGCGGAGGGCCGGGCGCAACCGTTCGACGGCGATTTGGACGATTACCGCGACTGGCTGAACGAACGCCAGCGGGCCGCCAATCGTGACGCTGCGCCACGTAATGCCGGCAACGGCAACAGCGCCACCGAACGCCGCGAACAGAAGCGGCAGGAAGCCGAGCGCCGCCAACAATTGGCCATCAAGCGCAAGCCGTTGGAGCAACGCATCAAAAAGCTGGAACAGCGGATGGAGAAATTGCACGCCGCGCAAACCCGCCTGCACGATGAATTATTGGAACCGGCGCTGTACGAAGACGCCAACAAGAACCGATTGAAAGAATTACTGTTGCGGAAATCTGAAATTGACCGGGAATTAATAATGCTAGAAGAAGAATGGCTTGAATTACAAGAGCAATTGGAGAGCTTAAAGGCTGCATGAATAATTTTATCGAAAATACTCTAAATAACCACTGGCGCTAGCTTAAATCAATGAACCTGTATTATGGTAAGTCAATTAACTGGTTGCCGCTCGTGGCAGTCATTGGATTAACCTTCTCCAACAGTTTTGTATTTGCAGAAACAAACAGCTACAAGATTGATTGGAATCAATCAAGCCTGAGTGTTTCTGCGGACAATACGCCACTTGCCACAATTCTAACTGAAGTTATGAAACGAACTGGGTTGGAAGTGCGTGGTTTGCCTTCTAGTCAGGACATCATAAGTCTCACCTTCTCGAACCTGTCACTGCGAGAAGGCTTGCAACAACTTCTCGTGGGAAAAAATTATTTTATCATCGACAAGAAATCTCCCGATGGTGTGGCCATCCCTAGTATTGTCCTCATACTGAATTCTCAGACAGTTTCCATGACCCCGATAGCACCTGAGGAACCACTTACGAAACCCGACGGTGATATTCCAGAAGTTCCCGCGCGTCTTTCACAGCTCGAGAAATTAATCGGAGCAAATGCACCTGATCTCAAGGAAAGCCTGTACGCAGCCACCAAGGACAGCGAACCCATGATACGGGAGCTCGCTTACCGGGAACTCTATCAGCGCGGTGATGCGAACGTCTTGGACATTCTGCGGCGAGATGCGCGCGGTGAAGACATCGACGTTCGCAGGACTGCGCTTGAGGTTCTCTCCCAACTGGACCAAGAAAACGCAATCGAGATTTTATCGGAAGCCGCAAGCGACAGTAATATAGATATTAGGCAAACAGCCTTGGAAAACCTATCCCAAACCGAACGCGGATTAACTCTCATTAAAGAGAAATTGCGTGATCCCGACCCGGATGTCAGAATAGCAGCAATCGAGACGCTAGCTTCCCTGGGAGAGGGTCCTGCTCGGGAAGCGGCAAGGGAGGCATTGCATGATGCCGATGAACGGGTGCGCGCCAAGGCGGAAGCTATCCTTCAAGGATTGCAAAATATGCCAGCGTCACAGTAACAATTCATTCTTATTTGCTCGCGGTGCTGCGATGGTTGCTGCCGACTGCGCGCTCAATACACTCCTGCCTGCGGCGAAGGACAGCGGTAGCAATGAAGATTGGATGATCTCATGAGTGCTTCCCCCCAGCGGGCCAAATTGACCTGCTTAAATTTAATTTACGTCATATGTTGCTTTTCAGCGTCAGTGTCGGTGCAAATTAGTGTTCATCTATCGATAGTATAAGTATCTGGATCAATGTCCCTGAATAAAAGACGTTCCGCAGCTTGGATTAGGGCCAAGCATCCAATGCAAGGCGTATTGCGATGATCGGGCGCGATTATTGCTAAAAAATACTCCGCAAAAAGGAATATCCATGTTTGACAAAGCATGGTCCGATGTACTACCGGCTTTATCGCAAGAAATTGGCATGATTAGGGCTTTCAAGGTGGAAAAATAGCCCGATTGATGCGTGCATTCCCGCAAAGGGTAAACTATGATAGCGTTGCTCGATCTGCCCGAGCGTGGAAGACATCAAACGCCAGACGCTCAACTTCTATCGGATGCGCCTGCTGTGCGTGCCCGCGTTCCAGCCGGTCAGTTCCGGCTCCCGCACCTTCAAGGGTACTAACAAGGCGTTACACGACTGGGTAAGCAATTAAAGTTTTCTTCAATGAACAGCTATTTGCAAAATTACAGCAGAGAGGTACTCTAACCACCACATATTGTGGGTTTGGTGCAAGACGCCCTACATAATGTGCAATTTTGCAAAAGGCTCCAATAAGAGGATTTACGTTTTGAAAAAGTCGGACTTTTTATTAAAAACCATATTGTCCACCTTTCTAGCCTCTTTCCTGCTAGGGGGAAGCACAGCGTGGGCCGGCGAGTTGGGGTATGGTTTCAAACCTGGCCTCGTGGCTGGGAAGGATTTTGTCGAAGGGCAAATCATCGTGGGTTATCGGGAAGGCGCCAGCACTCAGGCACTGGCTGAGCCGCGCGGGCATTGGGAGGCACGGTGAAAAAGGAAATCCCAGGCTCGGGTAGCGCGGTTTTGCTGAATTTCGGGTCCGAAGCGCAGGCCCAAACCGCCGTTTTTAAGTTGGTGAAACGTCCGGACGTGCTGTTTGTGGAAAGAAACGGCATCATGCGGATACCGCCTCAACCCCAATTACCCAATCTCCGCAAGCAAGGATTGAAAGGCGGCGGCGCGAAGGGGCAGGGCCTGAATATCAATGCCGTGTCTGCCGATCCGGGCACTGGTTTTCAGTACCACATGACCGTGATTCGCAAAACCGCCACCCTGCCCGCCTTATCGGCCACGCCTCCGACTGTCGCTGTAATCGACACGGGCGTGGACTACACCCATCCTGATCTATGCGAGCAGACCGGCAAAGTGATCCTGGGCAAGAACTTTGTCGCGGACAACATGAACCCCTTCGACGACAACGGTCACGGCACGCACGTCGCCGGCATCATCGCCGCCAATGCGGGGAATGCCGCTTACGGCGAAGGCGTCTGCCCGAATTGTAAGATTCTGGCCATCAAGGTGATAGGCTCGGACGGTTTCGGGACATGGTTCGACGTCGCGGAGGGCATGGCTTATGCGCGCACGGCGGTGACGACTCCGCCCACGAAAGTCGTCAACATGAGCCTGGGTGGAGGGTATAGCAGGTTGATCGCCACCCAAGTGCTCGCACTGAAAACCGCGGGCAAGGTGCTGGTCGCGGCAGCAGGCAACAACAATGATTACGAGTTCTTTCTACCCGGGCGCCGACCCAAACACAGCGCTGCGAGTAATGGCGACGGAACAGAACGATTGCCGCGCGTGGTTCTCAAACTTCAGCCCCGCGACGGCTCCCACTCCTCAATATAACATCGCCGCTCCCGGCTGGAAAATTCCCTCGACCGTCCCGGACTTGGGCTTTGATTACTATTCCGGCACATCGATGGCCAGCCCGGTAGTGGCGGGCGCGGCGGCGCTGGTGTGGGGTCAGCTACCGACCTTGACGCGAGACACGCTGGTCGCCCGGCTGCTCGCTTACGCCAAACCGATCAGGTGTGGCTTTGCCGCCACAACCAAGCGACTGGATGTTCGCAAGGCCATTCTTGGGACATCGGAAACGGCTCTGATTGGCCGGTTGCTGGACCCCTTCACCGGCAAGGCGCCCAGCTCCAACACTTGGCCCGCCATTGCCCAGATCTTTTCCGGAGTGACATTTTTGAAATCCGATTCGACCGACCGCGGCGGTTCCTATGAGATGACGGGGCTCTCCGTTGGTGCTCGCACGTTGAAGGGTAACCGGGTGTTGGCGCCAGCAGCATACGTCAATGCCACGCTGAGGAATATCAACATCCTCGCCAACGTGGTCAATGGCCCCTACACCGATGCCCTACCCGCCACGCGGCCAACAGGCAACGCCACCATCACGCTGGATTGGAAGACCGGACAGCCGATCAAGCTAATACCGGCTTGCCCATCTTCGTGCAACGGTTGGGAGTTTGATCTATATGTCAAATCGCCGTCCGACCATTACTTTGGTCCGAATGACCCAGGAATTCTTACCAGTGCTCCGTACATTAAATATCCACGTGATTCCATTGTGTTTATTAATGACGACGAAATTGAACCCACTGAACCCACCGAAACCATCGTAATCGGCAGCTACGCAGCCAATGGTACATACAAGGTTTTTGTGGACAACTATGGCAAGGTTTTTGTGGACAGCTTTGGGGTTGACTATTGGAATAACTCTTGGACCGACTCGCTGGCATCCGTCCAGATGTACAACGGCGCGGCCTCCATCGGCACGTTCTATCCGGCCCCGCCCGCCTGTGGCTTAAACCGGTACTGGTATGTCGGTAACTTGAACAAGAACGGCACCTCCTACACGTGGACCAACGTGAACACGTGCAGCAACACCATGCCTTAACCGACGGCCAAGCCCGAACCTTCAAGGCGCAGTCCGTGGTATATCCACGGACTGAAAGTTTAAGGGGCTTTCGCTGGGTCCGTTGGATCCAACAGGCGCGAAAGCCCCGCGTTTATCGGTCAGCGGAACGCGTTGGCGGGTTGAGCGCTCCCTTCCCTGGACTACCGCCACCCCTCACCGCCAACACAAAGCTCGCTACTCATTAATCAGATCGAACCCTGGATCCACGCTAATTACTCGTGTCTGCCATTGACAGACTTTTGCTATCGTGGTGGCGAGCGCTCCGGCCAAAGTGAACGTGCGGTTATTCGGGGCCGTCTGCGCGCCCACGTAGTTTCCGGTTTGGTTGCTGAGGGTCTGCGAGCAGTTTCCTGTAGCAATCGGCTGAAACATCCCAAAGTTTGGCACATTCAAATCTTTGACAGTCCAACCGGAGCCCAATCGCCCGTCGGTATAAAAGTCCGAGACAAACTGGAAGGGTACAACCGTTTGCTCCACGCCATTCACCGCAACCCCTGGCCAGAAGTAGAACTCATAGGGATAGCCAAAGGTGCGTTGCTGGGAGATTCCCGCAGTGAGCGCGCCAGCCGCGCTCTGCCCCACGAGAATGCGCATGACGCGCACGCATGAGCCGCTGGTATCGACTCCTCCGAGCTTGCAAGTTGTTCCATGGACCGCCCAGAGTGCGTTACCTTGCCCGGCCACCTGGGTCACCCGATTGTCGCCGGTATCCAGCCGGACAGTCGTACCAGTCTGGGAGGCATCCGGCGGAATGCCATAAGTGAAGGTACCAACCACATCCGTGGGCCCCTGCAGGTTGGGGAACCACGCCAGGCACGTTGACGTTGCGCACCCGCCACACCCGGTAGCGATTGTTGGTGCCGAAGTACGTATTGACGAGATAAGTCGGGTTAGCAGTGCCCCCAAACGAACTCGGAATCGAATAATGCTGGACCGGTTGGAGAGCGTAGACCGTGGCGTTATTCAGCACCGCTGAGGGTTGGAACGTATAGACCGGCGAAACCGGACAGGCCGCAGCGTTGTTCGCCACCACGACCTTATTTAAAGCTCGTATTATGGCAAAAGTAAAACCATTACCCACGAATTTGAACTGGTTGGTGGTGATCAGCAGGGCACTGGCTCCCGCTCCCAGGCCAGGTTGATCCGCATAGCTTTCGTTGGTACCTGTATCCCGCTTGCCATTGATCGGGTAACGACACCAGCTTGCGGGTTCCAGGTTGCTAGGATCGGAACTCCGGGAAACCGCAAGCCAGATCGTGGAAACCTTCGTGGCGGCATTCCGCTGCAGGGCGACCACATAGAGGCGCCGATTGGCTGCATTACGGTCGTAATAAACCTTGGGAGCAAGCAACGGCCCGTTCGCGGGATTGGCGCCGAAGAAGGGCGTCAGACCTTTGGTCGCAAGCACGCCGCCGGCGTTGGTGAAGAGACGGAGAGCGGAGTTCGTGGCTTCGAGCACGCGAGTATTACTCTGGGCGACGGTGGTATTGGGCGGGAAAAACACCGAACCCTGATCGATCGCGCTCGGTCGATCCAGCCCAAGGAAAGAGGTCGTAACGTCCGAACTCATAATGCGGGGTCCCCCCGCCCGCGGGATCAGGTCCGCATTTTGCCCTGCGGGAGCCGTCCGCGCCTGGCTCTTGATCACTCTGAAACGCGCTGCCGAGACGGGATAATTTGAGGGAACATTGATGGCTCTCGGCGCCACGGCGCTTGCAATGAGGCGCTGCGCCGCCGGACTATCATCGACCGGCGCGACGACCTCTGTAGCTACTGGGGCGAGTTCCGGGGGGGATGCCACCGCGACCTGTGGCCGCAATCCCCAAAGCTAGGATACCGATAGCGCCAAGTTTGCTTCGATGGTTGCTTCGATGTATCGGCTGATGCGATGCTGTCTTGTTCATCATGCACTCCTCAATCAATGACCTTTGATCTGGCCCGAGGGACCGCGCTATCGCTTTCGATTCAGCCATACCTGAATTCCCGCCAGGCCAGGCTGAGTTGGACCCTTGACAGCGCCCGGCTGGGCAGCGACGGGGGGGACTGTGTCATTGGTCGTCGCCAGGATATCCACGCGACCGTCGCCGTCGAGGTCATCCAGCGCGATGCCATAAACCTCGCCCAGCCCCGAAGTCGGTAGACCAATCTCTTTAGCCTCCTTCCAGTTGCCTTTGCCGTCTCCCAGCAGATAAATAGCCCCCGTGTTGCGGTGGGTTCCTGCGCTAGAGCGCCGCCGACCACGATGTCGAGGTGGCCATCCTCATCGAGGTCGCCAACGGCCACGGATCGGGCGCCACCTTGCAAATCCGGGAACGGATCCGGGGTCGTCCGCCAGGAGCCATTTGGCTGTTGCGGGAACAGTTGAACCCCGTTGATTTCGTTGGCCACGACGAGATCGAGCCTGCCATCCGCATCGATGTCG
>CAVRCC010000043.1:0-6879 GCA_963719395.1 uncultured Gammaproteobacteria bacterium | reverse complement strand
CCCAAACAGCGGGCCAGGGCGTGGGCCAGGGTAGTCTTGCCCATACCCGGCAGGTCTTCGATCAGCAGATGGCCACGCGCCAGCAGGCAGGTCACGGCCAGGCGGATGGCGCGTTCCTTGCCGAGGATGGTCGTGCCAATCTGGCGGATCGCCAGATCCAGGCGGTCTTCGAGAACAGTGGTCACGTCAGTCCCGCCGGCGCAGATCGCGCTTGAACCGTTTGAAATTCTCGACGTAGCGGCCGGCCGACAACCGCATGCCTTCGATCTCCTGCTCGGTCAGAGTCCGCACGATCTTGCCCGGCGAACCCATCACCAGCGAGCCGTCCGGAATGACCTTGCCCTCGGGAATCAGGCTGTTGGCGCCGATCAGGCAGTTTTTGCCGATCACCGCCCGGTTCATGATCAGGCTTTTGATGCCGATCAGGCTGTTGTCCCCGACGATGCAGCCGTGCAGCATGGCCAGATGGCCGACGGTGACATCGCGACCGATGGTGAGCAGGATGCCGGGATCGGTGTGCAGAATCGCGCCGTCCTGGATGTTGGAATTTTCGCCGATGGTGATGACGTCGTTGTCGCCGCGCACCACCGCGTTGAACCAGATACTGGCGTTTTGTTCGAGCACCACCGAGCCGATCACGGTGGCGTTGTCGGCGATGAACCAGTCTTCGCCATGGAATTCGACCGTGCGGTCGCCGAGGGAGTAAATCACCGGATTCTCCTGGGTCAGGTCTTGGAAAAACCAGATCAGTATAAACGAGCGGCCGGCGATGGGCGGGGGAAAAGCGAAGGGGTAATGAGAACCCCCCCTACCCTCCTTTGCAATAGGAGGGTGGCGAAGTCGGGGGGATTTGGGACTGCATAACGACTGTTGACTTACTTCGCGGTCTTGGCTTCCAGTTCCTTGGCGGTCACCTTGTCATCATAGACCCCGGCAGCAATCCGGTAATTGCCAGCGGACAGGATATAAGCCACCTTGCGGTGGTTACCCTCGGCGCCGGGCTTGGTCCACATGTATTCGACCCAGCCGCCGTTGGCTTTCTTGGCGGCATCGCACAGGGCCGTGCCGAATTCCTTGCCAGTAGCCTTGTCCTTGAGGACTTCAGTCACTTTCATGCCCTTCACCTGCGGGCTCGGGTGAGCCTTCACGACACCGGCGGTGCAATCGAGCGCGTACACATAGGTATCCTTCCAGGCCCACTTGCCGTCCTTCTTGTCGAATTCCGACAGGGTCACGTCAGCACTGGCCTTGACGGCGGCGGCGGCTTCCTTGACCTTGGCGACCACCTCATCGGCCGTAGCCGCGTCGGCGGCCCACGCACCGGCAGACAGACCCATCGTGCAGAACGCGGCTACGCCCATCAGCAATCTTTTCTTCATCCTCAACCTCCTTTGTGTCTCATTGTTTCGGTTTGGTTACGCCGCCACGGGGGAACGACGTCTTCAAACTGTAGACGCTGATCGCGGGACAGGCAAGGCGCGGTGCAAAATTTCGCCCTTTTGGTCCGAAGGGCGCTCCTCCACGCCATCCCTCTCTTCGCACTCATCACAAATTGTTCTGTAACTGTAATGACCGGTCTAGCAAAACTAATCCGGCCAGTAGGCATCCTCAAGCGTTTGCTCGAGCGTGAACGGACATTCGATGGGAAAGGTGGATTCCGGTAAATTGGTTTCCGCCACCGCCTTGTTGACAGCGCCTTCGTAGCTGTCTCGAAAAACTTTGGGCAAATCCTGTTTGAAGCTGGGATTTTCCACGAGTAACCGCGCCACCATCCGCCGCTGCTCCTTGATAGTTGCCCGCCAACTGTTCAAATGGATCGCGCGCAGGTCACGTTGTACACTCCATTTCAGGAGGTGCGCCAGTAAAACCTCCAGCCGGCTTGATAAAGCCCGCCTGCTGCTCCTGCCCATGTCCTCCAACTCCTCGGCAATATTGGCGGCATCAACCTCGCTCAGCCGGCCTTGGCGCAGCAACTCGGCATTGCGGATCGCCCATGCATAAAAATCCTGTTCGTAACTGATTTCAGTCGTCGCCATCGCACGTTCCTCACCGCTTTATCTCACCTCTACCAGACTGCTTACACCTCCGCCAGATTCCCCTTCTCCTCCAGCCAGTTCTTCCGGTCCCCCGCCCGTTTTTTCGCCAGCAGCATATCCATCAACGCCAAAGTGTCATCGCCAGAATCGAGCGTCAGTTGCACCAGCCGGCGGGTGGTGGGGTCCATGGTGGTTTCCCGCAATTGCAGGGGATTCATCTCGCCCAACCCCTTAAAACGGGTGACGTTAACCTTGCCCTTCTTTTTCTCGGCGGCGATGCGGTCGAGGATGCCCTGCTTCTCGGCCTCGTCCAAGGCGTAGAACACCTCCTTGCCGACATCGACCCGGAACAGCGGCGGCATGGCGACGTGAACGTGGCCGGCCTCCACCAGCGGGCGAAAATGCCGCACGAACAACGCGCACAGCAGCGTGGCGATATGCAGCCCGTCGGAATCAGCGTCGGCCAGAATGCAAATCTTGCCGTAGCGCAGTCCGGCCAACTCATTGGAACCGGGATCGACGCCGATGGCTACGGCAATGTCATGCACCTCCTGCGAGGCCATCACCTCGGCGGAATCCACCTCCCAGGTGTTGAGAATCTTGCCCCGCAACGGCATCACCGCCTGGAATTCACGATTGCGGGCCTGCTTGGTGGAGCCGCCGGCGGAGTCGCCTTCGACCAGGAACAGTTCGGTGCGCGCCAGGTCCTGCGCGGTGCAATCGGTCAGCTTGCCGGGCAGCGCCGGGCCGCTGGTCACCTGCTTGCGCACCACTTTTCGACTCGCCCGCAGCCGCTTGTGCGCGTTCGCCAGCGCCAGTTGGGCGATGCGTTCGCCGGTCTCGGGATGCTGGTTCAGCCACAGGCTGAGCGTGTCCTTGACCACGCCGGCCACGAACACCGCGCACTCGCGCGAGGACAGCCGTTCCTTGGTCTGGCCGGAAAACTGCGGATCTTGCATTTTGACCGACAGCACGTAGCAGCAGCCGTCCCAGACATCCTCCGGCGTGATGCGCAACCCGCGCGGCACCAGATTGCGGAATTCGCAGAACTCGCGCACCGCGTCGGTCAGGCCGCCGCGCAGGCCATTAACGTGAGTGCCGCCCTGCGGCGTTGGGATCAGGTTGACGTAGCTTTCCGCGATGGGTTCACCGCCCTCCGGCAACCAGGTCAGCGCCCAGTCGGCGGTCTCGCGCTCGCCGCCGACATGGCCGACGAACGGCGGATCGGGCAGCAGCGGCGTTCGGCCCAGCGCTTCCTTCAGGTAGTCGGTGAAACCGTCCTCGTAATGCCAGACGACCTGCTCGCCGCTGGCCTCGTCGGTGAAAGCGACCTTCAGCCCCGGACACAGCACCGCCTTGGCGCGCAAGACGTGCTTGAGCCGGGGCAAGGAGAATTTTGGGGAGTCGAAATAGCGCGGGTCCGGCCAGAATCGCAAGGTGGTGCCCGTCGCGCGACGCGGAACCGTGCCGACCTCCTCCAGTTCGGACACCTTGTCGCCGCCGGCGAAGGCCATGTTGTATTCCCTGCTGTTGCGTTTGACCCAGACTTCCAGATGACTGGACAGCGCATTGACCACCGACACCCCCACCCCGTGCAGACCGCCAGCGAAGCGGTAGTTGCGGTCGGAGAATTTGCCGCCCGCGTGGAGGCGGGTCAGGATCAGCTCGACGCCGGGGATGCCCTCCTCGGGATGGAGGTCCACCGGCATCCCCCGGCCATCGTCGGCGACCGACAGCGATCCATCGGCGTACAGGATCACCGTTACCGTGGTGGCGTGGCCGGCGAGGGCCTCGTCCACGCTGTTGTCGATGACTTCCTGGGCCAGGTGGTTGGGCCGGGTGGTGTCGGTGTACATCCCCGGCCGCTTGCGGACCGGGTCCAGACCGCTGAGGACTTCAATCGCGGAGGCGTCGTAGGAAGTGGCGTTCATACTGGGGAGGCCGGGGTTGAAATTTGGGCGCTTACCCTAGCCGAAGGGTGCGACATCGTCCAGAGCAGCCGCGCGGGATAAGCGATGAGGGGTGAAATGATCTCCATTCAGCTTGTCGCTTGCTTCATAATTCACCGGTTATCCCTACTCAGCGAGAACCTCCATGTCCCAGATTGCTTTCATCACTGGCGCCACCTCCGGCTTCGGCGCCGCCTGCGCCCGCCTGTTCGCCACCCACGGCTGGCGCTTGATCGTCTGCGGCCGCCGGCAGGATCGCCTGGAGGCCCTGCGCGCCGAATTGGCTGAGACCGTCCCGGTCCACGCCGTTCCGCTCGACGTGCGCGATGAAGCGGCGGTGAACGCCGCCGTCGCCGCCCTGCCCGCCGATTTCGCCGAGGTCGATGTACTGGTCAACAACGCCGGGCTGGCGCTCGGGCTGGAACCCGCCCATCAGTGCGCCATGGACGACTGGCAACGGATGGTGGACACCAACATCAAGGGCCTACTGTATTGCACCCGCGCCATTCTGCCCGGCATGGTCGCCCGCGACCGTGGCCACATCGTCAACATCGGCTCGGTGGCCGGCAGCTATCCCTATCCCGGCGGCAATGTCTACGGCGCCACCAAGGCCTTCGTCCGCCAGTTCTCACTCAACCTGCGCGCCGACCTGCTGGGCAGCCGGGTACGGGTGACCAACATCGAGCCAGGGTTGGCGGAAACCGAGTTCTCCCTGGTGCGCTTCAAGGGAGAAAGCGACAAGGCCGCTCATTTCTACGTGGGGACCCAGCCGCTGCGGCCGGAGGATATCGCCGACATCGTCTACTGGGCGACGACCCGCCCGGCTCACGTTAACATCAACGCGCTGGAAGTGATGCCGGTATGTCAGGCGTTCGCGCCGCTCGCGATCAGCCGCGCCGGTTGAGCGACTCAATCGCTCCCTGGTTTTGCGCCGGTTTCTGGCGGGACGCGGCCGGCGCCGTAACCGTTTTGGAATGGGGTGCTCGCCGGCGCTCGGCCGCCCTCGCTTCAGCGAGCAGCGCGGCGCTCCGCTGGCGCTTCCAGAGGCAGGTCGTGACCCGATAGTACAACGCGAACAGGGCGAGAAAGGCGTAGAACTGCAGGTACTCGGGCACGCCCAGCCAGTGGGCGGCAACGCCCACCGCGCCAGTCATCAGGACCATGGCCAGCAGCAGGGCGGTGGCCCGGCCATCCGCCAAACCATGGCCCAACAATAGATGATGCAGATGCTGGCGGTCGGCGGCGAATGGGCTATGACCGATGCGGATGCGGCGGATTATCACCGCGACCGTGTCCATGAGCGGCAGGGCCAGGAGCCAGACTGCGGTCATCGGGACCATCACCGCCTCCGGACCTTGGGACAGATGAACCAGAAACCAGGCCAGGACGAAACCGAGCAGGGTGCTGCCGGCGTCGCCCATGAACACGCTGGCGCGAACCCGCCAAGGATGACGCAGATTGAAGCAGAGAAACCCGGCGATGACCATGACCAGCGCCAACAGGGCGCCGCTATCGCCGTCGTGAGAAGAGCTGGGCGCGATCTGAACCAGAACGACCAGCCATCCGGCGGCGATCAGGGCCACGCCACCGGCCAGACCGTCGAGGCCGTCGCTCATGTTGAAAGCGTTGATCACCCCCACCACGCAGAACAGGGTAACCAGGAAAGCGACGCTTCCCGCCAGGGTGACATCGCCCAAACCGAACAAGTCGCCGAGATTGTCCAGGATGATGCCCCCGAGCGCCATCAACAGAACGGCGCCGAACTGAAACATGAAGCGAATCGTGGGCCGAACCGTGCGGAGATCGTCGTAGAGACCGACCAGCGTCAGCAATACCAAACCGATTAGCAACACCGAATGAGCCTCGGGCTTGGTTGACAGCGCCAGCACGCTCGGGCAGTAGGCAACGCACATGGCGACCCCACCCACCAGTGGCACCGGGGTACGATGGTGCTTGCGGGTGGTGGGAACATCCACCCAGCCCCAGGCTCGCGCCGGCCGGACCAACAGGGCGATCAGTCCGACGCAGAGGCAAAAAGCCAGTAGCAGTGGCCCTATTTCCATAACAGTCCGCGCTATAAAAGGTTGATCGTGCATCAGGTCCGGTGTCACCCGAATTTCATGAACGTCGATACCCGATAATATTAGTCAGTCTAGCCCCGATCCGCTGGGACATTTTTATCATCTTCAGGGGTCGCCCACCGGTCCACCAGTCGGCCCAGATATTCCTTGATCGCGCCCGGGTGCCATCGGCCAGGGCTTGGGCATCGGGCAGCCAGCGCAGCAGGTGGGCATTGTTTGGGGAGTGAATCTCGAAATCGGTCGGCGCCGGGATCACTTCGAGATCGGTGGCGCGAAACAGCGCCAGGGCGCGGGGCATGTGCAGGGCCGACGTCACCAGCAGAATGCGCCGGACGCCGTGCGCGTGCAAAATCGGCAGGGAGCGATCACGATTTTCCCGGGTGGTGCGACTGCTAGATTCCCGCAGGATGGCGGCAGCGGGCACGCCCAACTCCTGAAGCAGTTCCGCCATGACTGCGGATTCCGGCTGTTCGATGCCGCTCCAGGGCAGATTGCCACCGTTGGCCAGCACCCATGGCGCCTTCCCAGCGCGATACAGACGGGCGGCGTGCCAGATCCGGTCGGTGGCGGCGCCCAGATTCGGATCGAGCCGCTCGGGCGGCGCGGCGCCCTCCACCAGACCGCCCAGCACCACGATGGCGTCGGCGGTGGGTAATTGTACGAGCGGCGCTGCTGGGTAACGCTGTTCGAGGGTGGCGCGGAACCAGTTGCTGAAGACCGGCGTGGACCACAGCCACAGCCAGCCGAGGGCGGCGGCGAGCAGCAGCGCGCCGGAACGCCGGCGACCGCGCCAAAGCAGAACGCCAGCGCTGG
>CAVRCC010000042.1:0-15407 GCA_963719395.1 uncultured Gammaproteobacteria bacterium | reverse complement strand
ACCCGATTGCTGGAAGCAGCGGGAGTGGCGGTGCTGTAACAAAACTACCGCCATCGCACCGTTCCATCCAGCCCCAATCCCTTCATCAACGCCGCGCCCAGACTGGTTTCCGTGCCATCGAGCAACCGTTCCACCCAGCGGGTGTGCTTGGTGTAATCCACGATGGTTTTCTCGCCGATCACCTCTTCGGCCACGTAGCGGGTGCTGCCCAGCGCGTCCACCAGCCCCAACCCGACGCTTTGCTCGCCGGTCCACATCAGCCCGCTGAACACATCGGGATTCTCTTTCAACCGTTCGCCCGACCCTGCTTGACCGCCGTGATGAACTGCTGGTGAATCGCATCCAGCATCCCTTGCAGATGTTGAACTTCCGCTGGATTGACCGGCTTGAATGGATCGAGGAAATCCTTGTTGCTGCCCGCCGTGTAGGCCCGCCGCTCGACGCCCAATTTGGCAATCGCGTCGGTGAAGCCGAAACTGTCCATCCGCACCCCGATGGAGCCGACGATGCTGGCCTTGTTGGCGTAGATGTTCTGCGCCGCCGCCGCGATGTAATAACCGCCCGAAGCGCAAACATTGCTGGTCACCGCATGAATCGGAATTTTGGGATATTGCTGGCGCAGTTTCTGAATCTCGTCGTAAATCTCCCCGGACTGCACCGGACTGCCGCCGGGACTGTTGATTTCCACCACCACCCCGACCGTTTTCTCATCCTTGAACGCCTTGCGCAACGCCTCGATCACGTTCTTGGCGCTGGCTTCGGTGCTGCTGGAAATCAACCCGTCCACGCGAACCAGCGCCGTGTGCTTCTTGGCGGCGGCGGTCGCGGCGCCAAAATTGTCCGGCCAGGCCAGCGCCAACAACACGACCAGATAGGCGAAAAACAGCAGCTTGAAAAAAATCCCCCAGCGCCGCGCCCGCCGTTGCTCGGTCACGGCGGCGAACGCCAGCTTGGTCAAAGTATCGCGCGCCCAGCGATCATCGCCGGGCGGATTGGCGTTCGGATTTGGGTCGCTCATGGTAGCCTCTCGCGATCATCGCTTAATGCCCTCTCCCCCTGTCAAGGAGAAGAAGATCAGGGTGAGGGGGGTCTTCGCGTCGAACCGAGCCGGTCCAGCACCGCTTTGAGTTCGGCATCCAACGGCGCGCTGACCGCAATGTCCCGCCCGCCCAGCGGCAGGCTCAGGCTGTGGGCGTGCAGGAACAGCCGGCGCAAGCCGAACTGTTCCGCCATCAGCCGGTTGAACGCGGCATCGCCATATTTATCATCGCCGGCCAGCGGATGACCGACATGAGCGGCGTGAACGCGAATCTGATGGGTGCGGCCGGTCGCGATGCTCACCTCCAGCAGCGAGGCCGGCTTGTACAGACTGACCGGCCGGAATTGGGTCCGGGCCGGCTTGCCATCGTCCAGCACTTCGACCATCCGCTCCCCGCCGCGCAACACATTGCGGCGCAAAGGCTGATTCACCTCGCGCGGGCCATGATTCCAGTAGCCGCGCACCAGGGCCAGATAGCGTTTTTCCACCTGGCCGGCACGGAATGCCTCCTGAATCCGCCGCAGCGCCGCCGGCGTCCGCGCCAGCGCCAGACAGCCGCTGGTCTCGCGATCCAGCCGGTGCGCCAGTTCCAGAAACGGCTCGGCCGGCCGCAGGGCCCGCAGCACTTCGATCACCCCGTAATCCAGCCCGCTGCCCTTATGCACCGCCAGCCCGGCCGGCTTGTCGAGCACCAGAAGTTCGCGATCCTCGTACAGCACCGCCTCCCGCAACCGCTCCGCCAGTCCCGGCGGCGGCCGAAACAGCCGCTCGTCCCGCTCGCCCAGCCGCACCGGCGGAATGCGCAGCACGTCGCCGGTTTGCAGCCGGCGCTCCGGCTGGACCCGCCCCCCGTTCAACCGCACCTCGCCGGTGCGCACGATGCGATAAATCAGGCTCTTGGGCGCACCCTTGAGTTCGCGCAGCAGAAAATTGTCGAGGCGCTGGCCGGCGTAATCGGCGGCGATTTCCAGATGGCGCACCCCGGCGGGGAAAGAGAAGCAGGCATTAGTTTGAAGCGTGTCAGTCGGACTGTTATAGTTGCGGTTGTTGTCGCCGATTGGCCCGAAGGGCCGGCGAAACTGGATGGATACACTATCGGTTTTCGCACCCGCGCGCCAGTGGCCCGGCGGGCGGGGTTGGTTCAACGGGTTTTTCCGCTGCTCGACCCCTACCTTCCTTGAGCGGCTTTTGACCGCGCTCCCAGCCGACTGGTCACGCTTTCCGCGGCGTATTTTGTGGGCTCGCCCGACGTTCTGGATTGTGATCCTCCGGGCTATTCCCCATCCCGCCACGCCTCGGCGACAACCACGCGTCACCGTCGGTGATGGTCGAGCGCAAGGAATCTCACCATGAAACGCATGCTGATTAACGCGACTCAGCAGGAAGAGTTGCGCGTGGCCCTCGTGGATGGCCAGAAACTCTACGACCTCGACATCGAAACCCCCTCGCGCGAACAGAAAAAATCCAATGTCTACAAAGGCCGCGTCACCCGCATCGAGCCGGGGCTGGAAGCGGCGTTCGTGGAGTACGGCGCCGACCGGCACGGCTTCCTGCCGTTCAAGGAAATCAACCGCAGCTACTTCGATCCCCACGCCGCCGAGGGCGGTCGCCCCAGCATCCGCGAGGCCATCCGGGAAGGCCAGGAAATCATGGTGCAGGTGGAAAAGGAGGAGCGCGGCAACAAGGGCGCGGCGCTGACCACCTTCATCAGCCTGGCCGGCCGCTACCTGGTGCTGATGCCCAACAACCCCCGCGCCGGCGGGGTGTCGCGGCGGATCGAGGGCGAGGACCGCCAGGAAATCCGCGAGGTGATGAGCAGTCTCGATATCCCCGACGGCATGGGCCTGATCGTGCGCACCGCCGGGGTCGGCCGCTCGCAGGAGGAACTACAGTGGGACATGGATTATCTGCTGCACCTGTGGAAAGCCATCGAAACCGCCTCGACCCAGAAGAAAGCACCGTTCCTGATCTATCAGGAAAGCAACATCATCATCCGCGCCCTGCGCGACTACCTGCGCGCCGATATCGGCGAAATCCTGGTGGACAATCCCGCCGTCCATCGCCAGGCGCAGGATTTCATGCAGCAGGTGATGCCGCAGAACCTGAACAAGCTCAAGCTGTATCAAGACAGCATCCCGCTATTCACCCGCTTCCAGATCGAATCCCAGATCGAAACCGCCTATCAGCGCGAAGTCAACCTGCCCTCCGGCGGTGGCATCGTGATCGACTACACCGAGGCGCTGGTCTCCATCGACATCAACTCCGCCCGCGCCACCAAGGGCAGCGACATCGAGGAAACGGCGCTCACCACCAATCTGGAAGCGGCCGACGAGGTCGCCCGGCAGTTGCGGTTGCGCGACTTGGGCGGGCTGATCGTCATCGATTTCATCGACATGAACCTCGCCCGCAACCAGCGCGAGGTCGAAACCCGATTGCGCGAGGCCCTGAAAATAGACCGCGCCCGGGTGCAGGTCGGCCGCATCTCGCGCTTCGGCCTGCTGGAAATGTCGCGGCAGCGGCTGAGTCCGTCGCTGGACGAGGCCAGCCACATGATCTGCCCGCGCTGCAACGGTCAGGGCACCATCCGCAACATCGATTCACTGGCGCTGAGCGTGCTGCGGCTGATCCAGGAAGAGGCGATGAAGGATCGAACCGGTCGGGTCGTGGTCCAGTTGCCGATCAAGGTCGCCACCTTCCTGCTCAACGAGAAGCGCGAGGTGATTCGCGCCATCGAGCAGCGCCATCGGGTCGGCGTCCTGCTGATCCCGAACGAATCGCTGGAAACGCCGCACTTCAGGCTGAACCGGCTGCGCATGGACGAACTGTCGGAAGATCAATTGCGATCCTACACGCTGGCCGAGGACTACGAGGAACGGCTCGAGGCGAAAGCCAGCCCGACGGCGCGGAGCGCGGACGAGGAACCGATGGTCAAGGGCGTCGCGCCTTCCAGCCCGGCTCCGACCCCGCCTGCGCCAACGCCCAAACCCGAGGTTAATCCCGGCTTCTTTGGCTGGCTGTGGAGCAACCTGTTCGGACAACCCCCGCAGCAAACCCGGGACGAACAGCCCGCCCGAACGGGAACGCGCCCGGCCAAACCGGATCGGCATCGCCGCGACCGGCCTGGACGCCGACCCGAGGTCGAGTTGGTGGTGGAAGCGCCGGCCGCCAAGCCCGTTGCCGCGCCGGTGGCTCTGGAACCGGCGGTTGCCGCGATCGCGCCGCCGGCTGAGGATTCTGCGATCCGAACCCACGCCGGCAACCAAACCGGAGGTAGTCCCGGTCGATAACACGGAGGAAACCGCTGTTGCCGCCGAAACCGAGGAGGAAAGTCCCGGACCCCGCGGACGGCGCGGACGGCGCGGCGGACGGCGGCGGCGGCGGGGCGAACCACCCGCCTCGGCCGAGGCCAGCTCGATGGGTTCGGAAGCGGGCGAGGAAAGCGAGGAAGGCCCTGAGTCCAGCAACCAAAGTCAGGAGTCTACTGAACCTGACGAGCTGGCCGCACCAACGTCGCCGCACCCCGCCACGGGATCGTCCATCACCGCAGCCCCCCCGACGCACCGACGGATTCGCGGCGGCCGCCCGCGTCTACCCCGCGAGCTACTCGCCGCCGCCAGAGCCCCATCCGAGACGGTCGCGTTGTCTCCAGCGCAAGAGTCGCCCGCGCCGCCACCGCCCCCGTCATTGGAATATCCCATCGCTGAGGAAGACGCCGCGCTGGCGGGTGGTTCCGCCGAAATCGCGCTTGGGCCGGTAGCCGAACCGGTGGTTGAAGCACCGGCGGCTGCATCCACACCCCCGGCATTCGCAGCACCAGCGGCCGAATCCATAGCTCTGGCGCTCGAATCCGTCGCCGATGAATTCGTGGCTCCCACAGTCGAAACCCGCGAACTTCCCGTGGAACCAGCGGCCACCGAACGGCCTGAGGCATCATCCCAACCCGATGCGGATGAGACCAAAATGCCAGCCTTCCCCACGCAGGAGGGGGCGATCACCGACGCGCCGCCGGTGGAAGCAACCATTACGGTTCCGGTTGCCAGCGAGACCGAGGCAGTAACCACCCCGGTTGTCGCCGCCGAAGCCACCATCGATGCCCCGCCGCCCCTGGCGGAACCGGCCGAACCCGTCGCCGAGGCGACGGAACCGACCGCACCGATTCCGCCGCTATCGCCGGAACCGGGCGCCGAGGACAAGCCGGCGGGTTGAGGGTCCCACAAAAAAGGGGCTGGAATTCCAGCCCCTTTGCCTTTCGGTGAACCCCGTTCAAATCCGGTAACGCTCCCGGATCTGGATCAGCAAGCCCTGCGCCGCTTCCTCGACCAGATCCATCACCCGCTCGAAACCGCCCGAACCCCCGTAGTACGGATCCGGCACTTCCCGCTCGGGCAAATCCGGAGCGAAATCCAGAAACAGTTGAATGCGGCGCCGCAGTTCCTGGTCCTGGCTCAAGGCCAGCAGATGCTCGAAATTGTCCCGGTCCATCGCCAGCACATAGTCGAATTCAGCCAGATCCTCGGCGGTGACCTGCCGGGCGCGCAGGCTCCGCAAATTCACTCCCCGGCGCAAAGCCGTCGCCTGGCTGCGCGTATCGGGCGGCGCGCCGATGTGGTAAGAATGGGTGCCCGCCGAATCCACGTAGACCTTTTCGGTCAGGCCGACACCTTCCAGCATCCGCCGGAACATACCTTCAGCCATCGGGGAACGACAGATGTTGCCCATGCACACAAAGAGAACCTTAACCATCGCTTTCGCCTTTGCCTCATCCGGACGGCGCGATGTTGCGAACACCGCGCGCACCGCTTGCAGGATTCTGGAACCGATCATTTTGGACGACCGTTCATGTTGCACCTTGATCCCGACAAGCTGAAGACCCTGCTGGGCCGCTCCCTGAGCTACCAGGGCGTTCCCTGCCAGGTTATCGAACTCCTGACCGAGGAGGAACCGCCCGCCCTGGTGCTGCGCGCCGGCGGCAACAGCAAGGTCATTCAACCCAACCAGTACGGCGACGCCGTTGGCTGGGCGCCGCAAACCTTCACCGTCGCGCTGCTCAACGCCCGCCGCGACTGCCTCAACCCCGATCTACCGGAACTGACCGAACTCGACCTGTTGCTGGCCTGAGCGGTCCCATTCCGCCTCTGCCCGCGCCAAGTCGGCCTCGGTATCGACTCCCGGCGGCGGCGTTTCGACCGCCTCGGCGACGTGAATGCGGATGCCGTGCCATAGCGCGCGCAATTGTTCCAGCGACTCCGCCTGCTCGGCTGGCGCCGGCGTTAATTCCGGATAGCGGCGCAACACCGCCACTCGATAGGCGTACAGGCCGATATGACGGAACCAGGCGGTATCGGCTGGCAGCTCGGCCAGCGCCGCCCCGCCGGTCCGAAACGCCTCGCGGTGCCAGGGGATCGGCGCGCGGCTGAAATACAGCGCATAGCCCCGGGCGTCGCGCATCACTTTGACCGCGTTGGGATCGAACAGCTCCGCCGGGTCGCGGATGCGGGCGCAGGCGGTGGCGATGCCGGCGTCGGGATGCGTCGCCAAACCCCGCGCCACCTGCCACACCAAGGCCGGCGGCATGCCCGGTTCGTCGCCCTGCACGTTGACCACGATCGCGTCGTCCGGCCAGCCGAGCCGGGCCGCTGCTTCCGCCAGCCGATCGGTGCCGGAAGCATGATCGGGCGAGGTCATGCACACCGTCGCGCCGAACCCCTCCGCCACTTCGCGAATGCGCGCGTCGTCGGTGGCGATCACCACCTCCAGCGCGCCGCTGGCCAGCGCCCGCCGGTAGACGTGCTCGATCAACGGCCGACCGGCCAACAGCCGCAACGGCTTGCCCGGCAGCCGGGTCGAGGCGTAGCGGGCTGGAATCGCGACCCGAAACGGGAGCTCGGCCTCACCCACTCGAACCCACCTCGTCATCACTCAGGGCGCGCGCCTCGGCTTCCAGCATCACCGGAATGCCGTCGCGGATCGGGTAGGCCAGTCGGCTCTCCTTGCAGATCAGCTCCTGTCGCGCCTTGTCGTAGATCAACGGGGCCTTGCTGACCGGGCATACCAGAATGTCCAGCAGTTTCTTGTCCATCGTCCTTCACCTCATCACCGATAGGGGGCGGAATCGGGGTTCGCCTGGCCCGCCGACTCGCGCCCGAAGGCTCGCGCCGGATGCCCTTGGCCATGGCCACCGACGCCAGCCGCTTGAGCAGATCTTCCTCGAAGGCCGGTTCCAGCCGCGCGCTGACCGGCACGTACCAGCAACCCTCCGGCGCGAAGGCCTGGCATTTTACCGCATCCTTCTCGGTCATCAGCACCGGCAAATCCTGAGGGAAATGCAGATCCTCGGGACGGAAGGCGTGATGGTCGGGGAAGGGATGCTCCAGCAGGCGCAGCCGGGCGTGGCGCAGGTGGTCGAAAAACCGCCCCGGATCGCCGATGCCCGCCACTGCATGCACCGTGCTCTGGCTAAATCCGGCCAGCGTGGCGCTGATGCCGGGATCGGTCAGATTGATCGCCTTGTCGCCGCGCAGCGACATGAGATATTCGCTGCCGCGGGCCGCGCCGTTGCCGACCACGAAATCCACCTCGCGCAGGCGGGAAGGCGGCTCCCGCAGCGGACCAGCAGGCAGGCAGGCGCCGTTGCCCAGCCGGCGGAAACCGTCCACCACCGCGATTTCGAGATCGCGGCGCAGGCGGTAATGCTGCAAGCCATCATCGCTCAGGATCACGTTGCATCCATAGGTATCGAGCAGGGTCCGCGCCGCCGCCACCCGGTCCGGTCCCACCACCACCGGACAGTGACAACGCCGCGCCAGCAGCACCGGCTCGTCGCCGACCTCGCGTGGATCGCTGTCCACCATGACCTGCCGGGGCCACTGCGCCGACTGGCCGCCATAACCGCGACTGATCACCCCCGGTTGGTACCCAGCCTCCCGCAACAGTTCCACCAGTCGCGTCACCAGCGGCGTCTTGCCGGCGCCACCGACGCTGATATTGCCCACCACGATCAGCGGCACGGGAACAGCTTCGCTCCGGCGCAGGCCGTGCTGGTACAACAGCCGCCGCACGCGCACCACCAGCCCGAACAGCAGGCTCAGCGGCCACAGCAGTATCGCGACCCCATTCAGTGAATAGCCGTAACGATCCAGAAAAGTCATGGCTCAGGGATCCAGTGAGGGTGATGCGTTAAGGGTAGACGGCGGTACGGGCGCGGCGGCCGGCGCGTTCACCGTGGCGATAGCCAACTGTTTCAGACCCAGTTGGCCGGCGACATCCAGCACCGTGACCACCGCCTGATGGGGCGTCCGGCCATCGGCGCGGAGGATCAGCGGCAATTCCCGGCCCTGGGCGGCGGCTTGCAATTGCTGTTTCAGGGCAGCGGCATCCTGACCCTCCAGCCATTGCCCACCATTAACGGCATAGCGACCGTTGGCGTCAATGTCCACTTCCAGTTGCGCCAGGTTGCTCGGCATCGGCTGACCGGACGCCGCCGGCAGCCGCAGCTCCAACTCCGATTCGTGCCGCAGGCTGGTGGCAACCATGAAGAAGATCAGCAGCACTAGCACCACGTCGATCATCGGCACCAGGTTGAGTTCCGGTTCTTCGCGACGGCGGGGACGCAGGTTCATGGCTGCCGCTCCTTCTCGCCGGTTCCGGCGTCCAGCAGATCAACGAGTTGCAACGTCTCCTGTTCCATCCGCACCACCAGTTCGTCCACCCGCGCATTGAAATAACGGTAGAACAGCAGGCTGGGAATGGCGACGGTCAGGCCGGCGGCGGTGGTCACCAGCGCCTCGGCGATGCCCACCGACAGCAGGCTGAAGTTGCTGTTGCCCTGCGCCGAGACGATCTGAAAGATCTTGATCATGCCCGACACGGTGCCGAGCAGGCCCAGCAGTGGGCTGATGGCGGCGATGGTGCCCAAGGCGTTGAGGAAGCGTTCCAGTTCGTGCGCCACGTGGCGGCCGGTATCCTCGACCCGCTCCCGCAGAATCTCCCGGCTCCGGCCGCGCATGGCCAGCCCCGCCGCCACGATCCGGCCGAGCGGCGAATGCAACGGCAACGCTTCCACTTCCCGCGCATCGACGGCGCCGAGTTCCAGCCAGCGGTCCAGGGTCGCCAGCAGTTGGGCGGGCAACACCCGCGCCCGCCGCAGCGCCAGCAAGCGCTCGACGATGATGGTCGCCGCCGCCAGCGAACAGGCCAGGATCGGCGCCATCAGCCAGCCGCCAGCCTTGATCAGTTCAATCAACTCCTGCCTCCATCATCCCAAGTTTCATCGTTTTTTCCACCAAGGCCGCCCCTTGCCCAGCCGGCTGGCCGTTATTCTCCCACGAGTCGCGGGGCATGGTAACCGGCCAGGCTGCAATAGGTCTCGGTCAGGGCGCGTTATATGGCCCCAGAAAACGCGCGCCGTTGAAATGGATCAGGTGCGATGGGGCGTCCGCTACCCATACCTCGGTTTCCCAAGCGATTTCGCCAAGGTACCGGCCCATGATGGCGCGATCCGGAAAGGCAGTCACATAGACCAGCCCGGCCTTTGATCCCGCAAACAGTCGGGCCAACTCGGCGTGTCGTTTGCTATCGACTGGCCCATGGCTGGTCACGGATTCAACCAACAGCAGCCAGTTGCGCTCGGTGAAGTGGAAGACCACGTCGGGCATCTTGCCGTGCGCGTCGACCTCGACGCCTAACTCGGCCAACGATGCGGCATCAAAATAGCCCCATTTGTCACCGGTGTCGCCGGCGTAGATCAGCACGCTACCCGGTGCGAAACGGGGCCCGAACTCCTCGATGATCGCCTGGATCAACTCGCTGTGTTCGCCGGGGCTGAGAGTGATTTGTTGGCCCAGAGCGATCCGTACCGGGATGCGGTTCTGCTCGCGTTCCCTGGCATACCTGGCGATCAGCGTTTCACGTTGAGCGAGATAGTCCATCAACCGGTCGCGCCACGCCTTCGCGCCGAAACTGCGTAGCAACTCCAATGTGGCGGGCTCGATCTGATAGACCGCCTTTGGGCTGTTCACCGGCCGGTCGGGCTGATCCGGGTTGTAGCGCGCGATCCCAGACTCCACGAACTGGTGCATGGTTTGGCGGCGCACCGTTTCACGCGTGTTCGGCGCATACTCTTTCCGGTAGTGCTCCCGCACCCAACCCATGATCGGCGTAATGCCCATCAGTGGGTTTTCCGCCAGCACCCATTTCTTACCGGGCGTCAGATTCAACAGCGCCAGCAGGCACAGGGCGGAGCGTTCGTTCTGTTGGGCGCGAGGCAGACCCAGCGACATCAGAATCTGGTTTGCCTGGGTGATGCGCGTCTGGCGGGGATTCGTCATGCGATCAGACTGGCCAGCCGGGCGTCGATCATAGCCTGCGTCGGCTCGCCGCAGTGCATGGCCCACTCCCCGACGGTCATCAGCGCCTCCCGGTTTGGATAGTGAATGCGCCGGAGATCGGTCGCATTGACTTGGGTATGGCCGTTGAAGCGCCGGAAGTGCTCATCAACGGCGGTCGTGTTGAGGAACATGGCCAGCCCGTGCGCCAGTGCCTCCGGCAAACCCCGTTTGCCGGCATGAAAAACATTCAGGTGATTCTCGAGGCCCAGCATTTCGGCGCTGGCAAAGGCGTTCGGCCGCACCACGCTCGCCACGATCCGCCGGCGCTCTTCCTTGGACGAAAAGCGGCGCACCACGCAATAGAACCCGATGGGATAAAGCCATTTTTCCGTATCCGGGTTGCGATGGAGGGCGTTGGGTTTTTTCATGCCAGGCTTCGGCCATTCGATGCGCGGGCCGTTGAAGTGGGCGGGGTAGAGCAAGGGCACGGCGCCCGGTTCGGGCCAGTCCCGCCAATGCGCTTTCAAGCGAAAATCGACCACGGGGCCGGTCGATACCTGGAGGCCAAGATCTTCCAGTGAGGACCGAATCGCTGGCGATTGCTCGATGGCGTGCGACTCCGGCGACGTGGGCACATGGATGAATCGATCCCGGTCGTCGGGAAACACGATGCGGTCGCCAGGATGCACGTGTGCGACCAAATCCGTGAAAAGGTCGTCGGTTGAGGTAGTGACCGTCACGTCGCCTTGCCGGCCATCGCGCTCGAGCCGGAGGATGACGTTCTCTTGCAGCACCTCATCATCCTTGAACGCTTGGTTCCGCGCGGCGAACAGGTGAAGGTGTCGGATCGCCGCACGTTCCAGCACGAATTCGCGGAACGGGCGATAGTAGGGGCCGTTGCAGAAGCTGCGCGGGATGATGGCGACGAGTTGGCCGCCCGGCGCCATGAGCGCCAGCGCCAGCGCCACAAACGCGGAGTATAGATTGACGGTCTCAATACCGGCCTGGCGAAGTAACTGACGGTAGCGGGAGTGGCTGCTTATTTTCTGGTAAGGAGGGTTCAGAATGGCATGTGTGAACTTATTGCCATAGGTAAATTGGATTCGATTGACGGCTTCCTCAATGAAATCGCCGCCGAAGATCTGGTAGGTCAGAGGCATTCGCCCGAAGTAAGTGACCAGCGTATTCCGCAATTCATGATGAAGCAGGGGGTCCAGTTCAAAGGCCGAGAGGTCGATCTGGTCAAAATTTAACTCGCCCGCAATACACCGCTCAAGAAAAGCGCTTGAGAGCGAACCAATCCCCGCGCCAGGGTCGAGCAACCGAGTGATGCCACCGGTAGTGGAGGGAAACAGGCCGGCCATGAATTGCGCCGTTCTTGCGGGGGTGAAAAATTGCCCGAGTTGCGATTTTTTCTTCGCCTCAGTGCTTTTTGAGACTTTTAATCTCACTTGTTCAACGGTTGATAGCAAGAGTGCGCCCTCTTTTATTATTCAATTGGTTGCATTGATCCGTGGAATGTCGGGTCAGCACCCCCACACCGTGATCCGCCGCCCGCGCCAGGTTTCCTCGCGGCGGTAGATTTTCTCCTCCCACGGCCGGTCGCTGCGGTCGAAAATCACCAGATGGCCGGCGCCTTCGCCCACCCGGTCGAGGTATTGCCAGGTCTGCTCCAGCCCCTCGGCCAAGGTGCGCTCTCGGCTTTTGCGCAGGATTTTCAATTCGAGCACGATTTTCTGCACGCCGTCCGGAGTGCGCCAGATCACCAGGAGATCGGTGCGGCCCCGGCCCAGGCCGTATTCCCGCTCCACCCGGCCGCCGCCGTTGACGATCCGCTGCAGGAAGGCCTGCATCAGCAGTTGCGGCCCGGCTTCCTGGTAGTCGAACCGTTGGAGCCAGTGTTCGGAATGCTCGCGGAAGAAGTCCTGGAACCCGGCCAGCAGCTTCCCGTCGTCCAGCCGGCCGTCGGGGCGCAAGTACCAAACCGGCTCCTGGCTGATGGTCAGGGTGGTGCTGTAGGTCAGTTGCCGGGGGATGATCTCGCGATACATGGCGTTGGCGATGGCCAGTTGGCCGTCGATCCGGTCCACCAGTCCCAAATCGAGGACGTAATCCACATCATCCGGCGGCAGCAGTTCCGGCGTGGCTTCGCCGGCCAGGATCGGTTCGATCACCCGCCGCACCCGTGCCTCGCTGGAGCTTGTCGGCCAACTGGTCGAGATGGGTTTCCCGCCGCAGGATCAGCGCCTCTTTCGCCTCGTCCAGCAACTCGGCGGTGATCGGCTGGCTGCGATCCCGCCCGGCCGGCATCTGAAAGCAGGTCTCGTAGCCCAAGGCATTGACCAGCCACGGCTGCCCCCGGCTCAGATCCCAGGCCCGCGCCAGCGCCTCGGCGGTGAAGGTCTGGCCGGTGGCGGCGGTGTGTTCGGCGTACAACGCGGCCATCTCGTCGGCGGTGAAGTTGCCCAGCCGCAGCGATTCGGCCTTGATGTTGAAGGCGCTGCCGCCAGTGATGATCTCCTGGGCCGCCGTAGAATGAATCCGGTAGTCGCGCACGTCGCGCACCCCGCACAGAATGACGGTCTGGGGATAGCGGGCCGGCCGGTCGGCGTACCCGGCACGCAGTTGGCGCAGGATCGCGATCAAGGTGTCGCCGATCAGCGCGTCGATTTCGTCGATGAGCAGCACCAGCGGCCGGTCGCTGGCTTCGCTCCAGCGGCCGAACAGCGCTTGCAGCGCCCCATACTCGCCTGCCTGTTCCAGCAAGGGCGCGAAGGCAATCTGGCCCAGGACGGGCGATACGACTTCGGCCTGCGCCCAACAGGCATAGAGAATAGCCTGCATGGCTTCCTTGACTTTCTCGCGCGCCGCCTGGGCAATTTCGACGTTGACGTAGACGCAGCGATAGCGGTCGCCGGCGTTGAGGTACTCCCGCAGGGCCAGCAGGCAGGTGGTTTTGCCGGTCTGGCGGGGGGCGTGGAGGACGAAGTATTTCTGCTGCTCGATCAGCGGCAGGAGGGCGTCCAATTCGAGCCGGCGCAGTGGGTCGAGGCAGTAGTGGAGCGCGGGATTGACCGGTCCGGCGGTGTTGAAGAAGCGCATGGGTGAAGTGCAAGCCGTTAATGAAACCAACACACTATAGCAACCCCGGACCGTCGTTCGTCCATGCTATCCAAGTCTCAACAGCGATTTGATCTTGGCTTTGATCTCGGCGATCTCGGCTGGAGTGGCTTTCCCTTTGCTTTCCGCCTGACGGGTTTGCCAATCCAGGCTTTTGATCTGGTCGGCCAAGGCGGCGCCCGTGGCTCCTCCACCTTGAAGCACAACCTCGAAGGGATAGCCCTTGACTTGATTCGTGATGGGGACACACAACAGCAATCCGGTTCGGCTGTTGTAGGCCTTGGGGCTTAGGACGACCGCCGGACGACGGCCCGCTTGCTCGTGACCGCTTTGTGGCGTGAAGTTCAACCAGACGATATCGCCTTCATCCGGCACATCGGGCGTGGCCATCAGCGCCATTCCTTCCCTTGAGCCACTCCAAAGTCATATTCGTCATGACGGTTTTGCGCGGTAATCCCGGCCAGCAAGTCATCCAGGGAATAGGACCGTGCTACCGGCTCGATAATGACGCGGCCATTTTCCGCGCGAACTTCCACCGCTTGATCGAGTGCCAATTGGGCCGCTTCCATGACCGCTGCCGGTAAGCGTACCGCCAGACTATTGCCCCATTTTTTGACAAGTTGAACCGCCATGCTTTGCCTCCGATGTAGATACTTATGTTTATACAGGCAAAGTATAGGTCAGTCGCTTTGGGGTATCAACCAACAAAAGGGTTCAGAGCCGAATGCGGGCGCTACCGGGGCTTTTCCAGCGTCTCGATCAGGAACAGGATTTCGGCGGCCATCTTGGCTGCGGGTGCTGAAGAGCTGGGTCATGGTTGAGCAAACACCCCCTCCAACGAGGGCGCGTCCAGCACCCGTTCCCCCCACACTTCCAACTGGGCCGGCTCCGCTCCCGCCAGCTTCGCCTCCACCCAGCCCGGCACTGGCCCGAACCGGCGGGTCAACTGCCGTCTCAACAGTAGCGCCTCGCCTACCGGGATGCCCTTCACGATCCCTTTCTCGATGCCCTTCACGATCCCCTTCTCGATACCCTCTTGTACCCACTGCTCTGCAATCGTTGTCATCAGCTCACCCTCATTGCTCAAGACCGCCGTCGCCACCCGGCGCAATTCGTCGGCGTTCAGTCGCTCCGTGCTCGGCCCCTGGGCCAGATAGCGCAGCAGCGTGATCACGTAATCCAGCCCGCTCGAACTCTGCTCCAGGTCTCGCAGCAGCCCGAAAATCTCCGGCAACCGCTCCCGCAAATCGTCGCGGAAGATGTATTTCAGGGTCAGCAGCGCGGTCTGCAACATGACCGCGCCCTGCAATTCTTCGTCCCGGTAGCCACTCAGATCGATCAGATAATAGACGCAATCCGGTATGCACTCCCGCAGCGCCGGCACATCGGCCACGTCGTCGGCAAACCGCCGGCTGAGCCGCCACGCCTTCGCGCCGTGATAGACCACCACCGGGATGATCGCCGGCAAGCGGCCGGTATGACCGGCGTTCAAGCATTGCTCCCAAATCCGCACCCGATACCGCAGCAGGTCCAGGCCGATCCGCGATTCCACGTAGCTCTTGTGTTCGAACAGGATGTGGACATAACCGGTTCCGCCGCCCGGTAGATCCACTTCGTACAGTAAATCGGCCGGATGCTGCGCCAGGTCCGGATCCAGAAACGAGTCCTTGCCCGCGCGCAGCGTTGCCCAGTCCAGCGCCGCCGCCACCGCCGGGGGCAGGTAGCGCGCCAGAAACTCCGCCGCTACTTCGGTGCGCCCAAACACCGCCTTGAAAAACCGATCATGCGGGCTGCTTAACGTCGTCATCATGTCCTCTCTGATACCCGGCTCATCAGTTTGCAGCGCCAGCGCTACCGGTGCTTTTCCAGCGTCTCGATCAGAAACAGGATTTCGGCGGCCATCGTGTAGTCCAAATCCGGCG
>CAVRCC010000041.1:0-92563 GCA_963719395.1 uncultured Gammaproteobacteria bacterium | reverse complement strand
GATGATCTTGCTGTCCTTCATGCCGGCCAGGTGCTGGATGGCGCCGGAGATGCCGACGGCGATGTACAGTTGGGGCGCGACCACCTTGCCGGTTTGGCCGACCTGGTAGTCGTTGGGGACGAAACCGGCGTCCACGGCAGCGCGGGACGCGCCCACCGCCGCGCCCAGCTTGTCGGCCACGTCTTCCAGCAGCTTGAAATTGTCGCCGTTGCCCATGCCGCGCCCACCGGAGACGATGATGCGGGCGGCGGTCAGTTCCGGCCGGTCGGACTTGGTCAACTGCTGGCCGACGAAGCTGGACAGGCCGGCGTCCGCCGCCGGGGCGACGGTTTCGATGGGGGCGGAACCGCCGGTGGCGGCGGCGGCCGGAAAGGCGGTGCCGCGCACGGTCATGACCTTGACCGGGTCCTTGGAATGGACCGTGGCCAGCACGTTGCCGGCGTAGATTGGCCGCACGAAGGTGTCGGCGCTTTCCACCTTGATGACGTCGGACAACTGCGCCACGTCCAGCAGCGCCGCCACCCGGGGCAGCGTGTTCTTGCCGGCGGCAGTGGCGGGGGCAAGGATGTGGGTGTAGCCGCCGGCGAGGCCGACCACCAGCGCGGCGACGTTCTCGGCCAGTTGGTTGGCGTAATGGGGGGCGTCGGCGACCAGCACTTTCTTCACGCCCGCGACCTGGGCGGCGGCTTCGGCAACCGCGCCGCAGCCGTGGCCGGCCACCAGCACAGCGATATCGTCGCCCAGCCGCGTGGCGGCGGTGACGGTGTTCAGGGTCGCCGCCTTGAGGACGGCGTTGTCGTGTTCGGCAATAACCAGGATGCTCATGATTCGGTACTCAGAGGCGTTAGATGGCGTGCGCTTCGTTGCGGAGTTTGTCCACCAGGACGGCGACCGTGTCGACCTTGATGCCGGCCTGGCGCTTGGGCGGTTCCTGCACCTTGAGGGTGACCAGCCGCGGCGTCACGTCCACGCCCAAATCGGCGGGCTTGAGCACGTCCAGGGGTTTCTTCTTGGCCTTCATGATGTTGGGCAGCTTGACGAAGCGCGGTTCGTTCAGGCGCAAGTCGGTGGTGACCAGGGCTGGCAGCTTCAGTGCCACGGTTTCCAGGCCGCCATCGACTTCGCGGGTGACCGTGATCGTGCCGGCTCCGGCCTCGACCTTGGAGGCGAAGGTACCCTGCGCCCAGCCGAGCAGGGCGGCCAGCATCTGGCCGGTCTGGTTGGCGTCGTCATCGATGGCCTGCTTGCCCAGGATCACCAGATCGGGTTTTTCCTTCTCGACCACGGCTTTAAGCAGCTTGGCGACCGCCAGCGGTTGCAGCTCGGCGTCGGTTTCCACCAGAATGCCGCGGTCGGCGCCCATCGCCAGCGCGGTGCGGAGGGTGTCCTGGCAGGCGGCCACGCCCAGCGATACCGCCACGATTTCCTTGGCCTTGCCCGCCTCTTGCAGGCGCACGGCTTCTTCCACGGCGATTTCGTCAAACGGGTTCATGGACATCTTGACGTTGGCGGTTTCCACGCCCGAACCGTCCGCTTTCGCCCTGACCTTGACGTTGTAGTCAACGACCCGTTTTACGGCGACTAGAATTTTCATCGTTCACCTTCGTTATTGAGATGGCCTGTGTTTTGGAATGGCGCTAAACCCTAGTGAACCATGGTATTTAGTCCATCCCGGCGATGCAATGGATTTATTGGCTAATGGCGGTCGCGCCCGGATCCGAATCCGGTGCACGCCGCGGTCGGTCCCGCAATTTTAGCCGGAACGGGGACTCCATGATTGAAATCGCGACTATTAGGCGCTGGCGCCGCGGTGGGGGGGCCTGGGCGCGGCTGGCACACGATTTGCCGGCGGTCCCTGCTGGAATGGGCGGCCTGGGACGTCCCTCAAGTGGAGGTTCCGTCACTGGCGAAAGCCATCATCGCCGGCCAGGCGCGGGGTTGGGTGGTGGTGGATTCGAACGTCTAATACAGACAGTTATTTCCCACTGTTCCGCTCAGTCATGTAGGCTATGCGCCGCTAAAGAACCACCCCCAACCGGAGAAATCCATGTACTCCACCCACGAAGGCTATAACGACAGCATCCACGGTTACTATCTCGAAGATCTCGCGGTTGGAATGAGCGCCTCGCACGCCAAGACCGTCACCGAGACCGACGTGGTGATGTTCGCGGGACTGACCGGCGACAACAATCCGGTGCACTGCAACGAAGTGTTTGCCGCGCAGACGCGGTTCAAGGGTCGCATCGCTCACGGCATGTTCTGCGCTGGCCTGATTTCCTGCGTGGCGGGCACCCGCCTGCCTGGACCAGGCGCGGTGTACGTGGACCAACAGTTGCGCTTCACGGCGCCGGTGCGGATCGGCGATACCGTCACCGCCACTTGCACCATTCAGGAGATCAATTCGGAGCGACGGCGGGTGGTCATGAGCACGGTTTGCACCGTGGGGGACACGGTCGTCGTGGAGGGTAGCGCCACGTTCATGGTGAGTCGCCGCGTCAAGGCGTAATTCGTCTACGAACTTTCGCACCCTCTCCGCCGCAGTTTGGTGCGAGGGAAAGAACGGTAGCTTTCACAGATAGCTGAACAGTTCCAGCGGATAGCGTCGGCCCGCCAGATAGTCGTCCACGCAGCGCAGCACCATGGGACTGCGCAGTTTCGGTCCCAGCGCGGCGATTTCGTCGCGGGTCAGCCACAACGCCCGCTCGATGCCGTGATCCAGCGGTTGGTCGGGATGATGGTGCAAGGCCCGGCCGGCGAAGCAGGTGCGGATGAAGGTATGGCCCTGAGGGTGGGTCCAGTAGTACAGGCCGACAATCGCGTCCACCTGTACTTCCCAGGCGGTTTCCTCCAGGGTTTCCCGGATGGCCGCGGCCGCCAGCGTTTCATGCTCATCCAGATGACCGGCCGGCTGGTTGTAGACCAGTTCCTCACCGTCGGCATATTCCTCCACCAATAAAAATCGCCCATCCCGTTCGATGATGGTGGCGACGGTCAAGCGCGCGTCCCAGTCCATGCGACCTCCTCACGGTACCGGCTTGGCAAGGGTGAACGCGCCGCGCAGATCGCCTTCCTTGAAGCCGCGGGCGGCATCGGTCGGGTATAGCTCCTTCAGCTTGGCGTCCACCTCGGGACTGATGTGCTCGCCGTGGCAGGACAGGCACAGCGCGGCGGTGGGAATGGCCTTCATGTAGCGGAAGGTTTTCTGGCCCTGGTCGTCGTCGATCACCGCGAAGAATTCCAGCTTGTCGGCCGGTTCGCCCTGGGCCTTGCGCGCCTCGAACTGCTTGAGCACCGCCAGTTCCCAATTATCGGGGGCGTTGGCGGGGTTGCGGATCTTGAGACTGGTCCGGCCCACCAGCATTTCCTGTTGCTGAGCCAGATCGGCGGCGATCTGACCGGCCTTGTCGTGGCAGACCGCGATGCCGTTGGCCGGACCGCCGCTCTGGATGGCTTGTTGCAGGGCGTCCTTCAGCGTGGCGCCGAACTTCCGCGCCACTTCCCGGCTGGCGACGACCTCCGGCGGAACGTCCGATGGCGTGGCGGCCAATGCGGGTGGAACCAGGGGGATAGCGGCGGCCAGCACCGCGCCCAGGGGAATCGAAACGGCTCGCATGTGCGCATTCTCCCTTTTGGGTCACTATTTGGCAGGCAGTATAGGCGAACCGACCTATCCCAGCCGATTTTTCCCCATTTCGCCGCTCTAAGGGTAATGAACGCAATCGTAACCCGAACCCTGCAAGCGAGGTAGATGATGAGCCTGTCCCAGAAGACCTGCACGCCCTGTCGGGGCGGTATTCCTCCGCTCGCTCCGAGCGAAGCCGAAGCCCTGCTGTCGCAGGCGGCCGGCTGGCATTTGCTGGAAAACAGTACCCGGCTGGAACGGCGGTTCTCATTCAAAACCTTTGCCGCCGCCCTGGCCTTTGTCAACCGGGTGGGCGACCTCGCCGAAGCGGAGGGTCACCATCCCGATATCGCCTTTGGCTGGGGCTACGCCAACGTGCTGTTCTACACTCACAAGATCGGCGGCCTGCACGAAAACGACTTCATCATGGCCGCCAAGGTGAACGAACTGTATACCGACGAATACTCGGCGGCCTGATGGCTCACTCCAGCGCCGCCGCTGCGCCGCGTAACGCCGGGTTGTTGGCGGTGATCACCCAAGTCGGAATGGCCGCCAGATAATCGCTGAACCGCCCCTTGGCCTCGAATCGAGCGCGGAACGCGGAGCGGTCGAAAAAGTCGCCCAACCGGGGCACGATGCCGCCGCCGATGTAAACCCCGCCCCGCGCGCCGAGGGTGATGGCCAGATTACCCGCCGCCGTGCCCAGCGCCGCGCAGAATAGTTCCTGTACCTCCAGACAATGCGGGCAGGTTCCGGCCAAGGCCCGCCGGGTGATTTCGCCGGGGGTTATGGCCTCGGGTTTCCGGCCATCCAATTCGGCCAGCGCGGTGTAGACTTCGACCCATCCCGGCCCGGCGAGAAGCCGTTCCGGCGAGACGTGACCGAATCGGCGCCGCAGGATTTGACTGATCGCCCATTCCCGCTCGTTGGTAGGGGAGAAGGTGACGTGGCCGCCCTCGGTTTGCGAGCGGAATCCAGTGGTGGCCGGACCACACCAGCCCCGATACCCCCAGGCCGGTGCCGGGACCGATCAGGCCGATCGGCGCTTCCGCGACTGCGGTTCCACCACCGACCGCTCGGCGCTCGTCCGGACCGAGCAGTGGCAACGCCAGCGCCAGCGCGGTGAAGTCGTTGAGGATCAACAACCGTTCCAGTCCCATGGCCTGGCGCGCGGCTTCCGTGGAAAACGACCAGGGGCTGTTGGTGAACTGGATCCAGTCGCCCGTGACGGGCGTGGCGACCGCGACGGCGGCGCGGCGCGGGCGCGGCCCGGGAATCTCGCGCAAATAGGCGGCGGCGGCCTGGGCCAGGTCCGGATAGTCGGCGCAACGCAGGATACGTTCGGCGTCGATGTGGCCATCGGGGGTCGCCAGAGCAAAACGGGCATTGGTGCCACCGATATCGGCGATTAAATCTGGAGCTTCAGTAGAATTTTGTGTCACTGCGAGGGTTCCTCCAGGGTGGAAAAATCATGAGAGTTCGATGGTTGGGCGCTGGTTGTCGTCGCCATCTTGTAAAATATGTTGCATAGCCACATTAAGATAATAGGAATTTTTCGATGCGCCCTTCATTTTACGATGCAAAATAAGCAAGGGTCTTTCGAGATAGTATTAATCGGATTCCGAGCACCAACCCCGTAAACCTCCAAGAGGATAGGAAAATGGCGTTTCTGAGCGTTGAACAACTGAAAAAAGACTGGGCCGAGAATCCCCGCTGGAAAGGCATCAAGCGCGGCTACACCGCCGAGGAAGTCGTGCGGCTGCGCGGCAACATTCCGGTCGAATACAGCTTGGCGCAGCGGGGCGCCGAGAATCTGTGGAAGCTGATCACCACCACGCCCTACGTCAACTGCCTGGGCGCGCTGACCGGCGGTCAGGCCATGCAGCAGGCCAAGGCCGGCGTCAAGGCGATCTACCTGTCCGGCTGGCAGGTCGCCGCCGACAACAACACCTACATGTCGATGTATCCCGACCAGTCGCTGTATCCGGTCGATTCGGTGCCGGCGGTGGTCGAGCGCATCAACAACGCCTTCAAGCGCGCCGACGAAATTCAATGCGCGCGCGGCATCGGGCCGGGGCACAAGGATTTCATCGACTATTTCCTGCCGATCGTCGGCGATGCCGAAGCCGGTTTCGGCGGCGTGCTGAATGCCCACGAACTGATGAAGTGCATGATCCGCGCCGGCGCGGCGGGCGTCCACTTCGAGGACCAGTTGGCCTCGGTCAAGAAGTGCGGCCACATGGGCGGCAAGGTGCTGGTGCCGAGCCAGGAAGCGGTGCAGAAATTGATCGCCGCCCGGTTGGCGGCCGACGTCTACGGCGTGCCGACCATCCTGCTGGCCCGCACCGACGCCGAGGCGGCCGACCTCCTGACCAGCGACTGCGATGAAAACGACAAGCCGTTCTGCACCGGCGAGCGCACCGTCGAAGGCTTCTACAAGACCAAGAAAGGCGCGGCGCAGGCGATTTCGCGCGGTCTGGCCTACGCGCCCTACGCCGACATGGTGTGGTGCGAGACCGGCACCCCGGATCTCAACTTCGCCAAGAAGTTCGCCGACGCCATCCGCAACCAGTTCCCCGGCAAGATGCTGGCCTACAACTGCTCGCCGTCGTTCAACTGGAAGAAGAACCTGGACGACGCCACCATCGCCAAGTTCCAGCGCGAGCTGGGCGCGATGGGCTACAAGTACCAGTTCATCACCCTGGCCGGTATTCACAACATGTGGTACCACATGTTCGATCTGGCGCAGGACTACGTGAAGCGCGGCATGTCGGCCTACGTCGAGAAGGTGCAGGAGCAGGAATTCGCCGCGCGCGACCGTGGCTACACCTTCGTCAGCCATCAGCAGGAAGTCGGCACCGGTTACTTCGATGATGTGACCACCGTGATTCAGGGCGGCGTGTCGTCGGTGACCGCGCTGACCGGTTCCACCGAGGAAGAGCAGTTCCACTAAGCCTCACCGCCCGCCGCCCGCCCCGCGTGGGTGGGGGCGTCAAGCGTTTGCGCGAACCCGGAGGCCATCCTATCCCTCCGGGTTTTTGCCGTGGAAAACGTTAAAATAATCCCTGCCGCTTTTGAACGAACATCCATCTTAAGGAGCAGCCGTGAGCCTCAATTTGCCTGCTGGCGTGCAAGTGAACGCCCCGATCCATCCCCGTTTCGATGAGATTCTCACCCACGACGCCCTGGCCCTGGTCGCCAAACTGCACCGGGCGTTCGAGCCTCGCCGTCAGGAACTGCTGAAGAAGCGCGTCGAGCGTCAGGCCCGCATCGACGCTGGCGAAATGCCCGACTTCCTGCCGGAAACCAAGGCCATCCGCGAAGGCGACTGGAAAATCGCGCCGCTGCCCAAGGCGCTGGAACGTCGCCGCACGGAAATTACCGGCCCGGTCGAGCGCAAGATGATCATCAACGCTTACAACTCCGGCGCTGATTCCTACATGACCGACTTCGAGGATTCCAACAGCCCCAACTGGTACAACCAGATTCAGGGCCAGGTGAACCTCGTCGAAGCCATTCGCCGCATCATTAGCTACACCAATGAAGTGGGCAAGGAATATAAGCTCAACGACACGATTGCCACCCTGCAAATTCGCCCGCGCGGCTGGCACCTGGACGAGAAGCATGTGCTGGTGGATGGCCAGCGCGTTTCCGGCGGGATCTTCGACTTTGGCCTGGTGTTCTTCCACAACGCCAAGGAACAGATCGCCCGTGGCGCGGGCCCGTTCTACTATCTGCCGAAGATGGAGAGCCATCTGGAAGCGCGGCTGTGGAACGACATCTTCTGCATGGCTCAGGACGAACTCGGTATCCCGCGCGGCGCCATCAAGGCCACCGTGCTGATCGAAACCATCCTCGCCACCTTCGAGATGGAAGAGATCCTGTACGAACTGCGCGAGCACAGCGCCGGCCTCAACGCCGGTCGCTGGGACTACATCTTTTCCTGCATCAAGAAGTTCAAGAAGAATAAGGATTTCTGTCTGGCCAACCGGGGCGCGATCACCATGGAGGTTCCCTTCATGCGCTCCTATGCCCTGCAACTGGTCAAGATCTGCCACAAACGCGGCGCTCCGGCCATGGGCGGCATGTCGGCCCTGATCCCGATCAAGAACGACCCGGAAGCCAACGAGAAGGCGCTGGCCGGCATCCGTCACGACAAGACCCGCGACGCCCGGGACGGCTTCGACGGCGGCTGGGTGGCCCATCCCGGCCTGGTGCCCATCGCCCACGAGGAATTCGTCAAGGTGCTGGGCGACAAGCCGAATCAGTGGGAAAAGCAGCGGGACGAAACATTCACCGCCAAGGATTTCCTGAACTTCCAGCCCGAGCAACCGATCACCGAGGTCGGCCTGCGCAACAACATCAACGTCGGCATTCACTACCTGGGGTCCTGGCTGGCGGGCAACGGCTGCGTGCCGATTCACAACCTGATGGAAGATGCCGCCACCGCCGAAATCTCCCGCTCGCAGGTGTGGCAGTGGGTGGTGAGTCCCAAGGGCAAACTGGACGACGGCCGTAAGGTCACCGCCGAACTGGTGCGTGGCCTCATTCCCGAGGAACTGGCGAAGGTCAAGGCGACCGTGACGGCTCAGGGCGAGGACACCGCCACCTATGCCCAGGCCGCCGGCATCTTCGAGAAGATGTCGCTCGACCCGAATTATCCCGAGTTCCTGACCCTGCCGCTGTACGAGGCGATGGATTGAGCTGACGGTTGATCGGGTAGAATAAAAGGCGGCGATATGCCGCCTTTTTCATTGCTGGCCTTTAAGTCAGGGAATCCACCACAAGTACCCGGACGCCACGGTTCGATAAGGATCGACAAAGCAGCTCCACCGTTTTGAAAGCAAGATACGGAGTGCGACGGCCTGCGGTGGTTGATAAGGTTCCGTCCATCCTGTGAATAGTTGAGAGAGACGCACGATGGATACCTCAGCGAAAAACCCAGAACTCGCCGCCGCAACCGCAAACGATCTCCGTTGGGCTGCTGTCGTCGCTCGTAATCCCGAAGCTGACGGCGCGTTTTTTTACTCGGTCGAGACCACGGGCGTGTATTGCCGTCCTTCATGCGCGGCCCGGTTGGCGCGGCCAGAGAACGTCCGGTTCCACCGGACGTGCGAGGACGCCGAGAAGGCCGGTTTCCGGCCCTGCCAGCGGTGCAAGCCGAACCAACCTTCGTGGCTTGAGCAGTACGCGGCGAAAGTTACCAAAGCCTGCCGGATCATCGAGGAATCCGAAACCGCGCTGGGTCTCGAAGAACTGGCAAAGCGGGTCGGGGTGAGCACGTATCACTTCCATCGGGTGTTCAAGATGATCGCTGGATTGACGCCAAGGGAATACGCGGCGGCGCACCGCGAGAAACGGGTGCGCAATGCACTGGGCCGTAGCGACACGGTGACGAAAGCCATTTTTGACGCCGGCTACAACTCCAATAGCCGCTTCTATGAAAAGTCGAACGAGGTCTTGGGCATGACGCCTACCCATTATCGCGCTGGCGGCGCGAACACGGAGATTCGCTTTGCCATTGGCGAATGCTCCCTCGGGTCGATATTGGTGGCCCAGAGCGACCGGGGCGTTTGCGCTATTCTCATGGGCGACGATCCCGACGCACTGGCGCGCGATCTGCAAGACCGATTCCCGCGCGCCAACCTGATCGGCGGCGACGGCGAATTCGAGCAACGGGTTGCCAAGGTGATCGGCTTTGTCGAAGCGCCCGGTATTGGCCTGGATTTGCCGCTGGATGTGCGCGGCACCGCGTTTCAACAACGGGTCTGGCAAGTCCTGCGCGAGATTCCGGCTGGAAAAACCGCCAGTTACACTGATATCGCCAACCGTATCGGTTCCCCGAACTCGGTGCGGGCTGTGGCGCGGGCGTGTGCGGCGAACGCTTTGGCGGTTGCCATTCCGTGCCATCGCGTGGTCCGCAACGACGGTGGGCTGTCCGGCTATCGCTGGGGGGTGGAACGCAAGCGCGCGCTGTTGGAGAAGGAAGCGCACACATGAATGCGCTGTTAAAGAGACGCTGGTGATCAAAGATATGCAGACCGGGTAAAGGTCCCGATTGGGAACGGGTGTCGAAAGAGACTCTGGAAAATTGACCAGGAGGAGATTTGTTCAACTTGCATAACAAAGGCGAGGTGACCGAATGGGTGGATGGCTGATGACGGTGCTGTGGGCGGTGCTGAGCCTGGCCTTGGCCGGTTTGACCGGCTGCGACGACGGCAAACCCCCGGCGCCGCCGCCGGCAACAAAACCACAACTGGCGCAGGTATTAACATTTTACGACTGGGCCGGCGATATGCCCCAGTCGGTGGTGGATGCTTTTACTCGCGAATACGGCGTGAAGGTGAATTATCTGACCTACGAATCGGTGGAGGAAGCCGTTGCCAACCTGCGCGCCGGCCAGGTTTACGATGTGGTGGTGATCGAAAGCCGCTCGGTGCCGCTGCTGGTGCAGGAAGGGCTGCTGGCCGAACTCAACCACGGCAACGTAAGCCATTTCAAGAACATCGCGGCCAATTTTCGGGTATCCACTTAAGCCGGGACAGTTAGTAATTTCAATGGGTTAAATTTTGCCGGTGTTCTTGGCTTTCGGGGCACGGGCAAGGGGGCCATCCGTTCCACCATCCAGTCAAACAAGTCCGGGAAGGACGTTCTAAACAAGCGTTCGGCGGCGGTGGTTCCATCGGCGCGTTTGAGGTCGAAGTTATGAATCACGGTCATCACCTTCAGGCGTTGGGTCGGCGTGCCTCTGGCGCAATGATTCAGTTGGGACAGATAGCCATTCCGGCCCTCGACGGCCGAGGACGCCCGCTGGAATGGCCCGGCGAGGTCGCGGGCCCAGGCGTGGTAGGTTTCCAACGCGGGCGGCGTCACCGTCGCGGTGAGGGGGTGCTGCAGGAGCGCGGCCTGGGCCTGGCGGAACGCCTGCTGATAGGCCGTTTTCAGGGCGGGGGTTTTGGTTTTCTCCACCTGGGCCTGCCAGTAGACGACGGGGAGCAGTTGCTGCTGGAACCAACTCTGGGTCGGTTCGTCGAGCGCCAGCGGAGCTAACCGGTGTTCCACCCCGAGCCACCACGCATCGACCAGGGCCGCGATTCCGGGAATTTGGCGCTGGAATTTGGCGACCGCCGCTTGATTGTCGCGCGCCGTATGGGCGGCATGGAGGGTATTGAGGGTCGCCACGGCTTGGTGCAGCCGGCTCTCGACTTGGGCGGAACTCTGCGCCTGGCTCTCGGCCAGGGTGAAGGGATGCACGGCCTGGGAGGCCTGTTGCAGCGTGCTTTGACAGGTCGCTCGATCGGCCCGCAGCCCCTCGGCTTGCGCGCTGAGGTGGGCCAGCCACCGCTGTTGGACGTGCGTATCGTGACCCTTGGCCTCCAACACGCCGAGCTGCTGCCGGGCGTGCGTCAATTTCTCCTCCACCTGCGCCAGTTTTAAGCTCAGGCTCACCCCCATCACTTTGGCTAAATCCCGCAAGGCATGAAATAAATCCGGCACGCTGGGGCACCCCAAGCCGGTCAGCGCCAGCTTGATCAAGGCCTGGGCCCGATCGCTAACCACGTATTTGAGCGCCAAGCCCACCCGCGTCATGGCGGCCTGCACCCGTTCCTGCCAGGTGGCGTAGGTTCTATTGTCGGCCGTCTCTTCCAGCACCAGGTAACCCGACACTAAATCCATCATCACCAACACCACTTTTTGATCGAAAAAGGTCTCGTCGGCCCCGGCGATCATCTCCAGCCGACGCCCCGCTTGACCGAACCGCTGTTCCTGTTCCGCTGAGTAGGCCAGGATGACGGCTTCCATCTGCGTGCGTAACGACCTCAGGGCGCTCGGCGAGACCGCCAGGTAACGCTCGAGCCGGATCCGATGAAAAAACTCGGAAATCCGCTCGACCCCCACCCCCCCTTTCAGGCCAAAGACCAACAGCACCGCCACCACCAAGACCCGCAGCCACTGCGCGCCCTGCTCGTGTTCCCACAGCTCCGCTTCCGGCGCCTGCCGAGCGCGCTCGCGCAGCCCTTTGCAGTACCGATGCACACTACTTTTCGGCAACCCCGTCGCTTGGGCCAGCTTCCGGATCGATGGCGAGCCCCGTTCCCGGAGCACGGTGAGAATTTGTTGGCAGCGCCCTCGTAGGTCCATCCCGTCCCCCGGTCTGTCAGTAAATCGCTACGATATCATCGCTCCTTGGGCTTGATCATTCTCGGAGTGAAAGACTTAGGCGATTTCTTGAAAAGGTTATACCGAACCAGGCCTTGTCTCCCCCCTTTGAAAAAGGGGGGTTGGGGGGGATTTTGATCGGCGGCGTCAATCCACGGGGCTCAAATCCCCCCTCACCCCTCTTTGCTAAAGGGGGGAACGGCAATGCTCCATTTCGCGGTCAAGCAGGTAAGCTTTTTTCCGGAAATCGCCTTAAACTGTCCCGCCTTAAGTGGGTAGCCCAATTTTCGCGAGCTGGCCTACGATCCCGGCAACCGTTACTGCATTCCCTACAACTGGGGCACCACCGGGCTGGTGGTGCGCGGCGATCTGGCGGCGGAGCCGGTCACCCGTTGGGCCGATCTTTGGGACCCGCGTTACGCCGGCCGGGTGGGGCTGTGGCTGGGCCAGCGCCGCGAAGTGATTGCCCTGACCCTAAAATCGTTGGGCTATTCGGCCAACTCGGAAAATCCAGCAGAACTGGAAGCGGCGCTCAAGCGCTTGACTGGCGCTCAAGCCGCTACGTGCTGAAGCTGGAAGATTTCGATCTGGCGGTTTCGACCGAGGTCATGCGCAGCGGTAAAGCAGTGATCGCCATGGGCTACGCCAGGGATGTGCTGGACGGCCGCGAGCAAAACCCGGCGATCACCTACGTCTTACCGGCGGAAGGCGCGCTGCTCTGGGGCGATACCTTCATCGATTCCGGCCAACAGCACCCAGAAATACACCGCCGAGGTGTTCATCAATTTCCTGCTGCGCCCCGACATCAACGCGCGGATCGCCAACGAGAACCGCTATGCCACGCCCAACGAAGCGGCCCTGCCGCTAATCGATTCCGCCATCCGCAACGATCCGGTGGTCTTCCCGCCCAATCAGGCTATGCTAAACGCCGAATTGGTGCTGCCGCTCAGTCCAGCGGGGGAAAAGCGCTATGCCGACCTCTGGGCGCGGTTTATGGACGGTAAACCTTAAGGAAACGATCATGTATAAGGGCATTCACTCACGAATTTGGCAGTTACTCCTGTGCGCTTGCTTAACCATGGGTCTATTGACCGCCTGCGGCGATTCCGAACCCCCGGCGACTCCCGCCCCGCCGCCGCTGGCGTCCGAACTGGTATTCTATGGTTTTGCCGAAGACATACCCCAGTCGATACTGGACGCTTTTACCAGGGAGTTTGGTGTCAAGATCCATTATCTGTCCTATCAGTCCCCGGAAGAGTCCGACGAAAATATCCGGGCGGGTAAGACCTACGACGTGGCCGTGATCGAAAATCAGTTGATCTCGCCACTGGTCAAGGATGGTTTGCTGGCCGAGATCGACTTCGCCAAGGTGCCCAACTTTAAAAATATCTCGGCCAATTTTCGCGACTTGGCCATCGATCCCGGCAACCGACACTCGGTTCCTTGTTCCTATGGCACTACCGGTCTGTTGCTGCGCACCGATCTCGTCGGCAATACCCCGAGCCGCTGGGCCGATCTGTGGGACCCGCAATACGCCGGCAAGATCGGCCTGCGGGCTCAGCCCCGCGAGATCATCGGCCTGACGCTGTTGTCTTTGGGCTACGCGTTTAACTCCGAAAACCCGCAGGAACTCGACGCGGTGCTCGAACGCTTGCAGGAACTGAAGCCCTCGATGGTCATGCTGGATATCGAAGCCAGCGACGCGGTGCCCAAGCTGTTGAGTGGCGAGATCGCGATCCTGCACGGCTATGCCGAGGATTATCAAGTGGCCCACGAGGCGAGCCCAGCGGTCGCCTACGTCCTGCCCCAGGAGGGAACCGCGCTGTGGGGGGATAGTTATGCCATATCCGCCCAAAGCCCGCGCAAGCATACCGCTGAAGTCTTCCTCAATTTCCTGTTGCGCCCGGATGTCGAAGCCCAGGTAGTCAATGAGAAAAAATACGCCAGCGTCAACGATGCAGCGCTTCCCTTGATCCAACCGGAGATTCGCAACGATCCGGTGATTTTCCCGCCCAATCAGGATCTGCAAAATGGCCACATCATCCTGCCGCTGAGTCCGGAGGGGGAAAAACTCTATGCGGACCTTTGGGCCCGGTTTACGGCTGGCAAGCCCATGAGGATAGCGACGCATGCACGTCACGAGTTTGGCAACTCCTGCTTTGCGGATGCCTGGCCATCGGCCTGCTGAGCGCCTGCGGCGACGCCGAACCCCCGGCGAAACCCGCCCCGCCGCCGCTGGCCAAGGAGCTGATATTTTACGACTGGGCCGACGACCTGCCCCAGTCGGTCATCGACGCCTTCACGGCGGAATATGGCGTCAAGATCAACTATCACACCTATGAAACCACCGATGAAGCCCTACGAACCCTCCGGGCCGGCCAGGTCTACGATGTGGTGGTCATCGACAACCCCTTTGTGCCGGAACTGGCGGCGGAAGGACTGATCGCCGAGATCGATTATCGCAACGTACCCAATTTCAAATACATCTCCGCCAACTTTCGCGATCTCGTGTTCGACCCCGGTAACCGCTACAGCGTGACCTATAACTGGGGCCTCACCGGTCTGATTTACCTCGAGGATCGGGTGTCGCCACCGGTGACGCACTGGGCCGATCTGTGGGACCCACGCTTCGCCGGTCGATTGCAGGTGTGGGATCTCCAGCGTTATTTGATCGGCATCGCGCTGCGGTCGCTCGGATTCTCGATCAACTCGGAAAATCCCGCCGAGCTGGAAGCGGCGCTGCAGCGCTTGCTGGCGCTCAAGGCCAACGCGCGGACGGCCGGTTGGACGCCGGAGGTCAGCGAGCAAGCCCTGGCGAGCGGTGAGGTGGTGTTGATGTATGGATTCGCGGGCGACGTGCTGCGCGCCCGCGCCCGCAATCTCGATGTTCGCTACGTCCTGCCCGCCGAGGGCAGCATTCAGTGGGGCGACAACTTCGTCATTCCCACCGCCAGCCCGCGCAAATATACCGCCGAGGTGTTCATCAATTTCCTGCTGCGGCCGGAAATCAGCGCGCGGATCGTTAACGAGCAACACTTTGCCACGGCCAACGAGGCCGCGTACCCGCTCATCAAGCCGGAGATCATGAACGATCCAGTGATCTTTCCGCCCCTTGAGGAGATACGGCGGGCGGAGGTCCTTATGCCGCTCAGCCCGGCGGGCCGGGCGCTCCACCAACGCCTCTGGGAACGCTACCTCGCTGGCGCGGCCGGTGCGGTGAGAGGTGATCGGTGACGGCGCTTTGGCCCAAACCCGCATCCGCTGATCAGCGGCCAGGATTTTTGTCCGGCAGCCTGCGCCGGCAGTTGCTGGCCGTGTTCGGCGTCGCGGTGCTGTCGCTGCTACTGGCGAGCGTCGCCGGAATCCTCCTGCTGGTGAACCGCACCGAGCAGGACGGTTGGCGGGGCCGTCAACAGGAAGCGACCCAGCGGGTTGCCCAAACCGTGGGCGATTTCCTGGCGCGGCAACAGAATCTGTTGCAACTGCTGAATCTCTTCGGTCGCGACGAGCTGGAGTCGCTTTCGGATGAGTTGGAGCAATTGTTGCGCGGCCAGCCGGCACTGTTGGAGCTGGTGTCCGTCAGCGCCGCCGGTCAGGTCATCGCCCATGCTCCGACTGGCCAGGGCGTGTTGGCCAATCTGTTTACCATTTCGCAGTCGAACTGGTTCATCACGGCCCGACAAGGTAAGAACTACATCGGCGACGTGCAACTGTCCGCCGCCGATCAACCCTATCTGCTCCTCTCCGCCCCCGCGGCTCGGGGCGGCGTTGTCGCCGTCCGCCTGCGGATGGACGTGTTGAACGAAGTCATCGCCAGCCTCCATTTTGGCAAGACCGGCATCGCTTACCTGGTCAACCCAAGCGGCCGCGTTATTGCCCACTCCGACCCCCAGGTGGTGCTGGCCAATACCCGTCTGGATAACCGCCCCGAACTGCTGGCGTTGGTCCGCGCCGCCAGGGGTATGTGGTCCGGTGAATATCGCAATTTCCAGGGCGAACCGGTGGTGGGCACGATGGTCCCCGTGCCCGGCACCCCTTGGGTGGCGGTGACCGAACTGCCCCGGGCCGAAGCCTACGCGGCCAGCCGGCGCGCGCTGTGGATCGTGGCGGGGGTCACGCTGCTGTTCGGCGCGCTGCTGGTCATCACCATCTCCGCTCTGCTGGAGCGCCAGTTCCTGCGGCCGATGCAGCGCTTGCAAGAAGGTGTCCAACAGATCGGCCAGGGGGACTTGAATTATCGCATCGCCTTGACCGGCCCCGGTGAAATCAGTCGGGTGGCGGTGGCTTTCGACGGTATGACCGCCCGCCTGCAAGAGCGCGAACGGCAGATGGCAGAGCAGAACGCCGCGTTGCAGGAAGCCAAGGAAGCCGCCGAGGCAGCCAGTCGCGCCAAGTCGGAATTCCTGGCGGTGATGAGCCACGAGATTCGCACGCCCATGAACGGCGTCCTCGGCATGGCCGAGTTGCTGCTGGGCACCCCATTGAACGCCCAGCAGCAACGTTTCGCCAGTATGATCCTGAGTTCGGGCCGCGCCCTGCTGGCGATCATCAACGACATTCTGGACTTTTCCAAGATCGAGTCGGGCCGGCTGGAACTGGAGATGGTGCCGTTCGACCCACGGGAACTGGTGGAGGAGACGGTGACGCTGCTGGCCGGGCGGGCGCACGAGAAGGGGCTGGAACTGATCGGCGATTTGCCGCCGAGTCTGCCGGCGTCGGCGCCGGGCGACCCGGTGCGGCTGCGGCAGATTTTGGTAAACCTGGCGGGCAACGCCATCAAGTTCACCGAACAAGGCGAGGTGGTGGTTCGGCTGCGGGTGCTGGACCAGGACGCGGCGGCGCCGCAACTGCGTTTCGAAGTCTCCGACACGGGTATCGGGATTGCCCCGGAGGCGCAATCTCGGATTTTCGACTCCTTCACCCAGGCGGACGGCTCCACTACCCGCCGCTATGGCGGCACCGGGCTGGGGTTGACCATCGTCCGGCGGCTGGTCCAGTTGATGGGTGGAGAGATCGGCGTGAACAGCACGCCGGGAGCGGGCTCCCGGTTTTGGTTTGCTCTCCCGCTGCAACGACCGGTGGCGCGCGCGCGGGCGATTGGGAAAGCGCAAACGGAGTTGCTCGGCGTGCGGGTTCTGCTCGTGGACGACAATGCCACATACCGCGAGGTCTTGCGGCGGCAGATGATGGCCTGGGGCCTGGTGAACGACGAGGCGGAGAACGGACCTCAGGCGTTGGCCCGGCTGCGGGGCGCCGCGCGGGCCGGCGAGCGCCATGATTTAGCGATACTGGACCTGCGGATGCCCGAGATGGATGGCCTCGAACTGGCCCGGCGGATCCGCGCCGATCCCGCGCTGGCCGGGATCAAGCTGGTGCTGCTGTCCTCCCACGGACCGGAAGCGCTGGCCGGGCAAACGGCTCAAGCCGGCCTTCAGGCCATTCTGCCCAAGCCGGTGCGCCAGGCTGAGCTGTATAAAACCCTGTGCCGGCTACTGAGCCGAGCCGGCGATCCGGCCAGCCAGCGCCTGTTTTTGCCCACTACCCAGCGGATTCGTTTCGCAGGCCGGATCCTGGTCGCCGAGGACAACCCGGTCAACCAGGAAATGGCTTTGGCGGTGCTGGCATTGCTGGGTTGCCAGGCTGAGGTCGCGGCCAACGGCCAGGAGGCGGTCGAAGCCGTGGCCCGAACCGGGTATGACCTGATCCTGATGGACTGCCAGATGCCGGTGCTGGATGGTTTCGCCGCCACCGCCGCCATCCGACGTTGGGAACAGGCCCAGGGCCGGTCGCGCTTGCCCATCGTCGCCCTTACCGCCAATATCGTCAAAGGCTTCCGGGAAGAGTGTCTGGCGGTAGGCATGGACGACTATCTGAGCAAGCCGTTCGAGCAGGAGCAATTGGCCGCCGTGCTCGAACGCTGGTTGCCCGCAAGCGGAGGGGTTACGCCCATGCCCGTTTCGCCGCCTTCCTCTGTTTCTCCACCGTCGCAGACGGCGCGTGCGGAGGTGACGATAACCCCTGCCGAGACCGCCGCGCCGGCGGAACCGCCTTCGCCCGACCCAACGACTTCCCCTCTGGATGCGCGCGCCTTGGCTCAAATCCGCGCCTTGCAGCGGCCTGGCGCACCCGACCTGCTGGGTAAGATCATCGGCTTGTATCTGGAGAGTTCGGCGGGATTGCTCCAGCAGGTGCGGGACGCAATCGCCCGTGCCGATCCCGAAGCGCTGCGACAGGCGGCGCACAGCCTGAAATCGAGCAGCGCCAATCTGGGCGCGACGCGGTTGGCGGCCGCGTGCAAGGAGTTGGAGCAACGGGGACGGGAACGGCGGCTGGAGGGCGTGGCCGAGCTGTTACCGACGTTGGAAACCCACTACGTTCGGGCGCGGGACGCGCTGACGGCGGAATTGGCCTCGCCTGGTTGAGTGTTGGGCCAGCAACCTACCCTTATCGTTCCCGGACAAACGCAACGACCGCCCTCAGCACGCCGAACGACTTCGGCCAGAATTGTCCAAAGTTTCATGAAAAGCACATTGAAATGCGCAGCGCTGAGCGCTGCATTGGTTTTTTTCGCGACGCCGGCGCTGGCCCAGAAACCCTCGGAAATGCCGCCAATGCCGGTCAAGGTCGCGCCGGTGACCCGCACCACCCTGAATGTCGAGGTCACGGCGGTCGGTACGTTGCGAGCCGACGAGACGGTCATGATCCGCCCGGAGATTGCGGGCCGGGTGGCGACCCTTCATTTCAAGGAAGGTCAGACCGTGAATGCCGGCGATTCGCTGGTGACCCTGGATCAGGACGAGTACAAGGCGCAACTGGCGGGTAGCACCGCCGAGGCCGGCATGGACGACATCAGTTTCAAGCGCTTGCAGGATTTGCAGCGCAAGAATCTGACCAGCCAGCAGAATCTCGATGAGGCGAAGGCCAAGCTCGACGCCTCGCGCGCCCGGCAATCACTCGATCAGGTCCGGCTGGACAAGACGGTGATCCACGCGCCGTTCGCCGGCACGGTGGGGCTGCGGCTGGTCAGTCCCGGCGCCTACGTCAAGCCGGGCGACGACATCGCCAATCTGGAGAGCCTCGGCTCGATGAAACTGGATTTCCGGGTGCCGGAGACCTATCTGGCGCGACTGGGGGTCGGCCAGACCCTGACGGCGCGAGTGGACGCCTATCCCGACCAGAACTTCGAAGGCGCCATCTACGCCATCGACCCGGCGCTGGACCCGGAAACGCGGACTGTGTTGCTGCGGGCGCGGTTGCCGAACAAGGGCAACAAGCTGCGGCCCGGCCTGTTCGCGCGGGTCAACCTGGTTCTGGAACGACGGGAAAATGCCCTGGTCGCGCCGGAACAGGCCATCGTACCGCTGGGCCAGACCCCGTTCGTTTACCGGGTGGTGGACGGTAAGGCGGTCGTGACGCCGGTCAAGCTGGGGCTGCGCCGTCCCGGTCAGGTGGAGATTCTCGACGGGCTGAGCGTCGGCGATCTGGTGGTCACCGACGGGCAGTTGAAAATCCGCGATGGGGCATCGGTGGCGGTGATGCCGCCGCCGGGAGTTCAGCCGCCGTCCGCAAACAAGGGGTAGGTCTGAGATAGGGTGCGGGAGATGTCGGACAAAGCAGGTTGGGCCGACGGTCCCAACTCCAGATAGTTGCCGACGAAATCGGGATAAAGGGTGGTCAAGCGCGGGATGTGTTCCCGGGCCTTGAGAAAATAGGACGCGTCGATCTCTACCCCGATGGCGTCATAGCCCACGGCTTGCGCCGCCGCCACGGTCGAACCGGAACCAAGGAAAGGGTCGAGGAGGATGCCGCGCCCGAGCGGCAACAGCGCCCGCGTCAATATTCTTAAAAAGCGCTGTGGCTTGAGACAGGGGTGGTCGCTGATCGCGGTTTCAATAGCCGGAGTGCGCCCGCTGGCGATGGCTTCCGGCAATGGTTTATCAACCGCGAGCCGTCGCAAGCCACCCGTTCCCCAACGTCGCAGATTTGCCGCGACGGTGCGTTCGCTTAACGGTTTGCGAAACAGCATCCACGGCTCGCAGGCGCTGCGTGGAGTCACGGAAACTTCGGCGAATTCCTGTTCCGCCCCTTTGGGACGATCACCGCCGCGAAAGCTCGCATACAGCCGCATGATCGCGCCGCGCACCTCGAATCCCGCTTCCGCCATGCCGCTTTGCACCAGGTATTGCAGCATGGGATGACCCGCCACGATCACATGCGCGCCCGGAACGAGGACGGGTATCAGCACCTGACCCCAGTCACGCATGTACTCGCGCAAGTTGGATTTTTCTCGCCCGGACAGTACGGTGAAACGCGGCAGGGGGTCGCGTCGGCAGCCGCCAATAGTGGGCGGAATGCGCCAGACGCCGCCCTGGTTGCCGCCGCGTAGCTTGTCCAGCTCTTGCCGCGAGAATTCGATCAGGCCGTAGGGCGGATCGGTGAGGACGCCATGAATGGAGTTCGCTGGCTGGTCGCGCAGCCAGTCGAAGCAGTCGGCTTGGAAAATTTGGTAGCTCATGGACTTCAACTATAGTTGAAAGACGGCTTTTCCGCCATTCTATACACTCAGGGCCGATGAAAAAAGCTCAAGAACTGATCGGTGCCTGCCTGCGCTCTATCCGGGAGCATCGTGGTTTGACTCTCGAATCCTTGGCGGCACAGGCGGGCGTCACCTATCAATATCTATCCTCGCTGGAGCGTGGCAGGGAAAACTTCAGCATTCAAGTGTTGGAGCGGCTGGCCGTGGCTCTCCAGTCTTCTCTTAAAGACATCGTCGTCCAAGCATTTGAAGATGCGGAACGTCTTGAAGCGCCGAGAGTAAACCCTGCTTATTTTCACCCCGATGTACCGCTTCCAGACGGTTTGGTTCTGGCGCATCTGGAGACGGCGATGAACCAGACCCAATCCATTTTCAACCTGATCAACAGGAATATGTTGCTTGAGGTAAGGCGACCGCTTCGAGACTTTATCCAAGGCAACAATTTTAGCGGACTGGTATCCAATATTTTTTCAGACGCAATGGATGCGAACAGTCCCTACAAACACAACCATGACCAACGCTATCCAGACCTCATCAATAAAACTGCTGATAACGGCAATGGCGTAGGACTTGAAGTCAAGGCAACGATTAATGTGGGCAAGGGCGGCGAGAGCCACAATGGACATAGTGGTTGGTATACTGTTGTCTGTTATGAAACCATCGATTCTGGCATTCAATTTATCCATGTCATGTTGGCGATTCTAAACGGTCATATGGAACAAGACCCCGATTGGCAGTATCTCGGTAGCCGTGAAAATTCCGAGACGGGGTCTCGTCGCACGGAAACCTATACGACAGTTCTGAAGGGAACCACCAAACTTCGTGATGGGACTGTGTTTCCTGGATCCCAACAAGGTGAATTTCAAGCGATGGCGGCAAGAACGTGCTGGGCCGATTCCACTGTGGTCGATTTTTGCCGGAGCGCAACCTTCTGTTTAACAAACTGATATAGTCTTGCCAATTGAGAACTATACATTCAAACACTTGATTAATCATAACTTTATGATTTGTAATGACCGATACCAATTTAACCATGAGTCGTGTATAGATCATAATTAGCGAAACTATATCACTTTTTGTGTGGAAGGACACATGGACATCAACGCATACGGCTTGAGTCTGACCCAGCCGGTCTCCGTCTGGAACCGCCCGCTCTCTATCGAGCCCAAGAGCTTCTTCCTCAACTTGGCCAAGGCCGCCGTCAACGGCGTCAAGCTGGAGCTGGATGACGCCTTCGAGAACCTGATGGATGCGTTCCAAGCCTCCGGGGTCGGGGACCAAGCAGGTCAGGTCGCCTGGGTGCTGATCTACCGCGCGCTGACGCGCGCCACTGCGGATTTGGTGACGGATGCCAGAGACCTGTTCCTCCTGGCGGACCCGGAGCGACTGCCGGATGCCGCTGCTCAGGAGGGCCTCAGTTCCATACTTGCCGACCACTTGGCCCACTGTGAGGCGCGCATCGACGCGGACTTTTTCGAGCACCCCGAACGCTTTGGGCTCCTCGCCGACTTCAAACCGGGATTCAGCCATTGGCTCCGAGGTCTCGGACTCGACCCCGGGTCGGCTACCGCTTTGGCGGAGCGGCTGCCGGATCGTTTCACCTTGGCCCTGCATGGGGAGTGGTTGAAGGAGCCGGAGCGCTTCGCGATCATCGGCAAGGCGATCGACTCGCCCTTCACCCGCGCCGTTGGACGCCGCCGCCACTGGTTGCAATATGCCGCCTGGCTGCGGGAGCAGGTCAACGGGCGCATGTTCGGGGAGGCTTTCGGACTGCGGCAGGTCTATGTGCCTCTGCGCGCCTATTATGTCGAGAAACCCAAAGAGGAAACGGAATTGCCAGCAGACAGGCCAGTCCCTAGCCGCGAGAAGAACCGACGTATCGTCGTGGATCTCCACCAGACCTTGACCGAATGGGTCGAGCACTGGAATCCCCAGGAACTGGTACGGGTGGTGAGCGGCGGTCCCGGCTCTGGCAAATCGTCCTTCTGCAAGATGCTGGCTGCGGAGTTGGCCGAAACCCTGGGTATTCCGGTCCTCTATTGCCCGCTCCACCTCATCGACCCCCAGGCGGATCTGATCCAGGCTGTCGCCAGTTTCGTGACCCAGGATCGCTACCTTCAGGGCAGCCCCCTGGATGGCAAGGACGGCGAGGATCGGTTGCTCGTCATTTTCGACGGCCTGGATGAACTGTCCATGCAGGGCCGCGCCGCCTCGGAGGTCGCCCAAGGCTTCGTGGACGAGGTACTGCGCAAGGCCGACGCCTTCGCCGCCCAAGGACTGTGCCGACAGTTCCTGATCAGCGGCCGGGACTTGGCGGTGCAGGCCAATGCCAGCCGGCTCCGGCACCCCGGCCAAGTGCTCCATGTCTTGCCCTATCAAATCAACGAGCGGGAACGGGAAGGTTATGAGGATTCCCAAAACCTGCTTGCGGAGGACCAGCGGGACTTGTGGTGGCAACGCTACGGTCGGGCCAGCGGCAAGAGTTTCTCCGCGATGCCGGAGGAACTCCGCTTGGAGAATCTGGCCGAGATCACCGGCCAGCCGCTACTCAACTACCTGATCGCACTGAGCCATGGCCGCAATCGGCTGGATTTCACCAGGGAAACCACCCTGAACGCCATCTATGCCGACCTGCTCCAGGCGGTTTACGAGCGCCAGTGGGAAGGCGGCCGGCGGCACCGGGGCACCGGCGATTTGGCCGAGAAAGACTTTGGCCGCATTCTGGAGGAGATCGCGCTGGCCGTCTGGCACGGCGACGGACGGACCGCGACCGTGGAGACCATTCACCAGCGTTGCCAGCGGAGCAAGCTCGACCGCTATCTGGAGCAATTTCAGGAGGGCGCCAAGCAAGGAGTTACCCGGCTGCTCACTGCCTTCTATTTCCGGCAGGCCGGCGATGTGCGGGGAGAGAAGACTTTCGAGTTCACCCACAAGAGCTTCGGCGAATACCTCGTGGCTCGGCGCTTGGTGCGCATGTTGGGCACGGTGCAGACCCAACTGGACCGCCAAGCCGAGAACCCGGACGATGGCTGGGACGAGCGCAAGGCTCTGGAGCATTGGGCGGAAATCTGTGGACCCACGACCATCGACGAGTACGTGAACGCATTCGTGCAGCATGAAGTCGCCACGCAGCCGCCGGAAGTCTGGCCGCGCTGGCAACGGACCCTGTGTCGCCTGATCGAGTCGGTGGTGACCCATGGCATGCCGATGGAGCGGCTAGGCCTGCCGCGCTTTCAGGAGATGCTCCGTCAGTCCCGCAACGCCGAGGAGGCCCTGCTGGCGTTGCATTTCGCCTGTGCCCGGCTGACGCGGGATGTGGTGAAGATCGGATGGCCATCGCCCACCGCGTTTGGGGAATGGCTGAAGCGCCTGCAAGGACAAAGGCTGGGATCCGTTAACACATTGGCGCAGAATTCGCTCGGTCACCTCGATCTGCGAGGCTGTGTAATCCATATAGCTGACCTTTTCTCGGCACACATGGTCGGAGCCGACCTGAGCGGAGCCCACCTGAGCGGAGCCGACCTGAGCCGAGCCCACCTGAGCGGAGCCCACCTGAGCGGAGCCCACCTGAGAGGAGCCCACCTGAGCGGAGCCAACCTGAGAGGAGCCAACCTGACCGGAGCCGACCTGAGCCGAGCCCACCTGAGCCGAGCCCACCTGAGCCAAGCCCACCTGAGCCGAGCCGACCTGAGCGAAGCCGACCTGAGCGAAGCCAACCTGAGCCGAGCCAACCTGAGCGAAGCCGACCTGAGCGGAGCCCACCTGAGAGTAGCCGACCTGAGAGAAGCCAAATTGGATGGCGCTACGCTTGAGGGTGCCGATATGGAGGGTGCGGATCTCACCAACGCCCGGATGCCGCGATAACTGGCGGAATTCGAACCTACCCCTGACTGAGCCCACCCTCGAACCGACCTCCTTGCTCTCAACAACCTGAATTTCAGGCGCCGGCGGCCGGAACGTGCCGGTCCGATTTCATCGTGGTCGGTTTTTGCTGGAGCGCAACCTTCCGTCTGGCAAGCTGATATTTCAATAGGTTTCCCCATGTTCCTGCCCGAACTCTGCATCAAGCGCCCGGTACTGGCGACGGTGATGAGTCTTACCATCATCCTGATCGGCGTGATTGCGTTCCTCCGGTTGCCGGTGCGCGAATATCCCAACATCGACGCGCCCATCGTATCGGTCCGCACCGTCTATCCCGGCGCCAGCGCCGAAATCATCGAAAGCCAGGTGACCCAACCGCTGGAGGATTCGCTGGCCGGCATCGAGGGCGTCAAAACCATCAAGTCGGTCAGCCGCGAGGAGGTCAGCCAAGTCACGGTCGAACTGGTGCTGGAACGGGACGTCGATTCCGCAGCCAACGACGTGCGCGACCGGGTGGCGCGGGTGCGCGGCCAGTTGCCGGACGAGGTCAAGGACCCGGTGGTCGCCAAGGTCGAGGCCGACGCCCAGGCCATCATGTGGCTGGCGTTTTCCAGCGACCGGCACAGCGCGCTGGAAATCACCGACTACGCCGACCGCACCATCGTAGACCGGCTGCAAGCGCTGCCGGGCGTGGCCAGCGTCATCATCGCCGGCGAGCGGCGCTATGCCATGCGTCTGTGGCTGGACCGCGACCGGATGGCCGCCTACGGCCTGACCCCGGGGGATGTGGAAGACGCTCTGAAAAAGCAGAACATCGAATTGCCATCCGGCCGCATCGAATCGCGCCAGCGCGAGTTCTCGGTGCTGACCGAGTCGGATTTGCGCGCGCCGGAGCAGTTCAACGATTTAATTCTCAAGGAAACCAAGGGCTATCCGATCCGGCTGCGCGATATCGGCTACGCCGAGATCGGCGCGGCGGACGAGCGCAACGCGGTCCGCGTTAACGGCAATCCCTCGGTGGGGTTGGGCATCGTCAAGCAATCCACCGCCAACACCCTGAGTGTGGCGCAGTCGATCCGAGCCCTGCTGCCGGGGATCGAGGCGGGCCTGCCGGAAGGCATGAAGATTCTGATCGGTTACGACGGTTCGATTTTCATCGAGAAATCCATCGAGGCGGTTTACCACACGATGCTGGAAGCGTTACTGCTGGTGGTGGGGGTAATTTTCCTGTTCCTGCGCAACTGGCGGGCGACGGTCATTCCATTCGTGACCATTCCGGTGTCGCTGATCGGCGCATTCATCTTCCTGTACGCCCTGGGTTTCACCATCAATACCCTGACCCTGCTGGGGCTGGTGTTGGCCATCGGTCTGGTGGTGGACGATGCCATCGTGGTGCTGGAAAACATCCACCGTCATATCGAGGAGGGAATGCCGCCGTTCAAGGCGGCGTTGCAAGGTTCCCGGGAGATTGCCTTCGCGGTGGTGGCGATGACCCTGACCCTGGCAGCGGTGTTTACCCCGCTGGCGTTCATGAAAGGCAACATCGGGCGGTTGTTTACCGAATTCGCTTTTACCGTGGCGGCGGCGGTGCTGGTGTCCGGGTTCGTGGCGCTGACCTTGACGCCGATGATGTGCTCGAAGTTGTTACGTCACGAACAGCGACACAACTGGCTGTTTAATTTCAGCGAGCGCTTTTTCCAGGCGCTAAATCGCGGCTATCGCGGCGCGCTGGTCTATGCCCTGAACATGCGCTGGCTAGTAGTGTTGCTGTTCTTCGCCACTGGGGCCGGTGCGGCTTGGTTGTTCGTGCACCTGAAGTCGGAACTGTCGCCGCTGGAAGATCGCGGCACCATCATCGGCGTGATCGTCGCGCCAGAGGGGGCAACGCTGGCCTACACCGACGGTTACGCCCGGCAACTGGAACAGTTCTACAAAGCCATTCCCGAAGTGACCTCGTACTTTGTTTTCGTCGCGCCGGGGCTGGAGAAACCCAACCCGGTGACTAGCGCGCTGTCGTTCGTGCGGCTCAAGCCGTGGGAACAACGCCAGCGCAAACAGCAGGATATCGCTAAGGAACTGGCGCCGAAAATGTTCGGTGGCTTGCCCGGCGTACTGGCGTTTCCGATCAATCCACCGTCGCTCGGCCAGAGCTTCCGCAATCCGGCGGTGCAGTTCGTCATCCAGGCCAGCAGCTACGCGCAATTGCAGAACATGGTGGATCAGCTCATGGCCAAGGCCCGACAGTATCCGGGCATGATGAACCTGGATACCGACCTACGTCTGAACAAACCGCAACTGTCGGTGGTGCTCAAGCGCGACAAGATTGCCGCCGTGGGTGCTGACGTGGAGGACATCGGCCGCACGCTGGAAACGCTGCTGGGCGGACGGCAGGTAACCCGCTTCAAGCAGGAAGGTCAGCAGTACGACGTAATGGTGCAGCTCAAGGACCGGGATCGCGAGCAACCAACCGACCTGACGGCGATCTTCGTGCGTGGTCGCGACGGGCAACTGGTGCAGCTCTCGAATCTGATCGAGGTGCGGGAAACCGTCGCGCCCAAGGAACTGAACCACTTCAACCGGCAGCGGGCGGCGGTTGTCTCCGCCAACATCGCACCCGGTTACACCTTGGGCGAAGCGCTGGATTTCATGGATAAAACCGCCGACGAAGTACTGGGCGAGAACGTCCAGACGGCGCTGGATGGCCAGTCGCGCGAGTTCCGCGAGTCTGGCGCCAGCCTGTACGTGACCTTTGTGTTGGCGCTGCTCTTTATCTACCTGGTGCTGGCGGCCCAGTTCGAGAGCTTCGTGTCGCCGTTCGTGATCATGCTGACCGTGCCGCTGGCGGTGACCGGAGCGCTGCTGGCGCTGTTCCTGACCGGCGGTACGCTGAACGTCTATAGTCAGATCGGCTTGGTGATGCTGGTGGGTCTGATCACCAAGAACGGCATCCTGATCGTGGAATTCGCCAACCAGTTGCGGCTGACCGGGCTGGGCCGGCGCGAGGCGGTGCTGGAAGCGGCGACCCTGCGGCTGCGGCCGATCCTGATGACCACGCTGGCGACCATTCTCGGCGCGATTCCGCTGGCGCTGGCGGTCGGCGCGGGGGCGGAAAGCCGCCAGCAAATCGGCTGGGTCATCGTCGGCGGGCTGCTGCTAGGGACGGTGTTGACGCTGTCGGTGGTGCCGGTGGCCTATACCCTGCTGGCGCGTAAGGTCCACCACACCGCCGAGGAAGCGGCGGAATTGGCGGAGCGGGAGACGGGGGCGGGTGAGATGAAGCCGGTGGAGATGTCCTAAAATTGGAGCGATGGGGGGAATGTCGGTCTGATTCACTTTCCGCCGAACATGATTTGAAAGGAGGGGGTTATGTTGAGTCTACAAGTCGTGCGCCCCGTCGTGGAGCGTCAGGTTGTGGTTGAGTTACCCGAGGATTGGAGCGATAAATTGATTGTTCTCGTAAGCATCCCTTCCACAATCTCTTGTGAGAACAGGGAAAATAAGCCTGATGCACCCCCTTGAAACCTACCTCGCCACGCTCCGCCAGATTCACGGCTCTGGTGGTGGCGTCGCCGAAACTTCTTATTACGGCGCGCTGGAAAATCTGCTGAATCAAGCGGGCGATAGCCTCAATCCCAAGGTTCGGGCCGTGCCGCAGTTGCGGGATACCGGGGCCGGTAATCCGGATTTCGGGCTGTTCGCCGCCGGCCAGTTCGAGGCCGGTTTGGAAGGCGAGCCGCTGCCGGGACAGAAACCGGAGCGCGGCGTGGTGGAAGTCAAAGGCTGGGGCGGCGAGGTTCTGACCGTCGCCGCCAGCGAGCAGGTGGCCCGCTACGGCCAGCATTACGGCGTGGTGTTGGCGAGCAATTATCGTGATTTTGTCCTGGTCGGTCGGAATGTCGCCGGCCAGATGGCCCCGTTGGAACGATTGCAACTGGCGGCCAGCGAAGCGGAGTTTCTCGACCTGCTGCGCCAACCGCGCCAGGCCACCGCGCGCTTCGGCGACCGTCTGCTGGATTTTTTGGCGCGCGCCCTGAGCCACAACGCGCCGTTGACCGATCCCCAGGATTTGGCCTGGTTTCTCGCCTCCCACGCCCGCGAAGCTCGCGCCCGGGTGGACAACGCTAGCGATTTGCCGGGACTGGCGCTGCTGCGCGAAGGTTTGGAACGAGCGCTGGGGTTGAAATTCGAGGGGGAAAACGGCGAGCGCTTTTTCCGTGCGACCTTGGTGCAAACCCTGTTTTATGGGGTTTTTTCCGCCTGGGTACTGTGGGCGCGGCAAGGCGGAACGGGTGCGTTCGACTGGCGTGCCGCCGCCTGGAATCTGCACGTGCCGATGATCGCCAGTCTGTTCGAGCAGATCGCCACGCCGAAGCGGCTGCAACCGTTGCATCTCGACGAGGTGTTGGACTGGGCCGGCGGCGCGCTCAATCGGGTAGTGCGGGACGAATTTTTCAAGCATTTCGAGGAAGAATACGCCGTCCAGTATTTTTACGAGCCGTTTCTGAAAGCTTACGATCCGGCGCTGCGCAAGCAGTTGGGGGTCTGGTACACGCCGCCGGAAATCGTTCGCTATCAGGTGGCGCGGGTGGATGCCGTGTTGCGCGAGGAATTGCACTTGACCGACGGCTTGGCCGATCCCTCGGTGCTGGTGCTCGATCCCTGCTGCGGAACCGGCGCTTATCTGGTCGAGGTGTTGCGACGGATTCAGCAAACCTTGCACGAGAAGGGCGGCGCCGCTCTGACCGCTGCGCAGCTCAAGCAGGCGGCGCTGACGCGGATTTTCGGCTTTGAAATCCTGCCCGCGCCCTTCGTGGTCGCCCATTTGCAACTGGGCCTGCTGCTGCGGCAGTTCGGCGTACCGCTGCGGGAAGATCGGGAACGCGCCGGCATCTATCTCACCAATGCCCTGACCAACTGGGAACCGCTGGCACAGGCCGGCCAGCAGATGGCCATTCCGTTCCCGGAATTCCAGGAGGAACGCGACAAGGCCGACGAAATCAAGCAGCGCAAGGCTATTCTGGTGATTCTCGGCAATCCGCCGTACAACGCCTTCGCTGGCGTCAGCCCGGACGAGGAGGGCGATTTGGTAGAGGCGTACAAGGAGAACCTGAACAAGCCGGTCGCGGGTGGCGGCTGGGGGATCAAAAAATTCAACCTGGACGATCTCTACGTGCGCTTTTTCCGGGTCGCCGAGCGGCGGATCGTCAAGACCGGGCGCGGCGTCGTGTGCTACATCTCGAACCATTCCTGGGTGGGCGATCCATCGTTCGTCGTGCTGCGCCAGCATCTTTTGCAGTCGTTCGACAAAATTTGGATCGAGAACCTGCACGGCAATCGCAAGATCAGCGAATATGCGCCGGATGGCCGTACCAGCGAGACGGTATTCGCCATCTCCGGCTTTTCCGAAGGCATCCAGCAGGGCGTTGTCACGTCGCTCTTGGTTAAAACCGGCCGCTCCAAATCCGCCAAGCGTTCGGCCGTCGTGCGGTTTCGCGATGACATCGACGCCGGGCGGGCGGTGGAACGGCGGGCGCGATTGTTGGCGAGTCTGGACGCGCCGGATTTCGACGGACAGTACCAACTGGCGCAGCCGAACCGGGAGAACCGCTTTTCATTTCGCCCGATGACGATTTCGGTCGCTTATCAAAGTTGGCCGAGCATCCTCGACCTGTGCGCCGAACCGCCGACCAACGGCCTGATGGAAAAACGCGGCGGCGGCTTGATCGACATCGACCGGGACGCGCTGGCACAGCGAATGCGCGCCTATTTTGATCCGGCGGTAACCTGGGCCGAACTGGAGGCGCGGAACGGCGGGTTGACCAGGGATGCAGCGCGCTTCGACGCTCGAAAAACTCGCAATAAACTTTTGGCGAGCGGGCATTTTGATCCTGAAAGACTGCGGCGCTACGCAGTACGCGCCTTCGATAATCGTTGGTGCTATTACCTGCCGGTGCGGCCCTTGTGGAACGAACCACGCCCCCGCTATTGGGAACAGTGCTGGGACGGCAATGCCTTCTTCATGACCCGGTTCCGCTCTTCAGCCTCGCCGGAAGGGGTGCCCTGTTACTGGGTCACCGACCTGTCCGACGACCATTTCATCGTACCGGATAACGCCTGTTTTCCGGTGTGGCTGCGCCGTCTCCCGCAACCGAGCAAGAAAAACGGCTCCAATGGTGTGTTGGCTGGCATGGATGACGAGCCAGTGATCACCGCCAACCTATCACCAATGGCCCGCGCCTATCTCCAACACCTGAAGCTGCCCGATCCCGACCAGGATGCCGAAACCGCTGAGCTGCTCTGGCTGCACGCGCTGGCCATCGGTTTCAGTACGGCTTATATGCGCGAGAACACCGACGGAATTCGCCAGGATTGGCCCCGGATTCCGTTGCCAGGAGATCGGGAGGTGTTACTGGCCTCCGCCGATCTGGGCCGCGAGATCGCCGCGCTGCTAGACGCCGACCGGCCTGTAGCGGGTGTGACCGCCGGCAAGATTCGCCCGGAGTTGCGGACCTTGGGCGTGATGAGCCGGGTCGGCGGCGGTAGTCTCGATCCAGACGCCGGGGAACTGGCCATGACGGTGGGTTGGGGTTATCCGGGCAAGGGCAGTGTCACCATGCCGGGCAAGGGACGGATCGAGCCGCATCCGTTCTCGGAATCCTCGGCTGAGCCGGTTTACGACCTCTATCTGAATGAAGTTGCCTACTGGGCTAATGTGCCCCGGCCAGTGTGGGAGTACAGCATCGGCGGCTACCAGGTCGTCAAGAAGTGGCTGAGTTATCGGGAAAAGGCGGTGTTGGGGCGGGATTTGCGGCTGGAGGAGGCGGTTTACGTGACCGATCTGATCCGCCGGCTGGCGGCGCTGGTGGCGTTGGAACCACGGTTGGATGCCTGTTATGTGGCCGCGCGTGACGCAGCTTGGAATGCGACGGTTGTGAGGTCAACATGACATCCGTTTTCATCGTTTCGGGCGGGACGGGATTCAGCGGCGAGCAGTTGCTGCGGGCCGCGCTGGCGCAGTTTCCCACTTCGGGCGTCAAGATCACCGTGATTGCCGGAATCCGGCGCTTGGAGCAATTGAAAAGCGCGGTCGAGCAGGCAACAGCGGCCAATGGCCTGATCGTGCATACGCTGGTCGATGCGGAACTGCGCCGGACTCTCGAACAACTCGCTGGGAGCCGCAACGTGCCAGCGGTCGACTTGATGGGACCGTTGCTCGACCATCTTCAAGCGCTGTTGGAATCGGAACCGGTCGGACGGCCGGGCTTGTACCGCGACCAGAACCGCGAGGCGCTCGAACGGACCGAAGCCGTCGAATTCACCATGGCTCACGACGATGGTCGCCATGTCGAAAATTTACGGCAGGCCGACATCGTGCTGGTCGGCGTGTCGCGGGTGGGTAAAACCCCCATCAGCCTCTATCTGGCGTCGCTGGGTTGGAAGGTCGCCAATGTGCCGCTGGTCCCCGGGGATCCGCCGCCGCCCGAACTGTTCCAACTTCACCGGCGGCGGGTGGTGGGGCTGACCATCGAACCGGATCAGTTGTTGGCGCACCGGCGCTGGCGCGAGCGCCGCCTCAAAGTGTCGCTGAGCGGGAGTTACAGCAATCCGTTCAAGCTGCGCGAGGAACTGGAAGCGGCGCGGCGGGTGTTCCTGCAGGGCGGATTCGCTGTCGTGGACATCACCAACAAGCCGGTCGAGGTGAGCGCCAAGGAGATTCTGGAAGCGGTCGGACGCTGATCGATCACGCGTTGCGTACAGCATCGCCCTTCTTCAAACCCCTGCATATCATTAAGCCGTACAATGCGATCCCGGCTCATCGGCTACGATGTCGGCCCAGAGTCGGAATTCCGTAAGGACAGCCCCATCTTGCAAAGGTCACGGCCATGCTGGCGAAAGTCAAGAAATACAGTCCGGTCATCAACCTGATTCCAAATACCGCCATCCAGTTGCTGGATTTCGGGTTCAATCTCAACGAAACGCGGGTATCGCGGGCGTTCCTGGCGCAGACCGGCGCGGACGGACGCGCGGTTCTGACCTGCCTGTACGCCGATGACGCCAGTGGCCAGTTCGTCACCCAGGACGGCCAGACGGTCAAGCCGGAACAGGTGCATTCGCTGAACGCCGCCAAGGCTGCCGCCATTTTCGATGGCGCCTGGATTCCAATACCGTTTTTGCGGGTACGGGAACCACGCCCGGACGGCCATCACCTGTTCGACCAAGGCCCGACCAACTGGGCGCGCGTGCGATTGGTGGAACTGCCGACGCCCGATGCCGAGGGCAACACGCATCGTGTTACCTTCGCCTTCGATACCCAACTGTTGCCCACCCGCGAAGGCCGGCCCTATCTGGCGCCCAGCCCGCTGGACATGCAGTCCGGCGAGGAATTCGCCCTGAGCGACGCCGAGGCCGATACCGGTTGGTTTCTGGAGCAGGAGTGGGTGCGGGAATGGCTGCATCAGCGCTTCCATGCGTTCGAACTGCGCCGCCGCGCGCCGCGCCGGGTGGACGAAGCGGAACTGCGCGCCAGTCCGGACGCTCGGGCCGCCTGGCTGACCGTGTTGACGCTGCTGTCGCGGGCGGCGGCGCCACCGCGCTTGCGTTTCACCTTCGTCGATGACGGTCCGACCGCCCGGCTCAACCGGCCGGTAAATGTGGACCTGGTGTTGGACATCGGCAACTCCCGTACCTGCGGGATGCTGATGGAGACCAGCGGCGACGATCCGGTGGACATGAACGACAGCTACCGGCTGGAACTGCGCGATCTCAGCCGTCCCGAACAGGTTTACGACGAGCCGTTCCCCAGCCGGGTCGAGTTCGTGCGCGGCGCTTTCGGTGACGAAAAACTCTCTCGTCGCAGTGGCCGGGCCAGCGCCTTCCTGTGGCCGACGGTGACCCGGGTGGGCTTCGAGGCGCAGGCGCTGTCCTATTTCAGCCACGGCACCGAGGGTAATACCGGCCTGTCCAGCCCCAAGCGCTATCTGTGGGACACCGATCCGCGCCATCATGCCTGGCGCTTCAATCCCGGTCCCGATGGCGCCGGCGGCGACAGTGGCCCGGTGACCACCGGCCCGTTCGTCGGTTATCTGCGCGAGGACGGCGAGGAACTCATCGCCGGCGAGCCGCCAGCCGTGACTGCTCTGTTTTCGCGCAGCGCCTTGATGAGCTTCTTCGTCGCCGAAGTGATGTTGCAGGCGTTCGTGCAGATCAATTCGCCAGCCCGCCGCTACGAGCGGGTCTATTCCGACGCGCCGCGCCGGTTGCGACGGGCGATTCTGACCCTGCCGACCGCCATGCCGCTGGCCGAGCGCAAGCTGTTCGCTCGCCGGGTTGGCGTCGCCATTCGCCTGGCCTGGCGGGCGCTGGGGCTGGACGAGAGCCAGGCGCCGGAACCGTTTCTGCAATGGGACGAGGCCACCGGCACTCAGATCGTGTTCCTCTACAACGAGATCAAGCACAACTTCCAGGGCGACGCCGCCCTGTTTTTCCAGGTGTTCGGTCGGGTGCGCGAGGGCTATGGCGAGAGCCCCTGCCTGCGGCTGGCCAGCATCGACGTTGGCGGCGGCACCAGCGACCTCATCATCACTACCTATCAACTGGAGGGCGGCACGGCGGTGCGGCCGATCCAGGAATTCCGCGAAGGGTTCAACATCGCCGGCGACGATGTGCTGTGCGGGCTGATCGAGCGCAACGTGCTACCGGCGCTGCTGGATGCCATCCGCCAGAGCGGCGCGGCCAATGCCGAAGAATTGCTGGCGCGGTTGCTGGGGGCCAATCGCGGCGATCAGGCCGAACGCGACCGCACGCTGCGCCGGCAATTTGCCAATCAGGTGGCGTTGCCGCTGGCGCTGGCGCTGCTGCATCGCTACGAAAACACCGACCTCAGCACCGGCAACGAAGCGGCGACCTTGCGGCTGGCCGATGTCTATCCGGCCGGCGGCGGGCCGCACGAACAAGTGGTGGCGTTTCTGGAAGAAGCGGTGCGCGCTGCGGGTGGCCAAGGGTTCAAGCTGGCCGAAGTGGCGTTTTCCACCACCATGCTGGCGTTGGACACCACGGTGCGCCGCATTCTCGGCCAAGTGCTGAGCGATCTGTGCGAGGTGGTTCATCTCTACGACTGCGACTATTTGCTAATCTCCGGGCGGCCCTGCCGGTTGCCGGCGGTGCGGGCGGCGATTCTGGCCAAGCTGCCGGCGCCGCCGGATCGCATCGTCAGCCTGCACACCTATCGGGTGGGCGACTGGTATCCGTTCCGCTCGGTCAGCGGCCGACTGACCGATCCCAAGACCACGGCGGCGGTCGGAGCCATGGTCTGCGCGCTGTCGGAAGGGCAGTTGTACAAGTTCAACCTGCGCAGCCGCGAGTTGGGGATGAAGTCCACCGCTCGCTTCATCGGCGTGCTGGAACAGACTGGCCGGTTGAAAAAGGAGAACGTGCTGTTCGCCAATCTGGAACTGGAAGACCGCAAGACCCGGCTGCCGGAAGCGACCTTTGATTTCTACGCCCCCGTGTTTCTCGGCTTCCGGCAACTGGGCGTGGAGCGCTGGCCGGCCACGCCCCTGTATCGCATCACCTTCGCCCATCCGCAGGACGCCCGAACCAAGGCGTTGCCGCTCAAGGTGACGCTGGAACGCTCCACCGACGAGAACGTCGATCTGGATTTCAAGGTCATCGCGGTGGCCGACGCCGACGGCAACCAGCAGCCGGGTGGGGTGGTGCTGCTGAAATTGCAGACGCTGAAGGACGAGTACGGCTATTGGCTGGATACCGGCATCTTCTCGATCTCGGCCCGGTCCGGTGACGCGCCACGCCGCTGAGGTTCAACGCTATGACCGATGTTTCCACTCCTTCTCTCCATCCCAGCCTGCGCGAGCTGGGTACTGTCCATCGACGGCGTCTGCGCCTGCTGGGCCTGCGGCTGTTTCTGGCCATGGCGGGTGTCCTGATATTGGTGATGGTGATCGCCTTCACGAGTCGGGATATTGCGAACCTGCTGCTGCTGGGGCTGACCGGCTTGGTGATGTTGCCCATCGTGGCGTTGTTGGGCGGACTGATGTGGTATCTGGACCACCGACTGTCGCGGCGGCTGAACGCGGCTGACCGGGTGCTGCGGGAATGCACGCCGCGGGCCGCACGGCTGACTCCGGCCGGACCGACCCACCGTGCGCGGGTGTTGGTGGCGCTGCACCCCCTCAGTGGCAAGGAAGGAGGGGGGCTGTGCCATGCGTTGATCAACGCGTCCTTCTGCCGGAACCGCCCGCCGGCCCGGGAGATCACGGTCCAGTTGTATTGCCGGGACCTCGCGCTCGGCAACGAACTGGTCGCGCTCCAGCCCGATGGCAATCCCCTGCTCGGGAAGGTGGTGGAGTGGAAAGGCGTCTGATCGTCAGATGTGGTTGATGAGGGTTGCGGCGGCGGCGCTGGCGCTGATCCTCGCGGTGGTGGCGGGAACGGCTCACCGTTGGGGCGTATCGCGATTCGCTATAATGAGTCGAATTGTTTACGCTCCGGTTGAACCCGCTCGATAACGAGCGGGTTTTGACCCAACCATCAAGGAGAAACGCCATGCCTCGTCGGGCTCTGAGCATAGCGGTCAAATTCCCGGTATTCGTGCTCGCGTTGCTATTGGTCGTCATCTGGGGGCTGGCCAGCTACTTCAACATAGCCCTCAAACGGGATTTGGAGCGCCTGCTCTCCGTCCAGCAGTTCTCGACCGTTTCGGTTATCGCGGCCAGCATCGAGCAGGAGACCCGCCTTCGCCTGCGAACGCTCGACGAACTGGCCCAAACGATCGGCAAGCGCGATCTGACTCGGCGAGCCACAGCAGGTTGATGCGTTCCTGCACGAGAATCTGGCGGTCGCGGCGCTGTTTAATGGTGGTTTTTTCGTGCTGGACGCCGCCGGGATTTGTCTCGCCGACGCCCCACGCATGGCGGGCCGGGTCGGGCTGAATCTGCCTGACCGCGAGTATTTCACCACCACGCTGGCGCGACGAGAGCCGGTTGTCGGGATGCCGCGAGCGGGCAAGCTGTCTGGACGACCGCAGGTCGCGATGAGCGCGCCGGTCTTGGATGCCGCCGGTCAGGTCCAGGGCGCGCTGGTCGGCATCACTTATTTCGACGCCGAGAACTTTATCGGTCGGATCGTCGGCACTTACGGTAGTGGGCATGACGGTGTTTTGATTGTAGACCCCGGAGTAGCTTTTCGTTACGGCGACGGATTCCAGTCGCATCCACCAGCCGATTCCCGCGCCGGGCATCGATCGGATGCACGATCGCTATATGGCGGGTTACGAGGGTTCCGGGATTGCGGTGAGTTCCCGCGGCGTCGAAGAACTGTCTTCCAGCCGTCGCATCCCCTCGGCCGGGTGGTTTGCGGTGGTAGCCTTACCCACCTCGCAAGTCTTCGCACCGGTGACCGCGATGCGGAAGGCGGTCCTGGGCGTGGCGCTGGTGCTGTCCTTGGCGGTGCCGTTTCTGGTCGTGCTGGTGGCCAAGCGCTGGCTCGGGCCGCTGCGGTCGACTACGCGGGCCTTGCGAGAGATGACCTCCGGCCAGCGCGCTCTGGCGGCGTTGCCCGTGACTACCCGCGACGAGGTCGGCGCACTGATCGAGAGTTTCAACGACCTGGTGCGCGATATTGACGACCGCAAGAAGGTAACCGCCGCCTTGCGGCAAAGCGAGGAACGGTATCGGGCCTTGGTGGACTTATCCCCGGACGCCATTTACGTGCATCGCGAAGGGGTCATGGTGATGGCCAATCGTTCGACGCTGCGGCTGTACGGCGCCGAGCGCGAAGAACAACTCTTGGGACTGCCGTGGACGGCGTGGGTGCATCCTGATTATCACGAAGTCGCGCGGCAGCGGCAGCGGCTTCTGCAGGAAGCCGACGAACCCATCATGCTGCCGGCCATGGAACAATGCCATGTACGGGTGGACGGCTCCCGCGTCGAGGTCGAAGTGGCGGGAAGCAATATCACGCTCGCCGAAGGCCGGGCGATCCTGTCGGTCGCCCGCGACATCACCCGGCGCAAGCAGGACGAGGCGCGGCTTAAAACCTTGCTGGCGCAACAGGAGGCGCTGCTCGACAATGCCCTCGTCGGCATCGTCCTGCTCGAGCAGCAGGTGATCACCCAGTGCAACCGCCGCTTCGAAGAGTTGTTCGGCTACGGCGAAGACGAAATGCTCGGCCGGCGAACCGAGATCCTGTATCCGACGACGGAATTCTACGAAGCGACCACGGAGCGAGCCTACCGCGCCCTGGCGCGAGGTGAGACCTCATGTGGAAGAACTCTGGCTCAAGCGCAAGGACGGTAGCCAATTCTGGGGTTACCTGAATGGCAAGGCCGTGGATTTTGCCCAGCCTCAGCGCGGCAGCGTCTGGATCTGCGCCGATCTGACCGGACAGAAACGCGCTCAGGAACGGTTACGGCTGGCGGCGAGCGTGTTCGAGAACACCACCGAGGGCATCATGATCACCGACACCGACCAAATCATCCTCGCGGTCAACCAGGCGTTCGTCGAAATCACCGGCTATGCTCCCGAGGAAGTGATCGGTAGGGAACCCAGCCTGCTGAGTTCCGGCCGTCAACCTCCCGTGTTTTATCGCGAGATGTGGGAAACGATTCATCGGGAAGGCAAGTGGCGCGGCGAAATCTGGAACCGACGCAAGAGTGGCGAGGTTTATCCCGAGTTGTTGTCCATCAGCGTGGTGCGGGATGGCGAGGGCCGCGCGACGCATTACGTGGGCGTGTTCACCGACATTGCGGCGCGGAAAAACGCCGAGCAGCAGTTGTCGTTTCTGGCGCACCACGATCCGCTGACCGGGTTGCCGAATCGCATGCTGTTCGACGACCGGTTGGCCCAGGCCATTCGCCGCGCGGCCCGCGATAACACGCAACTGGTCGTGTTGTTCATCGACTTGGATCATTTCAAGAATGTCAATGATACCTTGGGTCATCAGATTGGCGATCAGTTATTAAGGGCCGTCGCGAAGGAGTTGCAGAAAGCGGTTCGGGCCAGCGACACGCTGGCCCGACTGGGTGGCGATGAGTTCATCCTGCTGGTCGAGAATATGAGCGGGCCGCTGAACACCGTCCTGGTGGCGGAAAAATTGCTGGGTGTGTTCGCGCAACCGTTCGTCCTGGCCGAACACGAGCTTTACCTCTCCGCCAGCATCGGGGTCAGCGCCTACCCCACCGATGGCCAGGAAGCGCACGATCTGGTGAAGAATGCCGACGCCGCGATGTATCAGGCCAAGGCCAAGGGACGGAACAACTACCAGTGCTACGCCCGGGAACTGACCGCTTACGCGGTCGAACGACTGCAACTCGAAGCCATGTTGCGGCGTTCGATCCAGCTCCACGAACTGGTGGTCCACTTTCAACCCCATGTGGAATTGGCCAGCGGCGCGCTCGTTGGCGCCGAGGCGCTGGTCCGCTGGCATCATCCCGAACTGGGGTTGATTCCCCCCGCGAAATTTATTCCCCTGGCCGAAGAGATCGGTTTCATCACGACTTTGGGAGAATGGGTGCTGCGGGAAGCCTGTTCGAAGCTGTTGGCCTGGCGTGCGGCGGGTTACGACTTGCCCAAGATTGCCGTCAATCTGTCCATCAAGCAATTCGAGCGCGGCGACCTGGTGGGCTTGATCGGGCACATCCTCGCCGAGACCGGACTGCCGGCCGGGTGTCTGGAGATGGAAATCACCGAGTCTTGCATCGCGAAAGCCGAGGATGCGGTCCGGTTTGTCGATGGCCTGCGGTCGCTGGGCGTTCGATTGGCGGTGGACGATTTCGGCACCGGTTACTCCTCCCTCATGTACTTGAAGCAGTTACCGATTCAAACACTTAAAATCGATCAATCCTTCGTGCAAGACATCGGCCGCGACGCGAACAACGAGGCTATCGTCCGCACCATTATCGCGTTGGCCAGGAATCTGGGTCTGGATGTGGTCGCCGAGGGCGTAGAGACGGTGGAGCAGAACGATTTCCTGCTACGGGAAGGCTGTCCTTTCGGCCAGGGTTATTATTTCAGCCAGCCGCTGCCGGAGGAGGAGTTTGTGGCGCGCTGGTTGACTCGATTGCCAAACAGTCCGGCCGGCTGCGCTACAATCGCTGACAATGCAAGCCACCTATCGCCAACGAACCCGCCATGACTGCCACTAACGCCATCCTCAGCGACACCTGCCGTACCCTGGAACGGGTCGGCACCGAATTTCTGACCTGGCTGGACCAGTATCCCGATCGGGTTCGTCAGGAGAAGGCCGGACTGACCAAGGAATTTCGTCGCCTCGCCACCCAAGCCCGCCGGTTGGAACAGGCGGCGCAGCGGCCGATGTGCGTGGGCGTGTTCGGCCCCAGTCAGTCCGGCAAGTCCTACCTGATCTCGGCGCTGGCCCGTAAGGGCACCGCGCCGCTGCTGGCCGATTTCGCCGGCCAGGAAATCGACTTCATCCGCGACATCAACCCGGAAGGCGGGCGCGAATCCACCGGTTTGGTGACCCGCTTCACCCTGCAACCGGCGTCCGGCGCGACCCCCGCCACGCCGGTGCAGATGCGGCTGCTGACCCAGACCGACCTGGTCAAAATTCTCGGCAACACCTATTACGCCGATTGCGACCACAGCGACGACGAGCTGCTGACCCAGGCCCAGTTGACCGAACTGCTGGACGGGCTCGCCAAGGCGGTGCAGGCACAGCCGGTGGACCCGCTGACCCCCGACGATGTGTACGATTTGCAAGCTTATTTCGAGCGCTATTTCAAAGGCTTCGAACGGGTTCGCCTGCTGCGGCACGGTTACTGGGAACAGGCCGCGCAACTGGCGCCCCGCTTGCGCGTTCAGGATCGAGCCAAATTGTTCGGGGTGATCTGGGGCGGGGTGGAGGCGTTCGACCAGCTTTACGTGCGCCTGTACACCGGCTTGCAGGGGTTGAATTTCGCCAGCGATGCCTATGCCGGACTGGAGGCGTTGCTGCCGCGCGAACAGAGCATCATCGACGTGCAGACCCTCAAGGGACTGGGGACCGGTGGTGGTCAAACTCTCACCCTGGTCGGCGCCGGCGGCGCGCGGGTGAACCTGCCGCGCAGCGAGGTTACGGCGCTGATCGCCGAACTGCGCATCGTCATCAGCGAACAGCCCTGGGATTTTTTCCAACACACCGATCTGCTGGATTTCCCCGGCGCGCGTTCCCGCGAGCAGATCAAGGACTTGCCCGCTTTCCTCCAGGGTAACGACGCTTTGCAGAGCCTGTTCCTGCGCGGCAAGGTGGCCTATCTGTTCGAGCGTTACTGCGCCGAGCAGGAACTGACCAGCATGCTGCTGTGCATCGGTCCCAGCAATCAGGAGGTCAAAACCCTGCCGGAGATGGTCTATGACTGGATCATCTCCACCCACGGCGCGACGCCGGAACAGCGGGCGCAACAGCCCACCGCGCTGTTCCTGGTGCTGACCAAGTTCGACATGGAGTTCGAGGAGAAGGCCGGCGAGCGTTCCCCGGAGAGCCGCTGGATCACCCGGATGGAGAGTTCGCTGCTCAACTTCTTCGGCAAGCAGCACGACTGGCCGCGGCAGTGGGACACCCAAGGCCCATTCCGCAATAGCTACTGGCTGCGCAATCCCCACTTCAAGGCCAAGAATATCTTCGATTACGACGAGAACGGCCGCGAACTGGGCATCCGACCCGGCGAGAGCAAACGGATCGAGCTGTTCAAGCAGGCTTTTCTGAAGGATGCCACCGCCAGCGCCCACTTCCAGAATCCCACGCAAGCCTGGGAGGCGGGCTTCGCCCTCAACGACGGGGGTATCGGCTATCTGGCCGAGAACTTGCGGCCGCTGTGCAATCCCGACCTCAAGCGCCAGCAATTGGAAGGACAGGTGACGTGGCTGCGCGAGCAGATGGTCGAGCGCCTGGGTCATTACTACGTCAGCGATAACCCGGAGCAGGAACTGGAAAAGCGGCGGGCAGCGGCGCAACAGGTCGCCGGCCGCTTGATCGACTGCGCCGGCGAGCAGCGCTTCGGTGAGTTGCTGCGCGCGCTGCAGGCTGACAGCGACGAACTTGAAGGGATCTATTACCGCATCGAAACCCGGGTGCCGGACGAAAAGCAGACCATCAGCGCGCCAACTATCGGCGCGGCGGTCGATACCGGGAAGATGAAAGCGTTGCTGGGGCTGGGAACGCCCGCGGCGGGAGAGCCCGTCGAGGCCCCTCGCAAGGACGACGCCGCGCTGTTCGCCCGCGAGGCGGTCGCGGAATGGATGCGGGATTTGCACGACTTGGGTGGCAATAAATCGCTGTGTGACTACTACCGGCTACCGGAACCGGCCATGGCCGAATTGGTCAAGGAATTGATCGCCGGCGCGCAGCGGCTAAAACTGGAAGACCGGATCGTGACGCTGGCGCGCGAGGTAACCGGCTTTCGTATGAAGTTCGAGCAGATCGTGGCGTTGCCGGCCCGGCTGACCGCCAACCTGCTCAACCGCTATGTGGATTTTTTAGGTTACGATGCGCTGGCGCCGGAGCGGCGGCCGATGCTAACGCTGGAGAGCGGTCCCCGGCCGGTGTTTCCACCGCGAACGGTGCCGCGCGGCGGTCCGCAACTGGGCGAGCAGCCCTCCAGTTACGATCAGGACTACTATACGGACTGGATTCGCGGCTTTCTGGACTTGGTGGAGCGCAACGCCCGCTTCCGCGATGGCGCCGAGGTGGATCTGGCCGCCAACCGCCGGCTGGGCGAGTTGTTGGCGCGGTTGCGGGCTGGCGCGGCGGCTTGAGGTGGATTTCCGTCACCCGGATTCGCGTTCCGGCCTAAAATTGCTGTGAGGAGGTGGGAAGGTGGGGAGTCCCGCCGTTCGCCCGGTTCTCTGGAGAAATTAATGCCCACGCTTTCGGTTCGCGTTTCCGAAGACCCCGCCCGCCCGCTGGGACACGCCATCGTCACTCTCGGCGGCTTGCCGCGCACCCTGGAAACCTTTGAGTTTGCCCTGAGCCGCCACGGTTTCGCCGCCAACCATCTCGGTCCGGACGGCTGGCAGGGCGCGGAATGCTGGTTGCAGCCCGAGGAAGCCTGGTACAGCGGTGATGCGCTGAAATTCGTCGTTCATCCCGATCTAGCGTTCCAACTGGAAAACATGCCGTACAAACTGGCGGTGCGCGGTCAGGGGTTGGCGGAAACCGCCGCCGTGACCTTCGTCTGGCCGCTGGAACTGGAGATCGAGACCGGCGCGGCCAGCGGCGAGCGGCGGGTAGTCGGTGGTACGCGAGTCGACTCGGCGCCGAAACCGCGCCCGGAATTGGCGGCGAGCGGTAGTCCGCCGGACGAACCGCCGCCGTTGCCCCAAGTGATGGGCAACGCGGATTTAACCCTCCCAGACGTGGCTATTCCCGAAATCGGCGTCGATCTGGAAGCGGAGGGTGACGGTACTATGCCGACCCGGGCGGTGGGGCGCCGCGTGGGGGAGCCGCCAGCGATGCCAGATGCGCCGATCCAGGCGATGGAGGAGGGCGCGCGGCCGCCGGTTTCGGGGGATGATTCTATCCCCGTCGTGGAACCGACGCGCAAGGTGTCGGGACGCCTGATTCCGCCCGCCAGGGACGATGGCCAGCAACCGCCCGCGGCGCCCGCGATGCCCGTACCGTCGCCGCCCTCTCCCCCACCGGGTTCGGTGGAGGAACCCGTAACCGTTCCGCTGCGCCGGCCGGCGTCGATCGCGGAACCACCGCCCATCCCCTCCCAGCCGGCGGATGAGAAACGGCGCGGGGGACGGTCCGGGGTGCTGCGGATCGGATTGGTCCTGGCTGCGGTGCTGGCGGCGCTGGTGGCATTGGGAGGGTGGTGGTTCAGCCAGCACGCCGGCGCACCCTCCATCAAATCCACTTCCGCGCCGCTGCCATCGAATGCTTCGGTCAGCATCAAGAGAGCGCCGGAACCGACCCCCGCGCCGGTCCCAGTGCCCGCGCCGGAACCGATCCCCGCGCCGGAACCGATCCCCGCGCCGGTCCCAGTGCCCGCGCCGGAACCGATCCCGGCCCCGCCGACCGTCGCGCCGATTCCCAAGGTTCCGCCGAATGCCCAGCCGTCGGCGCCACCCGGTCGACCGAGTTCCGGACGCAGCTTGGAGGACGAACTAAAATCTCAATTTGATCCCACCGTGCAAGAGTTGGAGAAAAGCCTGCGTCCCCGGAAGTCACCCTGAGCGCGGTCGCGAGAAGTCGATCGCGATACTTGCCATTTAGCCATCTGTGAAGGATTAAGGAGGATTGTCATGAACCGTCTATTGATCGGCAGTTTAAAGTTGTTGCTCAGACTGTGTGTGGATTTGCCGACATTCCATGCGATGTCATCCAGTCCATCTTCAGCGGGGCCGGGGTCGCCAAGCGCGGCGCCGGATGAAACGCGGCGTAGCGGCAGGTCTGGCTTGCTGGTGGGCCTGGTCCTGATCGCGGCCTTGGCGGGTCTGGTCGGCGTGGGTTTATGGTGGTTTAGCCAATTGGCCAGCACGGCGCCAACAACGACCAAGGCGGTTCCGACTACCGCGATCCAGGCGCCGGGGACAGCAACCAGCGGTCCCGCAACCACCACGCCGATGCCAGCTTCCCCCGAACCGAAGCCCGCGTCGGAGCCGAAACCCTCTGGTAACTGAGTCGAAGCCCGCGCTCGCGTGGCGAGGCGCCGGCACGACCGGTTGTCCTCGCGCGGACGAGCGCGGACTTGTCGTAACTCATCACGATCAATCGCCAGGAGCATCCTCATGAACCGTTTGCCGATCTTCGGCCTGCTGTTTCTGTTCGGTCTGTTGGGTCTGACGCCAGCCATGGCCGAAGAAGCCGATTCCAAACAGATCGGCATGGTTACCGGTTCCAAGACCGGGACTTACATTCAGTTTGGCAACGACATCGCCGGAGTCGCCAAGGCCGTTGGCCTGGATATCCTGGTCAAGGATTCCCAAGGTTCGGTGGACAATATCAAGCGTATCAACAGCAAGGAAAACGCCACCTTCGGCATCGTGCAGTCGGACGTGCTGGGTTTTCTCAGCCGCTCCGAAAATCCGGAAATGCGCCAGGTGGCCGGTCGGTTGCGGCTGATCTTCCCGTTTTACAACGAGGAGGTGCATCTGTTCGCCAACAAAGCCATTGCGTCGTTCGACGACCTGCAGGGCAAGCGGGTGGCGGTGGGCGAGCAGGGCAGCGGCACCTGGTTGACCGCGATGAATTTATTGCAGCTCACCGGGGTCAAGCCGGCGGAATTGTTGAACATGCCGCCGCTGCAAGGGGTGACCGCCGTGCTCAAGGGTGAGGCTGACGCGACGTTTTACGTGGCGGGCAAGCCGGTCAGCCTGTTCACCAAGGTCGGCAACCTGATCACCAAGCCGGAGTTTGCGCCCATGCTGGCGAACGTGCATTTTGTGCCGCTGGCCGATCCGCGCATGTTGCGCGAATACCTGCCGGCCCAGATCGGTCAGGCCGATTACGAGTGGCTGACCGGTGACGTATCGACCATCGCGGTCAAGGCGGTGCTGATGAGCTTCGATTTCTCCGGCAAGCAAAGTCCTTATTTCGTCCAGCGGTGCCGGCAGTTGGCGACCTTGGGCCAAGCCATCCGCGCCAACCTCGGCACGCTCCGGCAGACCGGCCATCCCAAGTGGAAGGAGGTGAACTTGGACGAAAAGGTGGGAATCTGGCCGTTGGATAGCTGTTCGCGCAGCGGTGCGACCAACGGCTCGAAGGTGGACCTCACCCGCGAACTGGAGAAGATGTTGCTGAATCAGCACGAGTGGCCCCGGTATGCGATACCAACGGCCTGATCTCCAAGCAGGGGTAAAAAGATGCGATTCGCGCGGATAGTCTTGATGGCGGCGGCGCTGGCCGCCGGAGCGGGCGCGGCGCTGGCCCAGGATCGACGGCCGGACGCTCGCCTGGAATTTTCCAGCACCTCGTTCGGGCTGTTGTTCGGCTTCAGTCAGGGACAGGGCGCCCTGGAATTCCAGGGGCGAAAATATCCGTTCGCGGTATCGGGCATTAAGGTGGGGACGCTAGGCATCACCAAAGTTGACGCGCTCGGCCAAGTCTACCGCCTGCGGGAACTGGCCGATTTCGCCGGGCGCTACGTTGCGATCGAGGGCGCGCTGACCGTGGTCCAGGGCGGCGGCAACGCCGTGCTGCGCAACGAGAAGGGCGTCATGCTGTACCTGCAGAACGTGCAGTACGGCCTCGATCTGACCTTGGGCGGCGGTGGCGTTGATATCACCCTAACCGAGCTGGTCGATGCATCAGCCCCGGCGGCCATGCAAAACGGGCCGGCGCGTTGAACCAGGCGATCGGGCGATTATCCAGCTAAGGAACAGTGCGAGGCGCGGCAGGTATGGTGGAACAGATTCTCCTAAGCAGTGATTCCTTCGACGGCGTGCGCGAGACCGGCGGCTTCGGTCAGCCGCTGCACGCTCTGTACCCACAAATCCGGGCGGTGCTGGCCAGCGAACTGGGGTCGGAGGCGGCAGGGTTGCTGGCCGAGCCGGTGGTGGATCGCGCCCATAACCGCATCGACTGGTACACCGAGGGCGATCCCGATCAGCGGCCGGTGGCGCTGAGCGATCTGCCGGAGGAGGAGCGTCAGCCCATTCTCGACCGGATTGGCGATGTTCTCGGGCGGGGGCGGGAGTTGGCGGAACGCTATGCCGCTTCCGACGATCCGCGCCGGGCGCAGTTAGGCGCGATGCTGCGGGTAGCGCTGGGCCTCCCAGCGGAAGCCAGCGTGTTTCTGGTTGAGGGTCGGCCGGTCATGATCCGCTGGGGATTCGTACCGGATCGGCCCTGGGAAGCGCTGGCGGATTCGGCGCGAAGTCCGGTGATTTCTCCACCCCCGCCAACATCGGCCGAACCGCCGCGCGATGTGATGATGCCCGACATCGCCGTGCCCGAACTGGCAACCGCTGCCACGCCAACCCCGGACTCCGTGATCGAGTCGCCACCGCCCCTACCGCCATCCTCCGCTCCGGGGCCGGAAACGGTCCCAGTGGAGCCGTCACCGGAATCGCCGCCAACCCCTTTGGAGCCCGTCTTGTCCCCGTCCGCGCCAGAACCCGTGCTGGAGTCGCTGGAATCCAAATCCGCGCCCGAGGTGGTTGCATTCGAGTCCCCCTCGGAACCCGAGCCTGGACCCAATGCGCAGTTGCGTTATGTGGTGGTCGGTTCCCGGTATTTCTGGAGCGTATTCGCGCTCGCCGTGCTGTTGGCCATGATTGCGGCCTTCTGGTGGGGAATGGGGCGCCCGTCGTGGTATCCCGCGCCTGACGAACGAACGGAATTGCTGCCGGATGCCGAACTGGATCACGCCCTGGCCCAGGCCCAGCGCGCCGAGACGGAATTGCGGATCCAACTCGAAAGCGCGTTAGTACGGCTCGCCGGGCGCCGCAGCCAGTGCCCGCTGCCGGCGAGAGCGGATATCACCGCTCCCGCCATTCGGGGGCCTGGCGGTACCCGCGCCCTTCCGACCCAATCCACTACCGCCGTCGCGGGTGGAGAAAATCCGCGCCCGCCCGCTGCGGAAGCCCTGATTATCGACCGCGCGGCGATTCCTGTTGCGGAAGCTCCGATTGCTGGGCGCGCGGCGATTCCTGTTGCGGAAGCTCCGATTGCTGGGCGCGCGGCGATTCCTGTTGCGGAAGCTCCGATTGCTGGCCGCACGGCGATTCCTGTTGCGAAAGCTCCGATTGCTGGGCGCCCGGCGATTCCTGTTGCGGAAGCTCCGATTGCTGGCCGCACGGCAGGTTTCCCGTCAGTGTCGGTGCAGAGCCGTGGCAAGATGCCAGGCGAAGCAACGCCGACCTTTCCAGAGGGCGCTACGCCACCACCGACAAGTGCCGCCATCCCTCTGGATAATGCCAGTTCGCCATCGGTAAAGCCCCCATCGCCCGCGCCGTCGGGCACGGAACCGCCGGCGAGGACCCTGGAAGATCTCCTGGTGGACCGTGCGCCAGCGCCGCAATCACCACTGGCTGAACCGGCGGTCAAGGCTGAACCGGCGGTCAAGGCTGAACCGGCGGTCAAGGCTGAACCGGCGGTCAAGGCTGATCCAACGCCCGAGGAGCGCCGGGAATTCGCCAGCCGCATGTCCGCCGCCGGCGCGGCGACCGGTGAGATTACCGCGACGCTGTTGTGGAACAGTCCGGGCGATCTCGATCTGGTGGTGCGCTGCCCGTCCGGCCAGCAACTGGATTACCGCAATCCGGCCGGGTGCGGCGGCGCTCTGGACGTGGACGCCAATGCCGCTCGCGCCAGCCTGAGTGACCGGCCAGTCGAGAATGCGTTCTGGCCGGCGGGTCAGGCCGCGCCGGGAAGCTATGAAATCGCCGTGCGCTACGCGCCGCGCAAGGACGAGCAAAGTCCCCGGGAAACGCCGTTTCAGGTGCGGTTGAGCCGGGGCGGCCAGGAGGCGGTATTCAAGGGCACAGTTCGGCCCAACGCGGTGACGCCGGTCACGACCTTCACCGTGGAACGTTAAGGAGCCGCCGATGAACCACCATCAGGATCAGGATCAATTCACGCTTTACGCCGCCGAGGCGGCGATTCCCCGCTACCAGCGCGCCGGAGTCTGGGGCTTGGCGGCGCTGGGGATTTTGTTGTGCGGCCTCGCCGCCGGTTGGCTGTTTGGCGGCGCGGCCGTTCGTGCCTGGGACGGCGCGCGGTCGGACGGCGCCCGCCCGGTGGATGGGACCGCGCTGCTGGCCCGGCAGGAGGCGGTCAACAAGCAGTTGCGCGAGCGCATCGCCCATCTGGAGCAAGCGTTGTCCGGTGATGCTTGCACTCCAGCAGCGCTGGAGGCGCTGACGCAGGGCGCCAAAAATTAAACAGCACGGGTTTTTCCCGCTGTTTTCATCAGGAGAGAGCCACGATGTCAAGTTTTACCATCGGTCTGAGCTGGCGGCGCGCGACGCCGGAGTTCGACGTTAAAACCTTCAATCGCGACCATGTCTGGCATCTGGCCGGCGGTCAGACCGTGCAAGGCTCGGCAGCGCCGGAGTATTCTGGCAACCCCGAGATGAGCAACCCCGAGGAGGCGCTGCTGGCGGCGCTGTCCAGTTGTCACATGCTGACCTTCCTGTCCATCGCCGCGCTCAGGAAACTGGTGGTGGATCGCTATGAGGACGAGCCGGTGGCCGAACTTGGCAAGAACGAGAAGGGTAAGGTGATGGTCGCTCGGATGACCTTGCGACCCCAGGTGACGTTTGGCGGCGCTACGATTCCTGACGAGGATGCGGTGCGGGAATTGCACCGCAAAGCCGAGGAAAACTGCTTTGTGGGTAACTCTCTGTTGAGTCAGGTTACGCTGGCGCCGCGGTTCTGATGGTTGGCGGACGCGGTCCTGAGGAGCCAAGGTTGCTCTTGCGTCGCCGCGCCGGCTGCTCTATAACTTCACCCCCGGTGATAAACGGCAAGAAACAGGTGAGGACCGGTATGTGGAATCTCGGTAAACGGGTTGTTTTTCTCGGTATGTTGGCATGGCTGACCAGCGCTTGCGCCCCGAACGACCTTGATTCGGCGCCGCCGCGGTGGGTGGACCTAACCGCGCCACGCGAACCCTGGTTGCTGGTGGATACCAAGGCCGACACGTTGAGCATCATGCAGGGCGGTCAGCCGGTCAAGGTGTTCCGGCCGATCGCTGTGGGTAGCAGCGGGGCTGGCGTCAAGTCCCGGCGTGGCGACAACAGGACGCCAACCGGGGTGTTTCGCGTGGGCTGGATCAACGACCAGAGCCGGTTCAAGACCTTTATCGGCCTGGATTATCCGAATCCTGACTATGCCGAACGAGGGTTGCGGGAGCGCCGGATCGACAAGACGGCCTACGAACGCATTCGCGCCGCGTGGAGCAACGGCTATACGCCGCCGCAGGACACGCCGCTGGGCGGGCAGATCGGTATTCATGGGGTGGGCATGGGCGATCCACGAATCCACAACGCGGGCATCAACTGGACCAGCGGTTGTGTGGCGCTGGACAACCGGCAGATCGAGGCGCTCAGACCTTGGGTAAAAAAAGGCATGCGGGTCGAAATTCGCTAGTTCTGGCGCTGTGGACATTGTCCATGAACTCAAATTTCGTTATATAATGACTTTGTTGTGTTGTTGCAACTCGGTTGTGCTTTGACGACATTGTCGTTATGTGGCACCTTTTTTTGTTTGAATGATACTTAAGGAGTTGAAGATGTCCCTGAAGATTGTCACCAAGCTTTCCGCACTGGCCCTGATCGCCGGTTTGACCGTTGGCTGCGCCAGCACCAGCGATCTGCAAAAAGTGCAGAACGATGCCAACGAAGCCAAGACCATGGCCCGCCAAGCCCTGGATACCGCCAACGAAGCCAAGTCCATGAGCATGGCGACTGAACAGAAGATCAATAGCATGTTCAAGAAGTCGATGTACAAGTAAGCCGAACCGCTGGCGGCTGTAAACAAAACCCCGCGTTGCGGGGTTTTTTGTTGCCGTCACAGCCGGCTTGGGGGGGGAAGCGCGGGCGGCTCGCGCGTTGCGTCGCTGGCGGATGGCCGAGCCGCGGGAGGGGTGGGGCGGTAATAGGGCTGAGGATTGATCGGAGCCGGTCGGTAAGCGGGCGGCGTGGAAGCCGGGGGATACGGATAAGGAGGCGGGTAACTGGCCGCTGGATTGCCGTAGGGGGAACCAGAGCCGGGCGGTGTGGCGGGAGCAGGTCGGTAAACTGGCGCGGGTGGGGCGATATTGTACGCGGTGTAGGGGGGTGGGCTCGGCGTCCGGGCGACAGGCTTGTCTGGCGCGGGTGGGGCGATATTGTACGCGGTGTAGGGTGGGCTCGGCGTCCGGGCGACAGGCTCATCGTCGGACGTGGGTTCCGCTGGCGCCGCCGGGTTGGCCGGTTGCGCGACCGGCGAGTACGGGATAGGAGCGGAAATAGCCACAGGGATGCCGCTGACCTGTTCCACCGTCAATTCCAGCGTGGCCTGATCCACGCCGGCCATGTCCGGGCCAGTCTTGGCGATCACCGCCCGTTGGGCCTGTTCCAGGGTGACCTTGATCGGCAGATTGTCTTCCTCCAGAGGCTCGTGCGACTCCACAAACAGGGCGCCGTTCAGCCGACCGACTTTCACCGGCTGGTCGACCAGGCGTACCGGCGTGCCGACGGGCACCATCCCGAACAGGCGTTCGATGTCTTCCGGGTACATGCGCACGCAACCATGGGTTACCCGCATGCCGATGCCGAAGGGTTTATTGGTGCTATGAATCAGATAGCCGGGTACGCCCAGCCGCATGGCATAGCGCCCCAGCGGGTTATCGGGACCGCCCGGAATCACATCCGGCAGGATATCGCCCTCGGCGGCGTGTTCGGCCTTGATCGAAGCCGGCGGTCGCCACGCGGGATCAACTTCCTTGGCGGCGACCTTGGTTAACCCCATCGGCGTTTTCCAGTCCATGCGGCCGATGCTGACTGGATAGGTATACACCACCCGCTCCGCGCCGGAGTTAGCCTTGGGGTAGAAGTACAATCGCATCTCCGCGATGTTGAGGACGATCCCTTCGCGCGGGGTATCGGGCAGGATATATCGGGTGGGTAGCACGATCGGGGTACCCTCGCCGGGCGCCCAGCGGTCCACGCCCGGGTTGGCGTGCACCATTTCATCGTAACCCAAGCTATAGCGGCGGGCGATGTCGAGCAGCGTATCGTCCTTGGTAGCGTACATGACCTTGATTTGTCCGATCACATCCGTGTCCGGAGGCGGCAAGGGGTAAACCGTCGCCTGGGCGGCGCTGGCGGTCAGCCATCCAAAAAGCAGCCAGCGGATGGGTTTCAAGAGTTGGCTCGGCATGGGAGCGTCTCATCTCCGGTTGGGGGTCGCAAAAAGATAAAATTGTGCCCGTAATTCCCCAGTAATGCCAGAATGAAACCGGGTCGGAGCTACCGACGGACGGTTTGCGAGTGAACACGGGCGGTTTCGTTCATGGTTGGATTCGACATGGCCCGTTGCGTTCCACGCCGGCGTTCGATAAGACGTTAAACCACAATAATATAACGCTTTTTATCCCGGATTGGAGTATGCTTGATCGCACTGACCAAACGGCCTGCCCGATGAAAAAACCATCAGTATTGGGACGCTCGCGGATCGGTGGATGAACGACGGAGGTGGTCCATGGCGGAATCTGACGCACTCGCCCGGACGATTCGCGAGATCGTCCAGCGCCACGGTGGCATGCCGACCCGGCTGCTGCAAATCCTGCGCGAGGCGCAGGACAACCTGACCTGGCTGTCGCCCGAGACTCTTGATGCCGTGGCGGAGGAGCTCGGCATCGCGCCGAACAAGGTACGCAGTGTCGCCGAATTCTATTCCTTTCTCTACACCGCCCCGCGCGGCGCCTACGACATCCTGTTCAGCGACAACATCACCGACCGGATGCTCGGCAACCGCGAACTGTTGCACTACTTCTGCGAGCGGCTGGGCGTGGACATCAACGCGACCCGCGCCGATGGAGTGGTCACGGTCGGCGCCACGTCCTGCACTGGCATGTGCGACCAGGGACCCGCGGCGCTGGTCAACGGTTACGCGCTCACCCGCCTGGACCAGTCGCGCCTGGACCGGATCGTGGAGTTGGTGAATCACCAGATCCCACTGACACAATGGCCCCGCGAGTTTTTCGAGGTGGTCAGCAACATCCGCCACGCCGACATTCTGCTGGGGCGGCATTTTGCCGACGGCGCGGCGCTGCGGGCGGTGTTGAAGCGTGGCCCCGAGGCGATCCTGGAGGAGATGGTCAAGTCGGGCCTGCGTGGCCAGGGCGGCGCTGGCTTTAAGTCCGCCGCCAAGTGGATTTCCTGCCGTAACGCGCCGGGCGAGGTGAAGTACGTGGTCTGCAACGCCGACGAGGGCGAGCCGGGCACTTTCAAGGATCGGGTGCTGATGCAGGACTTTGCCGATCTGGTGTTCGAGGGCATGACCCTGTGCGGCCGGGTGATCGGCGCCCGGCAGGGTTTCGTCTACCTGCGCGGCGAGTATCGCTATATGTTGGAAGCGCTCAAGACGACTCTGCAACGCCGCCGCGACGTGGGGCTGTTGGGCGAAGCCATCCTCGGCGATTCCAATTTCTACTTCGACATCGATATCCACCTCGGCGCCGGCGCTTATGTTTGCGGCGAGGAGTCGGCGCTGATCGAGTCGCTGGAAGGCAAGCACGGTGTGCCGCGCATCCGTCCGCCGTTTCCGACCACCCACGGCTACCTGAACCGGCCGACCGTGGTCAACAACGTCGAGACCTTCGCCGCCGCCGCCAAAATCGCCGTGGAAGGCGGCGACTGGTTCGCCAGTCGCGGCACGACCGAATCCAAGGGCACCAAGCTGCTCAGCCTCAGCGGCGACTGCGAGCGGCCGGGCATCTATGAATACCCGTTCGGTGTCACCGTGCGGCGGGTGCTGAAGGACTGCGGCGCGCGGGACGCGCAGGGTATCCAGATGGCCGGTCCCGCCGGCCACATGATTTCCGCCAAACAGTTCGACCGGCGCATCTGCTTCGAGGATCTGGCCACCGGCGGTTCGTTCATGGTGTTCGACCAGAGTCGCGACATTCTCGACGGCATCCGCAATTTCACCCATTTCTTCGTCCACGAAAGCTGTGGTTTCTGCACGCCCTGCCGGGTCGGCACCTCGTTGATGCGCGATTTGGTGACCAAGGTTCACACCGGCCACGGTACCCGCGCCGATCTGGAGGAGATGCGCAAGCTGGGCCGGATCATGCAGGTGGCCTGCCATTGCGGCCTGGGCCAGACCGCGCCCAATCCGGTGCTGGACAGCCTCGACCAGTTTCCCGAATCCTACGAGCGGCGGCTGCGGTCTACTGCTTTCGAACCGGCCTTCGATCTGAACGCGGCGCTGGAGGATGCCCGGCGGCTGACCGGTCGCCACGATCCAGGTGCGTATCTGAATGAAGAAGATTTGTTGGTGGGAGCGATGCCATGAGCGGCGAGCAGAGTTTCACGCTGGACGGGCGGCGGATTCCATTTCAGGATGGTCAAACGATCATGGCCGCGGCGCTGGCGGCTGGTGTCTACATTCCACACCTCTGCTACAACCCGGAATTCGCCCCGCACGGCAGTTGCCGGGTGTGCCTGATCAAGGTTAACAACCGCGTCCAGGCGGCCTGCACCACGCCAGCAACATCCGGCTTGACCGTGCAGAACGAGACCGAGGAACTGCGCGACATCCGCTGCGGTATCCTGCAAATGCTGTTCGTGGAAGGCAACCACGTCTGTCCGGCCTGCGAGAAGAGTGGGGCCTGCCAGTTGCAGGCGGTGGCCTACTACGTCGGGATGCTGGCGCCGCACTACACCCACTTCTATCCCCGCCGGCCGGTGGATGCCTCCCATCCCGAGGCGGTGATCGATTTCAACCGCTGCATCCTCTGCGAGCTTTGCGTGCGGGCCAGCCGCGACGTGGACGGCAAGAACGTGTTCGCGGTGCAGGGACGGGGTATCCAGGCACACCTCGTGGTGAATACCCCATCCGGCAAGCTGGGCGCGACCGATTTCAGCATCGCCGACAAGGCTGCCCAAGTCTGTCCGACCGGAGCGATTCTGACCAAGCACCGGGGCTACGAAATTCCCATCGGCCAACGGCTCTACGACCGCAAGCCGATCAACGTGGTCGGCGATGTGGCGCAACTGTCGGAAAGCAAAGGGGGGCGCCGCCATGATTGAGCCGCGTTTGAAAATCGCCACCTGCTCGTTGGCCGGTTGCTTTGGCTGCCATATGTCATTGCTCGATCTCGACGAACGGCTGTTCGATCTAGCCGAACGAGTGGAGCTGGACCGCAGTCCGCTGACCGATATCAAGGAACTGGGCGAATGCGATATCGGCATCATCGAGGGCGGGGTCGCCAACGCCGAGAACGTCCACGTGCTGATGGAATTCCGGGCGCGCTGCAAGGTGCTTATCGCAATGGGCGCCTGCGCGCTGAACGGCGGCATCCCGGCGATGCGCAATCAGTTCGAACTCAAGGATTGCCTGGAAGAGTCCTACCTGCGCGGGGTCGGGCTGGTCGACCCGCAAATTCCCAACGATCTGGAGATTCCGCTGCTACTCGACCAGGTGCATCCGGTCCACGAGGTGGTGAAGATCGACTACTTCTTGCCCGGCTGCCCGCCGTCGGCGGATGCGATCTGGACCTTCGTCAGTCAATTGTTGTCCGGTCAGCCGATCACGCTGCCCTATACCCAGATTCATTATGATTGATTGAAGTTGACGTCTCCCTCTTCAAAGCAAGAGGGAGACGATTCTGTCGTTGTATTTATTGAGGCCATAAACACATCTGTACTTTCGCTAATTTCAAAAAAGTCTCTCATATTTTAATATGCAATCACCTTGAAAGCTTGCCACCACCATGAAACAGCTCACTCTGATTGAAACGAGTGAAACATCACTACTGATAAAAGGTAGTGAGTCTACCTTTAAGTCTGTTGCGGAGGGATTCCAAGTTCAATATGGACATCCACATGGATGTCTTTATCAAGGTGACTCGATCCACTGGTTGGCATCTTTAGATAGTTCCAGTGCTGATCCTCCGTATAATATCAAAAAAGCGGATTGGGATACTTTCGAAAGTCAGGAAGAATACATCAAATGGTCTATCCAGTGGATTGCTCAGGCGTCGCGTATACTGAAACCAACCGGATTTTTGTATGTTTGTGGATTTTCCGAGATTCTGGCTGATTTAAAACATCCAGCTTCCAGATACTTTAAGCATTGTCGCTGGTTAATATGGCACTACAAAAATAAAGCCAATTTAGGTCATGATTGGGGTCGCTCCCGTGAAAGTATTATCCATTTTCGTAAATCCGATTCTACTCAACTGAACATTGATGATGTACGTACACCTTATGGCGCACACACATTAAAAGTATCCCTCGCATCCACAGGCGGAAACCAGCGCCTATGGCAATGGTGCAAATAAGCAACGTGAGAATTGGACTCCACATCCTAAAGGCGCTAAACCCAAAGATGTCATTGATATTCCAACGACTTGTAATGGGATGGGTGAGAAAACTCCACATCCAACACAAAAGCCTGAAGAATTATTACGAAAATTTATTCTTGCATCGTCAAACGAAGGCGATCTGGTTGTTGATCCGTTTTCTGGTTCTGGAACAACGATAGTTGTCGCTGAACAGTTAAATCGTCGTTGGATGGGTTGTGATTTAAATTTTAAATATAATCAATGGGCCATTGAAAGAATAAAGAATGTTCGCCATATGACAATAGAAGAATGGATTGCTCACGATCGTAAAACGGCTGAACGTAGAGAATCAATTCGATGAATATCAAAGAGTTGGTAACTTATGCTACTGATAAAGAGCGGTTTCAAACCCTCGAAGATTACATTGATTTTTGCATTCGATATTTGGAGTATATAGAAAATGGGTTGCAGGCGCGCATTATTTCACAAAATGAAAGTCACTATGAGTTTTTCCAGTATCAGCAAGAAGGAAGTTTCAATATTACTAGACCATTGAATTCACGGTTGTTGTACTATAGTGGACCCCGAAAATCGGACAGTGGTTTAAGCTAAGGAAAACCGATGAGCATGAGGGTCAAGAGGATGAGCGACACCAAGACGCGCAAGGTTCACAGTGCGAGTTTCAAGGCGAAAGTGGCCTTGGAGGCGGTCCGCGAGACCAAGACGTTGAACGAAATCGGCCAGGAGTATGGGGTTCATCCCGTCCAGGTGAGCCACTGGAAAAAAGCGTTGCTGGAGAAAGCTGGCGAGGTGTTTGAGGGGAAACGCGGCCCCCAGGCGGCGAGCGAGCACAGGGACCCCGATCACCTCTACAGTGAAATCGGGCGGCTCAAGGTCGAGCTGGACCGGCTGAAAAAAAGTCCGGTCCGAGCCTGTCGCGGTGAGGCAGGCGTGGATTTCCCGCGAAGACCCCCTGCCGTTGCTCCGGCAATGCGCTGTGGCGGGCGTCAGTCGCGCCACGTATTACGCCCATCAACGCGTCATTCCGGTGGATGAGGACGAGGCGATGCTGCTCCGGCTCGTCGATGAAGAATACACCCGCCATCCGTTTTTGGGCAGTCGGCGGATGGTCCGGTTTCTGCGGGATCGTGGCTGGGCGGTCAACCGGAAACGCGTGCAACGCCTGATGCAGCAGCTGGGCTTGGCGGGTATGGCGCCGGGTCCCCACACCAGTCAGCCGCATCCGGCTCATCCGGTGTATCCCTACTTGCTGCGGGGATTGGCCATCGACCAGCCCAATCAGGCGTGGAGTACCGACATCACCCATATCCGCCTCGCCCAGGGTTGGGGTTACCTGGTGGCGATTATCGACTGGTACAGTCGAAAGGTGTTGACCTGGCGGCTCAGCAATACGCTGGAGGCGGGATTCTGCGTGGACTGTCTTGACGAGGCGCTGCGGCGCTTTGGGGTCCCGGAGATTTTCAATACCGATCAAGGCGCGCAGTTCACCGACCACGACTTCATCGACGCCCTGAAGGCCCATCCGATTCGGATCAGCATGGACGGTCGCGGGCGCGCGGCGGATAACATTTTCGTCGAGCGACTGTGGCGCACGGTCAAGTATGAGGACATCTATCTCCAGGATTATGAGACCTTGGCCCAAGTCCAGGTCGGTCTCAAAACGTACTTCACCTTTTACAATGGGGAGCGGGGACATCAGTCCTTGGGGTATCAAACCCCAGATGTGGCTTACGCGACCGGTCAGGGCGGTGGTGCGAAAATTATTGACAAATTTGGTCATCCTGCGGAGCCGGTCTCAGCAGCGCTACTGGACGACGAAGCCGCCCACCAGGGCAACGAGCAGCAGGTCTTCTGCTGTACATGAACCCTTAACTTAAACTCCGATGTTTTTTGTCTTGACAGTGGGGTCCACCTTATACAATGCCGCAACGTTTTTAAATGCAGAGCAACAATTTAAACAGGTACTTGAACAACTGAAATGCGGTGAAAAACCAGAAAATGTATTACGTCAGAATGTAATTCGCACGATTTATACTATTCAACAATCTATTGGCGCAACGCTTGATGCACTGCCTACTGGAAAGTCAAACCAGGCACGCAAAGTGAATGGAGATTTGTTTGAACGACTGATTCGCTTGTTAATTGTATCTATTGGTATAGATTGTGTGTCAGGCACCATGCAGGTACCGATTAGAAATGCTATTGGTGAAGAGTTATTTAGGTCAAGTTATCAACATGACTTGCTGATTAGTAAGAACTCTGAATTGAAAATTATTGGATCAGTAAAAACTTCCAGTAAAGACAGAATTGATAAAGTTTTTATGGATAAGTTTCTTTATAACAAACTTACTGAAACAGATTTACCGCATATTGCTATTTTCTTGAATGATGTGCAGCGCAAAAAACCAAGCGAGAAAATGAATACAGCATCAATTCTACCTTTTTGCCTGGGCACTTCAAAGCATATACTATTAAGCTTAATCCACTTGATGGTGTTTATTATTGTGATATCCGTCCAAGCATGATCGAGGATAGCTTACTTTCGCGGCATATAAAAACGATTGACTTTTTATTCTATTTTGATCTATGGAACTTGCTTGATAGACATGGACAAAGTCTCAATGGAATAGCGATCAATAAGGTAAGAGAAGATGATGCCGATTACCAACTAAATTACGATGAATGACAGTTCATAGCATAATCATTAGGCCCCCGGTTCCTTGTCGGCCTGGCAAGGCGAATAAGCAAAAAATTTGAGCGAGGCACTACATCATGAGCACTCTGGAAACGGCTGCCCGGCCGGAATATCTGTGTCGGATCGCCATCGACCCGCTGAGCCGGGTTGAGGGGCATGGCAAGGTGACGCTGCTGGTGGACAAGGACCATCACATCCGCCAGGCACGGTTGCACATCGTCGAGTTTCGCGGCTTCGAGAAATTCATCCAGGGCCGGCCCTATTGGGAAGTTCCCGTTTTGGTGCAGCGACTGTGCGGCATTTGCCCGGTCAGCCACCATCTGGCGGCGGCCAAGGCGGTGGATCAACTGGTCGGTGCCCGGGACATTCCCCCGACCGCCGAAAAGATTCGCCGGCTGATGCACTACGGCCAGACCCTGCAATCACACGCCGTGCATTTTTTCCATCTGGCTTCGCCGGATTTCCTGTTCGAGTTCGACCATGAGGTGGCCCGCCGCAATATCGGCGGGGTGATGGTCGACTATCCCGATGTCGCCCGCCAGGGGGTGCGACTGCGCAAGTACGGTCAGGAGGTGATTCGGGCCACTGCTGGCAAACGGATTCACGGCTCCGGGACGGTTCCCGGTGGGGTCAACAAGGCGCTGACCTTGCAGGAGCGTAATTACCTGCTGGTCGATCTCGATCTGATAACTCAATGGGGCCGCAACATCCTCAAACTGATGAAGAAGGCCTATGAGGCGAACCCTGGCTATTTCACCTATTTCGCGACGATCCGTTCCAATTACCTCAGCCTGACGCGCGCTGACGGGGCGCTGGATTTGTATCACGGCGGACTGCGGGCCAAGAACCAGAATGGCGAGATTTTGTTCGACCATCTGGATTACCGGCGCTACGCCCAAGTGCTCCGCGAGCAGGTGAAGCCGTGGAGCTACATGAAGTTCCCGTTTATCAACTCGCTGGGGCCGGACAAGGGGTGGTACCGGGTGGGACCGCTGGCCCGAATCAACAACTGCGACTTTATCGCGACCCCGCTGGCCGAGGAGGAGCGACAGGAGTTTATGGCGCTGGGTGGCGGCGAGCCGATTCACGCGACGCTGGCTTATCACTGGGCGCGGATGATCGAATTGCTGCATGTCACCGAGGCGATCAAGGAACTGCTGCTCGATCCCGATATCTTCGGCGATGAGTTGGTGGTGCGCGGCGAGATGACGCGGGAGGGCATCGGCGTGGTGGAAGCCCCGCGCGGCACGCTGTTCCACCATTACCGCATCAATGAGGACGGGTTGATCGAAAAGGCCAACCTGATCGTGTCCACCACCAATAACAATCAGGCGATGAATGAATCCATTCGCCAGGTGGCGGAGCGCTACCTGGACGGGAAGGAACTGACCGAGCCGCTGTTGAACCAGATCGAAGTAGCGGTGCGGGCCTACGATCCCTGCCTGTCCTGTGCCACCCACGCTCTGGGTCAGATGCCGCTTTATGTGGAGTTGGTGGAGGAAGAGAGTGGGGCGGTGGTGGATTGCCTGGTGCGGGATGCGGATGGAACCGTCCGAAACGAAGCGTTCCCTCTCCCTCTGGGAGAGGGTTAGGGTGAGGGTTCCTGGTCTGTTGATTCTCGCCTGCGGCAATCCCAGCCGCGGCGACGACGCGCTGGGGTCGCTGTTTCTGGAACGGCTGACGGAATTGCGGGAACAGCGCGACGACTGGGACGATGTCGAACTGCTCACCGATTTTCAGTTGCAGATCGAACATGCGGTGGACCTGGAAGGCCGGGCATTGGTGCTGTTCGTGGATGCCAGCGTCTCCTGTCCGCCGCCGTATCAATTCACCCGCCTTGAACCAGCGCGGGATACCAGCTACACCAGCCATGCCCTGTCGCCCGCCGCTGTGCTGCACGTCTATGAGCAAATCAATCACGCTCCGCCACCACCGGCGTTTCTACTGGCGATTTGCGGTGAGCACTTCGAGTTGGGCGAATCGTTGAGTGCGGCGGCGGAAGCCAATCTTGCGGCGGCGCTGGCGTTCGCCGGTCGGCTGTTGGCGCGGCGGGATGTCGAAACCTGGGATCGGTTCGTGGAAGTGTGCGAGAATTCCCATTGAAATCATCGGCGACACCGGAGGTGGCTGTCATGTATGTAACCGAACCACAGATGGCCGAACTGATGCCGGATGCCCGGCAACTGCTGAGCGACGAGCCGGAAATGGAAAGCACCCAACACTACCAACAACTGGCCCTGCTGGTCAGCAGCCTGGAATGGCGCTGGCGGGACCGCGGCGACTTTTTCATCGGCGCTAACCTCACCGTCTACTACAGCCATCAACAACTGCGTCACCGGGAATTTCGCGGCCCCGATTTCTTTCTGGTGCGCGATGTGACTCGGGAGCCGCGCAATTCCTGGGTGGTGTGGGAAGAGGGCGGACGCTACCCGGACCTCATCATCGAACTGTTGTCGGACTCCACCGCCGGGGTGGATCGGAGCGATAAAAAGACCTTGTATCAGAACGTCTTTCGCACCCCGGAATACTTCTGGTTCTCGCCAGCGACGTTGGAATGCGCCGGCTTCCGACTGGTGGGCAAACAGTATGAAGCCATTCCCGCCGACGCGCGGGGCTGGCGCTGGAGCGAGGTGCTGGGGTCGTATCTGGGAATAACCGACGGTTGGCTGCGGTATTTCGAGCCAGATGGCCAAATGGTTCCCAGTCCGACGGAGGCGGCTCAACGGGAAATCCAGCAAGCCGAGCAAGAACGCCAGCGAGCGGGCCAAGAACGCCAGCGAGCCGAGCAAGAGCGCCAGCGAGCGGACCAAGAGCGCCAGCGAGCCGAGCAGGAACACCAACGAGCCGAGTACCTGGCGCAGCGGCTGCGGGAGTTGGGTATCGAGCCGGACGATTCGCGGTAATTTGCAATCGTTCAGTTCCAGGGCCGCACTGTATGCCCGTGATTCAACGGACCACAACCCTTACCCAGTCCGGGTGCGGTACGAATCGCCTCCCGCACGTAGGTCAGAGCCCGCCGGACTGCGACAGCCAACGGCATCCCCTGCGCCAGTCCGGTAGCGATGGCCGAGGCCAGGGTGCAGCCAGTACCGTGGGTGTTGCGGCTGTCGGCGCGCGGGGCGGTGAAGGCTTCCGCACCGTCCCGCCAGACCAGCCAGTCGGTGACGGTCTCGCCGGCCAGATGCCCCCCCTTGACCAGCACTGCCGCCGGTCCGAGTTCCAGGAGTTGACGGGCCGCCGTCGCCAGATCGTCGGGTTGGCGGATGGTCAGACCGCTCAGCGCCTCTGCCTCGCGGACGTTGGGCGTGATCAGAGCAGCGCGGGGTAGCAGGCGCTGGATCAGCGTCTCGCGCGCCGCCGGGTCGAGCAAACAGTCGCCGCCCTTGGCGTACATCACCGGATCGACCACTAGGGGAATGTTCGCCGCCGCGGTTTCCAGAACCTCGGCCACGGCGTCGATAACGGCGGTGTGGTGCAACATACCGGTCTTGATGCAGTCGGCGCCGATGTCGTCCAGCACCACCCGCATCTGCTGGGCGATGAAAGCCGGCTCTACCCCGACAATGCCGAATACGCCCTGGGTGTTCTGCGCGGTCAGCGCCGTGATCGCGGTCGCCGCGTAACCGCCCAGCGCCGTGACCGTCTTCAAATCGGCCTGAATCCCCGCGCCACCGCTGGAATCCGAACCCGCCACAATGAGTACCCGACCGTTCATCAGCTTGCTTGCTCCTGTCCGAGATTCGATGGATGGCTTGGCGAACACTTAAATTTTGCGCCAGCGCTATCCATCATTGCGCAACGTGACAAAAATCGGTAGCGTACCGCGCTTTCCACGGACAGCGATGCAACAGCCATGCGGATCGAATCCCCCCTGTGCCTGTACACCGGCGTGGTGCCGCCCGAGTGGATCGACTACAACGGCCACATGAACGTCGCTTATTACGTGCTCGCGTTCGATCACGCCACGGATGCTTTCATGGAATGCCTGGGGATAGGGCGCGACTATCAGGAGCGCCAGGGGTGCTCCACCTTCGTGGTGGAAACGCATGTCAACTATCAGCGCGAACTGGTGAGCGGCGATCCCATGCGCATCACCACCCAGTTGCTCGGCTTCGACAGCAAACGGATTCATTACTTCCATCGTCTGTATCACGCCGACAGAGGTTTTCTGTCCGCCACCACCGAACTGATGGTGATTCACGTGGATTTGGCCGAACGGCACAGCGCGCCGATGCCCATGCCGACTTTGGACCGACTGAGCGCGCTGATGGCGGCGCACATGCAACTGCCCCGTCCACCACAATCAGGTCGGGTGATGGGGGTGCGCGCCAAGTCCCCAACCATCCAACCTGAAGCACCCGTGTTACGCTGGCTGTCCTCTAGATGAAACGCGGGGATGCTGGTGTTCAACCGCGCTGGTCAGCGTTCGTTCAGTTTGGTCTGGTTACGATGACTAATAAGTTTTAGTCATTCGAGGCATATCATCATGATGAAAGTTATACCATCCTTGTTACTGGTAGCCACGCTGGGAGCGCCAGCATCACTATTGGCCGGCGGTTTGACCGGAGATGCGATGTTGGGCGGCGCATTGGGCGGCGCGTTGGGCGCCGGCGTGGGCGCCGAGTTGGGCGGGCGCGACGGTGCTATCCTGGGCGGCGCGTTGGGTGGCGCGGCGGGGACCGCTATCACCACTCGCCGCCACCGTCAGCCAGAGGTTATCTATGTGGACCGTTACTACGGTCCTGCTCGCGGTTATTATTCTCACCCTGGCCGGCATCGGGGCCACTACAGGCACAAGCATCGTCGCTATTACTACGACGATTGATGCCGTTTCTCAATCGGCGAGCGGACGGTGTCGAGCGCTCGCCAGAGGCGGGTTTCGCGTACTGCGGAAACAGCAATAAGACGGTTGATGGTGAGGCGGTCGGGGCAAACCGACGCTGCTGGCGATCATTCCTGAAGCGGAAACGAAAAATTCAGGGCCAGCGGCGGCGGAATTTTGTTATGCTCAATCGAGCGAATCCCCCGTAACCCATCATCGCACCCAGCTTGAGCGGGTGCGATTGAATCAGACCACAATCGAACCCCGTTTTGACGAATTTTGCCCGACGCGCCCTGCTGGCGGTGGAAAAACGTGCTCCGCCGGCGTTGTTCCGCCCCGAAGGCGGGTTGCGGATCGCCGTGGTGGCCATCAATGTGATCCTGGTGATCGCACTGGCGCACGCGCTCGCCGGCTTGACGCTGGCGGTTCTGGTCGGCCCTTCCCTGCCATCCGCCGGTTCTCCGGCGCCGGTGGGTTCCGCGCCGGGTTCCGATAGCGCTGCAATCTCCCAACCGGCTGATGATGCCGCCATTGGTTCGTGGCATCTATTCGGCCGGATGGACGCTGCCCGGTCGGTGGAAGCACCGCCCGCCCCCGTGCCCGTGACCCCGCTCAGCCTGCGTCTGGTCGGGATTTTTTTCATGGAGCGAGGTAGCGCCCGGGCGCTGGCCCTCATCGCCGACGGCAACGGACCGGAACGGGGCTACCGAATCGGCGAGTCGTTACCCGGCGGCGCCCGTCTGCAGCGAATTCAGCGCGACCATGTGGTCGTCTCCCGCAGTGGCCAAGAGGAAGTGCTCAATCTGCCCAAGTTGGGCGAGGCCGCACCCAAACTCGCGCCGCCGGGCATGCCACCGCATACACCGTCGGATATGCCGTCGGACATGCCGCCGGACATGCCGTCGGACATGCCGCCGGACATGCCGCCGGACATGCCGTCGGACGCGCCGCCGGACATGCCCGAACCAGGGGTCGAACCGGGGGCTTCCGCAGGGCCGCCAGTGATCGATGCCAGCGCCGTGGCGGAACGCTTGCGCGGTGAAGCGATGACCCGACCGCTGGCACTGGAGGATATCGCTTTCGCCAGTCCCTATGTACAAAATAATCAATTCGTCGGTTTTCGCCTGCGGCAGGGGCGCGATCAAAACCTGTTGCGGCAACTGGGTCTCAACAGCGGCGATGTGGTCACCGAGATCAATGGCAGCCGCCTGAACAATCCCGCGCAGGGATTGACCCTGCTTCATGAAGTGTTGAGCGCCGATCGGATCAGCGTGCGGGTATTGCGCAACGGCGCCGAGATTCCCCTGACCTTTTCCCTGAGCGGACATTCGCCGAAATGAATCCCATGGCTTTCCGACGAGTTTCCGCATCTGGCGCTACGCCCACTGGTTTCCGATCATGATCATCCTACCTAATTGGCTAAATAGACGGCTCTCTTGCCTGGGTTCGCGATGTTTTCGCTACGTCCTGGGTGTGTTGCTGCTGAGTTCGGTGCTGGCCCTGCCGGTGGGCGCGGCGCCGGTGACGCTTAACCTCAAGGATGCCGAGATCAATGCTCTGGTGGAGAGCATGTCGGTATTGACCGGCAAGAACTTCATCGTCGATCCACGGGTCAAGGGCCGAGTAACCATCATTTCCTCCAAGCCGATGGACGAGAAGGAACTCTACGAGGTGTTTCTGGCGGTGCTGGGGGTGCATGGCTTCGCCGCCATTCCCAGCGGCAATGTGATCAAGATTGTGCCGGCGGCCGGCGCCAAGCAGGAGAACATTCCCACCGTGGACCGGCGGGGCGGCATTGAACCGGATCAGATCGTGACCCGGGTGATTCAGGTCCAGAACGTTTCCGCCGCGCAGGTTGTGCCGATCCTCCGTCCCCTGATTCCGCCGCAAGGGCACTTGGCCGCTTACACTCCGACCAACGTGCTGATCATTTCCGACAGCGCCGCCAATGTCGAGCGCATCGCCAGCATCATTGCCCGGGTCGATCTGGCCAGTAACGAGGAAGTCGAGATCGTACCGCTGCGCCACGCCTCGGCTACCGAGATCGTGCGGGTGCTCACCGTCCTGGAGCAGAGTCGGTCTCGATCCGATCCGGCCGCCGCCGCCGGCACGCCGCCGCGGATGGTGGCTGACGAGCGCACCAACAGTATTCTGTTGAGCGGCGACAAGGCCTCGCGGCTGCGGTTGCGGACGCTGGTTACCCATTTGGATACGCCGGTGGACAGCGGCGGCAACACCCAAGTGGTCTACCTGCGCTACGCCAAGGCCAAGGATCTGGTAACGGTGTTGCAGGGGGCGAGCAAGAATTTGAGCAACGAAGCGGCCAGTAACGCCCCGATGCCGGGTCAGGCTCCGGGCGCGCCGCCGGGTAGTTAGCAGCAGCGGTGGAGCCAGTCTGGTGGATATCCAAGCTGATGATGCCACCAATTCTCTGGTAATCACCGCGCCGCCGGACCTTATCCGCTCCCTGCGCGCGGTCATCGCGCAACTGGATATCCGCCGCGCTCAGGTGTTGGTGGAGGCGGTCATCGCTGAGATTTCCGCCGAGAAAACCGCCGAACTGGGCGTGCAATGGTTGATTGACGCCAACTGAGCGGTCGGCTTTACCAATTTCGCTGCCGGCACTTCCAGCTTGGCTAATGTTGCCAGTCTGGCAAACCAAGTTATTAATGGTAGCGGTACGAGCACAAGCACCGACACAAGCACCGGCACAAGCACCGACACAAGCACAAACTTCGCTACGGCAATCGATATAGCTCGGGTCCCCGAGGGTATGCAGATTGGGCGTGGGCGATTTTACCGACAGCAATCCCTTCGGCGCCCTGATCAGCGCGCTGGCCAAGGATACCGATGCCAACGTGCTGTCCACGCCGACCGTCGTGACGCTGGATAACGAGGAGGCGGAAATCATCGTCGGCGAAAATGTGCCGATTGTGACCGGCTCCTACACCACTTCGACCAGTACTGGCGGAAGCAACAATAACTCGCAGGTCGGAAATCCGTTTCAGACCATTAATCGCCAGAAGAGTGGGCATCAAGCTCAAGGTTAAGCCGCAGATCAATGAGGGTAACGCCGTCAAACTGGAAATCTCCCAGGAAGTGTCCGATGTGGTGCCGTCAGCCAATGCTGCCATCCAGGGTCCGACCCTCAACACCCGTGAGATCAAGACCAGTGTATTGGTGGAGGATGGGCAAATCCTGGTGCTGGGCGGGCTGATCGACGAAAAGCTCGATGAAAGCGCATCAAAAGTGCCGCTGCTGGGTGATGTGCCGCTGCTGGGCAATTTATTCCGCTATCGCAATACCACCAAGCTGAAGCGCAATCTGATGGTGTTTCTGCACCCGGTCATTTTGCGGGACCCGAGGCAAGGAACCTTGCACACCAGCGACAAGTATAGCTATATCCGCGAGCAGCAACTCGCCGCCCGCGAGAAAGGCGATATCTATTACCCAGACGTGCAATCGCCGGCATTGAAACCGGAGGAAGAAGTGAAGAAGCAGGGCACGATTCTCAATTTGTCGCCGCCACCCCCGCCGCCACCCCCGCCGCCACCCCCGCCGCCGGCTCCTGCAGAATCCGGCTTCGGCGACAAATGAATAGCGAATCCCCTTTAGTCGCGCCGGGCGAGACCGAAGCCGCGCCCGCTCGCCACCTGCCGTATGCCTTCGCCAAGCGCCATGGCGTGCTGGTGCTGGAGGAGACGGAAGACGGCGTCGGCGTCGCCTGCCGGCCTGGCGTCAGCCCGCGCAGCCTGGTGGAGTTGCGTCGCTATCTGGGAGCGCCGTTGCGGCCTTCGCTGGTGCCGGCCGAGCGGTTCGAGCGCCTGTTGCAGGACTACTACGAAGGCGAGAGCAACGGCGCGGCGCGAATGATGGAAGACCTCGGCGAGGAAATGGACCTCAATCAGGTGGCCCTGACCCTGCCGGAGCCGGAGGACTTGCTGGAAAGCGCCGACGACGCGCCGATCATCCGCCTGATCAACGCGCTGTTGACTGAATCGATCAAGGAAAATGCGTCGGATATCCACATCGAAACATTCGAGAATCGCTTGCTGGTGCGGTTCCGGGTGGACGGCGTGCTGCGCGAGGCCTTGCAGCCGCCGCGAGCGTTGGGGCCGTTGCTGGTGTCCCGCGTCAAGGTGATGGCCCACCTCGACATCGCTGAAAAGCGCCTGCCACAGGACGGGCGGATTTCGCTACGGGTCGCCGGGCGACCGGTAGACGTGCGGGTTTCGACCCTGCCGACCGGGCATGGCGAGCGAGTGGTGTTGCGCCTGCTGGACAAGCGCGAAGGGCGGTTGGATTTGCAGCATCTGGGCATGGAGCGAGGCGACGAGACGCGGTTGCTGAAACTGATCCATCGTCCGCACGGCATTCTGCTGGTCACCGGTCCCACCGGCTCCGGCAAGACCACCACGCTCTACGCCGGGTTGACCCAGCTCAACGACCGCCGGCGCAACATCATGACCGTCGAGGATCCCATTGAGTATTACCTGGATGGCATCAGCCAGACTCAAGTCAATACCAAGGTGGAAATGACTTTCGCCCGTGGTCTGCGCGCCATTTTGCGTCAGGATCCCGACGTAGTGATGGTGGGCGAAATCCGCGACCTGGAAACCGCCGAAATCGCGGTGCAAGCGTCGCTGACCGGCCATCTGGTGCTTTCGACCCTGCACACCAACAGCGCGGTCGGCGCCATGACCCGGCTGCGCGACATGGGAGTGGAACCGTTCCTGCTGTCGTCTTCGCTGGTCGGGGTGCTGGCCCAGCGGCTGGTGCGCAAGCTTTGCCCCCACTGCAAGCAGCCGCATCTGGCTACGCTGACCGACTGCGAAGTGCTGAACGTGGATCCGGCCACGCCGCCGACGCTGTACGTTCCGGTGGGCTGCGCGCAGTGCAACCACTCCGGCTACCGGGGCCGCACCGGCATTTTCGAGCTGGTCACGGTGGACGAGACGATGCAGACCCTGATTCACGAGGGCAAGGGCGAGCAGGAATTGGAGCGCCACGCCCGGTTGTCCAGTTCCAGCATCCGCGATGACGGCCGCCGCCGGGTGCTGGCCGGCGACAGCGCCTTGGCGGAGTTGGTGCGGGTGACACGGGAGGATTGATGCCCGCCTTTCAATACGCCGCCCTCGACGCCAAAGGCCGCCAGCGCAAGGGTCTGATTGAAGCCGATACGCCCCGGATGGCGCGGCAGGCGCTGCGCGAGCGCGGACTCAATCCGCTGGAGGTTGAGGAGATCGCCAGTCAGGAGCGCCGGCGCGGCCGCCAGTGGTGGAGCGGGCGGGTGCGGATCAGCGCGACCGATCTGGCGCTGATCACTCGGCAACTGGCGACCCTGGTCGGGTCCGGCCTGCCGCTGGAAGAGGCGCTGGGCGCGGTGGCCCGTCAGGCGGATCGCGCGCGGTTGGGCGGTCTGTTGTTGGCGGTGCGGACTCGGGTCTTGGAAGGTCACACCCTGGCGACCGCGCTGAGCGATTTTCCCCAGGTGTTCCCGGAATTGTATCGGGCAACCGTCGCCGCCGGCGAGCAGTCCGGCCATCTGGACGTGGTGTTCGAGCGGCTGGCCGACTACACCGAGGCCCGCCAGCAGATGCGCCAGAAGGTTGGGCTGGCGCTGTTCTATCCGCTGCTGCTGACCGGCGTCGCCATCCTGATCGTCGCTGGCCTGCTGACCTACGTGGTGCCGCAGGTGGTGCAGGTGTTCAGCAGTCTCAACCAGCAGTTGCCGGTGCTGACCCGGGGTCTGATCGCCGTCAGCGATTTTCTGCGCCAGTACGGTTGGCTGGTATTGATGGCGCTGGCGGCCGGCGTGGCCGGCTGGGTGTACGCCCTGCGCCGGATTGGGTTCCGGCGGCAGGTGCATCGGACCCTGCTGCGGCTGCCGCTACTGGCGCGGCTGGTGCGGGGAACCAATACCGCCCGCTTCGCCCGCACCTTCAGCATCCTGATGGCCAGCGGCGTGCCCGTGCTGGAGGCGCTGCGGATTTCCGCCCAGGTGATGAGCAATCTGCCGATGCGGGAAGCGGTGGAACAGGCGGCGGTGCGGGTCAAGGAAGGCGCCAGCCTGCAAAAAGCGGTCAGCGCCAGCGGCTATTTTCCACCGATGACGGTGCAGCTCATCGCCAGCGGCGAGGCCAGCGGCCGGCTGGAGAACATGCTGGAGCGGGCGGCGGTGCAGCAGGAGCGCGAAACCGAGACCCTTATCGCCGCGCTGCTGGGGATTTTCGAGCCGATGCTGATCCTGCTGATGGGCGGGGTGGTGCTGGTGATCGTGCTGGCGATCCTGCTGCCGATTTTCGATCTCAATCAACTGGTGCGCTGAGCCGCCGCGCGCAGGGCGACATCGTCCAGGGTATAGGCGCGGGCGAAGCCGCCGACGAAGCGGATGCGGGCCGGCGTCAGGCGCAGCAGCAGAAAATCGCCGAACTCGAAGCGCGGCGTCGAATCGGGCAATTGCTCCTGATAGCGCCGCGACATTTCCAGATAATCCGGGCTGTCCTTGGCGATGATCGCAACCCGGCCCTGAATCATCACCCGCGCCAGCGTCTGCGGGTCTTCGCTGTCCCGTTCCGGTTCGCTGATCGCCAGCCCGACGCGCGGGTCGGCCAGCAGGTTGCGGGTGTGGGCCGCCAGGGTGCTGAGATGCAGCAGGAAGCCGCCGAAATCGGCCTCCGGGACGTAGGCGACCCAGGAAGCCTCCGGCCCTTCGGGACTCTGGGTCGCCAGCGCCGCCCAGCGCCGGCTGCGGATGAGGCCCGCCATCAAGCGTTGTTCTTCAAGATTCATTCGGTGTTGTTTCTCGAAACGGCGGGGAAGGGAGGAGCTGTTTACGACAGCGTCGCCCAATCCACCGCGCGCTGATTTAATCCCCGCCGTTGTAACGCCCACAGCGGCGACAATTCCCGCAACCGGTTCACCGCCGTGCGAACCGCTCCGATGGTGTAGTCGATCTCTTCAACCGTGGTGAAGCGGCCCAGGCTGAAGCGGACCGCGCCGCGCGCTCGAAACGGGTCGCGGCCCATCGCCCGCAGCACGTGCGACGGCTCATTGCCAGCGGAAGTACAGGCGGAACCGGTGGCAACCGCAATCTCCGGCAACGCCGCCAGCAGTGCCTCGGCGGCGATGCCGGCGAAACCGAGGTTGAGAATGCCGGCCACGCTCTGCTCCGGATGGCCGTTCAGCTCGACATCGCCCAACGCTGCCAGCTCCTGCCACAGCCGGTTGCGCAGTCCCCGGATGCGAGCCTGCTCGGCGGCTGTCTCTTCGCCAGCGATCCGGCAGGCTTCACCCATCGCCGCGATTTGGTGAGTGGGCAAGGTACCGGCCCGCAATCCCCGTTCCTGGCCACCGCCGTACAGCAAGGGTTCCAGCCGCACCCGATTCGGCCACTGACGCACGTACAGCGCGCCGATGCCCTTGGGACCGTACAGCTTGTGCGCGCTCAGACTCAACAGATCGACCGGCAGCGTTCGCAGGTCAATCGGGAGCTTGCCGGCGCCCTGGGCGGCGTCCACGTGCAGCAGGACACCGCGCGGACGAGTGATTGCGCCAATGGCGGCCAGATCCTGGACCACGCCGGTTTCGTTGTTGACGTGCATCAGCGACACCAGCACGGTATCTGGCCGCAGCGCCGCCGCGACCCGCTCCGGTGGAATCAACCCGTCCGGGTCCGGGGCGAGGTAAGTGACCGCGCAACCCTCTCGCTCCAGCCGCCGACAAACGTCGAGCACGGCCTTGTGCTCGGTTTGGCTGGTGACTAGATGTCGCCCCTTGCGAGCGTGGGCGCGCATGACGCCTTGCAAAGCCAGGTTATTGGCTTCGGTGGCGCCGGAGGTCCAGATGATTTCTCGTCGATCGGCGCCAAGCAGGGCAGCGACGTATTCGCGAGCGGTTTCGACCGCCCGGGCTGCCGTCCGGCCGAAGGCATGGGTGCTGGAGGACGGGTTACCGAACAGGCCGTCCCGGGTGAGATGCTGGCTCAATACCGCAGCGACCCGTCGATCGACCGGCGTGGTCGCCGCGTAATCCAGATAGATCGGCAATTCCATCGCGTCGCGGCGATAGGGAATCCGCAGCGCCTACATCATGGCGGGTGCGATGAAACGCTCGGAGGAACGATCCCGCCGCCGGCTGTTCTGGTGATGCACTACGTCGCAGACTGTCGGGCGTTCGACGAACTGCGCCAAGGTGATGCCTTCCAGGAAGGTGAAAATCTGGCGGCTGAGATCGGTCCACAACTCGTGAGTTAGACAGCGGTGGCCCTCCTGGCAGTTTTCATGACCGCAGCAACGGGTGGCATCCAGCCGTTCGTCCACCGCGCTAATGATATTGGCGACCGTAACCTGGTCCGGCGAGCACGACAACCGGTAACCGCCGCCGGGTCCACGAACTCCTTCCACCAGGTTGCGCTTGCGTAACTTGGCGAACAACTGTTCCAGATAGGATAGCGAAATGCCTTGGCATCGGGATATTTCGGCCAGTGTAACGGGACCATATCGGTCATGAATGGCCAAGTGCATCATAGCGGTGACCGCGTAGCGGCCTTTGGTTGAAAGTCTCATGAGGATTACCCTGTAAGTGATGTTTCTGGGAAGTCAATTCCTGACTATTGAGTAAGGAAACTATATTAACCGATTAACTTAGTCAACTAATCGGCGGGATAAAACCCAAAAAATTTCCTGAATTCCCAAACTGGGGTTTAGCTCGGATGATCGGAAGGAGCGGCGAAATGATGGCCTTGGCGCAGGCAGTAGCCGAGCCATTTGTAGAGAAAGCGGTTGTACCGCCAGCGGGTGAACAGAGGGGCGCCTTCGGGTGGGTGGCGGGCGAGGGCGTTGATGGTAAAGGTTGGATGGTGGCGCGGCTGGGCGGCCATCACCTCGGCTTGGCGAGCGTCGTGATAGACCCGGATCCGCAGGTTGGGCTCGGCGATGGTTGCGCCGTCGTCTTGGCCGAACTGGTAGGTCAGGGTCAGTTCGCTGGTGTAGCGGCAACGCTCGATAACGTGCAAATGCAGATCCAGCCCGCCGGACACCTGCGATACGTACCCAACTCGTGCTGGCGGCATGACCGGCAGCAGCCGACGCATATTGATGTAGTTGCGCTCGTACAAATCCATCAGGGCCGCGAACGTGCCCGGCGGATCGTGCGAGAGCGGCCCGCCAGGGGAAGAGGGGCAGAGCAGGATCATCGGTTCACACGCCGGCCAAGGGGAGCGGCTCCAGCCGCCAGCCTGCCATGTCGCAAACCAGCACGCTGCCCTGGTCATACCAGTCACCCAGCACCGCTCGCCGCGCCGGTTGGCCGTCGAGAACTCCATCGTGGATGGCCGGCCGGTGGGTATGACCGTGGATCAGGCGGCGAACGCCATGCGCGCGCAACACCCGGTCCACGGCGGTCGGATTGACGTCGGTGATATCGGCGGCTTTTTGCTGGGTGGCCTGCCGGCTGGTTTCCCGCAACTGACCGGCCAGCGCCCGCCGTTGCGCCAGCGGCAGGGCCAGGGTCCGCGCCCGCCAGGCGGGTTCGCGGACCTGGGCGCGAAACGCCTGATATTCGATATCGTCGGTGCACAAGGTATCGCCGTGCAGCAGCAATATCCGTTCGCCCGCCAGTTCGATGACCACGCTTTCCGGCAACAATTGAATCCCGCTGGCGGCGGCGAAACGCTCGCCGAGCAGGAAATCACGGTTGCCATGCAGGAAATAGCTGGGAACGCCCTGGTCGGTCAGCGCGCGCAAGGCGGTCGCGATGATCCCACCCAGTTCCGCGTCGTCGTCATCGCCGATCCACGCCTCGAACAGGTCGCCTAGAATGTATAACGCCTCGGCCCGCCGCGCCCGCCGTTCCAGGAAATCCAGGAACAGAGCGGTGATGGCGGGGCGCGTGGGTTCCAGGTGCAGATCGGAGATGAACAACGTGGCCATGGAGCTATTCGCCGATAACTTCGGTTTTCTCGATGAGCACGTTCTCGACAGGCACGTCCTGGTGGCCGCGTCGGGAGGTGGTGGCTACCTTGGCGATGGCGTTGACCACATCCATGCCGTCGACCACCCGGCCGAACACGCAGTAACCCCAACCCTGGTTGGTCGAGCCGCGATAGTCGAGAAAATCGTTATCCTTCAGATTGATGAAAAATTGCGAAGTCGCGGAGTGAGGTTCGGCGGTGCGGGCCATGGCCACGGAGCCGGTCTGATTTTTCAGGCCGTTGTCGGCTTCGTTGCGAATGGACGGGCGGGCGGGCTTCTGGTTCATGTCCGATCCAAGACCGCCGCCCTGAACCATGAAGTTGGGGATCACCCGGTGAAACAGGGTGCCTTCGTAGAACCCCTCCCGGGCATATTGGAGAAAATTGGCGGCGCTGGCCGGGGCGCGGGTGTGGTCGAGTTCGAGGGTGATGATGCCGAGAGTGGTGTGTAGTTTGATCATGAGGAAGGCTTCTCGACCGGTTGGGGGGAGGAGGGCGCCGGCGCGGCGGGAGCGGCGGCGGGAGCAGGGGTTGGCAACACGGTGACGGACTGGAGGATCACCGGCGTTTTGGGTACGTCGCGGAAGCCTGGCCCGCCAACGCCGGTGGGAGTCTGGCGGATTTTGTCCACGACCTCCATACCGCCGACGACTTGGCCGAACACGGCGTAGCCCCAGCCTTGGGGGTCGGGCGCCCGGTAATCCAGAGCGGGATTGTCCTTGACGTTGATGAAGAACTGGGCGGTGGCGGACTGGGGATCGCTGGTGCGGGCCATGGCCACCGTGCCGCGCAGGTTTTTCAGGCCGTTGTCGGCTTCATTCTTGACTGGCGCCCGGGTCGGCTTTTGCTGGAAATCGGTGGTGAAGCCGCCGCCCTGGATCATGAAGCCGTCGATGACCCGGTGAAAGATCGTGCCGTTGTAGAACCCTTCACGCGCGTAGGTGAGGAAATTTTCGACAGTCTTGGGCGCTTTGTCATCGGCCAGTTCCAAGGTGATGGGGCCGAGGCTGGTGTCCAGCCGAACCTGGGTTCCGGCCAGGGCGTTCGCGCTGGCCCAACCCAAAATGGCCGCGGCGAGTAACGGGCATGTTTTACGCATGATTGTAGTCGCTTGGTTACGAGGAGATGGAAACATGATAAACAGTGAAGGCGTGCGCCGCCAGATTTGGTGGACGCGAATGCTTTCCGTTACCATGCCCCGCCTATGACCACCGAAAACGTTAAAACGCGCTTCGCGCCCAGCCCCACCGGTTATTTGCACTTGGGCAACGTCCGCACGGCGTTGTTCAACGCGTTGCTGGCCCGACGCTGGGGCGGCCGGTTTTTATTGCGGATCGAGGATACCGACCGGGAGCGCAGTCGTCCCGAATATGTCGCGGCGCTGGTGGAAGACTTGCGCTGGCTGGGTCTGGATTGGGAGGAAGGGCCGGAGGTGGGCGGCCCACAGGGTCCCTACGCCCAGTCGGAACGGGCGACGATCTACGCCGAATATTACCGGCGGTTGGAAGCGGCGGCCCAAACCTACCCGTGCTTTTGCACGCCGGCGGAACTGGCGCTGAGCCGCAAGGCGCAACTGGCGGCCGGTCGTCCGCCGCGCTATGCCGGTCCCTGCGCCCGGCTGAGCGAGGCCGAACGGCGCAAGCGGCTGGACCAGGGGCTGCGACCGACGCTGCGCTTCCGGGTGCCGGTGGGGCGAACGGTGGAATTTACCGACCGGGTGCGCGGCCCGCAGCGCCTCGCCAGCGAGGACATCGGCGATTTCGTCATTCGCCGGGCTGATGGCGGCCCCCAATTCTTTTTTGTCAACGCGGTGGACGATGCGCTGATGGGGATTACCCACGTGCTGCGCGGCGAAGACCATCTCACCAACACCCCGCGCCAGTTGCTGTTGCTGGAGGCGCTCGGACTGCCCGCGCCGGAATACGGTCATCTGGCGCTGATTGTGGGGGCCGATGGCGGGCCGCTGTCCAAGCGCGAAGGCGATCTCAGCCTGCGCGAGTTGCGGGCCACCGGTTATCTGCCGGAGGCGCTGCTGAACTATCTGGCGCGGCTCGGCCACGCCTACGACCGGGACGAGTGGATGGAACTGGCGGAATTGGCCGCTGGATTCGCGCCGGAGCATCTGGGGCGCGCCCCGGCCCGCTACGATGCGGCGCAACTGTTGCACTGGCAGAGTGAGGCGGTGCGGCGGGCGACACCGGACCGGCTGTGGGATTGGATGGGACCGACGGTTCACCAACAAGTGTCGCCTGATGGCCGGGACGACTTCATCGCCACGGTCCGGCCCAACGTTCGCTTTCCCGCCGATGCCGCGTTTTGGGCGGAACGCTTGTTCGGCGCGGAACTGATTCCCAGCGATGACAGTCGGGTGGTGATCGCGGCGGCGGGGTCGGAATTTTTCACCCACGCCCTGGCGGCCTATGCCGAACGCGGCGCCGCCTTTCAGCCGCTGGTCGAAGAGCTGAAACGGCGCACCGGCTTGAAGGGCAAACACCTGTTCATGCCCCTGCGGGCGGCGTTGACCGGCGAAACCCACGGTCCGGAACTGGCGCGCGTGATCGACCTGATGGCGCCCGAACGGATTCGCCGCCGTCTGCAAGCCTGCGTTCGAGCCGGCTAGCGTTGCTCCAACAACCCCCGATGACCGGTTGCCTGTTTCCCCGAGAGAACAGTCCATGTTGCGGATTTTCAATAGCCTGACCCGCCAGAAAGAGGAATTCCGGCCCATCGAGCCGGGCAAGGTACGGATGTACGTGTGCGGCATGACGGTTTACGACCACTGCCACGTCGGCCACGCGCGGGTCATGGTGGTGTTCGACGTGGTGGTGCGCTGGCTGCGCGCCAAGGGTTTCGACGTCACCTACGTCCGTAACATCACCGACATCGACGACAAGATCATCCGCCGCGCCGAGGAGAACGGCGAGGATTTCCGGACCTTGACCGCGCGCTTCATCCAAGCCATGAACGAGGATCTGGCCGCCCTGGGCATTCTGCCGCCGACCCACGAGCCGCGCGCCACCGAGGCGATGGCCGACATGGTCGCCCTGATCCAGACCCTGGTGGACAAGGGCTTCGCCTATGTCGGGGCCGCTGGCGACGTGTATTACGACGTGAGCCGGTTCGATCGCTACGGGCGACTGGCCAACAAAAAGCTGGAGGATTTGCGCGCCGGCGCCCGGGTCGAGGTCGAGGAAGCCAAGGATGATCCCCTGGATTTTGTATTGTGGAAGGCCGCCAAGCCCGGCGAGCCGAGTTGGAATTCACCTTGGGGCGCGGGCCGACCGGGTTGGCATATCGAATGCTCGGCGATGTCCACTCATTGCCTGGGCGAGCATTTCGACATCCACGGCGGTGGGATGGACCTGAAGTTTCCCCATCACGAGAACGAAATCGCCCAGTCCGAGGCGGCCAGCGGCCAGACCTATGTGAATCTCTGGATGCACAACGGCTTCGTCCAGGTGGACGACGAAAAGATGTCCAAATCGTTGGGCAACTTTTTCACCGTGCGCGAGGTGTTGCAACGCTATGCGCCGGAAGTGGTGCGGCTGTTTATCCTGACCAGCCACTATCGGGGGCCGCTGAATTATTCGGACGAAAATCTGGAGCACGCCAAGGCTTCGCTGACCCGGCTGTACACGGCGTTGCGTGGTCTGCCGATAGTGGAGGCGCTGATCGACGAGGACTGGCGCGCCCGGTTCGAACAGGCGATGGACGATGATTTCAACACCCCCGAGGCGTTGGCGGCGCTGTTCGATCTTGCGCGTGAAGTCAACCGTCTGCGGGTCGAGAACGAAACAGCGGCGGTGCGGTTGGGCGTCAGCTTGCGGCAACTGGGCGGGTTGCTCGGTCTGTTGCAAGCCGATCCCGAGCGTTTCCTGCAGGGTAGCGAGGATGGCGGAGAGGCGGCATCGGCGTTGACCGCCGAACGGGTCGAGGTGCTGATCGCCGAGCGCGCCGCCGCCCGCAAGGCGAAGAATTGGGTCGAAGCAGATCGGATTCGGATATTATTGCAGGAATCAGGGATCGTGCTGGAGGATACGCCCAAGGGCACGCTCTGGCGGCGGGATTGAAAAATTGGCTTGACGCCGGCCGGTTTCAAAAATAAAATTCGAAATTCCGCATGGAGTCGCGGGGCGCCAAAATTGGTGGATTCGCGAACGGGGTATAGCGCAGTCTGGTAGCGCACCTGCTTTGGGAGCAGGGGGTCGTGGGTTCGAATCCCTCTACCCCGACCATGGCGCGGGCAAGGCGGCGGCTCTGGAGTGGTTCATGACACCGCGCCCGTAGCTCATGCGGATAGAGCATCAGCCTTCTAAGCTGAGGGTAGCAGGTTCGAGTCCTGCCGGGCGCGCCAGATTCCCGGCTGATTGATGCGATGTTGCAATGGTGGGCGTAGCTCAGTTGGTAGAGCCCCGGATTGTGGATCCGGTCGTCGTGGGTTCGAGTCCCATCGTCCACCCCAATTCAAGACTTGCTTTTCGGAACGGCTTTTGGTTCCATCCGCGTTCGTTTTTTGGGCCGTTAGCTCAATTTGGTAGAGCAGTTGACTCTTAATCAATTGGTTGTAGGTTCGAGTCCTACACGGCCCACCATCCTCGCTACTCGGGTTTTCCCAGTTTTCTTTTCTCCGTTGTCGACCGCCCCGAATGGCGCCGCGGCCCATTTGCTGCTCTCCCGGAGAGGTCCATTGTCTTGTATACTCGCTTCGAGCGGTGGCAATCCCTGTCTGCCAGGGTTTTCCCATTCGCTTTGCCAAGGCGCATGATTCATCGCGAGAGTGGCGGAACTGGTAGACGCGCTGGATTTAGGTTCCAGTGGGGTAACCCGTGAGGGTTCGAGTCCCTCCTTTCGCACCATCCCTGCCGCATACCCGGGGAACTATTGGCGTGGCCCGTGTCTTGTTGAAAGCCAGCGTCGGCATCGGCCGGTTCGCTAACATATAACGATTGACAGGTTTGAGGTGCATCGATGCAGGTTTCGGTTGAGACGCTGAACGATCTGGAACGCCGGGTGACTGTGCAGGTGCCCGCCGAACGAGTCGCCAAGGAAATCCAGGACCGGCTGGTCTCTATGTCCCGGAAGGTCAAGTTGGCTGGGTTTCGTCCCGGCAAGGTGCCGCTCAACATCATGAAGCGGATGTACGGCGATCAGGTGCGCTACGAAGCGGTCAACGAACTGATGGAGCACAGCCTGCGCGATGCCCTGGTTCAGACAAATCTGAGTCCGCTGGGCGGCCCGAAAATCGAGCCCAAGCCGCTGGAAGACGGGCAAGCGCTCGAGTACTGCGTCACGTTCGAAGTGATGCCCGAGTTCGAGCCAACCGGCTTCGAGAGCATCCAAGTCGAGCGGCCCGTGGCCGAAGTGACCGACCAGGATGTGGATCGCATGATTGAGACCCTGCGCCGGCAGCGGGCGATCTGGAACGCCGTCGAGCGTCCGGCCCAGAAGGGTGATCGGATCCGCTTCGACTTCGAGGGTAAGATCGACGACCAGGATTTCCCCGGCAACAAGGGCGAGAACACTGTGGTCGTGCTCGGCGACAACACCTTGTTCCAAGATTTCGAGACGCGGTTGATAGGTCTAAGCGCGGGCGGAGAAACCGAGTTTGATCTGACCTTCCCAGAGGACTACCACGCCAGGGAGAGCGCTGGCAAGACCGCGCATTTCCAGGTCAAGCTGCATGGGGTCGAGGAAGGCCATCTACCCGAGCTGGATGATGCCTTCGCCGAGAATTTCGATGTCAAGGAGGGTGGTATTCCCGCCTTGCGACAGGCGTTGCGCGAGAACATGGAGCGCGAATTGCGCGAGGGGATCCAGGCGGCGATCAAGCGTCAGGTGATGCAGGGGCTTCTGGATCGCAATGCCGTTCCGCTGCCGCGGGTGTTGATCGAGGCCGAAATCGAGCACCTGGCTGGCCAGGTGCGTTTTCCGCCCAGCGACAAAACCGATCAAAAAATCCAGGAACAAGTCCAGCAGTTGAAGACTCAGCTTTTCGAAACCGAGGCTCGCCGCCGCGTGGCCTTAGGCTTGCTGATTTCCCAACTGGTGGCCAGGCAGGGTATCGCGGTCGACGAGCAGCGGGTGCGAGCAAGACTGAACGCTGTTGCCACCAGCTATCAGGATCCAGCCGAAGTGCTGCGCTGGTACGAGCAAACGCCGAACGCGCTCGATAACGTGCGCGCCTTGGTGTTGGAGGAGCAGGTGGCGGACTGGGTCCTCGAGCGGGCGCAGGTCACCGACCGGACCAGCTCCTTCGCCGAAATCACGGCCTCTGGCCCCCAACAGGCCGTGGTCGCTCCGGCGGAGTCGACCGCATGAGCGAGAATAATGCTTCCACCGCTATCCGGGCGCTCAATCTGGTGCCGATCGTGGTCGAACAGACCGCGCGCGGCGAGCGAGCCTACGACATTTATTCCCGCCTGCTCAAGGAGCGGGTGGTGTTCCTGGTGGGGCCGGTCGAGGATTACGCCGCCAATCTGGTGGTGGCGCAATTGCTGTTTCTGGAGGCTGAGAATCCGGACAAGGACATCCATCTCTATATCAACTCGCCGGGCGGTTCGGTCAGCGCTGGTCTGGCGATCTACGACACCATGCAGTTCGTCAAGCCGGATGTCAGTACCATGTGCGTGGGCCAGGCGGCCAGCATGGGCGCGTTGCTACTGGCCGGCGGCGCGGCGGGCAAGCGATTCTGCTTGCCGCACTCGCGGGTGATGATCCATCAGCCGCTGGGCGGATTTCAGGGCCAAGCCAGCGATTTCGATATCCACGCCCGGGAAATTCTACTGGTTCGGGACCGGCTCAACCGCATCCTGGCCAAGCACACCGGCCAACCGGTCGAGAAGATTGCCGTCGATACCGACCGCGACAACTTCATGGGTGGGGCCGAAGCGGTCGAGTACGGCCTGATCGATGCCGTATTGAACCAGCGTATCCCCACCAGTTGAAGACCCGATTCTTATTCCCCGCTGCCGTCGGGTTCGTGTCGCGGCCTGAGTCGCGATGCCCTGGCGGCGCCAATCATGCGATATCCGCTGGAGACCGGCGTCCGTCGGCTTCACCGACCGCGCGATGACGAGGATGGCATTATGAGCAGAGACCGAAGTGACCGGGGCGACGACGACAAGCTGTTGTATTGCTCTTTTTGCGGCAAAAGCCAGCACGAAGTGCGCAAGCTGATCGCCGGGCCGAACGTGTTTATTTGCGATGAATGCGTCGAGCTGTGCAACGACATCATCCGCGAGGAGATGGAGGATAGCGCTCCGGCCGCCGCGAGCAAGCTGCCCAAGCCGCACGACATCAACCAGGTTCTGGACGAGTATGTGATCGGCCAGGAGCGCGCCAAGAAAGTCCTTTCGGTCGCGGTTTACAATCACTTCAAGCGCCTGGAGCTGCAACGCGCCAGCCGCGCCAAGAATACCGACATCGAGGTCGCCAAGAGCAACATCTTGTTGGTCGGTCCCACCGGTTCGGGCAAGACCCTGCTGGCCGAGACCTTGGCCCGCTTGTTGAACGTGCCGTTCACCATCGCCGACGCCACGACCCTGACCGAGGCCGGTTACGTCGGCGAAGATGTCGAGAACATTATCCAGAAGCTGTTGCAGAAATGCGATTACGATGTCGAGAAGGCTCAGACCGGCATCGTTTACATCGACGAGATCGACAAGATTTCGCGTAAATCCGACAACCCTTCGATCACCCGCGACGTGTCCGGCGAGGGGGTGCAGCAGGCGCTGCTGAAGCTGATCGAGGGGACGATGGCCTCGGTGCCGCCGCAGGGCGGGCGCAAACACCCGCAGCAGGAATTTTTGCAAGTGGACACATCCAATATCCTGTTCATTTGCGGCGGCGCATTTGCTGGACTGGACAAGGTCATTCGCAGTCGCTCCGAGAAGGGTGGCATCGGCTTTTCGGCGGACGTCAAGAGTAAGGATGGCGGCAAAAGCATCGGCCAGGTGTTGATGGAGGTCGAGCCGGAGGATTTAATCAAGTACGGCCTGATTCCGGAATTCGTCGGCCGCTTGCCGGTGGTGGCGACGTTGACCGAGTTGGACGAGAACGCCTTGGTGCGGATCTTGACCGAACCCAAAAACGCCATCGCCAAGCAGTTCAAGAAGCTGTTCGAAATGGAGGGTAGCGAACTGGAATTCCGCGAAGACGCCTTGCGGGCGGTCGCGCGCCGGGCGATGGAACGCAAGACCGGCGCGCGCGGTCTACGGACCATCTTGGAGCACATCCTGCTGGATACCATGTACGATCTGCCCAGCTTGCAGAACGTCCGTAAAGTCGTTGTGGATGACTCGGTAGTTGACGGTCACGCCAAGCCCTATTTTATCTACGAGAACGCGGAACGCCGCGCCGCCGCGCACGATTGACCGTTGGTCCCGCCGGCCAGCGCGCCGGCGGGACCAGGGTCTCGCGTTGTAGAAGTTCGAAAAACAGTCGTTGTTGCTTCATCCTGGGCGATAACGATGTCGCAAGCAACTGGCTAGATCGCCATCGTCGATTTGACCGTCCAGGTTACCCGCGGAGAGCCTGTCCCATGAAGCACAGCGAAACCCCGTTCGACAGTTTGCCCAGCCATGCGCTGATGCCGGTTTTGCCGCTTCGCGACGTGGTGGTCTATCCGCACATGGTCATCCCGCTGTTCGTCGGTCGGGAGAAATCCATCCATGCGCTCGATCTGGCGATGCAGCATCACAAGCGCATCGTCCTGATCGCGCAGCGCGGCGCCGAGGTGGACGACCCGCTGACCAGCGATCTGTATTCCATCGGCACGCTGTCGAACATTCTGCAACTGCTGCGACTGCCGGACGGCACGGTCAAAGTGCTGGTGGAGGGGAACCAGCGGGTATGCATCCACCGTTTTACCGAAACCCAGGCCTGCTTCATTGCCGAGGTGTCGGCGCTGGAGCCGTTGCCCGACGAGACGGCGTCCCAGGAAGTCCAGGGGCTAGTGCGCTCGCTACTCAATACCTTCGACCAGTACGTCAAGCTCAACAAGAAGATTCCTGGCGAGGTGCTGACCTCGGTCGCCGGCATTGACGACCCCAACCGGATGGCCGATACCATTGCCGCGCACATGACGCTCAAGCTGGATGAGAAGCAGAAAATTCTGGAAATCCAGGATCTACCGGAGCGTCTCGAACATCTGTTGGCCCTGGTGGAAGGCGAGATCGACATTCTGCAGGTCGAGAAACGCATCCGTGGCCGGGTCAAGCAACAGATGGAAAAGAGCCAGCGCGAGTACTATCTGAACGAACAGATGAAGGCGATTCAGAAGGAGCTCGGCGATTTGGAGGACGCGCCTAACGAAATCGAGGAACTGGGCCGGCGCATCGAGAAGGCGGGGATGCCGAAAGAGGCCAAGGCCAAGGCGCAGGCAGAACTGAACAAGCTGAAGATGATGTCGCCGATGTCGGCCGAGGCCACGGTGGTGCGCAACTACATCGATTGGCTGGTGAGCGTCCCCTGGCGGAAGCGCGCCAAGATTCACCAGAATCTGGCCGTCGCCGAGGACATTCTGGAAGCCGATCATTACGGTCTGGAAAAAGTCAAGGAACGGATTCTCGAATACCTGGCCGTGCAGCAGCGGGCGCGCAAGCTCAAGGGGCCGATCCTGTGCCTGGTGGGGCCGCCGGGCGTCGGCAAGACTTCTCTGGGACGCTCCATTGCCCGCGCCACCAACCGCAAGTTCGTGCGGATGTCGCTGGGCGGCGTGCGCGACGAAGCGGAGATTCGCGGCCACCGCCGCACCTACATCGGTTCGCTACCGGGTAAGATCATCCAGAATCTGGCCAAGGTCGGCGTGCGTAACCCGCTGTTCCTGTTTGATGAAATCGACAAGATGTCGATGGATTTCCGCGGCGATCCCTCGTCGGCGTTGCTGGAGGTGCTGGATCCCGAACAAAACAATACCTTCAACGATCACTATCTGGAAGTGGACTTCGATCTATCGGACGTGATGTTCGTGGCGACCGCCAACTCGCTCAACATTCCACCGCCGTTACTGGACCGGATGGAGGTGATTCGCATCCCCGGCTATACCGAGGATGAGAAGCTGAATATCGCGTTGCGCTACCTGGTTCCCAAGCAGATCACCAACAATGGCCTGAAGAAAGATGAGTTGGAGGTTGTCGGTGAGTCGATCCGCGATATCATCCGCTTTTACACCCGCGAAGCCGGCGTGCGTAATCTGGAGCGCGAGATCGCCAAGATCTGCCGCAAAGTAGTTAAGGAAGTGACCCTGCATCCCACCGACCAGAACACGGTCGTCACCCCCGACCTGCTGGAGAAATACCTGGGCGTGCGCCGTTTCCGCTACGGTCTGGCCGAGGAGCAGGATCAAGTCGGCCAAGTGACCGGGCTGGCCTGGACCGAAGTGGGCGGTGAACTGCTCAGCATCGAAGCGGCGCTGGTGCCCGGCAAGGGCAAGCTGATCCATACCGGCCAGTTGGGCGAGGTGATGCAGGAATCCATCCAGGCGGCGATGACCGTGGTGCGCAGCCGCGCCGAGATGCTCGGCATCGATCCGGAGTTTCATCAGAAATACGATCTGCACATTCACGTTCCCGAAGGGGCCACGCCCAAGGACGGTCCCAGCGCCGGTATCGGCATGTGTACGGCCCTGGTCTCGGCCCTGACCCGGATTCCGGCGCGGGCCAGCGTCGCCATGACCGGCGAGATTACCTTGCGCGGCGAGGTGCTGCCGATCGGTGGCCTGAAGGAGAAGTTGCTGGCCGCCCACCGGGGCAGTATCGCGACGGTGGTGATCCCGGAGGAGAATCGCAAGGATCTGGCGGAAATCCCGGAAAATATCCTGGCCAAGCTCGATGTGCGGCCGGTGCGCTGGATCGATCAGGTGCTGGAGATTGCGTTGCAAGCGCTGCCGGCGCCCAAGGTTCGGGACGTGGTGGAACTGGGCGAACCGGTGACGGCGCCGGAATCCGCCGCCAAAACCGGTGGCGCCCTGGATGGCGTGCGAGCACACTGATGGGAGATATGGGTAGCCAATTGACACTGCTTTGAAGGCCCTGATATAAAGATGGAACCGCCGTCATTCTTCCGGGGCACGGGTTACCGCTTGCCATGCGGGGTAGCCCCCCAAGCCCAATAACGCACAATACCGCACAGGGAGAGCCTCATGAATAAAAGCGAACTTGTTGATGCCGTTGCCCAGACGACCGATCTGTCCAAAGTCGCCGCGAGTAAAGCCTTGGACGCCGTGCTGGCGGCCATTGCCAAGGCCCTTAGAGAGGGCGATGCCGTGGTGCTGACTGGATTTGGCACCTTTTTGATGCGCGAGCGTCCCGCCCGGACCGGTCATAATCCCAAGACCGGTCAGTCCATGGAGCTCAAGGCCAGCAAAACCCCGGTGTTCAAAGCTGGCAAAACCCTCAGGGATACCGTAAAATAACTTTTTTAGGGTGCTTAGCTCAGTTGGGAGAGCATCGCCCTTACAAGGCGAGGGTCGGGGGTTCAAGCCCCTCAGCACCCACCACGGTTCCCATGCCGGAGCGGTAGTTCAGATGGTTAGAATACCGGCCTGTCACGCCGGGGGTCGCGGGTTCGAGCCCCGTCCGCTCCGCCACGTATCCCAGCCGTGCCGTATGCGCCCGAACGATTCGAGATTGCCGTTTTCGGAGCGGTAGTTCAGATGGTTAGAATACCGGCCTGTCACGCCGGGGGTCGCGGGTTCGAGCCCCGTCCGCTCCGCCAAATACCCAGAGGGTGTCGTTCAGACACCCTTTTTTATGTGCGTCCGCTGCGTTTTCCTTTCCAGTACTCCGTTTCAAAACCGGGTCGTTGCCATGTTGCTACAGAAAATCCGTGATCGCGCCAAGGGCTGGTTTGCCTACACCATCGTCGGTTTGTTGACCATTCCCTTCGCGGTGTGGGGCATCAATTATTATTTCGAAGGCAGCGGGCCGATGGATGCCGCCGTGGTCGGCGATAGCAAGATTTCGCTGCATGAATTTCAGCGTGCCTATCAGCAGCAGCGCCAACGCTTGCAAACCATGTTGGGCGGTGCGGATTCGGCGCTGCTGGACGGGCCGCGCCTGAAGCAGGATGTGTTACGGCAGTTGATCGACGAGCGGGTGCTGAATCAGAGCGCTCGCGACCAGGGATTCCGGGTCGGCGACCAGCAACTGCACGATGCCGTCATGGCTCTGCCGGTCTTCCAGCAGGGCGGTGGATTCAACCGGGAGTTATACGAACGGTTGTTGCGCAATCAGGGTTATACCGTGGCGGTGTTCGAGGAAGGCTTGCGGCAGTCATTGGCGACCACGCAACTCCGCGACGGCGTGGTGGCCTCGGCCCTGGTCACGCCGACGGAACTGGAGCAATGGATCGCCCTGCTCAAGCAGCAGCGGGAATTGCAGTACGTGGTGTTGCCGCTGGCCCAATACGCGGCCCGGGCGACCGTGGACGATGGGGCCATCCAGGACTATTTCGAGAAGAACAAGGAGCGCTTCGTCCATCCCGAGCAGGCGCAGCTCCAGTTTATCGAACTGAAACTGGCGCAAATCGCCGATGGCATCACGGTCGGTGAGGACGAGCTGAAAACCGCCTACCAGGAACAGATCGCCAAGTACGGCCGACCCGAGGAGCGCTCGGCTTCGCACGTTTTGGTCAAACTACCGCCGAACGCCAGCGAGACAGAGGTCGAGCAGGCCCGCGCCAGGGCGCAACAGATCGCCGATAGCGTCCGCTCGGGCGGCAAGAGCTTCGATCAGGCGGTGCAGGAGGCGAAAGCCGACCCATCCGGTTCGTTGGAAGGTGGCGAACTGGGGGTGATCGGCAAGGGCATGTTCGACAGCCCGGCCTTCGAGAACGCCCTGTATGCCCTGCAGAAAGCGGGCGAAGTTAGCGAGCCGGTGCGGATGCCGTCGGGTTTCCACATCATCCGATTGGACAACATCGCCCCGGAGCAGGTGAAACCGTTCGAGGAGGTGCGCGAAGCGGTAGCCGCCGAGCTTCGCCAGCAAAAGGCCGAGAACCGTTTCTACGAGATCAGCCAGACGCTCGCCAACCTGGGCTACGAGCACCCCGACAGCCTGGAACCCGCGGCCAAAGCCCTGAGTTTGCCAGTTCAGGACAGCGGCTGGTTCAGTCGCCAAGTCGGGGAGGGCATCACCGCCAACCCCAAGGTTATTGATAGCGCTTTTGGCGAGGACGTGCTCAAGCGCGGCATCAACAGCGAGCCGCTCGAACTGGAGCCGGGCCATGTAGTGATGATCCGGGTCAAGGAGCACAAGGACGCAACACCGCGCACCTTGGACGAATCGCGCGAGGACATCGTCAAGGTATTGCGCGAGCAAAAAGCCCGCGAAGCCATCGCCAAGGATGTCGAAACATTGAAAGCGCGCGCTGCCAAGGGCGAGCATCCGCAAACCCTGGCTGCGGAGTTCGGTGGCGAGTTCAAGAATACCGGATTGGTGGGGCGCGATTCCTCATCAGTGGACGGCGTCGTGCTGGAGGCCGCGTTCCGTCTGCCGCAACCGGAAGCCGGCAAGGTGGCGCTGGGTTCGACGGTGCTGGCGAACGGCGATCAGGTCGTGTTGGAAGTGACGCGGGTCGTACCCGGTCAGAAGGAGGCGCTTTCCGAAGACGAGCGCAAAACCCTGGCCCAGCAGTTGGCGCAACAGACCGGATCCAGCCAGTTCGGCAACCTGCTGGACAGCGTGCGGATCAAGACCAAGGTTGTGACCTACAGCGACCGATTGTAGCCGCGTGAAGGGAATGTCCTGCATCCTCTCCCATCTTGCGGGAGAGGGGTTGTGGGGATGCGGGGGCAGCGGTTCGCGTCGCCCGCCTATTCCATCGCTCCCAGCGCGACGGTGTTGAAACCGCTGTCCACGTAGACGATCTCGCCGGTGATGCCGGACGCCAGATCCGAGCATAGAAATGCGGCCACGTTGCCCACTTCCTCGATGGTGACACACTTGCGCAACGGGGCGATGTGCTCGAAGGTATCCAGCATCTTGCGGAAATTCTTGATGCCGGACGCGGCCAGCGTGCGGATCGGGCCGGCGGAAATAGCGTTGACCCGGATGCCTTCCGGTCCCAGGGTCTGGGCCAGATAGCGGACGTTGGCGTCCAGGCTAGCCTTGGCCAAGCCCATGACGTTGTAATTCGGCACCGCCCGGACGCCGCCCAGATAGGTCATGGCGATCAGCGCGCCTCGGCGGCCTTTCATCAGCGGGCGGGCCGCCTTGGCCAGCGCCGCCAGACTGTAGGAACTGATGTCGTGGGCGATGCGGAAATTTTCGCGGCTGATGCCCTCCAGAAAGTCGCCTTCCAGCGCCTCGCGTGGCGCGTAAGCGAGCGAATGGACGACAATGTCCAGCCCGTCCCAGTGTTGCTGGAGCGTCTCGAACACCGCTTCGATGTCGGCGTCGCTTTCCACGTCGCAGGGCAGCGTGATGGAACTGCCTAGTTCGGTGGCCATCTTCTCGGCGCGGGGTTTCAGCTTGTCGTTCTGATAGGTAAAGGCGAGTTCTGCACCCTCCCGGCGCATCGCTTGGGCGATGCCCCAAGCGATGGAACGGTTGCTGGCGACCCCCAGGATCAAGGCGCGTTTGCCGGCGAGAAAGCCCATAATGAACTCCTAATGGTGTTTTAGTATCGTTTAGACGGGTCACTGAATTCGCGAACTGTAAAGGATAGTGCATGACGCGCGCAAAATACCGTTTCCGCCACGGGTTGGCGGCTGGCTTTACCGGCTTGATCTGCGCCCTGCTTACGACTGTTGCTGTCGGTGCGCCGGCGCATGGCATCGCCCTGCACGGTCAACCGAAGTACGGACCGGACTTTCAACATTTCGACTACGTCAACCCCAACGCGCCGAAGGGCGGCGAGGCGCGCTTTGCCGCCATCGGCAGCTTTGATACTTTCAATCCCTTCAATATCAAAGGTCAGGCCGCCGCCGGCATTGGCCAGTTGTTCGAGACATTGCTGACCAGCAGCGCGGACGAACCGTTCAGCGAGTATGGCCTGATCGCCGAGAGCGTGGAGGCGTCGGAAGATCGTGGTTCGGTGACGTTTAATCTGCGGCCGCAGGCGAAGTTTCATGATGGTACGCCGATCACGGCGGATGACGTGTTGTTTTCTTTCGAAATCCTAAAGACCAAGGGCACCCCGCTCTATCGGTTCTACTACGCCAACGTCGCCAAAGTCGAGAAGCTGGGCGAACGGCAAGTGAAATTTACTTTTGCTCCCGGCGAAAATCGCGAACTGCCGCTGATCGTGGGCCAAATGCCGATACTTTCCCAGAAATACTGGCGGGATCGGGACTTCGGGGCAACGACGCTGGACGTGCCGGTCGGCAGCGGGCCGTATCGGGTCGAGCGCTTCGAGCCGGGCCGCTTCATCGTCTACCAGCGCGACGCGAACTACTGGGGCAAGGATCTGCCGGTCAATCGCGGCTTGCACAACATCGACCGGCTGCGCTATGACTACTATCGCGATGTCACGGTGGCGTTGGAGGCGTTCAAGGCCGGTTCCTATGACTTGCGGGTGGAAAATGTCGCCAAGCAATGGGCGACCGGCTACGATTTTCCGGCGCTGACCAAGGGCTTGGTGAAGAAAGAAGCCTTTCCCAACCAGATGCCGTCCGGGATGCAGGGTTTTGCCTACAACCTACGCCGGCCCCTATTCCAGGATCCCAAGGTCCGGCAGGCGCTCGCCTACGCCTTCGATTTCGAATGGAGCAACCGCAATCTTTTCTACGGCCAATACACCCGAACCCGCAGCTTTTTCGACAACTCCGAACTAGCGGCGCGGGGTTTGCCGTCGTCGGAGGAACTGGCGGTGTTGGAACCGTTGCGCAAGGAGTTGCCGCCGGACGTGTTCGCCACGGCTTACGAACCGCCAGCCGCCAGCGATGACACCCAACTCCGCGCCAATTTCCAGAAGGCATTGCAATTGTTGCAGGATGCCGGCTGGGTTTTCCGCGACCGCAAGCTGGTCAACGCCAAGACCGGCGAGCCGTTTCGCTTCGAGTTGCTGATCGCCGAACCGACCTGGGAGCGGATCGCACTGCCCTTTGCCCGCAATCTGGAAAGGTTGGGCATCGAAATGAGCGTGCGCTCCGTGGATTCTGCCCAATACGAGAATCGCGAGCGCAGTTTCGATTTTGACATGATCGTGAATGTCTGGGGTCAGTCGCTGTCGCCCGGCAACGAGCAACGGGAGTTTTGGAGCAGCTCCGCAGCCGACCAGCCCGGCAGCCGCAATCTGGTTGGCCTGAAAAATCCGGCCATCGACCGACTGGTGGATCAGGTCATCGCCGCGCCTGATCGCGCCAGCTTGGTAATCCGGGTGCGGGCGCTGGACCGGGCGTTGCAATGGAATTTTCTGGTCATTCCCCATTGGCATTTTCCCTACGCCCGCATCGCGTTCTGGGACAAGTTCGGCTATCCAGCGGTGACGCCGCTGCAAGGCGTGCAGTTGGATGCCTGGTGGATCGATCCCACCAAGGATGCGGTGCTGGGCCAGCGCGGTTCGGGGTCGGGAAAGGCCAATTAATCGCCATTTGATATGCTTCAAAGCCAGCCTTATGCGCTTTTTTAACACCGCCGGCCCGGTCAAACCCGACTTGCACTATTGCCTGCCGCCGCTGACCCGCTTTGATTCCCTTCGGGATACATACCCCGCAGCTTGCTGCGTACTATCGTCTGTGAATACCCCGCAGCTTGCTGCGGGGTCGTTTATTTCGGCAGGACGTGAACGGGCGGATTCAGATGGCGAATCGCCTCTATCAGGAAGTGATCCCTCGGGAGCTGGGCTGGACCATTCAATCGGGGATGAGCCAACAGGCGCAGTGGTACCGGTGCGCCGACGGGCGGTTGGATATGCTCAAGCTGCTCGCGGCTTTTCAGCAATTCTTTCGCGAACATTCCGAGCACTGGGTCGATCGGTTTCAATACAAGGAAGCTGGGCCGCAGTTGTTGCTGCAAGCTTTTTTGCAACGGATCGTCAACGGTGGCGGGCGGATCGAGCGGGAATACGGTCTGGGGCGGATGCGGATGGATTTGCTGGTGATCTGGCCGCTACCTCTCTCGCCCTGTGGGAGGGGGGTTGGAGGTGAGGGGGAAACGCAAAAAATTGTCATCGAACTCAAGCTATTGCATAAAAGCCTGGAGCAAACGCTCGCGATCGGCCTGGAACAGACCTGGGAGTATCTCGACCGCTGCGGGGCGGAGGAGGGCCACTTGGTGATTTTCGACCGCGCCCCCGACAAGGCTTGGGAGGAAAAGCTGTTTCAGCGGCGGGAAATCGTGCGGGGCCGGCAGTTGACCGTTTGGGGAATGTAGGCGACGCCAAGATGTGACTTAATAATACAGGGTTATCTTTCTTGGTTCAGTGCGAGTCGTAATGCCGTCCACATTGTATAATCGTGATTTCGTCGTTCTCGACGATGTACACGATCCGGTTCGCCTCATCAATCCGCCTCGACCATTGCCCGGAAAGCTGATGTCGCAAGGGTTCCGGCTTACCGATTCCCTCGAACGGCGACCGCTGAATGTCTTGAATCAGCCGGTTGATCTTCCGTAGCATAGCCTTGTCGGACTGCCAACTGAGGTGATCTGCCCATGCGCCTTCCATGAATTTAATCTTCATCGGGCAGCAGTTCGCGCTCGATGATGTTTCGCCCGTGTCGGTAGTCATCAAGCCGCTGCAGGAGGATGCTCCGGTTCGGTTCGCGCAGTAGGAACGCGGTTTCGTCCTCGGAAGCAGCGGCGCGCAACAGCGCTTCGTACTCCGCTATCGGCAGTATCACGGAAACTCGCTCCCCTGCCTGATTGATAATGTATTGTGTGCTCATTGTCGATCCTCCACCTCTGCCGGGTAGGAACGGGACATAACAGCATTTCGTCGCAACTTCTATTGTAATCGTGTAATCGGATGGCCGGTCGTTTGATTCGAGTCAATCGCCCGGCAGCGGCGGATTCCTGATCGGCGGAGTTCAATTGCCAAGAATAAACCGGGATTGATCCATGCAGGGCAAGCTGTTCACCCAGGATTTTTTGCGGGAAGGCATCCAGGAAACGGACGCCTGGAATCGTCTGGACTCCGCCGAACTGGCCCGATTCCGCGCCCGGATCGAGACGATCTTCGGCGTCTTTCCCGCCGATAGCCAAGCCAACGAAGCGGTTACGGAAACCGAGATCATTTTTCCGGTGCTGGAAGCCCTGGGCTGGGCGTATCTGCCGCAGCAAACGGCCTCCGGCAAGGGCCGCCAGGACGTGCCCGACGTGCTTGCTGTTCGTGGACGCCGCCGCCAAGCAAGCGGTGCTGGCGGGGCGCAGGGACGAGCAACGCTATCGTCACGGCGTCGCCATCGTGGAATGCAAACGCTGGCAGCGTCCGCTGGATCGCGGCGACCGCACCGATCCCCTCGACGCGAACGCGCCATCGAATCAGATGTTGCGCTATCTGAGCCGGGTGGAGGTGGCCTCCGAACGGGCGATTCAGTGGGGCCTGCTGACCAATGGCCGGTATTGGCGGCTGTATTTTCAGGGCGCGCGCTCGCGTTCCGAGGAATTTTTGGAACTCGACTTGGCGCTGCTCGCCGGCATGAAAGGGCTGCCAGCGGATCTGCTCGATCCCGCCGATCAGGACGCCGCCCATTTTCTCACCGTGTTTTACCTGCTGTTTGGCCCCGCCGGTTTTGTTCCCCAGCCCGGAGATCCCGGAAAACCGCGCCTTTCTCGCCATCGCCCTGGCGGAAACCCGGCGCTGGGAAGCGCGCGTTTCCCAGGATTTGGGGGCGTTGGTGTTCGAGCGGCTGTTTCCGCGCCTGGTCGCGGCGATGGCCCAACACGATCCGGCGGCCTCCGCGCCACATTCAGCGGACTACCTGGACGCCGTGCGCCGCGAGGCGCTGATTCTGCTCTACCGCCTGTTGTTCGTCCTCTACGCCGAGGATCGCAACCTGCTGCCGGTCCACGACCCTCGCTATAACCACTATTCCCTGCGCGTCATCCGCCAAAAGATCGCGCGGCATCTGGACGCGAACGCCGTTTTCAGCGCCAGTGCCGGGCGCTGCTCACCGCGCTCTCAAGGACCTGTTCCAGATCATCGGCCAAGGGGACGCCGCGCTCGGCGTGCCGCCCTACAACGGCGGCCTGTTCGACGACCGCGCCCATGCCATGCTGGAACGCCTGACCTTGCCCGATGCGGTGGTGGCCGAGTTGATCGATGGCCTGTCGCGCCGTCCGGTGGGGCAGGAACGCCGCTGGATCAATTACCGCGATCTGTCGGTGCAACAGTTGGGCTCCATCTACGAGCGCCTGCTGGAATACCGGGTGGTCGGCGACGGCGCCGGCCAAATTCGGGTCAGTCCGACCATTTTCGCCCGCAAGGTGGTGCGCAGTCCCCAAAATGCCTGCCGGTTGATTGAATCGGTTACTGAATTGAGGACAATTTGATGAAAGTCGTACAATTCATCAATAAGACTGAAGTCGTGACGTGCAGTGCCGACTACGACCTGAGCGGCAACCGAATTGCCTGGAGGCTGTAAACCATTGCTCGCCTATATCCTTCGCCGCCTGGCTCTGATCCCTCTGACCCTGCTGGGCATCATCGCCATCAACTTCGCCATCGTGCAGATCGCCCCTGGCGGGCCGGTGGAGCAATTGTTGGCCCAGCTCAAAAATACCGCCGTCTCCGCCACCGCCCGAGTCGGGGGCGGGGAGGGTGTCGAAGCGGGCCGCGCCAGTACCGGGCAACAGAGCGTGGGCGGGAACGGCGCCTATCGTGGCGCGCAGGGTCTCGATCCGACCTTTATTGCCGAACTCAACCGCCAGTTCGGTTTCGACAAGCCGGCCTACGTGCGTTTCGGCTCGATGATCCGCGACTACCTGACCTTCGATCTCGGCAGGAGCTATTTTCGCGACCGTGCCTCTCGCCGGAC
>CAVRCC010000040.1:0-29270 GCA_963719395.1 uncultured Gammaproteobacteria bacterium | reverse complement strand
TTCCGTTGGCTCCAGTGGCCACTATATGTAGTATCCTAAAGCATGGAAGAATATCCGAAAACCCTGGCAGACTCAACGGGAATTTGCTACCGAAGAGGCGTGTGCGCACTATCTTTTTCAGTTGCGCTGGCCCGAGGGGTTTGTCTGTCCACGCTGCGGCGGTACGCAATATTGGACAACGAAGAGAGCGCTGTTCAACTGCGCGCGGTGCCAGTATCAGATGTCGGTCAAGGCGGGGACCATTTTTGCGGGATCGCGCTCGTCTCTGGTGACGTGGTTTCGGGCGATCTGGTGGGTAACCAGCCAGAAGAACGGAGCCAGCGCGAAAGGGCTGCAACGCATCTTGGGGCTGGGCAGCTATAAAACGGCGTGGACCTGGCTGCATAAGCTGCGTAGGGCTATGGTGAGACCAGGCCGTGATCGGCTGGCGGGTGTGGTCGAAGTGGATGAAATCTATATTGGCGGAGAAAAGCCTGGAAAACGCGGGCGTGGCGCTGCGGGTAAGGCCCTGGTGCTCATCGCAGCCCAGGTGGACGGCGAGCGGATCGGGCGCATTCGGCTTCGGCGAGTCAAGGACGCTTCGGGGGCCAGCTTGGAACCGGCGGTTCAGGAAACCGTGGAACCGGGTAGCATGGTTCGGACCGACGGTTGGGGTGGGTACAATAACCTGGATCATTTGGGTTACGTGCGTGAGATTGTGCGAAAGAACGCGGAGGTCGGTGATAATCTGCTGCCTCGCTGCAACCGCGTGGCCGCTCTCCTCCAGCGATGGCTACTGGGTACTCATCAGGGTGCGGTCAGTCACGCGCATCTGGACTATTACCTCCAGGACTTTCGCTCAGGCAGGCTGGTAGGCGGGAATACGTGGGTTTCGTAGCTCATTACGCAGATAATCGCTCCATAAGTTATGCTTCACTTGGTACAGCGTTTTCCCAAGCTTTTTCGCCACGACCTTGAGTGAAAACCAAGCGTGATAGCAACAGGCAAAATGATTGCGTTGTGCACGTTTTTTACGGCATTGACACCGTTCAATTCCCGTGAGTTGTTTCAATTCTCGATGCAGTTGTTCTATAAACCAACGCACCTTGTTCTCGTTTTGAACAACCTGCGTGTCGATAGAACCTGGAGCGCGATTCGTGATCACCCATTCAATGTCGCCGTTCGTGGCGACCACCTTGAAAAGCTGCACTTTAAACGGGACTTCCTTGAGTTTGACGGTGATACCATACTGGAGTTGTTCGGGAGTCCATTCGATTTGTTGCAAATGAATGTAGTCTTGCTCTTTGCTGAGACTGACCAGACGATTCTCTTTCAAGGTCGTCACAAAGAATTTGTCAAGCCGATGAATGAACTTGAGATTTTCCGAGGCGGCATACCAGCTGTCGAACAGAATCGTTTGCGCTTGAATGCCTTTTTCTTCAAAGGCTTGGCGAAGCATATCCCGGAAGTGGTCATTTTTTGTTTTGCCGTCATCCGCCGGGTCATAGACGCGAAAATCCAGTGGATGATAATCCCCCTGATGCGCATGGACTAGATTAACAATTCCGATTCCTTTCACTAAGCCATGCGCATTCCCACTATACTGGCGTTTCACCATTTCAATTTTTTGGGAATAGCTTTTATCCTGAACGCTGTCATCTGCAACGAGGTAAGCTTCGCTGCTGTTATTAATCAAGGGTTCAGCCAATTCCCATACGGTATGCGACGTATGTTTTTCACGCCGCAAATAATCATTAATCGCATCATGACTGATATCGTCCAAATGATCAGCCAGATTAGTACAAGTATAGTTGATCGGAGTACTGATCACATACTCGACATAGCGTTGTTTAGTGATTTTCATTCGGTTATTATATCAGATAATTAGGTTTATACAACTCCAAGCGAAAGTCCTGACCTCGATGAATACACGTTTCGGTTCAACCGCAGGACATCGCGATATCGCGGCAAACTTTTCTACCGGCTGATTCAGCAAGCCGTAGTCATTGAGCCAGTTCCGTACACCGCATTGGTAAAACACGTAAGAGGGCCGAAACCCAAGAACTACAAGATATAGTGGCCACTGGAGCCAAGGGAAAACCCCTATAAATCTTTAATTGGAACAGAGCGTATCTCTGAGAAATCAACTAGCTGGAAAATAAATAACTTGCATATCGATGATCGTCTTAATTATGAAGATAACAATGAAATTACGAATACTTTTGTGAGTGGCCGTTACATTAACCAAGATGAAATTTTGAATTGTGCTTATCAACTTTATGAAAAACAAGGTTTAGTTTTGCATTTCATATTTCATTCCAAGAGTGGTGATATTGTCGATTTAGATATTCTTCTTGATCGAAGAGAACCTCGTGGTTCTAATTATAATTATTACACTAGTGTTTTTAATACTTATAATAGACTTCAAACTCTTAATGATTTTAAAATTAATGACTTTCGCATCACATTAAAAAATGACTAGATCATCTCCGTCTCTGCTTGCAGTCGAGGGGCTGGAGCAAAGCTTCGGCGGCATCATGGCTCTAGCTGGAGTCAGCTTCCAAGTGCCAGAGGGCCTGATCTACGCCGTGATCGGTCCCAACGGCGCCGGCAAGACCACCCTGTTTAACGACCTGTGCGGGTTCTATAAGCCCTCCTCCGGCTCGATCCGCTTCGACGGGCATGAACTGTGTGGCCTGCCGCCGCATCGAATCGCCATGCGAGGCATGGCCCGGACCTTCCAGAACCTGCAACTATTCTTCAATATGACCGTGATCGAGAACGTCATGGTCGGCTGCCATCTGCGCGCTCGGACCGGTTTGCTGGCTGTCGCCCTGCGCCTGCCCTGGGTCCGGCGCGAAGAACGTCAGCTCCGCCTCTGGGCCCGCGAAGCGCTGGCCCTGTGCGATCTGGCCGATCGCGCCGAACAGCCGGCCGGCGCCCTGCCCTACGGCCTGATGAAACGGGTCGAGATCGCCCGCGCCCTCGCCGCGAAACCCCGCCTCCTGCTGCTCGACGAACCCGCCGCCGGCCTGAACGACACCGAAACCCTGGCTCTGCGCGATCTGATCGCTCGCATCCGCGCCAGCGGCGTAACCGTGCTGCTGGTCGAACACCACATGCCATTGGTGATGAGCGTCTCCGACCGTTTGCTGGTGCTGGATTACGGCAGCGTGCTGGCCGAGGGCACGCCGGCGGAAATTCAAACCGATCCCCGGGTCGTCGCCGCTTACTTGGGCGGAGCGGTGCAGTATGCGGTCTAATTTCCCCCGCACCTCCAGCCCTTCTCCCACCAGGAGCGAAGGAAGCTTGCTGGAAATCACCGGCCTGAGCAGCCACTACGGTCCGGTTCGGGTCATTCACCACGCCGATCTGTACATCCAGGCTGGCGAACTGGTGGCGATTGTGGGCGGCAACGGCGCGGGTAAGACCACCCTGCTCCACACCCTGTCCGGCCTGCACCGCGCCAGCGGTGGCCAAATCCGTTTCGACGGCCACGACATCACCCGCTGGCCGCCGCACCGCATCGTCGCCGCCGGCATCTGCCAGGTTCCCGAAGGTCGCCTGGTGTTCGCGCCGCTGAGCGTCGAGGACAATCTGCGGCTGGGCGCCTATCGCCAGCATCGCGACCCAAACTGGGTCCGGCAGGAACTGGAACGGGTGTATGCCCTGTTCCCGATCCTCGCCGAACGCCGCCAGCAACTGGCCGGCACCCTGTCCGGCGGCCAACAGCAAATGCTGGCCATCGGTCGCGCTCTGCTCGGCCGACCCCGCTTGTTGTTGCTGGACGAACCGTCGATGGGGCTGGCGCCGCTGTTGGTCGAGGAAATTTTCCGGGTGATCGTCGAACTCAACGCGCAAGGCGTGACGGTCCTGCTGGTCGAACAAAATGCCCGCGCCGCCCTGATGATTGCCCGACGCGGCTATATTCTGGAAACCGGCCGTATGACCAAAACCGCGCCGGCGGCCGAACTGCTGGCCGACGATGCCGTGCGCCGCGCTTATCTGGGTTATTAGGGGAGATTGAATCATGTACGTGGACCGGATTATGACCCGCGATATTTTGCAGGTCGCCGAAGACACCCGGGTGCCGCAACTGGCGGCGCTGATGCGCGACCATCACATCCGCCACCTGCCCGTGGTGCGGGCCGGCCGGTTGGTCGGACTGGTCACCTCCCACGACCTGGAACGGGTTTCCCCCTCGCCGATTACCACCCTGTCGGTCGGCGAAGCCAACTATCTGCTCGGCAAGCTCACCGCCGCCAAGGTGATGCGCGCCAACGTCATCACCTGCGCCCCCGATACCCTGGTCGAGGAAGCCGCCCGCCTGCTGCGCCAGGAAAAGATCGGCTGCCTGCCGGTGGTAGAGCAGGGCGGCACGCTGGTCGGCATTTTGACCCATGAGGATCTGCTGGATTTCTTTCTCGACATCACCGGCTGCCTGATGGAAGACACCGCCCGCATTGCCGTGCATCTTCCCGACACCACCGGCCAACTGGGCGGGCTGCTGGCCGCGATCAACGAAGCGGGCGGCTATATCGCGACCGTGGTGTCGCCGTTGCACCCCGACCAGACCGGTCTGCGCATCGCCGTCGTGCGCTATCGTGCCGACGACCCGCGCGCCCTGAACCAACGCTTGCGCGACCTCGGCTATGATGTGCTGACTGAAACCCTGCCGCCCGCTACCTCCAACGCCTAACCGTCATTCCCAACCCTGAGAACGACCCTATGATTCTGGATATCGAACAGGAAACCCTACCGCGCGAGGAATTACAGGCGCTGCAACTACACCGTCTGCGCGCTACCGTCGAGCGTTGCTATCAGACCGTCAAATACTACCGCGACGCCATGGACGAACTCGGCGTCAAGCCGCGTCACATTCAGTCCGTGGCCGATGTTCGCCTGTTGCCCTTCACCAAAAAGGAAAATCTGCGCGAGAACTACCCCTTCGGCATGTTCGCCGTACCGACCGACCAGGTGGTGCGCATCCATGCCTCGTCTGGCACGACCGGCAAGCCGACGGTGGTGGGCTACACCCGTCGCGACGTGCGCACCTGGGCCAGGGTGATGGCCCGTAGCCTGGCCGCCGCCGGGATGCGCGCCGGCGACCGGCTGCATAACGCCTACGGTTATGGCCTGTTCACCGGTGGGTTGGGACTACACTACGGCGCCGAGGAACTGGGTGTGATGGTCACCCCGATCTCCGGCGGCCAGACCCAGCGGCAAATCATGTTGATTCAAGACTTTGAACCGACCGCTTTGTCCTGCACCCCTTCCTACGCGCTCAATTTGGCGGAAGCCGCCGAAAGCATGAACGTGGATCTGCGCAAGCTGCCGCTCAAGGTCGGCATTTTCGGCGCCGAACCCTGGACCGAGGAAATGCGCTACGAACTGGAATCGCGCCTCGGCATCAATGCGGTGGATATCTACGGGCTGTCCGAGGTCATCGGTCCCGGCGTCGCCATCGAGTGCATCGAGGCCAAGAACGGCCTGCACGTGTTCGAGGACCACTTCTTGATTGAGGCCGTGGACGTGAACACGGGCCAGCCGATTCCCTACGGCGAGGCCGGCGAAATCGTCATCACCTCCTTGACCAAGGAAGCCTTCCCGGTGATTCGCTACCGCACCCGCGACGTGTCGGTGCTCAATCCCGCGCCCTGCCGCTGCGGCCGCACCCACGTCCGCATGAAGCGCGTCACCGGCCGCACCGACGACATGCTGATCATCCGCGGCGTCAACGTATTCCCGTCGCAGGTCGAGGCCATCCTCATGCAGACCGAGACCCTGTCGCCGTTTTATCAACTGGAAATCAGCCGCGAAGGCAATCTCGATCTGCTGACGGTCAATGTCGAGGGGAGTCCCCCCTGGTTGCCCAAGGGCAGGAAGCCATGGATCGGGTCGCGCACAAGGCCCAAAAGGACATCAAGGATTTTATCGGCGTTACTGCTCGGGTCGTGGTCAAACGCACTGGTGATCTGCCTCGTTCCGAGGGTAAGGCGGTGCGGGTCATCGACCATCGCAAGCATAAGGAAAGATGAAACGGAAAAGGTCATGAGCTTTCATCTTGAGCCTTTTAGCTTTACCCTCCGAGCTTTAAAACCCCTGATCCGAGATTAGGAGGTACGCAATCATGCAAAACCCGAATGAAACCGCCCCGACCGCGCCCACCGCAACGGCTCCCGTATCGGAGCAACCGCCAGCATCCCCCAAACCGTCTGTTCCTAAACCCACGATCCCGGCCTGGGGCGGCCCATCGGGCCAATCCTCCTCGGCGCACCGCGCCTACGGCATCGAACGCTCGTTCCTCGGCACCCACATCCCTGAAACCATCGATCGGATGGTCAGCGCTAACCTCGCCCGGGGCACCGGCGGCATCTCGCCGGCGGTGTTGGCGATGGCCTACCTCGACTGGCTGATGCACCTCGGGCTAGCGCCGGGCAAACAGGCGTTATTGAACGAAAAAGCCGTCCGCAAGATGGTGCGGATGATGCTGTACGCCTTCAAATCGAGCCAGAATCCCAATACCTCGCCCTGCATCGAACCCCTGCCGCAGGATCACCGTTTCGATGACGAGGGCTGGCGACAATGGCCGTACAACCTCATCTATCAATCCTTCCTGCTGACCCAACAGTGGTGGTACAACGCCACCACCCGCAATCGGGGTGTCAACAAGCAGAACGAAGCTATTGTTTCGTTCGTGACCCGGCAAATCCTCGACATGTTTTCGCCGTCGAACTCGCCGCTCACCAACCCCGAAATTCTCAAGGCCACCATGGAGGAAGGCGGCCAGAACCTGGTGCGCGGTTGGACCAACTTCATGGCCGACATGGAAAAGTCGGTGGCGGGCAAGCCGCTGGACAACGCCGTGGAGCAGTTCGTGGTCGGCCGCGACGTCGCGGTCACGCCCGGTAAGGTTATCTTCCGCGACCATTTAATCGAATTGATCCAATACCAGCCGGTTATGCCGCAGGTCTACGCCGAGCCGATCCTGATCGTGCCAGCCTGGATCATGAAGTACTACATTCTCGACCTGTCGCCCCACAACTCCATGATCCGGTATCTGGTCCAGCAGGGTCATACCGTTTTCACCATTTCCTGGAGGAATCCCACCGCCGAGGATCGCGACTTGGGCATGGACGACTATCGCCAGCATGGAGTCATGGCGGCCATTGATGCAATTTCCACGATTCTGCCGGGGCGCAAAATTCACACGGTCGGTTACTGTCTGGGCGGCACCCTGCTGACCATCGCCGCCGCCGCCATGGCCCGCGATGGCGATCATCGTATCAAGACCATGACTCTGTTAGCGGCGCAGACCGATTTTACCGAGGCGGGCGAATTGCTGCTGTTTATCAATGAAAGCCAAGTCGCCTTTTTGGAAGACATAATGTGGGATCAGGGTTACCTGGACGCCGACCAGATGGTGGGTGCCTTCCAGTTGCTACGTTCCAACGACCTGATCTGGTCGCGGCTGGTCCACGACTACCTGCTCGGCCAGCGGCAGTCGCTGAATGACCTGATGGCCTGGAATGCCGATCAGACTCGGATGCCTTTCCGAATGCATTCCGAATATCTGCGCCACATCTTCCTGGATAATGAATTGGCTACCGGCCATTACAAGGTCAACGGTCGGTCCATCGCCATTACCGACATCCGCGCGCCGATCTTCACCGTCGCCACCGAGCAGGACCACGTCGCGCCTTGGCGGTCGGTCTACAAGATCAACCTGCTGGCGGATGCCGATGAAGTCACCTTCCTGCTGACCAGCGGCGGCCATAATGCCGGTATCGTCAGCGAACCGGGGCATCGCCGGCGCAGTTATCAGATGGCGACCCGCACCGATCAGGATCGCTATGTGGATCCCGATACCTGGCAGGCGACCATGCCGAAGCAGCAAAGCTCCTGGTGGCCGGCTTGGGAGGCATGGTTGGTTCAGCACTCGGCCGAGCATCAGGTACAGACGCCGACCTTGGGCGCGCCGGAAAAAGGGCTATACCCGATCTGCGATGCGCCGGGGACTTACGTGTTGCGCAAATAAAGGAGATGGCGGTTAAACCGCTCGCGAGCATGGCGTCATCACAACTGACGACCCCGTCCACCACTACCGAGGTCGCTGAATTTCTGCGCCAGGTGGCGAAAACACCAGCGGCTGCACCGCCACGCGGCCGGCTGATCTTCGCCTTGGACGCGACCGCTAGCCGCCAGCCGACCTGGGATCGCGCCTGCCAGTTGCAGGGTGACATGTTCGCGGCGGTGTCCGGACTCGGTGGGCTGGCTTTGCAACTGGTTTGGTATCGCGGTTGCGGCGAGTTCCAGATCGAACCGTGGCTCACCGATTCCGCCGAACTGCAACGGCGCATGACCTCGGTGCAGTGCCGGGGCGGTCTAACCCAAATCGGCCGAGTTCTGGAACATGCCGTTTGCGAAACCGGACGCCATCGGGTCAATGCGCTGGTCCTGGTCGGCGACTGTCTGGAAGAACCTGTGGACCCCCTCTGCCACCAAGCCGGACAATTGGGTTTGCTGGGGGTGCCCGCCTTCGTTTTCCAGGAAGGTCACGATCTAAATGCGGCGCTGGGCTTTCGGGAAATCGCCCGACTGACGCGCGGCGCCTATTGCGCCTTTGATGCGGGTAGCGCTCGGCAATTACGCGAGTTGCTGAGCGCGGTTGCAGTCTACGCCGTCGGCGGTCGCCTGGCCTTGGCGGAATTTGGCAAGCATCATGGTGGTCTGATCCAGCAACTGACCCAACAGCTCTGAGAGAGAGGGGCCATGCTGGTGCGTCTTTTGCTCGTTGTCGCTGCGCTTATCGGTGCGTACTTTCTCATCCGCCGGTTGCGCCGTTTCTCTTGGGGCGCGCAAGGCCCGCGTCTGGCCATCGCCGCCGGTATCACTGTTCTATTGCTGCTGCTGACGGTGCGGGGTGGCGCTGAAATCGCCGTGCCGCTGCTGACCGTGCTGGCGCCGTTTCTGCTGCGCTGGCTGAATGCTTCTCGCCCGTTGCCCTCCCCGGCCGCCCCCAGCGCCAGCGGGATCGTCGGGTTGTTCCACCGTCACTACCCGTTTCCTATCCATGGAACTGGATCACGCCACGGGCGCGATGTCGGGTCGGGTGCTGGAGGGTCGCTTCGCGAGGTGTTCCCTGCGGGATTTGTCCCTCCAGGATTTGCTGGAACTGTGGCGGGAATGCCAGTCCGATCCTCAGTCGGTGGCGGTTCTGGAGGCTTATCTGGATCGCCATGCCGAAGCGGATTGGCGCGAGCGGTTGCGCGACGCGGATCGCGCGGCGGATCCTAATAGGGTTTCCGGGACGATGGGCCAGGCCGAGGCGTACCAAATCCTGGGTTTGCAGCCCGGTGCGAGCCGCGAGGATATTCAGTCCGCCTACCGTCGCCTGATCCAGCGTGTTCACCCTGATCACGGTGGGTCGTCCTATTTGGCGGCGCGGTTGAATCAGGCGCGGGATGTGTTGTTGGGGATGGGTTTATCTTAAGTTGATGATATAAAATCCCTAATCGAATCCACAATTCTTCAGCGCTTGCCCAAATCCTGCCGCTCCGCCAAGGCTTGACGTTTCTCGTAGCATTCCCGCGCCAGGGCGACATCATCCAGAAACCAGCCCAACTCGCTCATCAGCAAGGCTTGCGGCCCGTCCACCAGCGCCTTGGCCGGCGCCGGGTGGAAATCCACCAGCACCATGTTGGCCCCGGTCGCCACGCCCTGCGCGGTCGCGTGCATCAGATCCAAAATACCATCCGGCGCCCGTTCGCGGGAACCCACTGAATGCGAGGGATCCACGCATACCGGCATCCGGGTCAGGCGCTTGACCACCGGTACATGGCTGAAATCCACCAGATTGCGGTGCGGATCGCCCATGTTGGTTTTGACCCCGCGCAGGCAGAATACCACCCGGGAATTACCCTCGCTGGCCAAATATTCGGCGGCGTTGAGCGACTCGTTCAGGGTAATGCCGAAGCCGCGCTTGAACAGCACCGGGTATTTCTGTTGGCGTCCCACCGCTTTCAGCAGTTCGAAATTCTGGGTATTGCGGGTGCCGATTTGCAGCATCACCCCGGTCGGCTGGCCGGTCTGTTCCAGACTTTCGTGGATTTCGTCCACATGGCTTTCATGGGTCACCTCCATGGCGATCACCTTGATCCCATAGTTGCCAGCTAATTCGAACACATACGGCAGGCAGTCCTTGCCATGGCCCTGGAAGGAGTAGGGATTGGTGCGCGGCTTGTAGGCCCCCATCCGGGTGCAGACCTGACCATGCGCTTGCAATGCCTTAAGCATGATTTCCACGTGCTCGGGCGTATCCACGGCGCACAGACCGGCGAACACATGGAGCGTGTCTTGACTGAACTGCACCCCGTTGTACTCAAAACCGCTGATTCGCTGTTCGTCCCGGTGCCGCCCCAGGATGCGGTATTCTTCCGAAACCCGAATGACCCGTTCCACTCCCGGCAGCGCGTGAATTTCCTCGGCGGACAGCGTCTTGGTATCGCCGATAAGATAAATCTCAGTCAGCACCTGTTGGGTGCCCTGCACCTTGTGAACGTGCGCGGTGATACCCGGCAGTTGGGAGAGATAGTCGAGTGTGAGCCGGTATTCCTCGGAATGCTCGGTAGCGCTGGAATCTAGAATGACAATCATGAGTGTGATCGTTCCCGCATGTGATGGTGAAAGACTCGTTGTCGGAAGGAGCGCCATACTATCACCCCCCGGCGTGGATGCCAGTTCCCCAATCGGCGGCGCCCGTCCATGACGACACCCCCGGTTTCTTTCGCCACCCGCGTGCGCGCCGAGACCGCTGCCCTCCTCCGCATCGGCGGCCCGCTGATGGCGGCTTAGGTGGCGCAGATAGCCATGGGCTTCTTCGATACCGTGATGATGGGCCGGGTCGGGCCGGTCGAACTGGCGGCGGTCGCTATCGGCGCCGGGTTATGGCATACCCTGTTCCTGTTCGCGCTGGGCATCCTGATGGCGCTCAGCCCGGCGGTGGCTCAGTTGCACGGCGCTGGCAAAACCGCCGAGATCGCATCGCTGGTCCGGCAGTCGCTCTGGCTCGCCATCTTGCTGGGGGCGTTCTGCTTCGTTGCCTTGCGTCATCTGGAGGGGTTGCTGGCGGTACTTGGCATCGAACCGGCCATTGTTCCCATTGCCGGCGATTATCTACGGGCCCTATCCTGGGGGATGTTCCCGATTTTCGCCTGCATGACCCTGCGGCTGTTCGGTGAAGGGATCGCTCGGACTCGACCGGTCCTGCTGATCGCCCTGCTGGGACTTCTGGTTAACGTCGCCGCCAACTATGTGCTGATCTTCGGCCATTGGGGTTTTCCCGCCTTGGGCGCACGGGGCTGCGGGATTGCCACGGCCATCGGGATGTGGACCATGCTGGCGGGGATGCTCGCGCTCTTGCGCAAGGATGGCTGCTACCGATCCTATGGCCTGTTCCAACAGTGGGACTGGCCTCGCTGGCGGGAACTGGGGCCGCTGTTGAGCCTGGGGTTGCCGATTGGTATGGGCCTGTTTCTGGAAACCGCCATCTTCGCCACTGTCGCGGTGCTGCTGGGTACGCTCGGCGCGGTCGCGGTCGCCGCGCATCAGATTGCCCTGAACGTCGCCGCCATGACCTTTATGATTCCGCTGGGGCTGAGCATGGCGACCACCGTGCGGGTCGGTCATGCCTCGGGCGGTGGCGACCCGCGCGCGGCCCGGTTCAGCGGCTTCATCGGTATTGGCCTGTCCGGGTTATTCATGGCGACCATGGCGGTGCTGATCTTCATCAGTCACGGCATCCTTGCCCGCTTTTACACCAACGATCCAGCGGTGGCGACCATGGCAGCCGACTTGTTGCGTCTGGCCGCGCTGTTCCAGATTTCCGATGGTTTGCAGGTCGGGGCTCTGGGCGCGCTGCGTGGTCTCAAGGATGTCCGGATACCGTTGTTGATCGTACTGGTGCCCTACTGGCTGATCGCCTTTCCGTTGGCTTGGTTGCTGGGCATTCGCTGGGGTTGGGGTCCGACGGGTCCGTGGCTCGGCTTGATCGCTGGCCTGACCACAGCCGCCGTGCTGTTGAACGCGCGCTTTTGGCGACTCAGCGTCCGTCTGGGATGATCGACTCCAGCCTGCCTAGATAGGGCTTGAGCGCCTCGGGAATGCGAATGTGGCCCCGTTTGTCCTGGTAGTTTTCCATCACCGCCACCAGGGTGCGCCCTACCGCCAGCCCGGAACCGTTGAGGGTGTGAACCAGTTCCGGCTTGCCGGTGGCGGGATTGCGCCAGCGGGCCTGTAACCGGCGGGCCTGGAAATCCTCGAAATTGCTGCATGAGGAAATTTCCCGGTATTTCCCTTGGCCAGGAAGCCAGACTTCCAGGTCGTAAGTCTTGGCCGAGGCGAAACCGATGTCGCCGGTACAGAGCGCCACCACTCGGTAGGGAAGTTCCAGTCGTTGCAGGACCGTTTCGGCGTGGTGGGTCAATTCTTCTAGGGCGGTATAGGAGTCATTGGGGCGGACGATCTGCACCAGTTCCACTTTTTCGAATTGATGCTGGCGAATCATGCCGCGAACGTCCTTGCCGTAGGAGCCAGCTTCGCTGCGGAAACAGGGCGTGTGGCACGCATAACGTAAAGGTAGCTCTGTATCCAGGATACGGTCGCGCGCCAGGTTGGTAACTGGCACCTCGGCGGTCGGGATCAGGTAGTAGCTGAGTTCGCCGCTGAGTTTGAAGAGATCCGCCTCAAACTTGGGCAGTTGACCGGTGCCGCGCAAGCTGTCGGCGTTGACCATGTAAGGCACGTAGACTTCCCGATAGCCGTGCTCTTGAGTATGTAGATCCAGCATGAACTGGGTCAATGCTCGGTGCAGCCGCGCCAACTGACCGTGGATGACAACGAAGCGGGCGCCAGTCAACTTCGCGCCAGCTTCGAAATCCAGCCCGCCCCCTCCGCTCAGATCGACGTGATCGCGTGGCTCGAATACGAAGTGGCGGGGTTCGCCCCAGCGCCGGATTTCCACGTTGTCCGCTTCGCTGTTGCCGGTGGGGGTGGTTGCATGAGGGATGTTGGGAATGCCAAGTTGGAGATCGAGCAGTTGAGTCTGGATGGTGTCGAGTTCGGTCTCGGTCTGTTTGAGTGCGTCGCCCAGGCCGGCGATTTCGTCCAACAGTGGTTGAATGTTCTGTCCGCTAGCCTTGGCGTGGCCGATGGTTTTAGAGCGGGTGTTGCGTTCGTTCTGGAGTTCCTGAGTGCGCACTTGTAGGGTTTTGCGCTGAGTTTCCAGCGTGCTGATGCGTTCTACATCCAGGGTATGGCCACGCCGGGCGAGTTGGGCGGCGGTGGATTCTAACTCGCTTCTGAGCAATTTCGGGTCCAGCATGGAGAAGGATGCTCCTGGTTTTGAGGATTCAAGCGGTTGGGAAAGTGAGGTTTGAGGGTGACAGGGCTTTTTTCACGCCTTCATCGATGCCGACCAGGTGACGACGTGACCGGATTCGAGAATATCTTGAAGATCGTCGAGGATGACGTTCACCCGCTGTGGGGTGTCGAAGAATTCCACTACGAGCGGTAGGTTCAGGGACAGGTCGAGTAAGGAGGCGACGTGCATCTTGCCGGACTTGCCGAAACCGCTAATGCCGCGAAAGACAGTGACTCCCATGACCCTTTCTTCATCGTGTAACCGTTTTAGCAGGATGTCCAGCAGTCGCTGGCTCTCGGTTAGGTAGATACGAACCATGGTGATATCGGTCGTGTTCATGGTTGTCTCGCGGATGGGTTTGCTTGGAGTGAGGATTATATTGAAAGGGATGGGTGGTTTATTAAGATGATGATATAAATATCGGGTATTATGAAGGCGGCCCAAACTCGGGCCGCCCGTGCGGCTACGCGATCAGTTTAGATGGCGCGGGTCCACAACGAGGCCATGGAGGGGCCGGTGCCGACGCACAGCGAGGCGCCGCCCGTGGTCTTGCCCTGCCGCTCCAGTTCGTAGTACAGACTGACTACGATGCGCAGGCCGGTGGAACCGACCGGGTGGCCCAAGGCGATGCCGGAGCCGTTGAAATTACAGTTGTCGGGAGTCAGACTCATGCCCTGCTCTTTCAGCATCCGGCCAACGCCCAACCATTGGGCGGCAAACGCTTCGTTGACTTCCCAGTACTCGATGTCCCCAAACTTCAGGCCAGCTTGCTGGAGGCACTTCGGAATCGCCACGGCCGGTCCGAGACCCATGACCGCCGGATCGACGCCGGCATTACAGATGCCGACCAGCTTCATCAGCGGCTTGATACCCATGGCCTTGGCCTTGTCCAGCGACATGATCACCACCGCGCTGGCGCCGTCGTTGATGCTGGAGGCGTTGGCGGCGGTCACTACGCCATCCTTCTTGAAGGCGGGGGACAGCTTGGCCATCTTTTCCAGGCTGGCGTCGGGAATAAAGTTTTCGTCGTCGCTGAAGAAGGTCGAACCTTTCTTGGACTTGAGTTCGACGGGCACGATCTCGCGCTTGAAAATGCCTTCCTTGGTGGCGGTGGTGCAGCGGGTGTGGCTGATCAGCGCCAGTTCGTCGCACTCTTGGCGGGTGATGCCGTACTTGACCGCGACGTTTTCCGCCGTCATCGCCATGTGACCGGGCACCAACTCGTCGAACAAGCCATCGTGGATCATGCTGTCCTCGATGTTGCCCTGCCCCATCCGGTAACCCATGCGGCCCTTGGGCAGCAGGTAAGGGGCGTTGGTCATGCTCTCGACGCCCACGACCAGACCGATCTCGGTCTGACCCAGCATGACGTTGTGGCAGGCGATTTCCAGCGCGCGCATGCCAGAGGTGCAGTTTTGGTTGACGGACACGGCGCTGCTGTGATGCGGCAGACCGACCCGCATGCTCACCTGCCGCGCCGGCAGGGAACCTTGCATACCGGTGTACAACTGGCCCATGCAGATCTCGTCGATCTGGTCAGCCGGAACACCGGACCGTTCGATCGCGCCCTTGGCGGCGGTGATCGCCAGATCGCGCGCCGACACGTCCTTGAGGGAGCCCATGAATTTACCGATCGCCGTCCGCGCGGCGCTGACAATCACGACTTCTTTGAGACCCATCAGATACTCCTCGACTTGCGTGGTTACGATGTGTTGGTGCGTTAGCATGGCCGGTCCCGGGCCTTTTGTTGCCAAAGTCCCTTCCGCGGGTATCCACGGACCCGCCCGGCGGGCGGGCAGCGTGTGGATTAACCCTAGAAGTTAAAGCTTATCTCTACCATATGTCAATTTTCTCCCAAGCGATTTCTCCCGGCTTCAATCTTAAGATGATGGTATAAAAACCGGGTCGGCAAACAAGTCTTGCCTGTCCGACCTATAATAAGGTTCCATAATGGGAATAGCTCACCACCAGTATGAGGGAAGGGCAAAAGGATGAATGGAACGATGGGAACGCTCCCATGACTTTCGAGGTAGACGAAACCCTGGTCCAGCCACCGGGTTGGGGGACGATCGACGACCGCGACTTCACCGATCTGCTCGTCGGGCGCGCCCACAAGCTGCTGGTTCTCGCTCATTACCTGGCGGCCCACCATCCAGACTCCCTCATTTTGACCCGCCCCCTGGTGGCCGACCTGCTCTCCCAATCCGCTCAGGTTGAGGAACTCCTGGATGCCTACGGGGCGCGCACCAACCAGCAATGGTCGCGCTTCCGGTCGCTCACCGCCACAGCCAAGCTGTTCGCCAGCGTCGCCTACGAGATCTTGCATATCCAGCATTCCCTGCCCTGCTATCGCCTGTTGCCGAGCGAGCGGGATTTCGCCGCGGCGACCGCCCAATCCTTGGCGCTGACCCAAGACATCCTGAGGCGGGCGACGCGCTGGATCCTGGCGCAAGCCGCACGGTTGGGTTTACCGCCGCCCGGCAACCTGTCCGACCCGCTGGATTACGCCGAATCGCTCCCGCCCGGACGCCTGATCAGCGACCGTCCGGTGCGCCGGGTCAAGAGCACGTCGGAAACCGTCACTCACCTCGCGACCGCCTATCTGAATCTGGCCGCCGACAGCAAACTGCTCAGCGTCGTCGAACGCACCGAACCGGCGGATTACGCCGGTTGCTTTCCAGATCCGGTGAGCGAGGATAGCCTGCGTTACCTGAAAGTCCGGTTTCACTGCCTGCAATCCCTCTACGATACCCATGTGTCCGAGACCGAAATCGAATATCAGGATGCCAACCTGCCGATCCTGCGCGGACATATCAGCGTCACCTTTCACCTGCTCGAAATCGCCACCTACCTCGTCCATTACTACGAACGCCACCTGAACGTCCGAACCGGCGACTTGTCGCTGCGCCGCAAGCCGGTCATCACCCCAGACCCCCTGCTGGACATGGTGATGAGCTATTCGATCACTTACGCGGGGCTTTACCTGGACCTCGGCCGGCACCTGTGCCACGCCATGCTCAAGCACTACGCCGAGGTCGGTACGATCCAGGCGCCCGTACCCTGCTATCGCGGCTTTCATGTCCGCCCGGCCACGCTGGTGGCGAAGATCGTCCAGCATTACGGCAGCGACGTCCGCATGGGGCTGGACGGTCAATCCTATGACGCCAGTTCGCCGCTGGACCTGTTCCGGGCCAACGAGAAGATCAACGCCCAGAAACGGCGCTGGCTGGTGACGGAAATCGGCCACCTCTCCCTGCCCAAGGGCGACTTGTCGGCCGTTCAAATCCGTGCCGCAATCATGGACGTGTTGTTCAAGCTAGCCGAACGGGGCAAGCTGATCATTTACCAACAGCCGTTGCAACTATCGGAGGAGTTCGGCTGCGAAGGAATCCTGTTGGAAAAGGTCACCGCCGAAATCGCCCGCCTCCAGGCGACCGGACAGATCGACATCCGGACCGACCTCAGCATCACCTTCACGGGCGACAAACGGGTGTTGAGCGATCTCAAGCTGCTGGCGAAATCGGGCTATGGCGAGGACTGTTTTGGCAACAACATTACCCTGCCCCGGGAAATCGCGTACTTGCGCCGGTAGCTTCGACGTTGTTGAATGGCAAAACTTCTCCTACCCTTTCAGTTTGTTTTTCTACCCTTTCAGTTTGTTTTTCCAACGATGAGGTCAATACCAACCATGAGCAAGCCCAAGAAAGTCGCAATCCTCACGGCGGGCGGTCTGGCTCCCTGCCTCAGCTCCGCCGTCGGCGGCCTGATCGAGCGCTATACCGAGATCGACCCCACCATCGACATTATCTGCTATCGCAGCGGCTACAAAGGCCTTCTGCTCGGCGACTCCTACAAAGTCACGCCGGAAATTCGCGAAAAGGCGCGGCTGTTGCACGCCTTTGGCGGCTCGCCCATCGGCAACAGCCGGGTCAAGCTCACCAACGTCAAGGACTGCGTGAAGCGCGGCCTGGTCAAGGAAGGCGAGGACCCACAGAAAGTCGCCGCCGACCAACTGATCAAGGACGGCGTGGACGTCCTCCACACCATCGGCGGCGACGATACCAATACCGCCGCCGCCGATCTCGCCGCCTTCCTGGCGAAAAACAACTACGGCCTGACCGTCATCGGCCTGCCCAAGACCGTCGACAACGATGTGTACCCGATCAAGCAGTCGCTGGGCGCCTGGACCGCCGCCGAACAGGGCGCCCGCTACTTCCAGAACATCGTCGCGGAGAACAACGCCAACCCGCACATGTTGATCATCCACGAAGTCATGGGCCGCAACTGTGGCTGGCTCACCGCCGCCACCGCGCTGGAATACCGCAAGCTGCTCGATCGCGCGGAATGGCTCCCCGCCATCGGGCTCGATCGCGCCGCATTCGATGTCCATGCCGTCTTCGTCCCCGAGATGGAAATCGACCTCGCCGCCGAGGCCAAGCGCCTGCACGCCTTGATGGACAAGATCGACGACATCAACATCTTCGTCTCCGAAGGCGCGGGCGTGGAGGCGATCGTGGCCGAACTCCAGGCCAAGGGTCAGGAAGTCCCGCGCGACGCGTTCGGCCACATCAAGCTCGACGCCATCAACCCCGGCAAATGGTTCGGCGAACAGTTCGCCCAGATGATCGGCTCGGAAAAAACCCTGATCCAGAAATCCGGCTATTTCTCGCGCGCCGCCCCCGCCAACCTCGAGGATCTCCGTCTCATCAAGTCCTGCGTCGACTTGGCGGTCGAATGCGCCTTACGCGGTGAACCCGGCGTCATCGGCCACGACGAGGATCGCGGCGGCGTGCTGCGCGCCATCGAGTTCCCGCGCATCAAGGGCGGCAAACCCTTCGACATCGATACCCCCTGGTTCACCGAGATGCTGGCGGCCATCGGCCAGCCGAAGGGGAAAAAACTCGCGGTCAGCCATTAAGCAGGGGTCGCGAACGCGCCGGGACGAAGCCGCGCCAGATCGCGGTCGAGCCCGGCGCGCCGTTGGCCGTCACCGATACCGCTGCCGTTCGCTGTGTCGGTCCAGTTCCCGCAGCCGCTCCAGTTTCTCGCGGATCCGCCCTTCCAGCCCGTTCGAGGTCGGTTCGTAGTAGCGGGCATCCTTCAGCGGTTCGGGAAAATAGCATTCGCCGGCGGCATAGGCGTTCGGCTCGTCATGGGCATAGCGGTAGCCCTCGCCGTACCCCAATTCCCGCGCCAGCGCGGTCGACGCGTTGCGCAGATGCGGGGGCACCTCCAGCGTGCCGTGACGTTCGACATCGCGGCGAGCGGCGCCGAAGGCGGTGTAGACCGCGTTGCTCTTGGCCGCCACCGCCAGATACACCACCGCCTGGGCGATGGTCAATTCACCTTCCGGGCTGCCCAACCGCTCCTGCGCTTCCCAAGCGTCGAGCGCCAACCGCAGGGCGCGCGGGTCGGCGTTGCCGATGTCCTCGCTGGCCATGCGCACCACCCGGCGAGCGATGTACAGCGGGTCGCAGTCGCCGTCGAGCATCCGGGCCAGCCAGTACAGCGCCGCGTCGGGACTGCTGCCGCGCACCGCCTTGTGCAGGGCGGAAATCTGGTCGTAGAACAGATCGCCGCCCCGGTCGAAGCGCCGTCCTGCCCCATCGCTCATCACTGTGTCCAGCGCTGACTCCAGCGTCGCGCCCTGCGCCTCAGCCAGCTCCGCCGCCAGTTCCAGCCAGATCAGCGCGCGACGGGCATCGCCGTCGGCGGCCTCGGCCAACCGTTCCCGGGCGGGCTCCGGCAATGGCCAGCGCCCGCCCAGCCCTCGCTGTCCATCGCTCAACGCGCGGTCGATCACCTGACGAATGGCGGCCGTCCCCAGGCTGTTCAGCACGTAGACCCGCACCCGCGACAGCAGCGCGTTATTGAGGGCAAAGCCGGGATTTTCGGTGGTGGCGCCGATGAAGGTCAGGGTGCCGTCTTCGACGTAGGGCAGAAAGGCGTCCTGCTGGGCCTTGTTGAAGCGGTGGACCTCGTCCACGAACAGCACGGTGCGGCGCTGCTGGTCGCGCCACAGGATTCTGGGCCCGTTCCACCGCCGCCCGCACCTCGCGCACCCCGGCCATGGTCGCCGACAGCCGGATAAACTCCGCCTGGCAGGCTCCGGCCAGCAGTTCCGCCAAGGTGGTCTTACCCGTGCCGGGCGGTCCCCACAGCACCATGGAATGCGGTTGGCCGCGCTCGATGGCGGTTCGCACCGGTTTACCCGGGGCCAACAGATGGGCTTGGCCGACAAATTCGTCCAACTGGCGCGGCCGCAAGCGGTCGGCCATCGGCCGGCGGGGATCGATCGCGGCCATCCGGTCAGCTCGCGTCGCCGACCACGTCCACGCCGGGTGGTGGGGTAAATTTTAACAAGGCGGGATCGAGCGCCGGGTTGCGCTCCAGCTTCTGAAAATCGAGCCGGGTGCGCTGGCCGAAACTGTCTTCCAGTTCCAGGCTGACCAGCGCTTCGTCCTTGAAAGCGACCCGCAGCAGCCGGAATTCGGGTTGCGGCTGTTTGGGCGTCAACTCGTACCAGTCCAACCCATCCTGGCGGCGGACGTTGCCGACCGTGAAGGTATCCTCAATGGGGGCCGCGCCGCTCAGCAGGGCCAGCGGAGTCGAGCCGAGGGCCATGTCTAGCTTCCGCACCGTCACTTGCGCCAGATCGACATCGTAGGCCCACAGCCGCTCGCCGTCGGCGACGATGATTTGTTCGGCAGGCTTGTGGTAATCCCAGCGAAACATGCCGGGCTTTCGCATCAGCATCCGGCCGCTGGAGGTCTGCATGACCCGCGAGCGTTCGTCGAAAACGCGCTGGATAAAGTCCGCCCGCAGCGATTGCAGGCTTTGGAAATAGCGCTGCACCGGCGATGGCGCCCCGGCCAGGGTCGGCGCCGTTAGCATCAGGCCCAACATCAAAACGATCAGTTTCAGTTTGCGCATCACGCCAGGTTCCTCAACAAAGGTCTTCAGCATAGACCATCTGGTTGCTGGAATGGCACGGTCAGACCACCCTCACCTCCAACCGTTCTGCCTCAATGGGGAGAGGAGAGGTTTCGTACCGCTTCTCAGATTTGGTCCAGCGGGCTGACGACGCCCTGGCCACCCCGGTTGAGGACGTGGGTGTAGATCATGGTGGTGCGCACGTCCGCATGGCCGAGCAGTTCCTGGACGGTGCGGATGTCGTAGCCCGCCATCAGCAGGTGGGTGGCGAAGCTGTGGCGCAGGGTGTGAGGCGTGGCCAGCTTGGTCAGGCCCGCATCGCGCGCCGCCTGCTGCATGGCGCGTTGCACGCCCTTTTCATCGGCGTGATGGCGGCGAGTGATGCCAGAGCGGGGATCGACCGAGAGTTGGCGGGAGGGAAAGACATACTGCCAGGCCCATTCGCGCTGGGCGTTGGGGTATTTTCGTTCCAAGGCATTCGGCAGATAGACCGAGCCGTAGCCTTGGCGTAAATCGTCCTCGTGGAGGGATTTAACCCGGATCAGATGGTTTTTCAGCGGCTCGATCAGAGTAGCCGGCAGCATCGTGACTCGGTCCTTGGCGCCCTTGCCTTCGCGCACCAGGACTTCCCGACGTTGGAAATCGAGGTCCTTGACCCGCAGCCGCAGACCTTCCATCAGTCTCATACCGGTCCCATACAGCAGGCTGGCCAACAGCCAGTGGGTTTCGCGCAATCGGTCTAGCACAGCCTTGGTTTCGGCGTGGGTCAGTACCACCGGCAAGCGGCGCGGTCGCTTGGCTTGCTCCACGTCGTCCAGCCAGGGCAATTCCTGGCCGAAGACTTCTTTGTATAGAAACAGCAGGGCGCTGCGCGCCTGATTCTGGGTGGAGGCCGTCACTGGGCCCGCCACTGCCAGATGGGTCAGGAAGGCTTCGATGTCGGGCGCGCCCATCTCGACGGGATGCCGTTTGTTATGAAACAGAATGAAGCGGCGAATCCAGTCCACGTAGGCTTGTTCGGTGCGGATGCTGTAATGCTTGATTTTGTCATGCACCTGATCCAACAGCTTGGGGGGTCGAGGCTCTGATACCGGAGGGGTCGTTTTTCCTGAAAATAGGGGGGTAATATTTGTTGAAGCCATTGACGGACCTAAGATAAGTAGCATAGCATAACGAATTATGCCCCTGACTGATGTAGAGTAAAGCGCCAAATAGGGGGTCTACTTAACGTTAGCTGCTGAAACACGGACATTACAGAGGACGAACAGGATTTCCGTAGGATCAATGCCATGAAAACATTAGAAAACGTCAACATTCCACATCCATTCCCATATCAGGGGAGCAAGCGTGGTATTGCTAAATATATCCTCCCCTATTTCCCGTCGGATGTTCGATGCCTGATCGAACCATTTTGTGGAGCCGGTGCGGTATCAATTGCGGCAGCAGCAAATGGGTTTGCAAAACAATTTGCTTTAAATGATTTGAACAAGCCTCTGATGGAATTGTGGTCGGAAATTCTTGAGCGCCCAAGTGTGCTTTGTGATGAATATGAGCGGCAGTGGCTAGAACAGCAGCAAGACCGAAAGGCGTATTTTTTTAAGGTGCGCAACGAGTTTAATAAAACACATAATGCACATCAGTTGCTTTATTTGCTAGCACGGATCGTAAAAGGCTCTGTCCGGTACAGTTCTGACGGCCAGTTTAATCAAAGCGCAGACAACCGGCGTTCAGGAATGAAGCCAAATACCATGAGGCAAAACATTTTTGGCGTATCAGCACTTTTAAGCAAGAAAACTACTATTGCCTCAGTTGATTTCCGCCAAGCAGTAAAAAAGGCCAAGGAGAATGATCTGATTTATATGGATCCGCCCTATCAAGGAACTTCATTTACTAGAGATCATAGATATTTCAATGGTTTATCTTATGAAGAATTTGTGGAAGCTCTTTCTCATATGAATGAGCTAAATCTATCTTACATTATTAGCTATGATGGAATTACTGGTGAAAAAGCACATGGAAAGTTGCTTCCAGATAACCTTCATCTTAAACATCTACACATCCATGCTGGCAGGTCTAGCCAAGCAACACTACTTGGCAACAATCATGAAACGATAGAGTCGTTGTATTTATCTCCGACTTTGGTACGCCGCTTGGAAAACGATAAGCCATCCATAGAACAACATCGTGCAGCAAAACAACAAGAGCTTGCATTTGCATGACGAAGCAAATTTACCCGCCAGAATTTTTGAAACTTCTCAAAAGTGTCGATGCCAAACGCCCAAAAACCGTTATTGACCATATTCTGGAGCACGGTCAGATTACAACGGAGGAGCTAAAAAACACTTACGGCTACAATCATCCACCACGCGCAATTAGAGATGTTCGTGAGCAAGGCATCCCTATTGTAATGTTTCGCGTCACTGGGTCAGATGGAAGGAATATTGCAGCGTATAAATTCGGTGATCCCTCAGGTGTTCGATCTACACAGCTGTCCGGTAGAACAGCATTTTCATCAAAACTCAAGGATGCTCTAATAGAAAAGTATGGCGCACGATGCAATATCTATCTCGAGCCTTTCCCAGTTCGGGAGCTGCAAATTGACCACAGGGTTCCGTTTGAAATCGCTGGTGACAATGGCGCGCTTTCAGAGGACATTGATGAATATATGTTGCTGTGTGCCTCGGCAAACAGAGCCAAGTCATGGAGTTGTGAGAATTGCCCAAACTGGAAACTTAAAGAGCTTTCGGCCTGCAAAACTTGTTATTGGGCATCCCCGGAATCGTACAAACATATCGCAATGCGAGATATACGAAGGCTTGATCTACTTTGGTCAGGCGAGGAAGTGGCCGATTATGAAATTCTCATTGAAGAAGCAGCAAAAGTGCAGGAAGAAGCCCCTGAATACGTTAAAAATGTGCTCCGTAGTCACTTCAAGAAGAATCGCAACTAATTCTACTTTGTCAGATTACCGAACCGACCTACTCGTTAAGCTGCTGCCTACGGTAGGCGGAGTTGGTTGCGCTTTGGCGTTTGCGATGGCGGAGTTCCATCTGTCGGAGGACCTCGGCCAAGGTGATATCCCGGCGGGGCAGGAAGTGGTTCAGCAAGGCTCGGATATCGGTGCCACTCAACAACGGTCGGGTCTGCTGATGGAGCAGCCGTTCCTCCAAGGTAAACAGCATCGCCATCATCACCAGGGCCATGTGATGGTGCCAGCCGCGCCACCCCCGGACTTGGTAATCCCCCAGCCCCACGTCCTGTTTGCCCTGCTGCAAGGCGCGCTCGATCCAATAGCGCTGCCCTTGCATGAAGGCCAGCCGGGGGGCCGGCGTGCTGGCCGGGGCGTTGCTGAGGCTGTACTTGATCTTGGTCGGGGTGTCCACTTCCCGACGAACGATCAGATGCCACAGCCGCGCCTGGGGTTCGTCGCCATCCCACAGCCAGACCCGGCGATGCAGGATCTCCACCTGCAACCGGCCTTTGGCGCCGTCGCGCAAAGTCACTCGCTGCCAGGCCTCGGCGGGTTGCTGTTGCGCCCACCGGTCGACCCGGATCGCCGGCGTTTGCGCCTGGCGGCGGGTCGGGGGACGACCGTGCGGCCTCGCCGGCGGGGGGATGACCGGCCGAGGATCGTCCAGGTAGATCCGCTGGTCTTTGTGAACATCCCCGACGAAGCGCTCGCCGCGGTCGTTGAGCGTCCGCAGCAACGCCGGATCGCTGCCATACAGACCATCGAAGCCCACCCAGGCAAAGCCGATCCCCTGCTGGCGAGCGTGGGCGATCATCTCCAGAGCCAAGTCGTGCTTGCGCTGGAACCCGCAGTGCGAGGCCGGTATCCCCGCCGCCTGACCGCGTTTCGGGTCTTGGGTCCACGCTTCCGGGAGGAAGAGTCGTTCATCGATCAGCGTGGCTTTCGTCCCGCAGCCCAGCGCCGCAAACACCCCGACCTGACAATTCTCCACCTTGCCCAACTGGCCGCACCATTGCCGCCCCACCCCCACCGAATGCCGCCCTTTCTTCGGGAACCCGCTCTCGTCGATGATCAAACTGCTGTCGGCTTGCCCCCCCAACAGCCGGTTGGCGTCCTGCGCCACCTGGTCCAGCACCGCCCGTTCCGCCCACGCCGACTCGCTCACCATGTGCTGGAGCGCTTGATGATCGGCCTCCGGGATGACTTCCTCCATCCGTTCCATATTCTTGGTCTCCGCCTGGAGCAACCCGCGGAGGTAATGCCATGCGGCGGTTTCTACCGTTCGGGTCTGCCGGCGGAAATGACCACCAAACCGATCACAAAAGCGAACAAACCGCTGGCCAATTCCCGCCAGCAGGCCCCCGTCGTCGTTAGCAGTAACTTTTTTTTAATGACTTGTTGATCTGTACCAATCATGTTTCACCTTGAGCTGCCTTGTATCTTGATATAATTTACACTATTCTTGACCATTAATATAAAAATCAATTAGATAAATCTGACAAAGTAGAATTACGAACAGTACATGAAGAGAACGAAGCGCTTCATCCCGTTCATTTTCTAGGGCTCGCGACTTGGAGCGTTGGTAATATGGAGCCCATCCATTTTTCCTCTTGCCGATCCTTTTATTTACAAGTAGTCGGGTATAAACCTTCGCCATCAGGCGAAAACGTCTTTAGCCCATTACCCTTTCAAGGATACCGTTCGAGCGGAGAGAACGAATGGATCGAGAGCGTTACCAGCGTGAGGCACACACCGTCACAGATTTGAAGTGCCACTTTGTCTGGAAGACCCCGTACGGTCACCCGGTGTTGCAGGGAGAGATCGGATGACGGTGACGGCAAATTCTCCGGGAAGTGGGTCTGGAACGGGAAATCACGATGGTCCAAGGCAACATTCGCCCCAATCATATCCACCTGCTGGTGAGTGCACCGACCTATTGGTCGCCCGCGAAGATGGCACAATAGCTCAAGGGTCGGAGTTCGCACCGGTTGCAGCGGGAATTTCGCGAATTGCAGCAGCGGTATTGGGGACAGCATTGGTGGGGTCGGGGCTATTTTTGTGTGACGGTTGGAGCCGTCACCGAGGAACAAGTGAAACGGTATAGCGAGCAGCGAGAGGATGAGTCGGGCGCCTTTCCAGTGTGGGATGAGCCACCGGCGCCGGCGGATGTCACTTGAGGCGGATTTATCTGCAAGATGGTTACTGACTTCAGTCTGAAGCGGCGTTCACGCCCATCTCAACCTACGGGTTTTAGCCGGTTAGTGATTGAGTCATCGATAGAATATTTTGGATTAAGCGCCCTATGCTTTCCCGTATTCCGCCGTGGTTTCTTTCTGTACGCGGGTGGATTGTGACCACTTACATTTTGCTGTGCGGAAACGGTATTACATTGGAGACCATAAAATCATGAATATCACCCATTCGAATAGTACGACGAGTCGACATTAAATTATTATTGTCGGTGGTGGTCATGCAGGCATTAGCGTGGCCGCGCGTCTGAGGCGTGCCTCGGGACGGTATGGAATCACCATGATTGAACCCCGATCCACTCATTACTACCAGCCACTTTGGACGCTGATAGGGGGAGGCGTTTTTCCTGATAAAGCAGTTTCCACCAGAGAGGAAGCGAAACTCATCCCGACCGATGTGAATTGGGTTCAGGACGAGGTTGTTGAGTTTGACCCAGAAGACGATGCGCTCCTGACCCGAAGCAGCCTGAAGCTGTCCTACGAACAGTTAGTTGTTGCTCCAGGTCTTGAATTAGCGTGGGACTTAGTGAAAGGGCTTTCGGAAGCTAGGGGTAACAACGGTGTTTGTAGCAACTACGCGTATGATACCGTGGATAAAACCTGGGAGTTCATGACCGCTTTTCAAGCAGGTAACGCTATTTTTACCTGCCCCACCACGCCCGTTAAATGCAAGGCTGCCGGGCAAAAAATCATGTATCTGACCGAACATTTTCTCCGTAAAACTGGAAAACGTCAGCGTGCAAAAGTGATTTTTGCGACCGCCGATACGACCCTATCTCCAGTACCTAAATATGCTGCCGTCCTCGATAAAATCGCGAGCGAACGGGGGATCGATGTTCAGTTTCAGCATGACTTGATCGAAGTGCGCGGCGACCGGAAAGAGGCCGTGTTTCGACGGCTCGATACGAGCGCCACGGTGGTTTTGCCTTACGAACTCATCCACGTCACGCCGCCGCAACGCGCGCCCGACTGCGTTCGAAATAGCCTTTTGGCGGACGCGGCAGGGTGGGTCGACGTAGACCGGCATACTCTCCAGCACCGGCGTTATCCCAATATTTTTAGCTTGGGCGACGCCAGCAATCTGCCCACCATCAAAACCGGGGCGGCGGTACGCAAACAGGCGCCGGTATTGGTCGAGAATTTGCTCGCTTTCCGACAACGGATTCCTCTGACCGCCCGGTATGAGGGTTATACCTCCTGTCCCATCGTCACCCGCTATGGGCGGGTCATGTTGACCGAATTCGACTATGCCAAGCGACCCCGGGAAACCTTCCCCTTCAATCAAGCCAAGGAGCGTATCAGTATGTATTTGTTAAAAAAATATGCCTTGCCTTTCCTGTACTGGCACGTGTTTCTACGAGGGCTACCGTAAACTCCAGGGTTCCGCGTTCGCGCCCGGTCCAACGGACCCAAAGGCTTCATCGGGCGAACACCAAGGTCGTGCTCTGCGATGCGAAAGCGTGGTAGGGTGAATTGCACGGCGTAATCCACCGGCACTGGGAATTCATGCAAGGCGGGCAGACACCCGAACCCGATCTACAGTCCTACGACAGTGGCATTCGCTGGATACCGGCCGTATCGAGGTTTAGTTCCGACCTTTCCTTCAGCGCATCCGCGAGCATTCACCTTCACATTCACAACCTCGCCGCCGCCGCCATCCAGTCCTGCCCGATGTGGGGTGTCCATCGGGGTGGTGGCGAGGGTCGCGGGCACCGCAGCGCCTGGCGGTCCGCTCGCGGGGCGCCGGCGTCCGCCATTTCCGCCGCCACCACCGATGCGCGCTACCGGCGCGCCATGACCGTTATCCCCACGATCACCAAGGCTGCCCCCGCCAGTTGCGCGACGCCCAACGCCTCATCGAGCAGGAGCCACGCCAGCAGCAGGGTCGCGACCGGCCCCAGGCTGCCGGTCAGGGCGACCGGACCCGCCCCGATTCGGCGGATCGCTTCCGACACGGCCCAGACCGGCAACACCGTGGAGAACAGCGCCATCGCCAGGGCCAGGCCGTAGACCGGCCCCGGTTGGGCCAGCGCGGCCAGCGGACGCAGCAGCAGAAACTGCCCGATGGCCAGCCCGCAGGCGATGAGGGAGGCGAGGGCGGTGACCCGCAGCGCGCCGAGTCGCCCCACGACCCGCCCGCTGCCCAGCAGATAGAGGGCGTAGGACAAGGCGCTGCCAAACACCAGGCTCCCGCCGAGCGCGAGGTCCCGCGCCGATCCCGCGAGTCGCAGGTCGTGCGCCACCGCCAGGGCAATGCCGGCGTAGCACAGCGCCAGCGCGCCCAGCACCCGACGGGTGAGCGGTTGGCCGAGCCACAGGGCCGAGAGGAGCACGACCAGGGTGGGATAGACGAACAGGATCAGCCGTTCCAGCCCCGCACCGATGTAGCGCAAGCCCAGAAAATCCAGATAGCTGGCCAGGTAGTAGCCCAGCAACCCCAGCCCGAACAGCCAGGCCCCATCCTGCGGCGTCAACCGGCGAGTGGCGCGGTGGGCGCTCATCCAACCCATGGCGATGAAGAACGGCAAGCTGCACGCCATGCGCAAGGCCAGCAGGGTTTCGGCGTCCACCCCATACCGGTAGGCGAGCTTGACCAGGATGGCCTTGAAGGAAAAGCCGACCGCCGCCAGCACGGCGCAGAGCAGGCCGAGCCGGTCGGGCGCGGGTCCGGCCGGGGCCGGACGGCGGGTCCGCCGCCGCGCGGGATCGCCTTGACCTTCCGCATCGCGTGGCTTCCAAATTCGCGCATCGGTTCGGCCACCGGCCGAAGGCGGCGGAGCGGACCCTGGGTTTCACGCCCGTCAGACGTTCGAGCGACGAGCGGCGCAGTCGGTCCGGCGGCCGGCGCCAGACCGTGCCGCCATCGCCCGCGACCCGGGGATCGGCCGCCCTGCCGGGCGACCCAGACGACGGTCTTCAATGGCCCGGACGTCTCCCGGACGCCGATCAACTCCGCGAGCACGAAGCCGTGGGATTCCAGCAGTCGCTTCACGCGCGGCGTCGACCACGACGGACCGCGCGACCGATCGCGGCGCGGTCGCCAGCGGTCGCACAGCGCGGCGATCCGGCTTTTCAGGGCGCCCCGGTACGGGGTCGATAGCAGGAAGTGGCCGCCCGGCCGGAGCCGGTCGGCGGCGAGCGCGACCCGCTCGTCCAGTGCGGCGAAGGGTTCGGGCGATTCCGGACTGATGGCGAGATCGAACCGGCCCGGTTCCCCTGGCGGCGCCCCGGAGTCTGAGCCGGCCGCGCCGGCGGGACTGGCCGGGGCGAAATCGGCCCGCGCCGTCGGGCGGGGTCCGCCGGGGTCCATCTCCCCCACGGCATAGCCCGCCTGCTGGAGCGAAAGGCCGAGCGGTTCATGCCCTCGCTCCCATCCAGAGAATCCGCCGCGCGCCGTGCCGCGCGCAGAGGTTCAGCATCACCGACCGCAGGGCGGGATTCGCCCCGGTCGCGGCCGCCGCGCCCGAGCCGCCGCCCGCGCTTCGATCCCGTTCCCCGCCGTCATGGCCTCTTCCTCCTGCGTCGCTGCGGGCGCTCGCATGCCGATCCCCTCCCTGGTGGTCAGTCCAGTTCCCGGACTGAAGCCCGATCCCGTCACGCGCGCCAGAATGGCTTGCCGCCTTCCTGGAGCGCATCGACGCGGCTGATGCCGAGGTCTTTCAACATCGCGTCGTCGAGGCGCAGCAGGGCGCGGCGCTGGCGATAGACGGCATACCCG
>CAVRCC010000039.1:0-9363 GCA_963719395.1 uncultured Gammaproteobacteria bacterium | reverse complement strand
GAACCCATCGTCCCACCTCCTGAAATCAAGATTTCGGCGGCGATCCTGGCGTTGTCGGAGCCGTACCTGAAGAAATATCCAAAACCGAATCAGGGGCAGGGCGCGCTCGCGCTCGCCATCGCCGCCTGAAATCTGGCGCTGGCGACCGGGGCAGCGCGAGCCCATCTGGAACGTCGGCTGCGGGAGAGCCTGCTGGCTCATCTGCACGGGGAAGACCTGGCGGTCTTGTTGAGGTAGCACCCCGCCAGCAACCAGGGGAGGAAGACAGGGCAGCCCATCAGCTTCACGGGCGAGCGTTTCGCCGTGACGGGTGGGCCGTGCGGCGTGGACGGGTCAGCGCCCGGATCGAGGATCGCCAAGACGTCGCGGTCGATCAGCCCACCTTGTTGGGTAACCGCTCGATAACAGCGATCCCGAGTCGGGTCGCGTTCACCACTCCTCGGTCAGGTCGCGAAGCTCCAACTTGAACTGCCAGCCCTCGAAGGCCATCACCATGCGGCCCAATGCCTCCCAGGTGATTTCGCGGCCATCGATCACGAGGAGCGGTACGCGACCCGCGCAGGCCTCATCCCACTGGATCAGCCCGCGCACGGTGTCATGATCGGCCATTTGCATTCCGAGTTCGTCATCCTTGAGGTGCTGGAGGGCGAGCGTGCGACGCATCTTTGCCATCAACCGGCCCAGCAGCACGAACCGATCCTCTTCCGGGTCACCGGCCACTCGAAACTGATAGCCCGCCGGCTGCTCTTCGCGTAGTTCGAAGGCCTCCAGAACCACACCGGTCCCGAACAACCGGGTGCAAAAATGGAACGTGTGGGGGGTTCCGGCGCCGTCAGCCAGCGTCACCGGTTCGAACGGGGTATGTTCGAAGGCTTCGCGGCCACTCGCTCGGGCCACCTCCGCGTTGAAGCAGCGGCTACACAGCGACCGGTAGCCGCGCTCGATCGAACCGCAGTGAACGATATCGTAGCCGGGTGTGGGCTGACCACACCCCGCACAAAGGATTGGTTGCATGCGCCTGATACCCCGTGACGGTCGAGCAGGGTGCTCATCCGAAGGAACGACTCGGATGAGGGGATGGATGAAGTGGGTTGCCGGTCCAGCGCGTTCGGTCAGACCCTCCCCGGTCGGTCGGGCAGAAGCCAGGGGACGCCAAAAGGCCCAGTCTGGCCACGAGCCGCAGCGCGTCCTGAGAGGCGGCGCCAGCGGCGCTGTTGTCGAAGTAGACGCGAACCTGCCGCCGGCTCGTCGAGCCAGCCGCGGATGCGTCCGGCCCGAGCGTCGAGCGCGGCGGCATCATAGGGGGAAACGTAGGTCCGGGGGCGGCCGTGCAGGCGGACATACACCCAATCGGTGGTGATGGCTTCCCACCGCGGCCAATCGGCGGCGTCGGACCCGCAGGCGGCCAGACGATGCGCTTGCAGGCAAGCCGCCACGTCGGCGGCGAACCACGACGGGTGGCGAAATTCCACGGCGTGGCGGGTGGTTGACCCGCCGTCCAGGACCTGGGCGAAGCGTTCCAATCGGCCCATGTCCCTCGGCAGGCTGGCCGGCAACTGCCACAGCACCACCGCCAGTTGGTCGCTCGGACCCGCGGCGCGTTCGCGCTCTTGTCGCACCGGCTCCTCGGGGTCCAGCAGGCGCCGGACGTGCGTCAGAGAGCGGTTGGCCTTGACGGCGAAGCGGAAGTCCGGCGGCGTTTCCTCCCGCCAGCGGGCGAAGGTGCGCCGGTCCTGCCAGCGGTAAAAGGTGGCGTCGATCTCGATTCCGGTGAAGCGTTGCGCGCAGAAGCGCAGCCAATCCTTGCGCGGTAGGCCGGCATAGAAGTTGTGTTGCCAGTCGGCATAATGCCAGCCGCTGACGCCGATCACCACCGGGCCGGGCATCGCCATCGTTCTGCCGACCCCTTCCCCGCGTCGGGGTCGCCCAACGTGGCGTGGACGAGGGGGCGCGGGGGTGGCGCCGCGTCGCCCACCGCGATCGCCGCTTGCAGCGCGGCGATGGCGGCTTGGGCCTGGTCTTCGCGCCGGGCGTGGACAAGAGCCAGGGGTCGCTGGCGATCCACCCACTCGCCCACTTGGCACAGGTCGCCGAGCCCCACCGCGGGGTCGATGGAGTCGCTGGCCCGGCGCCGCCCGCCGCCCAGACCGACGACGGTCAGGCCCAGGGCGCGGGTGTCCATCCGAATCACATAACCGCTGCGGAGGGGTAGCACAGCTTCGATCACCGGCGCTTGCGGCAGAAACCGCTCGGGTTGATCCAGCAGATCGGCAGGACCGCCCAGGGCGCGCACCATCGCGGCGCAGCGTTCGGCTGCTCGACCATCGTCCATCGCTGCTTGCAGTTGGTTGCGGGCTTGTACGGCATCGGCCGCCAGTCCGCCAAGGCACAGCATTGCGCTGCCCAGCGCCAGCACCAGCTCGTGCAGGCGCGGGTCCCGGTTCGACCCCTTCAGATAGGCGATGGCCTCCCGGACTTCCAGGGCGTTGCCCGCCGTGTGACCGAGCACTTGATCCATGTCGGTGATCAGCGCCGTGGCGGGCAGGCCCGCGCCGCGGGCCACCGTCACCAGGCTGCGCGCCAGTTCGCGGGCCTGGTCCAGGGTAGTCATGAACGCCCCGGAGCCGGTCTTGACGTCCAGCACCAGGCCGTGCAGTCCTTCGGCCAGTTTCTTCGACAGGATGGAGGCGACGATCAGATCGAGCGCTTCCACCGTGGCGGTGACGTCGCGCACGGCGTAGAACCGGCGGTCGGCCGGGGCCAGCTCGGCGGTTTGGCCGATGATGGCGCAGCCGACGGTCTGGACCACCCGCCGAAAGCGCGGCAAATCCGGCGCGATGTCGTAGCCGGGAATGCTGGCCAGCTTGTCCGCAGTGCCCCCGGTGTGGCCCAGGCCCCGGCCCGCGACCATCGGCACGTAGCCGCCGCAGGCCGCCACCAGCGGCGCCAGGATCAGGCTGACCTTGTCGCCGACCCCGCCGGTGGAATGCTTGTCGAGCACCGGTCCGGCCAGCCCGGCATCCGTCCAGTCCAGCACCGTCCCGGAGCGGGTCATGGCCCGGGTCAGGGCGATCCGCTCGGCCGGGTTCAGCCCGCGAAAGTAGACGGCCATGGCGAAGGCGGCGAGCTGGCCTTCGCCGACGGTCTGGTCGACCATGCCCCGGACCAGGAAGTCGATCTCGGCCGGACTCAGCACCCCGCCGTCCCGCTTGCGGCGGATCAGGTCCTGGGGCAGGAAGGCGGCGGTCATGGTTTCGCCCGGTCCGCCTCGATCTGCCGGCGGGCTTCCAGCACCTGCCGCACCACGGTGTCCATGGCCGGGCGGTCGGTCCAGGGACTCATGACGAAGGATTTGAGCGCCGCGATCCGGCCCTGACCGTCGGCGGTGGCCCGGTAGGCGTCGGTCCAGGACAGCAGCACGCCTTCGCCGCGCAGCGCCTGGGCGTGGGTCCAGTCGAAAATCCGGCGGTTGTAGGCGTTGTGCCGTTCCAGTTCGGCGCGGTAGCCGGGGTCGGTCAGTTCGCGCGGGTAGGCCGCCGCCGGGTCCACGCCCTCGGGATACAGCCGGAACAGGGTCACCGGTCCGTAGTTGTAATCGTTGAGCACCCGGGCGCAGGCCAGGGCTTCCAGGCGCTCCCGCAGCAGTTCCGCCATCTCCACGCTGTGTCCCAAAATCACCCGGTAGCCCTGCTTGCCCAGCAGCTTCAGGTTGGCGAGCGCCGCCAGCGCGCCGGCGCCGGAGCGGGAACATTCCAGGGTGAACAGACCGGGATGGTAGCGGCCGAACTGGTAAAGATAGGGCATTTCCGCCGGATCGCGGCTGAGCAGCGCCAGGTCGGCGCGGCGCCGGGTCAGGAACAGGCTCGACACGTAAGGGGCGTAGCCGGTCTTGTGGAAATCCATGCCGAGGCTGTCGGCCAGGTACAGCGGCCGGATGCGGTCCAGCGAATCCTGCAGCGAGCGCAGGGTGCGGGCGTGGAAACCCAGTGGGTTGAGTTCGAAGTCGTAGTCCTGGAACACCAGCCAGGGCCAGCCGATCACCGCGTCGGCGTGCAGGTGCGGGGCGAACGGCAGGCGGTACTCCGCCACCAGCCGGTCGCGCAGGGCGGCGACGGCGGCCAGGTCGTCGATGCCGAAGGCGTCGGTGGTGCCCAGGGTCAGAATGAGGGCGGCCACCGTCTCGTCGCGCTGGTACAGGTCGCGCAGGGTGGCTTCCAGGTGGGTCAGGGAGATTTCGTTCTGGGCGGTGCTGGGGATGGTGATCAGGTTGTCGCTGCCCAGCCCCAGCCAGCCGGCCACGTTCAGGCGGGCGTAATGCGACGCGCCCGAGGCGAGCACCTTGTAGTCGCGCCGGATGCCGGCGGTCATGCTCCGGCCGCCGGTGAGCTTCTCCAGCGCCAGCTTCACGCCGTACAGGATCGTGCCGGTGCCACCGAAGGTGAACACCCCGCCAGCCTGAGCCGGATCATAGCCGACCAGATTGGCCAGCATCGCCACCGTTTCGATCTCGGCCTCGGCGAAGCGCGCCGAATATTCGTCCCAGATGATGTTGGGATTGTACAGGGCGGCGGCGATGAAGGCGGTGATGCTGGGAATGGTGGGCGGCGGGATCACGTTGGCCTGGGCGTTGGGATGCGCCCACACCGTCATGCCCCGGCAGTAGTCGGCCAGCAGGGCGGTGATCCGTTCCACCGAGGCCATCTCCTCCGGCAGGACCCGGTCGCAGTACGTCGCGTAATCCGGTTCCCGCTGTTGGCCCAACACCGGCGCGGCGGACTTGAGCGCATCCACCCGGTCGAGGAAGCAGGACACGGTGTGAACGAAATAACCGTCCAGGATCGGATTGGAGACCGGGGTGGGAAAGTAGGTCTTCAGGGTGTCCAGCAGGACGCTGTAGTGCTGCGGTGTAGCGGGCATCGGTCTCACCTCGCCAGTGGAGCAAATCGGCGAAATCCCGTTCGTTGCGGGCGGCGGCCCGCGGCGGGGTGCATACAAAAACGGCCACGCCGGCCAGGACGGCCTTCACCACAGTTAATTGTAGCTAAGGATCGGCGACGCTACCGGCCAGCGGGAGTGGAAGGTCCCGAGCCCGCAGCCGGCAGGCGGTGCGGCGCTCGCTGAAGGGTCACGATCCGCCGGGGAAGCGGAGGGCGGGGGACGGGCCGCCAGAGGAACGGATACCGAGCCGTTGAGGGGGGTTGTCGAGGTTGCGGCTGAGGTCGGCCGCCCGATGGAACCGGATCATTCCCGACTCTCTGGCCGATTTTCTTTTGGGTTTTTCGTGCTACGTTTGAGGGAGCCCCTGCGAGCGAGCGGGTTTGGCCGAAACCCCGGCGCTTGGCCCGCCCCGCCGGTACCGGCCGGGTTGCGCCGGGAGCGTTCGGCTCGGCCCGAACGGCGAGGCGCGAACGCAGAACACTCCGGGCGCGGAAGAGTCCCGGCCTTTTTCAGCCTGACTGAAGGGAGGACGAGCGCCACGAGCACGACCCAACCCCAGTTGGCAACAAGCCTCGTCGATCGTGAGAGGGTTGACCTGCGTTACTCCAGGAGGAGCATGCCGGGCGGCGGATGCGGAAATTCGCAGGGCTCGAAAAGAACGGCCGGATCGCCGAAGGGGGTCCTCGCGAAGGTCGCACGAAGTAGTGCGGCCGTCTATATTTCCAACCGACGAGCTATTTGCAAAACAGCACAATTAAAGGAAGAAACCATGAAAACAACACGTTGGCTCGCACTGGTTGGACTGTTCGCGCTGGGGCTGTTGGTCACGCTCTTCGCGCAAGCGCAAGGAGACGGTCAAGCGACGCGAGTCAATTTGAATAAAGCCGTCGCGGAATTGGAAAAACAGGTGCAGGAACAAGTTGATACAGGTGGTCTGCCGGGCGTGGCGATTGCAGTCGTGCATCAAGGCAACGTTGTGTACGCTAAAGGATTCGGCGTGCGCGAAATGGGCAAGTCCGATAAAGTGGATGCGGATACCGTGTTCCAACTCGCGTCCGTTTCCAAACCGATTAGCGCGTCCGTCGTGGCGGCACTGATTGGTGACGGCAAAATTACGTGGGACTCGAAACTGAACGACATCGACCCTGCGTTTGAAATGTACGATCCGTATGTTACGCGCGAAATTACCATTCGTGACATGTACTCGCATCGCAGTGGTTTGCCCGCCCACGCAGGCGACAAGTTGGAAGATTTGGGCTATAGCCGTGCGCAAGTGCTGCACAATTTGCGTTATCAAAGACCCGGAAGCCGTTTTCGCTCGCAGTTTGCATACACCAATTTTGGCATAACCGAAGGTAGCGTTGCGGCGGCAGGCGTGTATGGTTTGGATTGGGCGGATGCGAGCGAACAAAAATTATACAAACAGCTCGGCATGAATTCGACCAGTTCGCGTTTCAAAGACTTCGAAGCGCGTGCCAACAAAGCAGTGAATCATGTGTTGAGAGACGGCAAGTGGATGCATCAAAGCCAGCGCAATCCCGACGCGCAATCGCCTGCGGGCGGCGTCAGTTCATCCGCGAACGACATGGCCAAATGGATGCGGATGCAAGTGGAGCAAGGGAAATTCGAAGGCAAACCCATTGTCGCCGCCGCGCCCTTGGCAGAAACGCAATTTCCGCAAATGATTACGGGCGTGAATCGCATGACAGGCATGCCGACATTTTCTGGCCTGGGTTGGAATGTGAATTATGACGCAGAGCGTCGCGTATGGCTCACGCATTCGGGCGCATTCGCGTTGGGAGCGGCGACGAACGTTATCCTTGTGCCGGCGGAACAATTGGGGATTGTGGTGCTGACCAATGGCGAGCCGATTGGCGTTGCCGAAGGGTTGGCGCAAATTTTTATTGACAATGCGTTGTACGGCAAACCGACGTTGGATTGGATGACGCTGTACAAACAAGCGTTCAAAAATCCTGAGACCATCGGTCTCGAAAAATATGCCGATTACAGCAAACCGCCGTCGCCCGGCACGCCCGCCATGAAAAATCAAGCCTATATCGGGACGTATGGCGACAATACACTTGTTGGCGATATTCAAATCATCGAACGGGGCGGCAAGCTCGCGCTCGTTATCGGCCCGCAAAAAATGACCCTGCCGCTCGCGCATTATGACCGCGACACGTTTACGTATGAAACTGTTGGCGAAAACGCGGCGGGGCTTGCAGGCGTCACATTCACAATGGGCGCGGACGGTAACGCGATGAGTGTGGTGATTGAAAATTTGAACGTGCAAGGGCAAGGCAGTTTCAATCGAGTTGATGCAGAAAAGTAAAAGCAAGCATACCACTCTGAATACTCAATTGAACCGGGGGATAAATATATTTTCATCAAACCGCCGTGGTAATGATCCGTGTGCCCGGTGGTGTGCTGGGAGCAGCGCTGTGAGGCGTCGCCCTATCCCGATTAAAAAGAAGCTACACGAAATACGTTTTATCTGTCTTCCTCAGGATTCATACAAATTTTTTGCAAAACAGCAACCAGGAGAAAACCATGCGCATATATTTCGCCACGAACCGAAATCCGAACGATCAGGACAACCCTACGGATTTCGGCGGCCATTTTAGTCCAAACGGGTTGACAGACTTGCGCTTTGGATGGGCAGATGTGAGCGGTGAAGCATTGGATCAGTATACTCTAACAGTTGCACCCGAGTCGTTGGATATCGGGATTGCGAAAGCAAAAGCCAACGACCTCAGCGGTCAGGTCTTGGGAAGCAAAGCTGTATTTGAGGCTGTGCGTCAAGAAATGATTTCAAAGAAACAGGATTGTGTCATATCAATTCATGGCTTTAACTACACGTTTCGCGAGGCAATCCAACAGACTGCGCAGCTTAAAAAGTTCTATGATGACTTGCCAATGACTTTTTTCCTATTCACTTGGCCGTCAGATGGATCAATGCTTCCATTCAAGGCTTACGCCAGTGATAGAGATGATGCGCGAGCATCCGGTGTCGCATTAGGCCGCGGCTTGCAAAAATTCGCTAGCTTCTTGCATGGAACTCGGCCTGAGGACTTCTGTGGGCAAGCGGTTCATCTTTTTGCCCATAGCATGGGAAATTATGCACTACGCTGGGCGCTACAGGGAATAATAGCTTCTTCTAGCACGAGCCTTCGACGTCTCCTAGAACAGGTGGTCTTGTTTGCGGCAGACGAAGATGATGATGCCTTTGAACTGGAGTACAAACTCCGAACTTTGCCTGATATGGCAAGACGTGTCACCGTTTACCATAACCCTGGTGATAAAGCGTTGGTTGTAAGCGACTTCACGAAGGGAAATCCAGACCGGTTAGGTGCTGGCGGTCCTCGTAATTCACGCGCCCTGCCTGATAAAGTGAGCGTCGTCAATTGTGAATCGGTTATCAACTTCAAAGATGATCCAACCGGACATCAGTATTACAGGCTTGATCAAACCGTCAAACAGGATGTTTATGCGGTTCTTAGGGGAATAGAGCCGCAGGATATTAAGACTAGAAAGTATCAACCTGACACTCGAAGTTATCGATTGAAGCGCGCAAAAGCTTAACCAATCCATCAACCGGACGCCTAAAAACTGCACTTTTTGGGTTCCTCCGCGCTGCGCGCTCCGATGCCGGTTACGTCGAACGGGTTAGGCATCACCAGCTCACCTCAAGGAGTACACCTTGCGGAACCCACTTCGTATCTCAACTCTGATAGCAGTGGTTTCCGCTGGCATGTTCGGCTGCACCACTCCTGAACCACTACCCGACGCCTGTCCGACGCCACTTTCCCCCGCTCTGGCGAACTCCTGCGAGGTTACCAAGGGCATTCTCTGGCGCGGAGCCAAGCCTGATGCTGGTGGTGCTGCGGCACTGCTTTCGCGTCAGGTAAGTACCGTTGTGAATCTCGAACTAATGCACGATGACCGAGACGCCTTTCGTGACGCTCGCCCCCAGGCACCCTTCTCCTCCAACGTCGAGTACTTTCGAATTCGTGACTGGGAGCCCAACGTCATCACGGCACCCAACCTACTTGATTCGCATGTTTCAAACTTCATCGCAATTGTCAAGACTCAGCCAAAGCCGATTTACGTACATTGCAGGTCGGGCCAGAATCGCACTGGAGTCATGGTCGCGGCGTACCGTGTGCTAGTTGAGGGCGCGTCTATAGACTCTGCAATCGCGGAGATGCAAAAGTATCAGGGCATCTGGTTTAAGCAGGATGCCGAATACGTTCGAGGGCTGGCGGGCGAACGTCGCGCGAAGATCGAAAGCCAAGTTGAAGCTCGTGCAAGACAGATTCGGCGCGAAGCTCGCCTAGAGTGTTCTGCATCTGGGTGCAAAGAGGCAAAGTAAGGCCCACGAGTCGGAACTGGGCGGTACCGTAAAGCTCATTTTCCAGCCGGCTG
>CAVRCC010000038.1:0-90462 GCA_963719395.1 uncultured Gammaproteobacteria bacterium | reverse complement strand
TCATCCCGCCGGGCGGTGTCCTCCGTGACCAGGCGCACCACCAGATTGCGCTCCAGCAAGGCCGGTTGGCCCACGCCGGGTTGAGCGATCTCCCAAGGCACGCGGGCAAAGGCGGCGGCCAGCACATCGTCGGCGGCCCAAGCGCACCAGCAGGGTGCGGCGCTGGACGCTTTGCGTCAGCACCCCCATGATCCCGGCGCCCAGCACGTCCGTACCGAGAAACACCCCCAGGTGTTCCAGCAACTCCGCCGCCGTCGCCGGGCGGGTCTGGCCCTCCAGCAGCAGATTACCCTGATGGAGCAGCACATAACGGCGGGTATCGAACAGCCCGGTCCACAGCGCCGGGCTGTGCTCCGGCAACTGCACCTGCTGGGCGCCCACCTGCACGCCGTGTTCGTCCAGCAACCGCAGGCTCACCCGTTGCTGGGCCGGGTCGGTGGCAATGATCAGTTCGTGTTGCGTGGCGTTTCTTCCCTGTGAATGGCTATGCTTTAGATACCCTTAAATGTTTAGCAGCAGTTGGCCATAACCACCGAACTCGATGCGCTACCCCTCTGCTGGGTAAGCGAAACCATCCATTCAGGATACTGCAAACAACCTCGCCGTCATATGAATACCGAAATCCTTCCCGGCCAACCGCCACAGCCCGCCGATGAAACCTTGGTGAAGGCGTATCGCGAAGCCATCGTCAAACAGGCCGACCGCTACGATGACTTGGCCAAGGAACTGTTCAAGCTGGAACTGGCCATTCCCGGCATTTACGCCGCCGCGTTGAAGCTGGTGACCAACCAGCCCCCCACTGTGTCACTGGTGGCCGCCGCCTTCGGCTTCTGGCTGCTGGCGCTGGTGGCCACGCTGCGGGCACTGTTTCCCCGTCGCTATGCAGTGCTGGACAATGCGGTACAGCACGCCAGGCAAATTGAGCCGGGCGGTCCTTTGAGTATTGATGAATTCTTTCAACAAAGCGCACGGGACAAGCGGCGGCTATTACTGTGGTCAATCCCGTTGTTTTTTGCCGGCATTGTCGCCGCCGCCGCCGCGATGCTGGTCTGAATCAAGGAGTACCCATCATGCGCCAGGCATTACAGGTCCGCTGTTGGAAATGCCAGGAAGTTTTCACGATGAGCGCCGAACCGCAGCTTGACCCGCCCAGCCTGAATCTGGTCGATGTGCAGGTTTCCTGTCCCTATTGCGGCGTCGCCAACCGGGTGACGGTCCCGGCGGATCAGGTCAGGATCATCACGGTCCACCGAGGAGAAGGTTCGGGTGCCGCTGTCGATCTTTCCCAACCCGGCGCTCTGCTGGACTTTGTGTTCGACGGTCAGCAACCTGCCGATTCGTGAGAGTCCACCATGCCAGCCACGATCAGCGAGCCTTTGATCCTCCAACCGCCGGCGGATTTTCAAGCGCGGTTTCCCCACGTCGTCAGCCTGGCCCGGCAACTGTCGCTGAAATACGTTCATCACTACGTCGTTACCGAACAGGATTTACAAACTGTCGGCGACGCCCTGTGGCAGACCCTGGAGGCGGATACGGCGCTGGATTCCGCCCGGCGCACTGCCGGGACTCGCATCCTGCCGTTGATCGTGGAGAGCGCCGACCCGCTGGTGCAATCCCTGCCTTGGGAATGTCTGCACCATCCACGGCATGGCTTTCTCGGCCAGCAGCCCGGCTTCACGCTGAGCCGCCGGCGGGCGGCGGGCGCGGCTCCTGCCTCAACGCCGGTCGTCGGTCCTCTGCGCGTGCTGCTGTTCACCTCCATGCCTGACGATCTGGACCCGGAAAAGGAACGGCTGGACGTGGAGAGCGAACAAGCCAACGTGCTGGAAGCCCTGGACCCGCTGATTCAAGAGGGAATGGTGGAACTCACCACCCCCGACGACGGGTGCTTCGCCCATCTGCGGGAGTGCCTGCGGCAGCCGTTTCAACTGGTCTTTCTCAGCGGCCACGGCGAATTCCGCGAAGATCCCTTGCGCCAGCAACCGCCCCAAGCGGTGTTCATCTTTGAGGGCGAAGACGGTCATGCCGAGGCCGTGCCGGGCGACAGCCTGGCTCAGTCCTTCATGGGCAGCGCGGTGCAGGCCGTGGTGTTGTCCGCCTGTCAATCCGGCAAATCATCTTCGGATGCGCTGAGCGCCGGTCTGGCCGGGCAACTGCTCGAACAGCGGGTTGCCGCATGTGGTGGGCATGCGGGAATCGATTCTGGACGTGGCCGGCACGCGCTTTGCCGAGGCATTGTGCGCGGCCCTGGGGCGTCGGGAGCGGCTGGATGTCGCCTTGCAGGCAGCCCGACAGGCCATCGCCCAGCCCCTGGATTTGAGGGGCGTCCATCGGGACGCGGCTAAAGAAGGTGCGTTGGAGCTGACCTGGGGGCAATGGTGTTTGCCGCTGCTGTACAGTCAAAACCCGGCCCAGCCGCTGATCGACTGGAATTTCCAGCCGACGCCGCCGGAACAGCCGTGGTTGCGTTACGAAGAACTGGCCGGTATTCCCTTGCCGCAGACCTTTATCGGCCGCCGGAAGGCCCTGCGGGAACTGGGGCGGGAACTGCGCGGCGCCGGGCCACGGCAATGGTTGATCACCGGCGCTGGCGGTCAGGGCAAGACCAGTCTGGCGGGGCGCATCGCCCAGCGGCTGGAGCGCGACGGCTATCTGGTGCGCGCCTACACGGCCCGGCAGGCGCAGCCTTGGGCGGGATTCATGGCCGATCTGATGATGGAACTGGGAGAGTCGTTGCGGGAGCAGGTGGACCGGCAATGGGGACGGCTGTCACCCTTGAACCAGGCGAAGCTGCTCGTTCGGGCGCTGTTGCAGCAGACTCGGAACCGGCTGGTGCTGCTGCTGGACAACCTGGAAACGGTGCAGGACCCCGCCACCGGTCGCATCACGGATGAGGCTATCGCCGTCTGGCTGGAGGGCTGCCGTCCGGCTGGCGGCGCGGCGCCGATGCTGCTGCTCACGTCCCGCTGGGATATTCCCGGCTGGGAAGGCCAGGGGCGCCGGCCTTATCCACTGGCCCCGCCCGGCTACGGTGATTTTCTGCGCTATCACCAGCATCTGGCGGGCGCCCGCTGGCAGCCGGAACGGTTGCGCCGGCTGTATCGGGCCTTGGACGGCAATTTCAAGGGCTTGGAATTGTTCCACGGCCTGAGTCAGACCACGGTCGAGGAGGAGGCTTTTCTCAAGCAACTGGAACAGGCCCAGGCCGGGTTGCAGGTGTACATGGCGGTGGCGGCCCTGTTTGCCTATCTGCAACCGCCGGAGCAGGAACTGCTCAACCGGTTGCGCGCCTATCACGCCCCGGTGATCGCCGACGGCGTGCGGGTCATCGCGCGTAATTTGGAGAACCCGGAAAGTCTATTGCAGCGCTTGACCGGCTTGTCGCTGGTGGATGTGGAGTGGGAACCGGGATTGCGGATCAATCGCTATCGGCTGTCCCCGGTGGTGGCCGACTGGCTGGCGGAACAGCGCGACGAACCGGCCCTGGAAATACGCCAGCGGGCGGCCCGATATCAGCGTTGGGTGTTCGAGAATTTGCTGGAAAATCTGGACCAGGCGCTAATCGCCCATGAGGCGCTGCGGCGGGCCGGACTCGATGAAGATGCGGCCCGCTTGGCGTTGGCTGTCATCGTGCCTCATTTCGACCGGCGGGGGCTTTATTACACCTTGCTCAAGGAATGGTTGCCAGTATTGCGGGAGAGTCAGGATCAGGCGATCAGAGGAACCGCATTTAACGGGTCTGGCGAAATTTCCTTCTATGTCGGCCATTATGACGACGCCATGACGTATTTGCAGCAGGCGCTGGCCATCCGCCGGGCGATTGGCGACCGGACGAGGGAAGGGACCACACTCAGCAACATTTCGCTGATTTATCATGCCCGAGGGGACTATGCCACGGCACTGGAGTATCTGCAGCAGGCGCTGGCCATCCACCGGGCGATTGGCGGCCGGGCAGGGGAAGGGGTCACGCTCAACAATATCTCGCTGATTTATCAGGCCCAAGGGGACTACGCCACGGCCTTGGCGTATCTGCAGCAGGCGCTGGCCATCTTCCGGGCGCTTGGTGGCCGGGCGGGGGAAGGGGCCGCACTCAACGGCATTGCGGTGATTTATCATGCCCAAGGGGACTACGCCACGGCCTTGGGGTATTTGCAGCAGGCGCTGGCCATCCGCCGGGCGATTGGCGACCGGGCGGGGGAAGGGACCACGCTCAACAACATTTCGCAGATTTATCAGGCCCAAGGGGACTACGCCACGGCCTTGGAGTATGTGCAGCAGGCGCTGACCATCTTCCGGGCGATTGGCAACCGGGCAAGGGAAGGGGTCGCGCTCAACAACATTTCGACGCTTTATCAGGCTCAAGGGGACTACGCCACGGCGCTGGAGTATCTGCAGCAGGCGCTGGTCATCCACCGGGCGCTTGGCGACCGGGCGGGGCTTTGCCCGACATTGTTTAACATCGGGCATATCTACTGGACGAAAGGAGATCACCTGCAAGCGATGGCGACCTGGGTAGCGGCTTACCGAATCGCCAAGGAAATTGGTTATGCGCTAGCTCTCAACGCACTGGACAATCTGGCGAAACAAAAGGGCGGTGCCGGTCTGGAAACCTGGGAAATGCTGTCGCGGCGGTTGCCGGCGGACGAAGACGGCGGATGACGACTGACGCTTTCCCCCTTTAGCAAAGAGGGGTTAGGCGGATTTGAACAACAACCGATACCGTTCCACGATCAACGCGACCAGTTGTTGCCCCAGCAGCGTTTTGTCGGCCAGCGGCAACACCCGTTCCCCGCCTTCCCACAGCACATGCAGCGCGTTCTGTTCGCTCTCGAAACCGCTGCCGGCCACGCCGACCTGGTTGGCGGCGATCAAATCCAGATTCTTGCGGCGGCGCTTGTCCTCGGCGTAGTGCAACACATCGTGGGTTTCGGCGGCGAAGCCGACCGTGAACGGCCGGTGTGAGCGCAACGCGGCTACTTCCGCCAGGTGGGCGCGCAGATCCAAGCCCGCCGAACCGGCGGTGGCGTAGTCGGGCAGCGGGATGTCTTGGCCCAGGCGAGGGTCGAGGATTTTCAGTTCGATGGTTTGGCGGGTCATGCCGTGTCCGGCTCCATGCTGTTGAGGAAACTCCAGCAATTCAAATCCCGGCGCGAGATGGTCAACGCCACGGAAAGGCTATAACCTTATCAAAACTCGCGCGGCGATGCTGTGTTTGCTTGTGGAGGTGCAGGGCAATCGCGCTATGGGGGGGATTGACAGGAGGGGGATGGTCAGGTAACGGGACGGGATTGATCGGATGGAGAAACCTGATGCTGCCCCAGCTGCTCGACCCGCGCCCGTATTTTGCCAACCTGCCCGATCCCCGCCGCGAGACCCGCAACAAGCTCCACAAGCTCCATGATATTTTGATGATTGTACTCTGTGCGGTACTCAGTGGGGTGGAAGATTGGGTGGGGATGGAAGCGTTTGCCGAGGAGAAAGAAGCCTGGTTGCGGGGGTTTTTGGAGTTACCGAACGGGATTCCCTCGCACGATACCTTGAGCGATGTGCTGGGGCGGATCGACCCGGTGGCCTTCCGGACGGCCTTCACCACCTGGGCGACGGCGGCCTTGCCGGGGTTGGCCGACGAGCAGGTCTGTGTGGATGGTAAAGCGGTGCGGGGGAGTCGGGACGGGGCGAACCCGGCCGTGCATCTGGTCAGCGCCTTTGCCGGGCGGGCGCGCTGGGTGCTGGCCCAGCAGGCGGTGGCGGACAAATCGAACGAGATCACCGCGATCCCGGACCTGCTGGCCCTGTTGGACCTGCGGGGGGCGGTGGTGTCGATCGATGCCATGGGCTGTCAGAAGGCTATCGCCCAGGCCATCGTCGACGCGGGTGCGGATTACGTGTTGACGTTGAAAGACAACCATCCGACCTTGTGCGAGGACGTGCAACTGTGGCTGGATACCGAAGTGGGGCGCGGACACCTGCCCGTGCTGGAAACGGTGGAGAAGGACCACGGCCGGATTGAAATCCGCCGCTATGCCCTGAGCCACCCGATCGACTGGCTGGAGGCCAAACCGGATTGGGCCGGGCTCCAGGCCGTCGGGCGGGTCGAGTCCACCCGCATCATCGGGGAAAAAACCACCACCGAATGCCGCTACTTCCTGTCCTCGCTGGCGGAGCGGGATCGGTTTGCCGCCATCGTCCGCGGCCATTGGGGGATCGAAAACCAGCAGCACTGGGTCTTGGACGTGCAATTTGGCGAAGATGCCTGCCGGACCCGGAAAGACCACTCGGCGGAAAACCTGGCCCTGATCCGCCGTATGGCCCTCAACGTGCTGCACCACAACGGGCCGGTGCGGGATAGCCTCCGGCGCCGCAAACTGCGGGCCGCCCTCAACGATGATTACCGATTGCGCCTACTCCTCGGCCAGCCCAGTCCGGCTACCACGTAGCGCGATTGCCCTGTGTGGAGGTGGAGGAGATGAACCGTTGGGATCGAATTACCGCGAATCCGGCAGTAATGAACGGTCAGCCCTGCGTGCGTGGGATGCGTCTGACCGTGCGACGGGTGCTGGAAGCACTGAAGGTTTATCCGAATTGGGATGATCTGCTCCGGGAATATCCCGAACTGGAGCCAGAGGATATCCGACAATGCCTGGATTTCGCGGCGCAGAGCCTGGATGTCGAAACTTTCGATCTGGACGCCGCATGATCCGGGTTCTGCTCGATCAGGGCTTGCCGCGCGGGTCTGTTTGGCGCTTGCGGGAAGCAGGCTGGGACGCGGTTCATGTCAGTAAAATCGGCATGAGCCGCGCCAGCGATGTCGAGATTCTGGATTACGCTCGGCATGAGAACCGCGTTTGCATCACGCTGGACGCCGATTTTCATGCGCTGCTGGTATTGCGATCCGAACAGTCACCTTCCGTGGTGCGGATTCGGATCGAAGGCTTGCAAGCGGTGGCAATGGCGGAGTTGCTACTGCGTATCTGGCCCCGGATTGAACCGGCTGTTCGGGAAGGCGCGCTGGTTACCGTGACCGAGAGTCAAGTCCGGGTCCGGCGATTACCGGTGGAGTCGCGCAATTCCTGAAGAAGAGTTCGGTCGCTACCGTTCCCCCTTCCACACCCGATACCGTTCCGCGATCAGCGCCACCAGTTGTTGCCCGAGCACGGTCTTGTCGGCCAGTGGCAATACCCGTTCCCCGCCTTCCCACAGCACGTGCAGTTCGTTCTGTTCGCTCTCGAAACCGCTGCCGGCAGCGCCGACCTGGTTGGCGGCGATCAAGTCCAGATTCTTGCGTCGGCGCTTGTCCTCAGCGTAGTGCAACACGTCGTGGGTTTCGGCGGCGAAGCCGACCGTGAACGGCCGGTGCGAGCGCAGCGCGGCGACTTCCGCCAGAATGTCAGGGTTGCGCACTAATTCCAGAGTCAGTGTGTTGTGGGTTTTCTTGATCTTCTGTTCGGCGGGACTGGCGGCGCGATAATCGGCGACGGCGGCGGTGGCGATGAAAATATTCGCCTCTCGGACGCGCTTCATCACCGCTTCGTACATCTCGACCGCGCTTTCCACGTCGACCCGCTCGACGCCGGCTGGGGTTTTCAGGTTCACCGGACCGCTGACCAGCACCACCCGCGCGCCTGCCGCCGCTGCGGCTTCGGCCACGGCGAAACCCATCCTGCCCGTGCTGCGGTTGCTGATGAAGCGCACGGGGTCGAGCGCCTCCCGGGTGGGACCGGCGGTGAGCAGTACGGTCAGCCCTTGCAGGTCGTGCGGCGCGAGCAGCGGCGGTTCCAGGGCGGGCGTCTCCAGCCGGGGTTCCGCCAGATTCTCCCGCGCGCCGAGTAAATCGACGACGAGATTGCGCAGTTCCACCGGCTCCAGCATCCGCCCCGCGCCGATCTCGCCGCACGCCTGTTCGCCCACGCCCGGACCCCAGATTGTCACCCCGCGCCGGGTCAGCAACCGACAATTGTCCTGGGTTGCGATGTTTTGCCACATCAGCCGGTTCATGGCCGGGGCGACGGCAATCGGCCGGTCGGTGGCCAGACAGAGCGTGCTGAGCAGATCGTTGGCCAGGCCGTGCGCCAGCCGGGCGATAAAATCGGCGCTGGCCGGCGCGATCAGAATCAAATCCGCCCAGCGCGCCAGTTCAATATGGCCCATGCCGGCCTCGGCGTTGACATCCAGCAGTTCGGTGCGCACTGGCCGGCCAGATACCGCCTGGAACGTCAGCGGACCGACGAACGCGGTCGCCGCCGCAGTCATCACCACCTGCACCTGGGCGCCGGCTTCGCTCAGGCGGCGGCTTAGATCGGCGCTTTTGTAGGCGGCGATGCCGCCGGTGATGCCCAGCAGGATGCGTTTGTTGGCGAGAGGTTGCAGCATGGCGGAACTCCGCGGGATAGAGGATTCGCGGCAAGCTTAGCCCAGCCCGGCCCGGTGCGAAAGCCGGCGGATTTTCAGAAACGCAGGCAAAAAAAGGGCGTCCGAACCGCGCATTGAGATGACACGATTGGACGCCATGGTCCGCGACGGCGGCCCCCGTTAGCCGCCCGGATTCGCGCTGCTTCCGAGCCCCATGAGGGCGGGTGAGCGCGAATCCTTGATGGTCTACTAAGCAAACCTGCTGCCAATATTATTAAGATTCTGTTTTTAATTGCTTTTATATTTTATCGCCGGCGAAATCTTACCCCATCGCGCGATGGGGGCGGCCCAGCACGCGCCACGGTAGTGCCTCGCGCCGAGCGATTGCCTTATAACGGGGCGCGGGGTGGTTGAATCGCCGAACCTGGCTCGGTTAGTGCTTGCAGGATTACCCCGATGATCGATTGAACCCCTTCCCAACCCTGCTTTGCGATGCTACCCACGGAGAAAAGTGTAATGTCCATTCGCGACTGGCCCGACGACGAGCGTCCCCGCGAGAAACTGCTGCAACGCGGACCTTCCGCCTTGTCCGATGCCGAATTGCTGGCGATTTTTCTGCGGGTCGGGGTACCGGGCCGCAGCGCCGTGGATTTGGCGCGCGACATGCTCAAGCAACACGGCAGCCTGCGCCGGTTGCTGGAACTCGACCAGAAGGAATTCTGCGCGACGCCGGGGCTGGGTCCGGCCAAGTATGTGCAGTTACAGGCAGTGCTGGAACTGGCCCGGCGCCATCTGGAAGATACCTTGCAGCGCGGCGACGCCCTCCAGGGCGCGGCCGACACCCGCCGCTATTTTATGGCCCGGATGCGCCATCACCCGCATGAAGTGTTCGCCTGCTTGTTCCTGGACAACAAGAACCGGGTGATTCAGTACGAGGAACTGTTCTACGGCACCATCGACAGTTCCGCGGTACACCCGCGCCAAGTGGTGAAGCGGGCGCTCTATCACAACGCCGCCGCCGCCATCGTGGCGCATAACCATCCTTCCGGCATCGCCGAACCCAGCCGCGCCGATGAGGCGATTACCCTGCGGCTGAAGAATGCGCTGGAAGTGGTTGATGTCCGTCTGCTCGATCATATCGTGGTCGGCGATGGGCAAACGGTGTCGCTGGCGGAACGGGGCGTGCTGTAGCGCCTGGGCGGAAGCGCCTCTTAAAAACCGCGCGCTTCCCGGATGCGTTCGTAAGCGGCGGTGAGCTCGCGGGTCTTCTCGGTGGCGCGCGCCAGTTCGGACACCGAAATGCCGCTGGCCGCCAGCTTGTCGGGGTGGTGCCGCTTGAGCAGGCGGCGGTAGGCCAGCTTGATTTCATCCGGGCTGGCGTCGCGCTTGAGCCCCAGGACCGTGTAAGCCTGGGCAAGGGAGTTGACGGCGGTGGCCGGCCGCCGGCCGTGCGTCCGCGGGTCGTCGGACCGGTCCGAGCCCGCCTGGTGGCCCTGACCCTGTTGCTGGGTCCAGCGCTGGGCGCGGAACAGGGCGTGCAAGGCTTCAAACTGCACGCGGACGATACCCAACCGCTCGGCGATGGCCGCAAGCCGGGCCTGCGTCTGTGGGGACGGGCCACCGTCGGCGTAAGCGATGTTCAGCAGCATGTCCAGCAACCGTTGCGCCAGCGTCGGGCGGCCGCGACAGGCGTTGCGGAAGGCATCGATCGCGGCGTCGGCGACGAAGCCCGGCTGTTTGCCCTCGGTAAAGCAGTCGATGGCCGCGCGGCGCTGGGCGGCGTTCAGTTGCAGGTGATCCATCAGGGCGCGGGCGACGGCGATTTCTGATTCCGAGACCCGACCGTCGACCTTGGCGACATGGCCCATCAATTGAAAGGCGGTGGCGAGAAAGGTCCCGCGCGCCCGTTCGTCGCTGACGGCGTCCGGTCCCGCAGTCGCCTGCGGGGTTCCCTGATCGAGATTGTGACCCACCGCCGCGCCGAGCAGCGCGCCGAGCGGGCCGCCGACCATGAAGCCAAAGGCTCCACCAAACACTTTTCCCCACACGATCTGTTTTTTAACCTCACTGGCTCGGCCCGCTGCCCACGATCGGCGCCGGGCCTTGATTTTCGGGACAGGGCTCGAGCCTGACCGCGCACCTTCAGAATTTCAAATACGTCTCGTCATCATAGGTTTTCAGCCAGTCGGGTTTGAGACCGATCAGGGCGGTGGTCATCATGCCGTTGAGGAGGCCCTCTGGAAACAGGTACAGCGGCAGGAATGGCAAGTATTCATGACTGATGCGGGCGAAGGTATAGGTATCGGTGACCACGAGCAGGATGACCAGGGCCAGCACCGCCGCACCCGCCGCCAGCATGGCGTTGAAAAAGGCGCACAGAAAAATGTAGATGAATAGATGATGGGGTAGATAGCGATACACCAGCGTATAAATCCCATAACTGGTCGAAACCGGCAGCACGCCGAGCAGCAGAGCGTTCAGGGCCAGCGCCGACCAGTCGCCGCTTAGCAAGGTTACCGCCACCGCCGCCAGGCTGGCCCCGATCACGCCCAGCGACCAGCCGAACATCAGGGTGTACACGGTCACGCACAGGAAGTGGAAACCCAGCGCCGGCCGGACTCCGACTTCGAAGATCCACATCAGGAACAGCACCACCGAGGCGCCCAGGAAGACGTGCTGGAGTTTGGAACTGGCCAGGAACAGCCGCCACGGCGCGGCGCGCAGGGCCTGCAACAACACCAGCAGCCAGACGAAGTTGGCGAACAACAGCAGATCGCCGGGCAACAGGTTGTCGTTGATGTTCATCGGAAACCTCACGACAAAAGCGGGGAAGGATGGGGTGCAAGCATACCGTATCGGCGGGACGGGCAACATTGCGGTCAATCAGCACGATCGCGGCGCTGGGCCGGGCGCATTCTCCGAACGCCCGCCATACGGGTAGAATGCGCCGCATGATTCGTTCCCCGCTCAGGAGTGTCCCGCCCATGCCCGCGTCCCCCGCCGCCTCGCCCGAGATTCACAGTCTGCCGCTGGTCTATCGCGGCAAGGTCCGCGATTTGTACGCGGTGGACGCCCGGCATCTGTTGATGGTGGCGAGCGACCGGCTCTCGGCTTTTGACGTTATTTTGCCAACGGTCATTCCCGGTAAGGGCGCGGTGTTGACAGCGGTTTCCAACTTTTGGTTCGCCCGCACCCGCCACATCGTGCCCAATCACCTACAACGGGCCGAAAAAACCCTGGAGGAGGCGCTGCCCGATCCGGCCGAACGCGCCCGCGTTGCGGACCGGGCGGTGGTGGCGCGGCGGCTCCACGGCCTGCCGGTCGAAGCCATCGTGCGCGGTTATCTGATCGGTTCGGGCTGGAAGGATTACCAGCGCGACGGAACGGTATGCGGCATTGCCCTGCCCGCAGGATTGCGGCTGGCGGACCGCTTGCCGGAGCCGATTTTCACGCCCTCGACCAAGGCGGCGCTGGGCGCGCACGATGAGAACGTGAGCTTCGACCACATCGCCGGGCAGATCGGCGTGGAGTTGGCGGAACGCGTGCGTGAAATCAGCCTGCGCCTGTATCGGGAAGCAGCGGACTACGCCCTGAACCGAGGCATCATCATCGCCGATACCAAGTTCGAGTTCGGACTGGACGAGCCAGGGCAACTGGTGTTGATGGACGAGGCGCTGACGCCGGATTCCTCGCGCTTTTGGCCGGCGGACCAGTATCGGCCCGGCGTCAACCCACCCAGCTTCGACAAGCAGTTCGTGCGCGATTATCTGGAAACGCTGGCTTGGGACAAACAGCCGCCGGGACCGGAACTGCCGCCCGCAATCGTCGAGCGCACCGTCGCCAAGTACCGCGAGGCGTGGGAGCGGTTGACGGGGGTCTAGTATTCGTGCTTCTCAAGGGCGCATTCAGCGCGCCAGGCTCCGATCCAGCGCGCGATAGCTAATGGCTTCGGCGAGATGCGGCGTTTTGATGTGGTCGCTGCCGGCTAGATCAGCAATGGTCCGCGCCACTTTCAAAATCCGGTGATAGGCGCGCGGCGACAACCCCAACCGTTCCAACGCTTGCTCCAACAGCCGGTGATCGCTCTCGCTCAGGGTGCAATAGCGTTCGATCTCACGCGTGCCCAGAGCGCTGTTGGGTTTGCCGGCGCGTTGCAACTGCCGGTCGCGCGCCACGCACACCCGAGCGCGCACGGTGGCGCTGCTTTCCTCCGGGACATCGCCGCGCAACACCCGGTGCGCCAGGCGCGGCACTTCGATATGCAGATCGATCCGGTCGATCAGTGGCCCCGACACCCGCGCCCGGTAGCGACGGACCTGTTCCTGTCCGCAGACGCAGCGCCGCTCGGCGTCTCCCAGGTAGCCGCAGGGACAGGGATTCATCGCGGCCACCAGTTGGAATCGCGCCGGAAAATCGGCTTGGCGGGCGGCGCGGGAGATGGTGATCCGCCCCGATTCCAGCGGCTCGCGCAGCACCTCCAATACCCGCTGGTTGTATTCCGGCAATTCGTCCAGAAACAGCACGCCGTGATGGGCCAGCGAAATCTCGCCGGGCCGCGGCTGGCTGCCGCCGCCGACCAGCGCCACCCCGGACGCGGTGTGATGCGGCGCCCGGAACGGCCGGACGCCCCATTGCTTCAAATCCAGCCCTTGCGCGCTGATCGAGGCGATGGCGGCGGTTGCCAGTGCCTCCGCTTCGGTCATCGGCGGCATGATGCCCGGCAGCCGGCTGGCGAGCATGGTCTTGCCAGTGCCGGGCGGGCCGATCAGCAGCAGGTTGTGGCCGCCGGCGGCGGCGATTTCCAGCGCGCGCTTGGCGTGCTGCTGACCGCGCACGTCGCTTAAATCCCGTTCCAGCAGGGCCGCCAGCGGCGAGCGCGGCTGCGGGACCGGCGGTTGCAGGGCGACGCCGGTGGCCAGTTGCCGGCAGACCTCCAGCAGGTGGACCGCGCCCAGCACCTTGACCTTGCCGACCAGCAGCGCTTCGGCAACGTTGTCGCCGGGGACCAGCAGGGTGCGTCCGGCGTCGTGGCAGGCGAGGGTGGCCGGCAACACGCCGCGAATGCCGCGCAGTTCGCCGCCCAGGGCCAACTCGCCGAGAAATTCGTACTGCCCCAGTCGCTCGCGGTTGACCTGACCCGAGGCGGCGAGAATGCCCAGCGCGATCGGCAGGTCGAAGCGGCCGCCTTCCTTGGGCAAGTCGGCTGGCGCCAGGTTGATGGTGATGCGGCGGGTGGGAAATTCAAACTGGCTGTTCAGAATCGCGCCGCGCACCCGATCCTTGCTTTCCTTCACCGCCGCTTCCGGCAGACCGACGATGAACAGTCCCGGCAGACCGCCGGACAGATGCACTTCCACGCTGACCAGCGGGGCATCGATGCCCACCTGGGCGCGGGTGTAAACGATAGCGAGCGACATGGCAGCCTGGCGGGCGGAGGGTGAGATGCCTTACGAATGCCGATTTGCGGTTAGCCGGCGTCCGTAAAGCCACTTTGCACCGTGTTGGTGCTTTGATGGCGTCCTTAGTCCGCGCCGCTGTCCGGTTCGGCCGGTTTCTCCGTGCTCTTGCGGCGCTTGCCGCCGCCGACCTTGGCTTCCAATTCCCCGATTTGCTTTTCCAGTTCTTCCAGCTTGGCGCGGGTGCGGGCCAGCACCGCCTGCTGCACGTCGAATTCCTCGCGGGTCACCAGTTCCAGCTTGGCGAAGGTCGCTTGCAAGGCAGCGTGAAAATTCTTTTCCATTTCCGTCTGGAACTGCCGAAAGCTGGGCGGCACCGCTTCCGCGAAACGCTTGGCCAAGTCATCGAACGCCTTGGGGTCGATCATCACAATTTCTCCGGGGTAGAAGGGTTGCTTAAGTTTAACGGGATTTTTCCGCTTTGCGCGCGCCGGTCGCTTTGCACCAAAAAAGTGCGAAATCATGGCTATGGATTCGGACTCAGGCCCAAGCAAGCGATTCTTGGGGGCTGATTCGATCATAACATATTGTTTTTATAAAAATTAATTTTAGTGGCACACGATATGCTAACTGCTGGCGAAGCAAAGGGTCGGCGCTGGCGGATGGGACTGTCGAGACGCCGAAACCACACGTCGCGCCCCTCGGGGCATCAAGCCACAGGAGACTTAGACCCCATGAAACTGATTACCGCAGTTATCAAGCCGTTCAAACTGGACGATGTTCGGGAAGCGCTCTCGGATGTGGGCGCGCAGGGAATCACCGTCACCGAGGTCAAGGGCTTCGGTCGCCAAAAGGGCCACACCGAACTGTATCGGGGCGCGGAGTACGTGGTGGATTTCCTGCCCAAGATCAAGATCGAGGTCGGCGTGGGCGACGATCTGGCGGAACGGGTGATCGAAGCGATCACCCGTTCCGCCAATACCGGCAAGGTCGGCGACGGCAAAATCTTCGTGTACGACCTGGAGGGCGCCGTCCGCATCCGCACCGGCGAGTCCGGGCCGGAAGCGCTGTGACGACAATGAGCTATGTAACTGTTTGATATTTCAACCGTGCATGCGAAACCTTGGAGAACTCCACTGATGAGTAGAACGATGCAAGCAGCAAAACAGGGGGGATTGCTGTGGTTACTGGCGGGGTTGGCGCCGGCGCTGGCGGTAGCGCAGGAAGCCGCCAAACCCGAATTGAACTCGGGCGATACCGCCTGGATGCTGACGTCCACCGCCCTGGTGCTGTTCATGACCATTCCCGGCCTGGCGCTGTTTTACGCAGGCATGGTGCGCGCCAAAAACGTGCTGTCGGTGTTGATGCAATGTTTCGCCATCACCGCGCTGGTGACGGTGTTGTGGACCCTTTACGGTTACAGCCTGGCGTTCGATACCACGGGAATGGAAGCCGGCCAGATCAATCTGAATTCGCTGATCGGCACTCTCGCCAAGGCTTTTTTGAGCGGCGTCACGGTGGAGAGTCTTTGGCAACCGGTCACGACCGTATCGAATGCCATTCCGGAAACGGTGTTCATGGTCTTTCAAATGACCTTCGCCATCATCACCCCCGCGTTGATTGTGGGCGCCTTCGCGGAACGGATGAAGTTCTCCGCGCTGTTGCTGTTCATGGGCTTGTGGTTCACATTGGTTTACCTGCCGGTCGCGCACATGGTCTGGGGTGGCGCTGGCTCGCTGATCGGTAGCAACTGGGGCGTGCTGGACTTCGCCGGCGGTACCGTGGTGCATATCAACGCCGGTATCGCCGGGTTCGTGGCCTGTCTGGTCATCGGCAAACGCAAGGGCTATCCCACGACGGCAATGCCGCCACACAACCTCAACTTCACTCTCATGGGCGCCTCGATGCTGTGGGTCGGCTGGTTCGGCTTCAACGCCGGCAGCGCGGTGGCGGCCAACGGCTCGGCCGGCATGGCGATGGCGGTGACCCAGATCGCGACCGCCATGGCGGCGCTGAGCTGGATGTTCGCGGAATGGCTGTCGCATGGCAAACCCAGCGTACTGGGCATCGCCTCCGGCGCGGTGGCGGGGCTGGTGGCGATCACCCCGGCGTCGGGCACCGCCGGTCCGATGGGCGCGCTGTTGATTGGTCTGGCGGCGGGCGTGATCTGTTTCCTGGCGTCCACCAAGCTCAAGCGGGCGCTGGGTTATGACGATTCGCTGGACGTGTTCGGCGTCCACGCGGTCGGCGGCATCATCGGCGCGATCTTGACCGGGCTGTGCGCCGACAAGATGATGGGCGGCGTGGGTCTGGCCGAGGGCATGACCATCGCCAGCCAGCTTTGGGCGCAGTTCAAGGGTGCGGCGTTCACGATCGTCTATTCCGGCATCCTCAGTTTCGTGATTCTGAAGCTCGTGGATGTGGTGGTTGGCTTGCGGGTGAGCGAGGAGCAGGAAACCGAGGGCCTGGATATCGCCTTGCACGACGAGCGTGGTTACAACCTGTAACGGTCGCTGGCGGACATCGGATGACGCGCGGGAATCCGATGTCCGGCTAAAATCGCGCGTAGCCCTGGATTTCGGTTATATTCCCGTCTGTTTTGGGTTGGCGACTGTTTAGAGGTATCCATGAAACTGGTCACTGCAATCATCAAACCGTTCAAGCTGGACGACGTGCGGGAAGCACTGTCGGGGATCGGCGTACAGGGCATCACCGTGACTGAAGTCAAGGGTTTCGGGCGCCAGAAGGGGCACACCGAGCTGTATCGCGGCGCCGAGTACGTGGTGGACTTCCTGCCGAAGGTCAAGCTGGAAATCGCCGTGGATGACAACCTGGTGGATAAGGTGGTGGAAGCGATCCGCTCCACCGCCAACACCGGCAAGATCGGCGACGGCAAGATCTTCATCTACGACCTGGAGCGCGCGATCCGGATTCGCACCGGCGAAATCGGTCCCAGCGCGCTGTAACCGCGCCGTGAGGCGCATGGGCAAGGGCGGGGCCATTGGTGGCTCCGCCCTTTGTCGTTGAGCGGTCCGACCTTCACGGCTTGATGCCGTACTTCCGATAAATTTGCCGCAGTTCGTCCTTGGCGGCGCGGATTTCCCGGGCGCGACTGCTGGCGCTGCCGATGGTCGAGGACGACAGCCGCCGGATATCGCTGTTGAGATTGTCGATCCGGGCACGGTCCTCGTAGCCGATATAGACCGGCTCCCGGGATTCGCCGCGTTTTTTCCGGCGCGCGGGACGGTCGAGTTCGTCGACCGGAACGCCCCGGCTGGTGGCCCGGAGTTCGCGCAGTTGCCGGGTGGCCCGCTGTAAATCCTGGACGTTATCCACGCCGCCGGCTGGGGTGGGTTGCGACTGGATATCAAGCGTTTGCGCCGCCTGTCCTTCGGCCGGCGGCTTGCTGTCGTAGTGAACCTGGCCGTTGGCGTCGGTCCATTTGTAGACCTGGGCCTGCGCCGTCGGACCGAGCGCCAGAGCCATGGCCAAACAGAGAGAGCGTGCGGGGCGCATCATGGACCTCCTGATAGGGACGCGAATTTCCCCAAATCCCATTTCGGTTATGGCGCAACCGGGGCACGTTCGTCAAGCGGGCCAGCGGCCTCTACTGGTTCGACGGATGCCCGCCGCGTCCCGATGATCGCTCACCGCGCCGAAACCGCGTTCCTATCGCCTCAGTTTCCAGAAGCTCGCGCCCTGATCCACGGCGGGCATGATGCGCTGTCGTTGCGCCGGCGGTTGGCCGTGGCGCATGAGGTCGTAGATGTCGTGCAGCAGCGCCTCGGCCTGGGCGAAGTAGCGCGTGGCCGAGCAGGTCGATGTCGAAGTCGGGCACCGCCACCGTGTCCACGCCGGGCGCGACGGTGTAGGGCGTGAAATAGCCGGCGCGCGGGGCGTCGTGCAGTTTGGCGGACAGATGCACGGCCAGGTCGCCGTCCGAGGCGTAGAGCGTGGCGCGCTCGGCGTGCTCGGGGTACAGCCGGGCGAGGTCGAGGAACAGGTCGCGGTCCACGTCCGGGCGCGGCCAGGAAGATTTGGCCGAACTTGCACCTTGCCCCGCGTTTGCGGCGTTGGCGGCGATGCGCTGGAGCGCGCGCAGCAGGCCGCGATTGCCCATGCTGTGGGCGATGACGTGCACCTTCTCCGCGCCGCAGCGCGCGGTGAAGTCCACCAGGAAATCCGTGATGGCCGGTTCGCTGGCCTCGATGGTCGCCTCGTCGGCCGGGTAGGCGGCGACGCTGCCGCGCGAGGGCCAACTGAAGAACGCCGTGGCGCCGGGCACCTTCAGGTCGACGCCGATCTGCGCGGCGCGGATGGCCGCGTCCTCGAAGGTCACGTTGAAACCGTGCAGGAAGAACAGGGCGTGCGGCGTCTCGCCGCTGTCGCGCGCGGCCTGCATCGCTGCGTGGATTTCGGCGAAGAAAGCGTCCCGTTCCTGCCGCTCGACGCGTTGGAGGCGCAGCGGTCGTCGCGCAGGTCGAAACGCAGCAGCTTGCGCCAGAAGCTGGTCGCCGTCTCGCCGAAGCGGTGCGCTTCCGGGACGTAGACCATCGACGCGGCCGCGGGTGATGCGGTCGTGGCGCTCGCCGGTGAAGCCGTCGCCCGCCGGCTTGCGGTTGGTGCCGAACCAGACCGGATAGACGACGCCGTCCGGCGTCGCGGCGACGGCCGCACGCCGCGTTCCAGATCGAGGACATCGTCCAGGCCGAGCAGGCGCGTGTCGGTTCTGGGCCGATCCAGTTCCGCGAGCAGGGCGCGCACCTGGCGTTCGACGGCGGCGCGGTCGGCGGCCTCGGTGGCGAGGCGTTGCAGGATCTCCTGTTCGAGTTGGGTGGCGCGGACGCGATCCCCGGCGCGGACGGCGGCTTCGAGTTGCCGCGAGCAGGTCGGCGAGCGGTCGTTGCGGGTTGGCGGCGGTTCGGCATGGCGATCGAGGACTCCGGTGGATTTACGTCGCTGTTTCAGCGCCGCTTGCCGCGCCTGTTCGAGGAACTGATCCACGGCGGCTTGCAGTTCGGCCACGTCCACCTGGCGCTGGCGGAGCCACTGGTCGAGCGGGTGAAAGGCGGGGTCGGCGAGCAGTTCGGCCACGCGGGGCACGGCCAACTCGGTGCCGGCGGCGCGGGCGCGGCGGAAACGCGATGGCGTAGTTGCGCAGCGAGGTCTGGAGGTGCTGCCCCAGCCCGGCGACGAGGCAGTAAATCAGGGCGGCGAGCTGGTGGCGGGGCGATTCGGCGAGGGCGGACGGGGTGCCGTGGCGTTCGAGGTAGTTGGCCAGGTTGTTATGCGAGATGGCGCGGTCGGCGGGATCGGGCAATTGCTCGCAAAGGGCGAGGGCGCGGCGCTCCTGGGTGATGGCCTGGGCCACGTCGCCTTGTCGGTCGAACAGGTCGGCGAGGGAGCTGAGCACCTTGGCGCTCGTGGCGGGATTGTTCTGGAAAAGCTGGAGGCAATCTTCCAGCTCCGCCCTGGCCTCGCCGAAGCGGCCCAGATTCCTCAGCACGTTGGCCCGGTTCAACCGCGTGGCGGCGATGTCCTCCGCCGGGCGCTCCAAGGCACGCTTGACCTCCAGGATGGCATCGAGCCGGCGCAGGGCGGATTCCCAGTCCTGCCGGGCATAGTCGGCCTCCCTGGCGATGTCGAGCGCGCTGATGAACGCGCGGGCGAGGACCTCGGCGTCCGGGGCCTCGGGACACTGCTGGCCGGAGCGGTGCCGTTGCCACCAAGCCGCCACCTGCGCCAGCCGCGCCTCGACCTGCGGCAACGCCGCGGCCACCTGGCCCTGCATGATGTCGATCCGCAGGGCCTCCAACTCGCTGCCGATGACGTTGATCGGCCGGGCGGCCCGCCTTCTTGTTCGCCTCGGCGGCTTCGAGCTGCCGCTGGCGCGCGGCGTCCAGGTCGCCGACATCACGGAGGGCGTTCGCCCAGTTGCCGGTGATCGAGGCCAGGTCCGCCCAAGCCTGTTGCGAGCTTTCGCCTCCGGCCTCGGCGGCGGCGCGGGCCAGGGTGGCGGCCTGTTCGTAGAACGGCAGGCTGGCATCGGGGCGGCCACCACTGCCACAGCGCATCGGCGAGGTAGCAGAGGCACGACCAGCGCGGCCTGCCCTCCGGCGCGGACTCGGCGGCGGTCCGGAGATGCGGGATCAGCCCCTCCAGCAGGCGCGGATCGCTGGTGCTGGTGACGACGCCGCTGGCGAAGCCGCCCAGCCGGTCCCAGGCCCCGGCCTGCACGCAATAGACCAGGGCGCGGCTGCCGGCCTGCAGGGCGGCGGTCATGTTCTGGTGCTGGAGGGCCTTGAACACCGCCTCCAGCCGCTCGGCATACGCGAGCCGGATGGCGTTCTCCGTCAACTCGCCCCGGTCCTGCGGCTGCTGCTCCATCCAGGCGCGAATGCGCTCCCGCACCAGTTCGTGGCAGGTGAGGTCGGGATTGTCATCGTCCGGCCCCGTCGCGTTCCTCCGTGACCAAGCCCACGCTGACCAGATGGCGCAGCAGCGGCTCGATCTCGGGCCGGGCCGGCGGCTCGGGCGGCAGGGCGTCCAACAGGGCGCGGAACTCCGGCGGCATGGCCTTCAACTTCGCCTGAAGCTCCGCCGGAAGCAGCGGCAGCATGTCGAGCATCTGTTTGATCTGCCGGAGTTGCTGCTGCTCGTGGCTCTTCCCCGCTCCACACGCTGTTCAGCAGCCCCAGCGTCACCGGCTCGTTGGCCACCGCGATCATCCACAGCAGGCGGCGGGCGTCCGGGCTGGCGTCGCGGATGAGTTGATCGAGCGACGTGGCGAGGGCGTCGTTCAGGTAGGCCAGTTCCTTCGCGTCGCCGGGCGTGGTGGCGAACAGCGCCGGGAGCTGCGGCGAAGTCCTTGGTCTTCTCCAGCGTGTCGAGCGCCTGCAAGAGCTGCGGCCGCAGCTTGGCGTCCGCCGCCAGCCGGGCGAGCCGGTCCATGAGCAGCGGGTGAAAGCGGCTGGCGTTCAGCAGGCGCAGGGCGAGCGCCTTTTCCCCGGCATCGGCGCCAAACACCATCCGGCTCAGGGCGGGATGCGCCTTCAGGTAGAGCGCCGCCTCCGCCGCCGGCAGCGGGCCGAGCAGGACCGGATAGCTCGCCCCGTCCGCCAGCGCCGCCAGCGGCCGCCGGCTGGTGATCAGCACCCGCGACGGCGAGCCGACGAGTTCGCTCGCCAGCGCCGCCAGGCAGCGGTCCCAGGCCGGGTCCTGGCAGGCCCAGACCGGTTGGCCGCGGCGACGCGGACGACGGGCTCGGCCTGCGGTTTCAGGTTGGTCTCGAAATTGTCCAGCACCAGCAGGATCGGCTTCGTCCTTGCAGGGCGCGGATCGAGATTGCGCGTCAGCCGCTCCAGCCGTGCGGGGCCGGTGAACTCGGCGGTGGCGTCGCGGTAGATGGCATCGGCGGGCCGGGCCTTCACGTGGTCGTGGTAGCGGCCCAGTTCGCCCGCGAGCTTCAGGTGGATGTCGCGCAGCGTGGCGTCGAAGCCGAGGGCGTTGGGCTTGGCCTGATAGAGCAGCACCCACTCGAAGCGCGTCTCCCACAGCGCCAGCGCCTCGGCCACCAGGGCGGTCTTGCCCATGCCGCCCAGGCCGGTGATGACGGCCACCGGCTTCACCTCCGCCCCGGTGCTGGAGCCGATGAAATCCGCGCCCAGCCCGGCCAGTTCCCAGGTGCGCCCGACGAAGTGTTCGTGCCCCGCCGTGGTCAGCTCGGCGATCTGGTGCAGGCGGGGATTGCGCGGATTGAGGTCCGGGCTGCGGCCCTTGCGCCAGCGTGAGGCCGGGCTGTTCCGCGCCGTAGAGCACCGGCGTGGCGTGATCGCAGACGGCGAAGCGGGCGAGATCGTGCTTCTTGCCGTCCAGCAGGGACTTGCCGGGCCAGGGTGAGGGCGGCGGCGGCGTTCTTCGGCTGGGCGTGGGCCAGCAGGGCGCGGTAAAACTCCACCGCCAGCTCGCGGGCGTAGTCGTCGCCCACGGCGTAGCGCATCGCCACCACCGACGGCACGCCGCCGTGCAGCAGGGCGTGGGCGGTGCCGGTGAAGCCGGGTTGTTCCTGGAGGTCGAGGTCTTTGGTGGCCGCCTCCTTCGCGCCCGGCTCCTTGCCCTGGGCGATGGCGAGGAAATCGTTCCAGTCCTTCACCCGCAGGATGTCGCCGGAATGGCAGGCGCTGAGGAACACCAGCCGCGGCAGAAAGCCGCCCGCGTCGGTGAACAGGTCGAGCAATTGCTCGCCGGAAAGGTGATCTTTCGCGCCGCCGGGCTTGGCGAGTTCCAGCAGGTTCAGGTGCCCGTGCCCGCTCCAGTGGACGACGTGGTAGCCGCCGTTGCCGCTGAATCTGGTCGATCAGCCGTTCGCGGGTGACGCCGTGGGTGAGGAAATGGGCGACGACGCGGCGCTGCGGGTAGATTTCCTTTTCAAAAAGCCGCAGCAGGTCGCGCCGCTCCTGCCGCGCGCCCAGCGGCCGCGAGCCGCGCGCCTCGGCGAAGACGAACAGCACGCGCAGCGGTTCGTCGGGCGCCAGTTCCACCGGCTGCGAGGCCGGGGCCTGCATGTCGTGGACGACGCGGACGAGCAGGTTGCGCTCGCCCAGCGTCGGCTGGCTCGGCGCTGGGGCGGGCGATTTCCCACGGCACGCGGGCCAGCGCGGCGGCGAGGTGGTTTTCCTCCTCCGCGGCCCCCGGCAACTGGATGCGCAGCGTGCGCTGGGCTTTCGGACTCCCAGAGCTTCTCGAAAATTTCCTGCCCCAGCACCTCCTCCGCGATACAGACGCCGATCTCGGCGACCGCCGCCGTTTCCTTCCCTCCTCGACGTACAGCCGGAGGTAGTTCCGCAGGTCGAAGAGACCCTGCCGGTGGCTGACGCGAGATGGTCTTGAAATCCGTCTGGCGGTAAGCGAGTTGCGAGCCGTGGGCGTCGAGCAGCCGAAACTCGGCGGTGTGGTTCGGGGCGTCGGCGGTGATGATGAGGTCGAATTGAGTCGGCATGGCGATTGGGCTTCCCTCTAAATCGCGTTAATCCCGCCGTGATCGAGGGCTGTGAAGCGGTTCGAGCGGGCTGTTTCAACAATAATAGTATGGATGAGAGGAGACGGGTTCAGATTTGTAGGTTGGGTTCGGCCGTAGGCCGTAACCCAACATTTTGATCTACAACATGTTGATTTGCCCGATGAAGCGCCCGGTAAAACCATGGCGGAGCCGTTCCAGGGTTGCTTCGTCCACGCCGTCCGCCGCGAACCGCTCGCGCCAGCCGGCGACTTCGCGGGCGACTTCCCGCATCGCCTGGACAGCGGCGGCGCGCTCCAACCCGAAACGGGCAGCCCGGCTCAAGGCGTTGTCCACCGAGGCATGACGTCCCTGTGCGCCGAGTTCCAGCGCCAGGTTGAATTCAGTCCCGATCCCGGGACGTGCCGGCGTGGGCACGAGATCAAAGGCCGGGGATAGATGCAACCGCCGGCCATCGAAGAGAAAACCATGGTTGCGGGCATGGTCGTCGGTATTGCGCACCAGCAGGTTGAACACCATGCGGCGGAACAATTCGGCCTGGTTTTCCGAACCGGCCATGCCTTGCTGACGCATGTGGTCGGCGATGTCGGGGTAACCGAACCGCTCGGATTCGTCCCGCTGCATCAGGGACAGCGCGCTCAGATAACCGATGCGAGCATCGCCGCCGGTCGTCGGTAGCCGGTCGAAACGCCGCACCAGCAACACGTCGCGCCCACCGATGGTTTCCAGCCGGACCTCGGGGATGCGGATGCCGCAGCGGGCGGCAAGGCGCAGCGTTGCATACTCCACTCGCGGCACGCTGTAATCCTCGTTGCGCGCCGGAAACTTGGCGATCCAGAGCGCCCCCTGCCAGCGAACCGTGCATTTGGGCCGGGCGCCGCCCAGGCTGCTGCCCTGGATCAGCAGTACGGCCAGCAGGGGATCGGCGACCGCCTCGCCGGCCTGGATGCGTTCCGCCGCCGCCAGCAGCGCTGCTAGATCCACGAAATCGGGTGGTCCGAGAACTGGTTCGGGCGCGTCGGGCGCGGGGCGGAAATCGAGATTGCCGGTGCGCGTCGCGCTGGAGCGCAACATCAGTTCGGCGTCGGACAACGCCTCCACCGCAATCCGCATCTGGGTGGCGATGACCAGGCGGCCCCAATAATCGGGCAGGGCATCGCGCAGCGCCCCGAACAGGCCACGGTTGACCTCCCGGCACTCGTACCGCGCCGGCCCCAGCGGCAACGCTACCGGATCGACCGGCACCGCGTCGGCTCGTTGCAGATAGCGGCGACCGTACTCGAACAAACCATGACGAGCGTCTTCGTCGAGGAGCAGGCGACCGGCCGGAACGGCCTCGGTCGCACCCGGCAGGTAGACGAAGACATAGAGTTCGCTGACCATCAGAAATCCAGTTTTTCCTCATCCGAGGCGCGGTGGCGAACCCGTTTCGGCAACTGGCGCTCGGCGTGCCAAAGACCCACAACGTCGCTTTGCGGCGTCACCAGTTCGTCGATTTGCCCGTGCAGGCCCAAGGCGAACAGCGCCGTGGCGAACACGGCCAGGCTGACGCCCGGATCGCCGTCCTCCAGCCGGGCGAGGGTCTTGCGGGTGACGTACAGGGTCGCGGCGAGTTCGGCCTGACTCAACCGTCGCCGCAATCGCGCGCTCCGAATGCGCTGGCCCAGTTCCCGCAAGGAATGCCGAACCTCGGGCGGGAGGGCGTCATGCGAAAGGGTTCTTTTACTCATGGGGTTATAAAAATACCCTTTTACGACTTTGTGGGTAATTTATAGCCCTTTAGCGAGCCTGTTCAAGCCGGATGGCGGCTTTTCCAGCGCGCGGCCGCTTGGTCAAGCAGCGCAAACCGGTGGCCAGCGCCCGCTACTGGTCCGGCTCAGGCCAGCCGCATCCCGATGATCGCTCACCGCGCCGAAGCCGCGTTCCCGCAACAGCGCCGGAACCGCCTCGCCCTGATCGTAACCGTGCTCCAGCAGCAGCCAGCCGCCCGGTTTCAGACGATCCGGAGCCTGGGCGATGATGGTGCGGAGGGCATCCAATCCATCCGCGCCGCTCACCAGCGCCGCCGGCGGTTCGAACCGCAATTCACCTTACTCGCCAGCGGGGATCGGTGGCGGCGACATAGGGCGGATTGGCGGCGATCAGGTCGAACCGTTCGTCTCCCAGCGGCGCGCACCAGTCGCCTTCCCGGAATTCCACATTGCGAATCTTCAACCGCTGGGCATTGCGCCGGGCGACCGTCAACGCCGCCGCGCTTTGATCGGTGGCGACGATCCGCGCCAGGGGCCGTTCCACCGCCAGCGCCAGGGCAATCGCGCCGCTGCCGGTCCCGAGATCGGCGACGGTCACCGACCGGTCCGTCGACAACTGTTCCAGCGCCAGTTCCACCAGCAACTCGGTCTCCGGGCGGGGAATCAGCGTGTCCGGGGTGACTTCCAGTTCCAGCGACCAGAATTCCCGCCGACCGAGAAGGTAGGCCACCGGTTCGCCGGCCCGGCGACGTTCCAGCCAGGCGGCGAAGCGGGCGGTCGGTTCCGGTTCCGGCGTCCGTTCCGGCCAGGCGTGTAAATAGCTGCGTGGCCGGTCCAGCGCCGCCGCCAGCAGCACTTCGGCGTCCAGCCGCGGAGTCTCGCTGATTTCGGCCAAGCGCCGGGCGGCATCGGCGAGCAGTTCGCGGAGGGAGGCGACGCTCACTCGGCCAGCGCCGCCAACTGGTCGGCCTGATATTCCTGAATCAGCGGTTCGATAATCGGGATCGAGATTCCCGGCCAGAATGTCGCCGAGCTTGTAGAGCGTGAGGTTGATGCGGTGGTCGGTGACCCGCCCCTGCGGGAAGTTGTAGGTGCGGATGCGCTCGGAACGGTCGCCGCTGCCGACCAGCAGTTTTCGGGTCTGGGCCTGGGCGCTGGTCTGCTTTTCCCGCTCCGCCGCCAGCAGTTTCGCCTGGAGCAGGGACATCGCCCGCGACCGGTTCTTGTGCTGGGAACGCTCGTCCTGACACTCCACCACGATGCCGCTGGGCAGATGGGTGATGCGGATGGCTGAATCGGTCTTGTTGACGTGCTGGCCGCCCGCCCCGGAGGCGCGGTAGGTGTCGACGCGCAAATCACCGGGATTGATCTCGATCTGCTCCACTTCCGCCAGTTCCGGCAGGATCGCCACGGTGGCGGCGGAGGTGTGGATGCGGCCCTGCGCCTCGGTGACCGGCACCCGCTGCACCCGGTGCGCCCCAGACTCGAATTTCAGCCGCGAATAGGCGCCCTGACCGATGATGCGGGTGATCGCTTCCTTGTAGCCGCCGTGCTCGCCGGGAGCTTTCGCTGAGGATTTCCCACTGCCAGCCGCGCAGTTCGGCATAACGGGCGTACATCCGCAACAAATCGCCCGGCGAACAGCGCCGCCTCGTCGCCGCCGGTGCCGGCGCGGATTTCCAGGAACACGTTGCCGGCGTCGTGCGGGTCGCGCGGCAGCAGCAGCAGTTGCAGCGCCCGCTCCTGTTCGGCGCGCCGCGTCTCGGCCTCCAGCAACTCGTCCTGCGCCAGCGCGCGCAACTCGGGATCGCTATCCCGACTCATGTCGTGGGCCTCGTCCAGATCGTCCAGCACCTGGCGATAGGCCCAATACCCGCGCGCCACCGGCTCCAGTTGGGCGTATTCCATCGACAGGGCGCGGAAGCGGTCGTTATCGCCGATAATTTCGGCCGTGGCCAGCAGCGCGCCGACTTCCTCGTGACGGGAGGCCAACTGCTCCAGCTTGGCCAGCATGGATGGATTCATCGGCAGGGATTTCCGTCGCGGTCCAGACGGTACAGGTTCTTGATCAGATTCAGCATGTCGGCGTCGCCTTGAGCGGCGGCTTCGCGCAGGCCGGCGCAGGGGGGATGAATGAGCTTGTTGGTCAGCAGGTTGGCGAGGAGGTTCAGCACCTCGACCGGATCCTTGCCCTGAGCCAGTTGACGCCGGGCGCGGACCAGGGCCTCGTCGCGGACGGTTTCGGCCTGCTGGCGCAGGGCGCGGATGCTGGCGACGCTGTCCTGGGCGCGCAACCAGGCCATGAAATGCTCGACCTGACTGTCGATAATCTCCTCGGCCTGTTCGGCGGCGGCCTCCCGGGAACGCAGGTTTTCCTGGATGATGTCCTTGAGATCGTCCACCGTGTACAGGTACACGTCGTCCAGATCGGCGACCGCCGGATCGATGTCGCGCGGCACCGCCAGGTCCACCATGAACATCGGTCGGCGGCGGCGCTGTTTCAGGCAGGTCCGGACCCGCGCCACGTCCAGCATCAGGCCGGGGCTGGCGGTGGCGGCGATCACGATATCGGCCTCGCCCAGATGAGCGGGGATTTCGTCCAGGGCGATGGCGTAGCCGTCGAACGGCGCGACCAGGGCGTGCGCCCGTTCCAGGGTGCGGTTGGCGACGATCAGCCGGCCCACGCCGTTTTCGTGCAGGTGACGGGCGACCAGCTCGATGGTGTCGCCGGCGCCGATCAGCAGCGCGGCGCGCTTGGGCAGGTCGGCGAAAATCTGCTTGGCCAGACCGACCGCCGCGAATGCCACCGATACCGGGCTGACGCCGATGCGGGTGTCGGTACGCACCTGCTTGGCCACCGCGAAAGTGTGCTGGAACAGCCGCTCCAGCCGGGAACCGAGCGTGCCAGCATCGTTGGCGACCTGATAGGCGGCCTTGACCTGGCCGAGAATCTGCGGCTCGCCCAGCACCATTGAATCCAGCCCGGAAGCGACCCGCAGAATATGGCGCACCGCCTGCTGGTCGGTATGTCGGTACAGGTAAGGCTGCAAATCCACCGCCCGCAGCAGGTGATAATGGCCCAGCCACTCCATCACCTGGCCGCCGTCCCGGTCTTTCAGGCCGCAATACAGTTCGGTACGATTGCAAGTCGACAGAATGGCCGCTTCGTGGGCGCCGCCCTGGTCGAGCAGATCGCGCAGAGCGTCACCCACCCGGTCGGGCGCGAACGCCACGCGTTCGCGCACGCCGACGGGCGCGGTTCGGTGATTGAGGCCAAGAGCCAGAAGGGGCATGGAGCGCGGTCGGATGAAGCCGAAAAATAGTATGATTCTGCGGGATAGAATAAGTCGATGGCAAGGTCGTATTGCCATTGGATTATACGGCGAACGAGCAGTTGTTCCACGGGCGCGAACGGGCGCGCCGCCGGATAAAAATCGGCGTTCCGCTGTTGCACCCACCCCGTTTCGCGCGGCCTTCCTGGCCGCCGGACCACGACGCGCGCTGGCGATGAACAGACTTTTAAAAGCATTGGGTTTCAGTGGCCTGCTGTTGAGCGGCTGCGCCACCGTGGTCGACGCGCAGGCGCCAACCGAATCGGAATATCCCATCCGACCCGTCATGCAGCCCAGTCCTCGCGCCGATTTGATGTATCAGGTGCTGGCGGCGGAACTGGCCGGCAAGCGCGATCAACTGAATGTGGCGCTGGATCATTACCGCAAGTTGGCTGTCGCCAGCGACGATCCCCAGATCGCCGAGCGGGCGGCGATGCTGGCGCTGCTGATGAAGGATAACACGGCCGCCCTGGAACTGACGCAGCGCTGGTACGCGCTGGCCCCGGCCAACGAGCAGGCCCGCCAGGCGCTGGCGCTGGCGCTGCTGCGCAACGGCCGGGCGGACGAGGCTATCGGGCATCTGGAAACGGTGCGACAAGCCGCCAGCAAGAAGGACCAGCAACAGGGTTTCGCCACTGTGGCTTCGCTGCTGGGCCAGGTGGACGACAAGCAGATGGCCCTGCGGGTGATGCAGCAGTTCGGCGAGCGCTATCCGCGTTCGGCCTTCGCCCAGTACTACTGGGCGATGCTGGCCACCGCCGCCGGCGACCGCGCGCAGGCGCTGGCCAGTCTGGACCGGGCGCTGGCCCGGAATCCCAAGCTGGTGCTGGCGCATCTGCTGCGCACCCGCCTGCTGATGGACCAAGGCAACCGCGCCGCGGCGTTGGCCGGGCTGACCAAGGCGGTCGCCGCCCTGCCGCGCGATCGCAACCTGCGCATGAACTACGCCCGCCTGCTGGTGGACGCTGGCCAACTGAACAAGGCCCGCCGCGAGTTCGCCACCCTGCTCAACCAGAATCCCAAGGATACCGATTCGGTCTACGCGCTGGGGGTGCTGGCGACCGAAACCCGCCAGTTTGACTTGGCCAAGAGTTATTTCCTGGAGCTGATCAAGCGCAACGTCCGGCTGGCGGACGCCTATTTCGAACTGGGCCGGATTGAGGAACAGCGCGGCAACTATGCCAAGGCCAACGAGTGGTACGGGCGGGTGTCCGGTGAGGATCGCTACCTGGTCGCCCAATTGCGCCAGGGCGTCATGCTGGCAAAAACCGGCGAAACCACCGCGTTCGCCCAGCATTTTGAAACCTTGCGCCGCAACCAGCCGGAAAACAGCGTCACCCTGTATCAGGCCGAGGCCGAGGCGCTGCGCGAGGCCGAACGCTATCAGGAAGCCTTCGACGCCCTCGAGCGCGGCCTGGCGGTGCATCCCAACGACAAGGAATTGCTCTACGCGCGGGCGATGACCGCCGAGAAGCTGGACCGGCTGGACGTACTGGAACGCGATCTGCGCGCCATCATCGCCGCCGACCCCAAAAACGGGCAGGCCCTCAACGCTCTGGGTTACACCCTGGCCGACCGCACCGACCGCTACCAGGAAGCGCTGGGCTTTATCGAGCAGGCGCTGGCGCTGTTGCCCGACGATGCCGCCGTACTCGACAGCATGGGTTGGGTGCAATACCGACTGGGCGACTATGCCAAGGCGCTGGAATATCTGCGCCGGGCTTATGAGGCCAATCCCGACGCCGAAATCGCCGCGCACCTGAGCGAGGTGTTGTGGGCGAGCGGCCAGCGCGAGGAGGCCAAGCGCATCTGGCGGGAGTCGCTGCGCAAAGACCCGGATAACTCCCACCTGCTCAAGCTCAAGGAAAAATTGGGTGGGAGTAGCACCGCCGACCTGTGGTCCTTGAGCTATCACCTGTGCGGCTGCACCCTATTGGGTGAGACTCCACAGGAACCGACTGGGCGCGTTGCCGTTGCCGATCCGGCTTGCCGTGCTGGACAGTGCCGCCAAGCAAGCCCCCGAACGCTTCAAATGTGCTTTCTATCCGCCCACACAACTCAATTTTGAAGGCGGCCAACACGCCACCTACCGCTACTGGCGCACTGAACCGGATGCGCTGCTGGAGCGGTTGAAAACTTTCGATGTTGAACGGACCCCGGAATTCTCCTCGCCCGATGCCTATTTCCAGCACTACCAACTCTATCCCGGCGAAACCGACGAGCAGGATGAACACTGGGCGGAGCGGCAATTTATCGAGCGTGTCTTTGTCCCGCTGTGCGGTTTGGACGGTTTGCGCTATCTAAAACCGCAAGTGCCGTTTGCGGGTTCGCGCCGTATTGACTTCGTGCTGGAGGGGGAACGGCGCTATGCCCTGGAGATTGAAGGCAGAACCTTTCGTTATGAGGCGCAACTGCCAGACCGCGAGAAAGCCCGTCAACGGTTTAACCGCGAGAAAACCCGCCAACAGGAATTAACCAAAGCCGGTTTTGAATACTTCCCAATGAGTTGGGACCATGTTAAAGACGGCGAAGCCGAACCAGCGCTCCGTAGCCTGATCGAGCAGGACACCCTGTTGCGTCCGCTGTTGGAACCCACGGCCGCCGGCGATCTGCTTTCACTAGCCTGGCTGCTGGCCGCCTTGCCGCAACGCTACCCGGACGCCCAGCGTGCCGCCCTGGCCCTGCTGGCCCGCGCCAGCGAACGGGGCCATACGCGGCTCACGGTGGCCGAAATCGGCGGCGGAATGCCGATCTTGACCCTAGCCCTGATCGACACCCTCGGTCTGGTCGAGCGCGTCGCTGACTTTTACGGGTTATCGGTGACGCTGCCCCAACTGGACTTGTACCTGATCGCCCCCCGCAACCGTGAGGGGCAAGAGCGACTGTTACATCAAGTTCTGCAATCCGACCGCGAACCCCACGAGCGGCTCGATGTCCCGCGCACCGCAGCAGTTCACCCGAACATCGCGGACGTGCTTCCCGTCGATTTTCCAGAAGACGCACTGAGGGTGACCGCCCCCACATGCGGCGATACGCCTAAATCCCGCACCTTCGACAATCTGTCCGGTTGGGGACAACGTGTTGCTGCCCGCTGGCAACGCCTACCCGCCCAGTTGCCCGTACCGACCAACCTGGAGCGCCCCATCCTTGATTACTTCGCCCGGCGCTACTTCCAGGTGCCCGAGTTAAAAGATCAGCAGATCGACCTCTTAAAGCGCTTCCTGCGCGGACAAGATGCCATCGGCATCCTGCCGACCGGCTTTGGCAAATCGCTGGTATTTCAGCTCTACGCCCTGCTCGGTCCCCGCGTGACGCTGGTGATCAGCCCACTCAAGGCGCTCATTCAGGATCAGGTCGGGGTGCTGCACCGACTGGGTTGGACTTGCGTGGATTCCATCCTCAGCACCGATGGCGCCGAACAGCGCCAACGGCGGTTGGATGATTTGTTCCACAGCCAGCGCTACCGGCTGTTCTACATCGCCCCCGAACGGTTGCAGATCAAAGCCTTCTACGACGAGCTGCGCGCCTCGTTGCACGACACCCCCCTCGGCGCGCTGGTCATCGACGAAGCACATTGCGTTTCCGAATGGGGCCACGACTTCCGCCCCGCCTACCTGCAAATTCCCCGGTTGCGGCGGCTCTTGGAAGAGAGCGCCCGGCGGCGGGTGCCCCTGCTGGCGCTGACCGCGACCGCTTCCCCGCTCGTGCGGGCGGACATGCTGGACACCTTGCAACTCACGCCCGACGACCTGCTCCAGACCGCCAGCAGCGACCGCCGCAACATCAGTCTCTCGGTCCACCCCGTCCCCGCCGAAGCCGGCGCCAAGAGCAAGGCCTTGGCGCACTTGCTGACCGACGACCTGCCGCGCGCCCTCGGCCAGCCGTATGGGTTCGATTTCCTGGAAGCGAACGACGACGACCACTACCGGGAAGCGGGCATCGTGTTCGCCATCTACGCCGACCCACATGGCAAGACCACTTTTGCCGAAGGCACGGCCCAGATTGCCGCCGAATTACGCAAGACAATCGGCCTCTCGAAAGATCAGGTCCGCACCCACGCCAGCCGGGTACCAAAGGTGTGTCCGCATTGCGGCTCGCATGACTATTGGAAAGCCACCCCCCAGGAAGCCGCGCAGGCCAGCCTTGGGGGTGAGGCGCAGAAATGCCGGGACTGTTACAAAGTTTTCGTCCAGCCCCAGCGTGTTACGCGTTGGGACGCCATCCTGCAACAGCGCCATGAAGCCTTTCAGCAGGATCAGTTTCCCCTGCTCGTCGCTACCAAAGGCTTCGGCATGGGCATTGACAAGCGCAATGTGTCCTTTGTGGTTCATCACGCCTTCGCCAGTGGCCTGGAAGGCTATTACCAGGAAGCCGGGCGCGCCGGGCGCGCCAACCAGCGCGCTCATGTCGCCCTGCTATATGTTCCACCCACCGAGGCCTGCATCCGCGACACGATTGATCAGGGTGAGATGCCGCGCTGCATGACCGACCCCGACAGTTTTAAATTCCGTAAGTGCCCCCGCCCCTACAGCCTGAAAGTGCTTTGCGACTTCAGCCACCAAGCGCGTTTTATCCAGGACAGCTATCCCGGCGTGGAGGCGGACTGCGAAACGGCCTATGCCGTCTACCGGCGGATCAAAGCTGGCAAGCCATTGGCCAGCCACGATGATTACACCCCCAGCAAGCACGGCGACGATGGCGCCATCGATGTCCCTGACACCGACCGCAAGCAGACCGTCTATCAGTTGGCACTGTACCGCCTCCAGCAGCTCGGGATCGTGCAGGGTTACACCCTTCAATACTCTGGCTTGAAAAATTGGCGGTTCGAGGTGGAATTTTTGGCGCATTGGTCGTCCCAAGTCGTACTCGATCATGTGAGACGCTTCCTGGAGCGTAGCCGCCGCCCTGAAGCCGATGACCTAATCAAATCCATGCAAGTTTTGATCGAACTGGCGTCGCAATGTGATACCCCGCCGTGGCCCGCCGAACATCGCCGCCCGGAAATTGCGCTGCTCAAGAAAGCCATCGGCACCCTGCTGAGGCGAATTTATTCGCGGGTTCGCACCATGCGCCTGCAAATGCTGCGTAATGAACTGGACTATGTGCGGGCCGCCGAGGGTACCTGTCGGCGGGTAATACTGCTCAACCTGTTCAATAAAGACGTAGCGCCGGATGATTACCGTTGTGGATTTTGTGATGTCTGCGTGCCGGATCTGGACTTCAAACAGGAACGGGCCACCGATCCGGGCGGCAACGTCGATCTGGATGAACTGGTCCGGCGGCTGAACGACCTGCTCCGGGCGGCGGAACCGGAAGAACCAGCCGCGCTGCACGACTTCATTCGCCAGGTTCTGGATCGCGACGTTAAGAAGGGCATGCTGGCCCGGGTGACCCGGCATCTGGAAGGCGACCCGACCTCACTACCCGCGCTGTATCTGGCCGGCGCCCTGTCATGGCAAATCCCCGCCCGGCAACCCCAGGCTTTTAGCTACTTCCGCACCGGTTTCAAGGAAGGTCGCCAGCAGGGCCTCGCACTAGATACAATAGTGTTCGGCATAGCAATTGCCATTAACTTTGGGATATAATTTTCCAATTTGTAATCAAGTTGTTATGTGAAATCACAATTCACTGCCTGCCTCGGGACTCTAGTTTAATCCAGCGACGACTGGGGGGTAGAGGAAGCGAGTCACCTGGGTGGGCAGTACCATCTGATGAAATGAAACTATGCTGACTTTTGAAAAGATTATTGAACCTGTGATTCTATTAATTAAGGAAGAACAGAATCGCTTAAAAAATGATGAGAAGTTTTACAAGCTATCACTGTACTATTTTATGGTGAGTCTGATTTATGCAGTGATTAATAAAACCCAATCGATTCGTTTGCTAATCACAGAAATAAAAACAAATCCTGATTTAAAAAAGCTCGGTTTTGTTTTAGCATCGCCATCGATGTATTCGGAAGCATTTTCACGGTATAAGCCAGAGGTATTTCAGCGTATTTTTGCTAAATTAATAGAAATCATTGAGATTAAAGATATTCCTGAGATAAGAACATTAGGGCGTTTCATATTGTTTGATGGTTCGTTATTTCCTGCATTTAAAAACATGGAATCGGCCCAATATACTTCCAAGTGCCAAGCCTTGAAGATGCATTTAGCTTATGAACTTAATCGCATGATTCCTGTACAATTTATGAGTAGTGAAGCGAATTATTCCGAGCGAAAAGTGTTCATGGAATTGCTGGAAGCCGGGGTGACCTATATCACGGACCGGGGTTATCTTGCTTTTGATATTTTTCAACAAGTTACGGAAAAGCAAGCGTTTTTTATTACTCGTATTCGCTACAATATGCGAGCATCTATTCAAACGGTACTGGAGGTGAATATTCCCGAATCATGGAACTTTTACCTTTCAGAAGTCACCGATGCGCTCGTTATTTTTTCAGGTGATAAATCGAAAGTGACTTATCGTTTAGTTTGTTTTTATGTTTTTGGTGAATGGTATCGAATTACTACAAATCGTTTGGATTTAAAGACCAGTGAGATCATTATTCTTTATGCTTATCGCTGGCAAGTAGAGTTATTTTTCAGGTGTATAAAGCGAACACTGGATGCTCTCCATTTGTGGAACCACGAACCGAATGGAGTCAAAATTCAATTTTACATTTATTTAATTGTTTACGTTCTTTTAATTTACTTTAAGCAAACGCTTGTTAAAGAGCAAGAAAGCCAAAAAGAAGCCCTGCGAGTTTTAAAAGATTCCTCTTCAAAGAAAGAAGATCATTTACGGAAAACAGGAAGTTCTCGATTGCCAGTAGAATATAGTTTGGTTTCTTTGCTTGGATCTAAATTGAAAAAATTGTGGAAAATTTCTATTCACTGGTTAATCTGTATTAAAAATTTATTACTTCATCCAATGACTGATGAACATCGAGACATCATTTTGTCTATCCAATAAGTGTGCCGAACACTATTGCACTAGATACCTTGCTGGGGCTGTTCTATCACGACGGCGCTCAGATTGACGCCGAGGACGCCGTGCGCTGGCTGAACGATCTTGCCCTCCGCACGACCGATCCCGGCGCACTCCTGCGCTGGGTGCAGACTTGGGAACCTCTGCTGGGCCGCGATTCCCCCGCTTATCGCGCCCTGTACGGCATCGCCAAGGCGCGCGCCCTGCACCGCCTGAGCGGCCCACTTCAGCAGTTGAAAACCTTGGCCACCGGGTGGCAAATCCCGCCGACTGGGACGCCCCACCAGCATCCCACGCCCTCCCTTCCCCTGAAGAAGCGATCCTCCCGATGAATTTGGAATCGTTCGAGAAAGAAATCGCCCGGTTGGAAACCCAACTCCAGGACGCCATTACCGCGCTGCGGGTGCTAAAGGACATTCAAGCGACCTTCCAGGACATGCAGCCGCGTTATGAACGCCTCAAGTACCTCACAGACGAAGCTGCCCGGTTACCCGAACATTATGCAGAACAATTCGCGTCCGCCCGCAAGCAGGCCGAAGCTCGATTAATGCAACTTGAAGAACAGCTAAACCAACAGCAGAACCGTTGGGAAATCACTCTCACGCAGCATCAGCAGATTCATAATGAATGGCAGCAGCGAACGGACCAGTCGCTAACCCACTTGCAACAGCACCTTGAAATCCAGCAGGCTGCGTTGGACGCTTTGGTAACGCAGCAACAACAGATTCAGGCCGCGCTTGAGGAATCAATCACGCGGGTAAGAACAGAACTACAAGATTCGGTTATCACGCTCGATGAACGAGCCGCGTTGGCCAACGCCAAGCTCAAAACATTCATGGAAAAAGCGTTACAAGACCAAGCCCAACAACTCCGGGAGAAATTTACCCGACAATTCCGCTGGGCGTTGCTCACCGGTTTTATTGGCTGGGTGATCGCTTTGGGAACCTTGGCAGTGGTGCGGCTATGATGCCCTTTGAATCCAATTGGCTAAAGATCATCCTTGCCCTAACGCTGTTCTCCGGTTGCGCAATTCCTCCATCCCTCTCCCCGGAGGCCGCAACCGCTTGGGCCGCCCGCCAGCCGGCGCTGGCGAAGCTGACCCACTGGCGCGCGGCCGGGCGCATCGGCGTGGTCGATGAGCGGGAGGGCTGGCACGCCAGTTTCCAGTGGGATCAGCAGGATTCCGATTACCGCATCGACCTGATCGGGCCGCTGGGACAGGGCCGGGTGGTGGTGCAAGGCGATACGGCCAATGTCAGAGTGCAGACCCAGGATGGCCAAAACTGGGTTGCGCCCGATGCCGACGCCCTGCTGGAACAAAGCCTCGGCGTGCGCCTGCCGGTGAACGGTCTGCGCTACTGGGTGCGCGGCCTGCCGGAACCGGGGTCGAATCCGACGCTCCAGACCGATGACCAGGGCCGGCTGACCCGGCTGGAACAGAACGGCTGGGTCATCGAGTATCCGGCCTACGCGCCGACCTCCATTCTCAACCTCGACCTGCCCGAGCGCATCGTCGCCCGACGGCAAAATCTCAGCGTCAAGCTGGTGATCGAGCAATGGACGCTGTAACACCCGATCCCGCCGCCTGGCCCGCGCCAGCCAAGCTCAACCTCATGCTGCGCATCGTCGGCCGGCGGCCGGATGGCTACCATCTTTTGCAGACGGTGTTTCAGTTTCTGGATCGCGGCGACTGGCTGTGGTTCGAGCCGCGCGCCGATGGCGCCATCACCCGCGACAGCGAAGTCGCCGGCGTACCGGCAGACGCCGATTTAACGGTGCGCGCCGCCCGCCTGCTGCAACGGGCCACCGGCGTTCGCCAAGGCGCGACGATTCGCATCGCCAAACACCTGCCGATGGGCGGCGGGCTAGGCGGCGGCAGTTCCGACGCCGCCACTACCCTGGTGGCGCTCAACCACCTGTGGCGAACTGGACTGACCCTGGCCGAGCTGGCCGAACTCGGCCTGACCCTGGGCGCCGACGTGCCGGTGTTCGTCCACGGGCGGGCGGCCTGGGCCGAGGGCGTGGGCGAACAATTAACGCCGGTGGATTTGGATGAGTCCTGGTTCGTGGTGCTCGCCCCGGCCTGTCATATCGCCACCGGCGCGGTGTTCAACGACCCCGATTTGACAAGAAATTCCCCGCCCATCACAATAACCGACTTCATGACGGGCGCGGGCGGCAACGATTGCGAAGCGGTGGTTTACCGCCGCTATCCGGAAGTGGCCGCCGCCGCACGCTGGCTGGCGCAGTACGGCCAGTCACGCTTGACCGGCACCGGCGCGTGTGTGTTCGCCGCCTTCCCGGAGGCCTCCAGCGCCGAACGGATGCTGGCCTGGCTGCCATCCGGCTGGACCGGCTTCGCCGCGCGCGGTTGCAACCGCTCGTCGTTGCATGAACATCTGGCGTGGCGACAAGCCGCGTCCGTCTGAACACTTCCAAGTTTCTTGGGCCGTCGCCAAGCGGTAAGGCACCGGATTTTGGATCCGGCATTCCCAGGTTCGAATCCTGGCGGCCCAGCCATCTCACCCAGGCAGCGCAGACCGACAGCGGGGGAACGGGTCGTGTACGAAGGTCGAATGATGGTGTTCGCGGGCAACTCCCATCCGCGCCTCGCCAGCGAAATTGCCGGCCACCTGCAACTGCCCCTGGGCCAGGCGGTGGTCGGCCGATTCAGCGATGGCGAGGTCATGGTCGAACTGATGGAGAACGTCCGTGGCCGCGATGTGTTCATCGTCCAGCCGACCTGTTATCCCACCAACGACAACATCATGGAACTGCTGGTCATCGCCGACGCGCTGCGACGCTCCTCGGCGGTGCGGGTTACGGCGGTCGTTCCCTACTTCGGCTATTCGCGCCAGGACCGCCGCCCCCGCTCGGCTCGGGTGCCGATTTCGGCCAAGGTGGTCGCTAACATGATCACCAGCGTCGGCGTGGACCGGGTGTTGACGGTGGATTTGCACGCCGACCAGATTCAAGGCTTCTTCGATATTCCGGTGGATAACATCTACGCCACCGCGATCATGCTCAACGACATTCGCGCCCAGAACTTCGGCGAGCTGATGGTGGTATCGCCGGACGTGGGCGGCGTGGTGCGCGCCCGCGCCCTGGCCAAGCGGCTGGACGACTCCGACCTGGCGATCATCGACAAGCGCCGGCCTGCGCCCAACCAGGCCAAGGTCATGCACGTGATCGGCGACGTGGAAGGCCAGCACTGCATCGTGGTAGACGACATGGTGGATACCGCCGGCACGCTCTGTCTGGCGGCCCAGGCGCTGAAGGAACAGGGCGCCGCCACGGTGCGCGCCTACTGCACCCACGCCGTGTTGTCCGGCCCGGCCGTCAGGAACATCCGCGAGTCGGCGCTGGACGAACTGGTAGTGACCGACACCATCCCGCTGCGACCCGAAGCGGCGGCCTGTCCGACCATCCGCCAGATCGGCGTGGCCGGCTTGCTCGCCGAGACCATGCGGCGCATCCACATCGAGGAATCGGTCAGCTCGTTGTTCGTCTGATCTATTTGTGTTATCGAGCGTCCTCTCCTTGGATAAGGAGGGGTGGCGCAAGCGCCGGGGTGGTTTGACGCGGCGATTCCACAAGTTAGATGGATCGCTATAGATTTACCGAGAGCGGCGCGCCTGGTCGCGGGCGCGCCGTGTTTTTGTTTTCACCGTTTGGAGTTGAAACCATGAGTGCGATGTTTGAACTGAAAGCCGAGCCGCGCAGCGATCTGGGGAAAGGTGCGAGCCGCCGCCTGCGCCGCGCTGGCAAGGTGCCGGCTATTCTGTATGGTGGCGGTCAGGAACCGCAACCGCTGGTGTTGGAGCATCTGGAGTTCATGAACCAGTTGCAGAACGAAGCCATTTATTCCCACGTGCTGACCCTGAAGCTGGGTGACCGGACCGAGAGCGCCGTGCTGCGCGACTTGCATCGCCATCCTTTCAAGCCGACGATCATGCACATTGACTTCCTGCGGGTCAGCGCCGACCGCAAGCTGCGGGTACATATCCCGCTGCACTTCGTCAATGAGACCAGTTCCCGCGGAGTCAAGGAACAGGGCGGGGTGGTCAGCCACGCGCTGATCGACATCGAAATCGCCTGCCTGCCCAAGGATCTGCCGGAATTTATCGAGGTGGATATCACCAGCCTCGGGCTGGGCGAGGCGCTGCATCTGTCCGATCTCAAGCTACCGGCCGGGGTGGAACTGGCCAACCACATCGCCCCGGGCTCCGAACTGGATGCGATCGTGGTCAGCATCCATCACGCCCACGGTGGCGAGGAAGGTCCGAGCGTTGTCGCGCCCACGACGCCGGCGACCTGAGGCCGGACCGGGGTCTAGCGTTGCCTGCAACTCCCCTGACCCCCAACCCCTCTCCCGCACCGGGCGAGGGGAGCGAACGGTTGCCGGCGTTGCGGCTGGTGGTGGGCTTGGGCAATCCCGGCCCCCAGTACGCCGACACCCGCCACAACGCCGGGTTCTGGCTGGTGGACGAACTGGCCCGCCAGCACGGCGGCCAGTTCCGCTCGGAAGCCAAATATCACGGCGAGACCTGCCGGATCGCGCTGGCCGGTCAGGAACTGTGGTTGCTCAAGCCGATGACCTTCATGAACCGCAGCGGTCTGGCGGTCGCGGCGCTGGCGCGGTTCCACCGCATTCCGTTGCCGGCGATTCTGGTGGTCCACGACGATCTGGACCTGCCGCCGGGCGTCGCGCGGCTGAAGCGGGCCGGCGGTCACGGCGGTCACAACGGCCTGCGCGATCTCATCGCCCACCTGGGCGGCAACGACTTTTTGCGGTTGCGACTCGGCATCGGCCATCCCGGCGACAGCCGCGAAGTGCTGGACCACGTGCTGCGCCGCGCTCCGTCCTCGGAACGGGCGCTGCTCGAACAGGCCATCCTTGACGCGCTGCGCGAACTGCCGCGCCTTGCCGCCGGCCAGTGGGACCGAGCCGTTCATGCCTTGCACAGCCGGCGCGTCGACTCTTCCTCGTCCGCCCCGGCGAGTTCTTCCTGAAGCGAGTAGCCATGGGTATTCAATGCGGTATCGTCGGCTTGCCGAACGTCGGCAAATCCACCCTGTTCAACGCGCTGACCAAGGCCGGGATTCAGGCCGAGAATTATCCGTTCTGCACCATCGACCCCAACGTCGGCGTGGTGCCGGTGCCCGACCCGCGCCTGGACGCGCTCGCCGCTATCGTCAAGCCGAAGCAGATCATTCCGGCGACGGTCGAGTTTGTGGACATCGCCGGGCTGGTGGCCGGCGCGTCGAAAGGCGAGGGACTGGGCAACCAGTTTCTGGCCCACATCCGCGAGACCGACGCCATCGCCCATGTGGTGCGCTGCTTCGAGAACGACGATGTGATTCACGTCGCCGGGCGGGTGCGGCCCCGGGAGGATATTGAGACCATCGGCACCGAACTGGCGCTGGCCGATCTGGCGACGGTGGAGAAAGCTTTGCAGCGCGCCGAGAAGGCGGCCAAGGCCGGCGGCCGGGAGGCGCTGGAACGCAAGGCGGTGTTGGAACGGGTGCGGGCGCATCTCGATACCGGCGCCCCGTTGCGGACGCTGGAGCTGGCCGCCGGCGAGCGCGAGGCGCTGCGGGATTCGTTTCTGTTGACCGCCAAGCCGGTGCTGTACATCGCCAACGTCGCCGAGGACGGCTTCAGCGACAATCCGCTGCTGGATCAGGTGCGGGAAATCGCCCGCCAGGAAGGAGCCGAGGTCGCGCCAGTGTGTGCGGCCATCGAGGCGGAATTGGTGGAACTGGACGATGCCGACCGGGCGGAGTTCCTGGCCGATTACGGGCTGTCCGAACCGGGCCTGGACCGGGTGATCCATGCCGCTTACAAGCTACTGGGATTGCAAACCTATTTCACCGCCGGACCCAAGGAAGTGCGGGCCTGGACGGTGCGAGCCGGTTCCACCGCGCCGCAGGCGGCGGGGGTGATTCATACCGATTTCGAGCGTGGCTTCATCCGCGCCGAGGTGATCGCCTATGCCGACTATATGGCTTACGGTGGCGAGGCCGGCGCCCGCGAAGCGGGCAAATGGCGGCTGGAAGGTAAGGATTACATCGTCCAGGAGGGCGATGTCATGCATTTCCGTTTCAACGTTTAGGCGGACGCGACACGTTGTTCTTGACGCCTCGCCGCCGTATCCGCATAATTATTTGCTATTTTGCAGACCTCCCTCTCCGTGGCTACGTAGCTCAGGTGGTTAGAGCACGGCACTCATAATGCCGGTGTCGGTGGTTCAAGTCCACCCGTAGCCACCATTAAATCAAGTCGTTACGCAGTTTTTGTTCTGACTCCTTGGGCGTTACGTGACCAGATCGTGACGCGCTATCGAGAACGGCTACGGCCGCCCGCACGTTCTCCGGTGCGAGATGTGCGTAACGCTCGGTCATCGTGATGCTGGCATGACCCAGTAAATCCCGTACTTCAGCCAGGGCAACCCCGGCGCTGACTAACCACGCGGCGCACGTATGGCGCAAGTCGTGAATATGGAAGTCCTCCAGGCCGATCCGCCGACATGCCGTTACAAACGCTCGGCGCACGCTGGCAATGCGTTTGCCGTTCTCATCGCAAAAGACCCACGGTGATGCAGGACAATGCTCCGCACGGAACCTGGCGCGGTTGAGTAAGGCCGCACGGGCTTCCTGATTGAGTGGTACGGCGCGCCGCTTGCGCGATTTGGTGTGGTGCGTGTCGAGATAGATCAGATTGGTGTGCAAGTCGACCCGCTGCCACTCTAACCCCAGCAGTTCATTTTTGCGGCAACCCGTGTGTAACGCTAATCGAATGAAATCCGCCGCATGTGGCGAGCGGGGTTCGGCGGCAGCGGCGGCGATTGACGCTTGCGCTTCTTCGGGACGAATCCAGCGCATCCGACCTTCACTATCGGCGGGTAAATGCCCTCTCACGGGGTTATTGACCGCCCATCCCCATTTCTGCTCAGCATGGTTCAGGGCGGCGGATAATAACGACAACTCGCGGCGAATGGTGGGGTCCTGAACGCCGTCATTGCGCCGCGCCTGCCGGTAGCGGTGGATATCCCCGACAGCCAGCGTCACCAGTTCCCGCCCGGTAAAGTGGGGATAGAGCCACGCCGCGCACCGCTTGTCCCGCTCGGCGCTGCGCTTGTACGCTTGAGTGTCCGCCAGATAATCGAGCATCAGTTCATCAAAGGTATGGCTGGGCGGCGCGTCCCAGTGCTTCTCCTGATGCGCCGCCAGCTTCCACTTGGCTAACAGGGCCTCGGCTTCCTTTCGGTCGGCAGTTTCAGTACTGCGGCGAGTTCGCGCGCCGCTCGCGTCGGTGTAGCTGGCCCACCAGAACGGGGAATCCCCGCGCTTGTAGATGCCGTCTTGGTTTTTTCGTTTGGGCATGAGCCAGGTCCTCTGGCCAACCGCCCCACGCCCTGTTCAGCATAGGTCACGGTCTGGCGGTTGATCCAGTCCCGCACGCTTTCGGCGGGGATGAGCAGGCGGGTACCGATGCGCACGGTGGGCAATTCGCCGCGTTCCAGCAGCCGCCTCACGGTACGCGGGCTGACGCCGCCCAGTTGGCGGGCAGCTTCTTCAAGATTCCAGAGCAACATCGAACAAATCTCCCAGTACATAGCGGGTCCGCCGCGTGGCATGAACGGTCCGCCGATGGTGCGGCATGTCGGTGCGGTGGTTGCGCCAAACCGCGTTGGGGATGCCGCACTGCTCGTACCGTCCACTGGCGCGGCCCTGGCGGATGTCGATGGAAATCGCCCGCCAGTTCGGCGGGTAGCGGTGGCAGGGCAATCGCGCTATGTGGGGGGATTGACAGGAGGCTGATTGCCAGGGTAGCGAGGCGAAGTTGATCTTGTGGAGAGAACTGATGCGGCCCCAACTGCTCGACCCGCGCCCGTATTTGGCCGATCTGCCCGATCCGCGCCGCGAGACGCGGAACAAGCTCCACAAACTCCATGACATTCTGATGATCGTGCTGTGCGCGGTGTTGAGCGGGGTGGAGGACCGGGCGGGGATGGCGGACTTTGCCGAGGAAAAGGAAACTTGGCTGCGGGGCTTTCTGGAGCTGCCCAACGGGATTCCCTCGCACGACACCTTGAGCGACGTGCTGGGGCGGATCGACCCGGTGGCGTTCCGGGCCGCCTTCGCGGCTTGGGCGACGGCCGCCTTGCCGGATTTGGCCGGCGAGCAGGTCTGCGTGGATGGTAAAGCGGTGCGCGGCAGTCGGGACGGGGCGAAGCCGGCCGTGCATCCGGTGAGTGCGTTCGCCGGGCGGGCGCGTTGGGTGCTGGCGCGGCAGGCGGTGGCGGAGAAGCCCGACGAGATCACCGCGATCCCGGACCTGCCGGGGCTGCCGGACCTGCGCGGGGCGGTGGTCTCGATCGACGCCATGGGCTGCCAGAAAGCCATCGCCCGAACGATCGTCGAGGGTGGAGCCGATTATGTGTTGGCGCTCAAGGACAACCAGCCGACCTCGCGTGAAGACGTGCGACTCTGGCTGGATACCGAAGTGGCGCGCGGGCACCTGACTGTGCTGGAAACGGTGGAGAAAGACCACGGCCGGATCGAAATCCGCCGCTATGCCCTGAGCGACCGGATCGACTGGTTGGCGGCCAAACCGGACTGGGCCGGGCTCCAGGCGATCGGCCGGGTCGAGTCCACCCGCATCATCGGGGAGAAAACCAGCGCCGACTGCCGCTACTTCCCGTGCTCGTTGGCGGAGCGAGACCGGTTTGCGGCCACGGTGCGACAGCACTGGAGCATCGAAAATCGACAGCACTGGGTCTTGGACGTGCAATTCGGGGAAGATGCCTGCCGGACCCGCAAGGACCACTCGGCGGAAAATCTGGCCCTGATCCGCCGCATCGCCCTCAACGTGCTGCGCCACAACGGCCCCCCGCGTGACAGCATCCGCCGTCGGAAACTCCGGGCCGCCCTCAACGATGACTACCGGTTGCGCCTGCTTTTCGGCCAACCCAGTCCGGCTAACACATAGCGCGATTGCCCTGGTGGTGCCAGCCGGTGACGAACCACCACCGGGTGGAATTCGGCCAGCAACCGTTGCTGGAGCAATTCGTTCACCAGGGACTGCACATCGGTAGCGGTGAGATCGTCGCCGGGGAAGACTTCGGCCTTGAGGGTCTTGCAGGATGCGGGATGGACGCCGTTGTCATCGCAAAAATTCCACATCCCAATAAAAGCCAGGCGGGCTAACGGCGAGCACTCCATGACTTGTTCGCTCGTCCAGAATTCCGGCTTGATCGTGCGAATGCGGCTCATGTTCGCGCCTCCCGTTCGCGGATGACCGGTTCCATCTGCGCCAGCCGGCGTCGGGGCCAATCGGTCTTTTGTTGGCTGGTGATGTGCCACTGGTGGCAATGGACGCAACGGTAGGCGAATCCGCCGGGCGGCATCCGCTGCTTGTGGTGGAACAGCGCCAGTTTACTGGTGCGCAGTTGGATGACGCGCCATGCGCTCGCGGCGGTGGGATGGCACTGCTTTCCGCTCTGCGGACAGCGGTTCATGTGTCCCTCCGAGGGCCTTAACGCGCCTGGTTTTCTGGTGAAGGTGAGAGCAGCCTTGCCCCGTGGCCGCCAACGCAGATCTTCTTCTTTACCCGCATGTATTCACTCACCGAACGGTTGGCGGTCATGGCCAGGTTCCGCGCGTCGCGCTGGAAGGATTGTGGCCGGTGCGGAGGGATATCTTCGAGACGCTGCTCTGGGTGTGGCATGGCGGCTCCTGCGGAAAAAAAGCCCGGCGACGCCTCACGGTGCGAGGGGTGTGACGTCGCCGGGAACGGGTTCAGTTCGCGGCGGTGGCATCCTCGCCGGCGGGATCGTGGGCCTTGAACAGGCCGCTGGTGAGCTTTTCGATCTCCAGCGCCCGCCGGGGTGGGATGCGCTTCCACTGGTAAATCGCCTGCGGCTCGATGCCCAGGGCTTTGGCCAGCGCGGCTTTGCTGCCGAAGTGCTGAATCACTTGGTGGATGTCGTAGGCATTCATGACGGTATAGTAAGCATACTTACATATTACGTCAATAGACTTACGGTTACGGGCGTGATCGCGATCTGTAAGATTCCTTTCATGAGCAACATCGGGCAACGGATCAAGCAGGCGCGACTGGCGCGCAAGCCCAGGATGTCGCAGCAGCAACTGGCTGATGCGGTCGGCGTGTCGCGCCCGGCGGTGACGCAATGGGAAACGGGGGAAACCCGAGCGCTGGAAGGGGAAAATCTGGTGCGGGTGGCGCGGGCGCTGGAGGTGACAACGGACTGGCTGCTGTATGGCACGGGATCAGGCCCGGGCGAACCGCGCTCGACCAGGACGGTCAAGGTGGCGGTGAACGATCAGGTCGTTGAGGTGGACGAGGAATCGTTACGGCTGGTGCTGGCGATGCAGGCGTTGTCCCCCCAGCAGCGGGCCGCCATGCATGCGCTTGTTGATTCGTTTACTCAACCAAAAGCCGGCGGCTTGAAAATGGCGGAGTCAAAAGCCGGCGGCTTGAAAATGGCGGAGTAGCGGGGTGGGCACTGGTTCAGTATAATTTTCGCGATAACCGGTTGAATAGAATAAATTATCCAGAGTTATCTACAGGTTCTTGTGGAGCCAGCCGGGCTGGGGTCCGACTAAGAAGCTAACCAATTGATCTAAAATGACTTTAAGCCAGTTTCTAGCCGACTCGGCAGGCTGAATCCCACCCAGAGGAGCCAACTCTATAACAACTTACGAAGAAATTTTAATTTACTAATCAATAGGTTGTAGAATAAATCAGACTGAACCAGTACTGCGGGGAGCGGCGGGACTCTAACGCAGACCGATGAGAACCTCCCCGCCCCCCATGCGAATCAATCCCATTCGGCTCTGAACCTCCAAATCCCGTTCCGATAGCGGTTCGAGCATCCAGGGAAACAGCGCGTTGAGCGGCGCGTTGAGCGGCGCTGACCTGCCCAAACTGGCGATTCCCGCTTCCGTCAGCCACAGCGCCCACTCCTTGTGCTGAATGGGCTGGGCCGGGCCGGTACGGAACAGCCGCTGCTTGCTATCCACCCGGCTGATCGAATTCCAGCTCGCCAAGGTCTGTAGTACCGCCTCGGCCGCGCGCAGGACTGTGGCTCTGTCCCCATAGTGCTCCTTCAAGCGCCGCGCGACCTGGGCCGAAGAAAATTCGCCGTGCAGCCTGAGCAGGCGCCCGATCGAGTCGGCTATCGCGGCAAAGAACGGGTGGGACCGCAGGGCCATGCCCCAGTGCAAGGGAAGCGGGTCGCTCCGCAGATCGCTCTGGTAAAGCGCCACTCCATCGCGGGCAAAAGCGATCACGGTCGGGTGAGGGTTCAACCACAGCCGGTTCAGGAGGGTCAGCGTTTTGCTACGGGCATCCCGGCCCTGGATAGCCTGCTCCAACACGGCGTGAAGTTCGGCGGGAGACCGTTCGCCGGCGGCGATGGCCAGCGTCAGATCGAGCCAGGAACGGGCCAGGAAGCGGTCGAAGCCGATCATCGGTAAAGGTTTCATGAATGCGCTGGTTTCCCACGTACCTGCACGAAGGGCACGATCAACTCTTCCAACGTGGCCCCGCCATGAGCCACGACGATTTCCCCCGCCGACACAAAAGCCGTTCGTCCGCTGGCATAAAGCGGGAACATCCCTTCCGGCAAGCCGGTCTTCGCACCGGCAACCGCGCGGGAACCCAGTTCGGCCAGCGTCTTATCCCGTAGCGTCCTGTCGCTATAAATCCGTGTACGTTCGCCGCGCGTTTCGGCCAGGACGCCTTGCGCGACCGGGCCGGCGCCCGTGGCTTCAATGTTGCCGTGATCGGCGGTCAGGAACACCCTGAAGTTCCAATCGAGCAACCGCGCCAACAAGTGCGCGAGCATCCCGTGTTCCTGCCACACCGCCATCTGCGCATGCAGCCCGCGCGCGCCCAGGATCGACCCGTGCATCATTTCGTCAATCGCGTCGATCACGATACCGATCATCCGCAGGCGGGGATCGGCCAAGGCGTCATGGACCGGCGCGAGCTGCGCGGCGTGGCGGATACCCTTGAAGTAGGCGACGGCATCGGCCGACAAACCCTGACCGTTCCAGAACCGGATCCAGGCGGCAGGCTCACCTTCGGGTCGAGATCAGGGACGGCAGATAGCGCGGCGCCCGTCCGGCGAACAGGGTCTGGCGCGCGATGCTGGTCAGGGTCGGCAGCCACGCGAACAAACCGCCCCGCCGATACTCCACGGATCCGATCTCGCGTTCCAGCCGCTGCTGAAGCGGCAACCATTGCGCCATCGCCATGCCGTCCATGACGATCAGCGCGATCCTGTCCTGGGAGCTGGACCGCTGGCGTGCGAGATAATGCGGTACGTGATGCCCCATCACCGGCGCGTTGACCGCCGGCAAGCTGGCCAACAGGCCATACCGGTCCGCGAGCCAGTCGCGGAAGCGGGCGTCGAGCTCCTGCCGGGCCGCATCAAACCGATCAGCCAGGGCCGGTTGATGATTCAGCGGCAGACCGTGCCACTGGTTCAGGATTTCGGCCCACAGCCAGCCGTATTGAATCCAGTCGCCATGCCGTGCTTCCACGGCCGGCAACCGCGCCACGGCTCGCGCCAGCAGGGTTTCCATGTGCCGGGCCCGAACCGAGGCGTCATCGACCGCGATACCGGCCCGCATCCACGCCGGCAAGTGGCGAGCGTCCTCCGTCACCCGCAACGGATGCAACAGGCCCTCCAGGAACAGATTGTCGAGCACGACGCGCACGGCCTCGTCCGCGAACGGTAGCCGCGCGGGGCCAGGAAGGCGCAATTGGTAGGGCGCCATCGGCGACTCCGCCGCCTTGGTCGAACTGGCGTGTCCCAGGGCCGCCGCCACGGCCAGCGGCCACCGCTCCTCAATGAAGGCCAAAAACGCCTGCCGGTCCCCGAGCAACAAGCGTAGCGGCCAACCCTGAAACGACGGGCGCTCTTCCAGTAACTGGGCCAACCGCTGAACCAGCGGATCGGGTAACTCAAGCGGACGGAAATGCAGTTCGAGCAACAGCCGGAGCAGATCGGCCTCGGTCTCAATCAGCGCATCGGCGATTTTGAAGACATTGAGCAGCACGAAATCCGCAGTCGCGCTGTCGCCCAACGGCCCCGGTTTTTGGGCGCTATAGCGTTCAAACAACCGGGCGAGCCAGCGGGACGGCAACGCCCGAACCACCGCCAGCGCCAGATCGGGGAACCACTCGGCCAGCGCCAGCCGATGGCAAACACCGGCCTGGGCGATATCCCAGGGCAAGTCCTCCAGCGATTCGCCCGCGAAATGCACCAGCACCGCAGGGCCATCGGCGCTGGCGCCGGCATCCCAGCGCGCCCGAAATCGGGATTCGTACTCCAGCCGAAACGCCACTTCGTCCTCGAAGCGCAGCACGCGGAAACCGCGCTCCGCGAGAATGGCGAGGTTGGCTTCATCGAGCAGCAGTTCGTCCGGGTCATGGGCGATCTGCAAGCGTCCCGACTCCGGATGTAGCCGGGACATCAGGGCGTCCTGCCACGCCGCCATGCCGTTTAGCCTCCTACCCGGTCGCCGGGTTGCCGTCGCTCATGCGTTCCCCAAGGCAGGGGCAACCAAGCGCAGCAACCCGTCTCTAAATTTGCAAAAGCTGGGAGAAGCGTTATGGGCGATGTCCATGAGCGGTCCCAGCCGCGCCGCCCATTCGTGCTTGACCTCACCCGGTTTGGGCCAGCCGCTTTTCCTGATCGCGGTCGAACCACCGGGATAAATCGCGTCGGCGAGTTTTTCTCATGTGCCGCAGACGCTGTCCTGAACATACGTGTCGAGTACCTTCGTTTTCGCTCGTGGGTAAGCGGCCAGCAAAGCCGAGCGGTCGCCGAAATACCAAGCCTCGACTTCTTCAATCGCCAGACGGAACAGCGTGTTGGGCGCGGGTTCGCAGCCAGCGAGCATGGTTTTCAATTCAGTCAGGAAGGCCGCGCAGTTGCGTTCGTCGCTATCCAATACGACAACCACGGCGTCGATGCCGGGAGTTCGCCCGTACCCTTTCAGCAACCTCGGCAACTGATCCAGCAGAATGCGTTTCGATGGTTCGCTGCTGCCCTGCAAGCCTGGCGGAATGCGGCCGATTCCTTTGTAGGGATGAACTCTCCAGGTATGGGAACTGCTCCATTCCCCGAGAACTTTGGGCATCAGAAAATCCAGCAATTGCTTCCCGGAAGAGTCCTCAACCAGCACTTCAAGATGCACGGCTTACCTCGCATCCAGGTAGTCGCTGTACCACAGACCGCCCAACGGCAAGCCCCATATTCGCCAACTTATCGGTGCTTATTATATGTTACTAATGCCATTAGCTTGGCAGTAGGCGATCAGGTGGCTGACTCGATCCGGCAGGGTTTGCAGTGACCGTCGGCGTGGCCGTTCCTGCATCACGTCGAGACAGGCCGCCCAGCGGTTCAGGTTCCACTGGTTCACTCCCCGGATGGCAACGGTCAGTTCCTGGTGCAGGAGTTTCCAGATCCGCCACGGGGTGGCGCGCCGCGGGTGATCGAGACGATTCCAGTCGTCGCCGCATCGCCGGCGCGCCCGTTTCTCGACCACCCAGGCATAAAGCAATTTGCCGTGCAGGTACAAGTCGGCCAACCGGCCGTCCTTGCGGGCGCGGAGCCTGTCAATATTCAGGATACTTTTCAATCGCTTGATCGCGAGCTCCACTTGCCACCTCACCCGATAGAGGGCCATGACCGTCGCCGTGGGCAGGACGGCCGGCGGCACGGTGGTGAAGATCAACGCCCACTCGGCCAACGCCAACGTCCGGGGCCGGATTTGGCGACCCGCCTTCTTCGCCTCGGCCCGGGCCCGGCGCCGGGCCTCCGCCGCTTGCGCCGGCGGCAGCCGGCAGGCATGCAGGTGACCTTCGATGAATTCCTGGTTTTGGTTGCGCACCCGCCCCGGCAGGCACCGCTCGGTCTCCACCGTCGCTTTTAACGTCGCCTCGAGATCGATCTTCTGCCCCGCCGCATCATAAAGATGGAGGCCATGCGGGTTATAGCGCACCACCAGGCCGACGCCCCGATCCGCCTGGTCGATCCACATCTGGGTCTGGTTGTAGCCGCGATCCACCACCACCACGTCGCCGTCTTGCAACGGATAGTGGCCCAGGCGCTCGCCCTCGTGCGCATCCGTCACCACCCCATGTAGCAAGTGGAGTTTGACCATGTCGATGGCCAGATGCAGCCGATACCACGGGCCCTTCGCTCCCGGCCCTTGCACGGTCGAACCATCGATAATGAGAAAGCGGAGGTGGCCCTCGAGCAGCGGCTGCGCCGCCGCCCCCATCATCCGGCTCAACAGCGCCTTCACCCACGGCACGCACGCCTTCAGGCGGTTATGGATCGCTGTATCGCTGATCCGCTCCTCTAACAACGTGAAGTTCCCTGCCGTCTCCCGCAGCACCTCATCGAGGCCGCAGTAGCACATCACGACTTGCATCAGTTGCGCCGGCGTCTTGATCTTGCGCGACCGGGTAAAGGCCTTGAACTCGATGGCCAGTTCCCAATAGTCCTCCGGCAACTCTTGTAAGAAGCTTTCAAATGTCGTCTCAGCATGACCAAAGGGCAGGCTCATCGTGATCGGTCCTCCGATGGCAAGGTGGGTGAAGAAACCTCAAGCCTGCTATTATTTTATATATTTTTCAATCTTTTAATCCCTAAGTTGGCGCATATGACGGCAAGCCCTGCTCGACCATATTCCGAACGACGGGATCATCAACCGCGCGACGGATGGTCGAATAACCATCCTGGCCTTTCTCCAATACCCATACCTCGGTTGGCGACAACGCATCAACGAAATAGGGCTGGTGTGTGGTGACGAAGATTTGCGAAGTATTTTTCTTGCCCGTCGCATGAATGCGGAATTCGCGCGCCAACGCTTCCCGCGATTTGTGATCGAGCCCGTTTTCCGGTTCTTCAATGCAAATGCATGGAGCTGGCTCGGGGTCTTCAAGCAACAGCAGATAAGCAAAAATCTTCAACGTTCCGTCGGACATCTGCTCGGCATAAAAAGGGTCTTTGAAAGCATCATCGTTGAATCGCAACAGCAGCCGGCTGTCGTCGGTACGCTCGGTGCTGATCTTGTTGATCCCTGGAATCTTGGCGGCAATCCGCTCCAGGATCAGCTTGAAGCGTTCTTTATATTCCCGCTCCATGAATTGAACGACATTACCGATGTTGTCGCCGTGAATGTCAGATGTTTCTACGACCCGGCCATCGGTAAGCTGCGGCTGCATCCGGAGTGAATTACGAGAGATACCAGCCCTCCAGAAATTCCCGGAAACCGAGAGAATCAATCGTGCTCCTCGAGTGTGCTTAGCGTTGCAATGCCAAGTTTGCCCAGGAATCGAGTGAGTTCGACGTGCGCCTTGTTGGCGTCTTTCCCCTTCCAGGCTTTCCTCGGCCGTCCAGGCGTCGCCGACACCCCTTTGCAAATCGAAAAAAGAAAACGGTCGCCCTCGATTCTGTCCCTTGCGACGTTGGCGGAGGCGCTCTTCCTGCACGAACCAGCAGCCCCATTCATCGAGTCCGATGGCCAGTTCATAAGTGATCGGGCGTTCACGCGTTCCTTCCCGGTAGTAAATTTAGAAGCGGTTCGGCCCGCTGCATCCCATCGAGCGCAAGCGTCAAAGCCGCCGCGCTGCTTGAGGTCGCACGCGGTTTCCACGTCGTCGTCCAGCAGTCGGCGATGAAACCGAAAGATCGAACGAGTACTTTTGCCGGTCCCGTTCTTTCCGATTACCGTGACTAGCGGCGTCAATGGTTCGGCTTCGCCTGATTCATAGTTTTCCGATTTGACATCTCGCAGCGCCCGGTATTCTGAACGCGAAAGCCTTCGATGATCGCCATGACTATTTAATCTGCAGCCGCGTCGCGCCTAGTCGTACCAGAGCAGCAACTTTTCGTCTTCCTGCAGCACGTTATCGGGGATTTTCTTGGCGACGGCAATGATCGTCGGGTAGTCCTTGTTCACCCAGGCGTGTTTGAAACCGTCGCGCAGGGCTTCCAGGCGGAATTCCTTGAGCTTGCGGCCGGTGTAGGTCCGGTAGGCGTCGAATTCCTTCAGCAGCGCTTTTTCGCGCAGCTTTTCCAGTTCTTCGGCCTTATTCAGGTCGGGTACGTACCAGCGATGTTCGGCCTTCGCCTTCAGGCGCGGGTCAGATTTTTCCAGCCCGCGCAGGCCCTTGAAGTAGGTCGACCGGTCGCTCTGATTTCGCGCAGGCACTTCGTCACCGTCCCTGGTCTTGGAGTCGTCTTCAAGGAAGTTGGCTACCAGCAGAACGCCAGTTCTGGCCGGCCTTCATGCTTTTTCCAGCCGACGCCGCGTTGCTCGTATCATATTCGGGATGAATGTCTTGATAGGTGAAGGGTCGCTTTTTCCAGAAGTCGGTCAGCCAGTCGATAGCGAAACGCTTTGTGGAGTCGAACAATGGCCTATGGGGAGCTCGGGCGGTTCGCAACCGTTTCCGGTCGTGTTCGCTGACTTGATCGGGCAGGAATATCATGGTTCTTTGGCATCCTGCTGAATAATAAAGTATAATTAAAATAATAGGTTAACTTATTTTTCGTTTTCCAAGATTGTGGGGGTATTGGCTTTTATAAATTATCTTGAGATCCCATTAAACCTGGAGGGTGTCGAAGTGGAGGGCGTCGAATTCACCGATCGGGGTGAAATTTTCATCACGGTCACCCCTCTGGCAGACGGGACGGACTGCCATGTTTGTGGCCAAAGAATCAGTGATTTTTACGGTCGAGATCGTGAGATCGTTTTACGCCATTTATCCATTTTAGGAAAACCCAGTTACCTCAAAATCAGGCCGAAGAGGTATCGGTGTTTGCATTGCAAAGAACAGCCGACGACGACACAAAAACTGCCGTGGCATGACTCCAGGAGTCCACACACTCACGCGTATGAAAACCACGTTTTGCTCAGTTTGGTCAATAGTACGGTCACGGATGTGAGCCTTAAAGAAGGGATAGGCTATGAGGCGGTCATGGGGATTATTCATCGGCATGTGCGTCCCGAAGTGGACTGGAGTGAATTTGAAGAACTCGAAAATCCTGGGGGCCGATGAGATTTCTTTAAAAAAGGGTCATCGGGATTTTGTCACGATCATCTCGGTCCATCTTCGGAATGGAAAGAATCGAGTGCTCGGCGTGTTGGAGGATCGTAAGAAGGAGACGGTGCGGAAATTTTTTAAGAGCATACCCAAGGAGTTACGTAAAACCGTGCGAGTTTTTTGTACGGATTTATACGATGGTTTTGTGAATGCAGCCAAAGAATTTTTCGGGCGAAAAGTGCACATTGTGGCGGATCGTTTTCATGTAGCCAAGCTGTATCGAAAAGGCGTGGACGACCTGCGCAAGAAGGAACTGAAGCGCGTTAAAAAAGCGTTGCCGAAAGAGGAGTACAAACAATTGAAGGGGGTGATGTGGATACTGCGTAAAAATGTTGAAGACCTGACTGAAGCGGATTTAGAAGTCATCAAAAAGCTCAAACCCCATGCGCCAAAGTTAGTCGCTGCGTATATCTTATGTTTGACGTTGACCCATGTGTTTGAAAGTCCGATGACCAAAGAACAGGCGCGGTGTCAGTTACGCGGTTGGAAAGGGTTAGTTCGGGAAGCGGGCATCGACTGTTTTGATTCTTTTTTAAATACATTAGAAAAACGGATGGAAGAAATTACCAACTATTTTGTCGAGCGTCATAGCAGTGGTTTTGTCGAAGGTCTGAATAATAAAATCAAAGTGATCAAACGGCGCTGCTACGGGATCCTCAACCGAAATCATTTCTTCCAACGGCTTTTCATCGACCTGAGGGGATATGAATTATTTGCATAATTATCATAAAGTTATTAAAACCGGGAACTACCAAAGAGCCAATATCATGCCGTCCCGTTCGGAAAAGCGCTGCGTTAACCCGGCTTGAAATTCCTGGCTGGAGAGCGGTACGGGAAAGTTGTGGCGGACGAACCAGGCGGTCATCCGATCCAGGATTCGGCGCGGATCGCGTTCAGCAATATGCTCGATCTCACCATGCTTCATACTCGGCATCGGCAAGTTTCTTAAATGGCTTCGCACGAAATCCCATGCCGAATCCTCGCTACCCCCCGCTTTCGTGAACCGCTCTTCCAGCCCACCGTTTGGCTTATAGACCGAAATGACCAAGTCCTGTTTGACCGCAGTCGTGGTTGTGACTTGCCGAAAACTGCCCTGCTGTTTGTCCAGGGCGGAGACGCCCGCAACCACAAAACCGGCTTGCTCCAGTGCCACCTGAATCGAGTTCCATACCGCCGCACGGCTGTTTGAAAACACTACCGTCATCCAGCGACCCGGTTTAAGCACCCGGTGATACTCCTTGAAACAACGGCGCATCAGCACATGGTATTCGGGCAAGTCCTTCTTCTTGAAGCGGTCGATAATCGCTTCTGGCTGGGCATCGGTAACGACCCGATGCCAGGATTCGACAAGGAAATTGAGGTCGGCGTAGTAGATGTTTTCGCCGAAGGGCGGGTCAGTGAAGATGTAGTCGATTGAGTCGCCGCGCAGTGGCAGGCAGGCGGCGGAGCCAACCGAGACCGCCGAATTACCATATTTTGCATAGGCACTGAACGCCTTGACGAGTCGGCCTAGCTTGCCGTCAAGGATGTACCACGGACTGCATTCGGCATGTTGGGATGCCACGTAGTAGACGCCATTTAGATAACGGTTCACCTGTGAGAAATGCAGTGGACCGTAGCGATTCAGCACGGATAATCCCCAAATCGCTTGCTCGACAAAAAACAGCAGCATGTTGCGCAGCCGGGCATCGAGCTGAGCCTGCGCCTTGCGCCACAAGGCAGCCAAGGCATGGGCAGCGCGAGGGAGGTAGAAGTGGTGGGTGCGGGTGAAGCCCTTGGGCGCAATCCGCGAGCCGTGATACATGGCTTCGATGGGAAAACGGTTAGCAGGCATGTCTGCCGGGAAGGGCATGGCATCAATCTTGGCCAGCATGGCGAGATCGTCGGCATCGGGCGTCTTCTCGTAACGCGCCTTGCCCACCGTGTATGTAATCAACGAGGGGTGAAACTTGACGCGCTGCCATGGTTCGCTGGTGAGTGGATCGACGCGGCTTTCCAGCACGCGATCCAGCCTATCTTTGTTCAAGTCTGCCCCGCAATGCGGGCAGGGAAAACTGTCTCTCACCCGCTTGGTTTCTTCATCCAACGCCTCGTCGAGGAACACCACCTCGCCGGCGCAGGACGGGCAGGAAAACATCTCGCTCCATACGGTGTATTCAATGCGGCCCTTGCTGCCGCCCTTGTGCTGGGTTTCGTACATCCATCCGAGTTCGGCGGCAAGTTCGTCCAGCAGTTTCTTACCGGCCTTGGCAAAGGCGGCCACATCAAAAGGCAGCGTGTAATTGGCGGCAATGAAAGTAGCGGCAGGCGAAAGGTCGTTCAGCACCACGCGCCGGGCACCCCATTTCGGCACTTCTCGTCCTGCTGTCTTCCACTCGGCTTCAAGCTGCGCCCGGTAAGTGGCTGGCGCGGAGCCGCACCACTGCGCCGCCACCCCCGTCATCCCCGAACCGCAAAAACCATCCAGAACCACATCGCCCGGTTCGGTGTAATGCAGGATCGACGGTACGATGGCCAGATGCGGTACTTTGGTATGGTAACTGTGCGCCTTATAAAGCGGATCGGTCTTGCCAACTTGCACATCCACCGCCAGCGGCTCGCGATTGTACGGCGCGTTCGGGTCATACGGCTTGCCATAATGCCGAATGAAATCCGCGATAAACGGATTCGGGCAAGCGGTGTAATACGGCGGATCGGACAGCGCCAGAATGTCCTCATCGCTGCCGATGGGGAAACCCTCGGTCTTGCGAAACTCCGGGTCTTGCAGCTTCTCGCGCAAGAGGGCGAGAAAATGCTCGCGCCGCGCGGCGTCGTTGGGAAAGGTCTGACCCAGGCATTCGACGGGGCTATCAGCAGTTATTTTCTGGCTTTGGAACAGACCGGTCATTCGGGTTCGTCCTGAGTGGATGGGGTGCGAAGCAATTCCTTTTGAACGGCCACACCCCGCTCGGTGAGGCGATATTTTTGATTGGACGCCTGGGGGTTTTCGGGATTGGTCATTTCGACCACACCCTCCTGGAGGAGAGGTTCCAAATGGGTACTGCGGAAGTGGGCTCGGTGGGTCACTCCAACCGCTCGCATCAACTCCCGTAGCGACTGGGGCCGCGTGCAGCGCTTGACGATCAGCCGCTGGGGTGAAGTCAGGGACTGCACAAGTTGGTGTACAAGTTGGACTTGAACACTGACCAAGTCGGCCGAAGCGGCATGGCTACCCACTTAAGGCGGGACAGTTTAAGGCGATTTCCGGAAAAAAGCTTACCTGCTTGACCGCGAAATGGAGCATTGCCGTTCCCCCCTTTAGCAAAGAGGGGTGAGGGGGGATTTGAGCCCCGTGGATTGACGCCGCCGATCAAAATCCCCCCCAACCCCCCTTTTTCAAAGGAGGGAGACAAGGCCTGGTTCGGTATAACCTTTTCAAGAAATCGCCTAAGTCTTTCACTCCGAGAATGATCAAGCCCAAGGAGCGATGATATCGTAGCGATTTACTGACAGACCGGGGGACGGGATGGACCTACGAGGGCGCTGCCAACAAATTCTCACCGTGCTCCGGGAACGGGGCTCGCCATCGATCCGGAAGCTGGCCCAAGCGACGGGGTTGCCGAAAAGTAGTGTGCATCGGTACTGCAAAGGGCTGCGCGAGCGCGCTCGGCAGGCGCCGGAAGCGGAGCTGTGGGAACACGAGCAGGGCGCGCAGTGGCTGCGGGTCTTGGTGGTGGCGGTGCTGTTGGTCTTTGGCCTGAAAGGGGGGGTGGGGGTCGAGCGGATTTCCGAGTTTTTTCATCGGATCCGGCTCGAGCGTTACCTGGCGGTCTCGCCGAGCGCCCTGAGGTCGTTACGCACGCAGATGGAAGCCGTCATCCTGGCCTACTCAGCGGAACAGGAACAGCGGTTCGGTCAAGCGGGGCGTCGGCTGGAGATGATCGCCGGGGCCGACGAGACCTTTTTCGATCAAAAAGTGGTGTTGGTGATGATGGATTTAGTGTCGGGTTACCTGGTGCTGGAAGAGACGGCCGACAATAGAACCTACGCCACCTGGCAGGAACGGGTGCAGGCCGCCATGACGCGGGTGGGCTTGGCGCTCAAATACGTGGTTAGCGATCGGGCCCAGGCCTTGATCAAGCTGGCGCTGACCGGCTTGGGGTGCCCCAGCGTGCCGGATTTATTTCATGCCTTGCGGGATTTAGCCAAAGTGATGGGGGTGAGCCTGAGCTTAAAACTGGCGCAGGTGGAGGAGAAATTGACGCACGCCCGGCAGCAGCTCGGCGTGTTGGAGGCCAAGGGTCACGATACGCACGTCCAACAGCGGTGGCTGGCCCACCTCAGCGCGCAAGCCGAGGGGCTGCGGGCCGATCGAGCGACCTGTCAAAGCACGCTGCAACAGGCCTCCCAGGCCGTGCATCCCTTCACCCTGGCCGAGAGCCAGCGCAGAGTTCCGCCCAAGTCGAGAGCCGGCTGCACCAAGCCGTGGCGACCCTCAATACCCTCCATGCCGCCCATACGGCGCGCGACAATCAAGCGGCGGTCGCCAAATTCCAGCGCCAAATTCCCGGAATCGCGGCCCTGGTCGATGCGTGGTGGCTCGGGGTGGAACACCGGTTAGCTCCGCTGGCGCTCGACGAACCGACCCAGAGTTGGTTCCAGCAGCAACTGCTCCCCGTCGTCTACTGGCAGGCCCAGGTGGAGAAAACCAAAACCCCCGCCCTGAAAACGGCCTATCAGCAGGCGTTCCGCCAGGCCCAGGCCGCGCTCCTGCAGCACCCCCTCACCGCGACGGTGACGCCGCCCGCGTTGGAAACCTACCACGCCTGGGCCCGCGACCTCGCCGGGCCATTCCAGCGGGCGTCCTCGGCCGTCGAGGGCCGGAATGGCTATCTGTCCCAACTGAATCATTGCGCCAGAGGCACGCCGACCCAACGCCTGAAGGTGATGACCGTGATTCATAACTTCGACCTCAAACGCGCCGATGGAACCACCGCCGCCGAACGCTTGTTTAGAACGTCCTTCCCGGACTTGTTTGACTGGATGGTGGAACGGATGGCCCCCTTGCCCGTGCCCCGAAAGCCAAGAACACCGGCAAAATTTAACCCATTGAGCCTTTTGCAAAATTATTCTGCTACATCCTTAAAATAGAGGCTTTACCTGATTTTATGCTTAGAAAGCGTGTTCAAACCAGGTTTTTCTAAATTTTTATGTCGGTAAAACTAAGATCATCAGCTTAAGGACCCATTTTGGACGTACCTCCCCGAAGCCCAGGTTTTTGACCTAAGCCTCTTTGTTTTAACATCAAATTTTAGAAATCGAACGGCTAATTCAACAGACGTAATAATTGATCGGCCGCAATCACTAAAATTCCATACATCAAATGCGCATACACTTTCACAGCGCCGCGGACCCGTACATGACGCGCCCCGTGATTATCTTTCAAATCGCTATTCGAACGTTCTACCCCGGTGCGTGTTTTGTAGCGTTCGGCTTCATGGGGCAAAAACTCGATCTTTTTACCCCGGCGTGGGTTGTGGTCGATCAGCGGGACGTGTCCTAACTTACGCGATGCTTCACGAAGAATCCCGCTGCAATACGCGCTATCGGCAACATCATACAGCGAAGTGACCCGTCGAGCGCACAGTTTCATCAAGGGCAAAGCGACTTGGCTGTCGTGGGTCGACGCCGAACTGAGGAGCGCCGCAATCGGAATATCGCCATCCGCCGTACTGATATGGAGTTTATAACCCACCCAAGTCTCTTTATAACCTTGACTATTTTTCTTGCATCCCACATCACAGGCTTTCGGGATGTCCGACCGCATTTCTTCCAGAGTTTGGTGTTGCTGCTTTTCTAAAACTGTTTCCGGCTCGGGCGGACGTTCTTCCCCTTTCCGAGGACGACCCCGTGGCCGTTTCTCTTTCGGCGCCGGTTTCGGTTTGGAGATGGGCTGTTCGCGCGCTTCAATCGCCGTACTATCATGCAGCAGATGGCCGATAATCTGATCCCCTAATTCACGACGAATCAACATATTATGAGCGGCATCCGGTAAATTTAACCGAGAAAATTCAGCAAAAGCCCGTGAAAAAGTCCACGATCCAGGGACGTCGGAGCGGCTCTGAAACCCGCAGATTCGGCGCAAGCTGAGGTCACTCTGGAGCCGATCAATCAGGGCCTCCGTCGTCGGTAAATCCAGAACCGCTTTGGCGACAAAGGCGCGAGCCATTTGCGAACGATACTCCGCCGGTCGTCCCACGAATCCCTGGCTACTCGGCACGAACCGCTCGATCTCTACAAATTCAAGAACTTTGATGACGTTGATGAGTTTTGGAGTCAATTCCAAGGGATCGTCTTGTTGCCAATCCCATAAATCCACCTGAAAATGAGTCATGAATTGCGAAAGTCGGCTGCTGAGGGTATGATTCATTGTGGCAATCAGTTCAAAAGATTTGGATATTCTTATTTTACCTAATCTTACATACTAATACCTCTTTTTTATCCTCAGCTTCGCTGAAAAAATCCTGCGCTTTTTGGAATTTTGCAATTACCTCCATTGAAATTACTAACTGTCCCGGCTTAAGTGGATACCCAGCGGCATGATAAGTAACTGACTGATCCGAATAGGATTTACCTGCTACTACGGCAGGAACAAGGGAACGAAGATGATCGGCCAGAGTGTACAAGTTACCGCCTTCAACAACCGGCTTTAGCAGCACTTGTACGGTAACCAAGCGTTGAATCAACTCACGCGCCCTTGGCCCGGATAGCCCCGTCAGGCCCTTGACGTCGGTGAGAGTAATGCTGTCCTCCCGTAAGGCATAGGCCACAACCTTTGCCGAAGCTTCGTCCAGGTGCGCGCCGATCCGGTCGAGAATGAGCCGTTGCTCGTCGGAAACGAGCGGTTCGCGGCGCAAGCGCAACTCGAACGCCTTATCGGCTTTATGGTTGTGAATCTCGGGCGGAACATGACCGAGCCGCTGCCAGTTGGCGAAGATCGAACGGACGCCCGAGCCCGCCTGATCGGACAGGCCGATTCGCCGAAATGCCGCAACCACGGCTGGATTGCGAATTTCCTTCTCGGTCGGATCGAGCAGTTGCTCGGTATTGGCGAAAGCATCGCCAGGGTTCCAGAACACTACCTGGTCGCGGAAATTCTTGATCGAGGCTTTGCGGGTATGATCCCCGAAATCCTGGTGGATTAGTAGATTGATGGTGGCTTCACGAAAAGAGATGTAATCGGGTGGATCGTCGCTCCGGCGCAGCGTGGCCGGGTCGATCTGGAACGGCTGATCGGCGTGAGCGCGATATCGGTCGACCAGGGTGCGCCACGCGACGATCAAGTTGTCCTCCACGACGCGACGATCATCCCAGCGCCGATCGGGCGTCCAACTATCGGCATCCTCGTAGAGAAACTGGTAATCGACGACCGGACGAGGCAATACCTGACGCACGGCGCTGCCGGTGCCGAAGATCAGCGCGGCAGCCCGCGTCGGCACCAGCCGGTTACCGTCCTCGACGACAAAACCCCATTCGTGCAGGAATTCAACGGGGCTGGCGGTTTCGTCCTTGCCCGGATTGCGCGCATGAAAGATTTGCCGGTACCACTTGACCGATTCCGCATCGTAGAACGTCTCGGCATTTAGATTGCGCAGAGGCTCGCTGTCATAGCGCACCGCGGCTGCATCACGGAGGAAGCGTGCCATATCGTCGGGCGAGCATTTTTCATCCCGACTGGCCCGGCGAACGTAAGCTTGCTGCGGATTACCGTTGATACAGATCGGCTTGTCCCGCCGGGCGGCTTCCGGGATCGTGAAAATCAGGACGGCGCCTTCCGGGAAGCTCAGAAGTTGGGCTCCGGCAACGATGGGGCTACTCAGTTTGTGAGGGTCTTTGAGCCAGCCGAGAAACGTATTTTGAATCCGATCCGGATCGGTGACCCCGCTGATCTCGAAAGCCGTGTTGACCTCCTTGACCCCGAAAACAAGTATCCCACCGGTGGTGTTGGCAAAGGCCGAAACGGTCTCCAAGGCGTTCTTGGGCACCGCCCAAGCCGCTTCCTTGAATTCGATATCGCTCCATTCGTAGCCATCGAGTCGGCGTAAGAATTCATCCCGGGTCATGTCGCTCACTCCACGACGAACCGCAGCTTGTTCGCATCCTTGCCGCGCGTCCGTTCGGCGATGAACTGATCGAAGCGGTTCCTGATTTCCCCCGGCGTGGCCGGCAGACCACCCGCCAGCAGCGCCGTCTGAATCTCGGTGAGTTTGATGACCTCCTTGGTCAATCCCGACAGCGCCTCTTGCACGGCGGCGATGAATTCACGGCTCAGCGGTTCGGGCAGCGTTTTGTTCTGGACGAACGCCGCGATCAACCGCCGGTCGGCGCTTTTCAGCAGTTCCAGATCGGCCTGGATGAGCGGATCTGCCAGATTGTCCAGCAGGGTCCGGGTCCAACTCGCCAACAGCGTATCGAGTTGTCGGTCGAGATCGTGCAGGAGATTGGCGACCGGCACGAATCCCAGGGATTCATTGGCCGGCTTAAACTGACAATGCGGGCAGAGCGGACTTCCCGCCAGTTCGCCCTCGGCAAGCTGATAGCAGCTCTTCAACTTCCCCAGCCGTTCCTGGAAATCAGTCAGTTGGCCGGACGGCATCAACTCGATGGTCGCCAGCCGGGTCAGCGCCACCAGTCGCGCGTCCTTGATCAGTTTCGCCTTGGTTTTATCCTCGGCGACCCCGAGCCGGGCCTGGCTGTGCAGGCGGATATAAGCGGTGATGTAGTCTTTTTTGAGCGCATCGAGGGTTTGCCGGAGCGCATGGGGTTGGCTGAAATCATGACGGGCCATCACGTCAGCGAGGATGGTGGCGCGAGTCGCGCGGGCCTGAGCTACCCAGGCATGGGTTTCCGGCAACACCATTTCCGCTTGCGCCAGATAGCTGGCGGACGGGCCGACAGCGCCAGTGAATTTGAGCAGCGCTTTGATCCGGTCGAGCGCGGCCAGGTTGGGTTGCTGCGCCTCGATGTCGGCCAGCGTCAGGCGCAGGTTCTTGAGCTTGCCGACCGTGTTGTAGGGGGACAGCGACTCGGCAAAGCCCTTGAGCTGTTCCAGGCGGGCGCGGTGATCCTTGATTTCCGCCTCGGTGAGCAGGCTTTGTCCCCACAGCGTCAAACCACTGACCAACTGGGTTTGGGTCATCAGCAGATCGTTGACCCACACCGTCAGGGCGGCTTGCAGGTCCACCACCGGGGTTTCGTCGCCCTGGCTGACCAACCGGGCATGGCCTGGCGGCAGCTTGCACAGCGCAAACAGGGCCCGCAAGACGGCGATGTTCAGTTCCTTCGGCCGTTCCAGATGCTTGAAGCCGACCAACTGATCGAAGGGGCGATCCACCAGTAGATTGAGGCGGCTGGAATCGATTTTGTCGCCGGTGATCGCCAGCACGACGTCGCCGGCGTAGACCAGGCAGGCCAGCACCAGCAATACCCATTCGGGTTCCAACCGGGTGCGACCCTCGTCGAAATACTCCACGCCGAGGGCGCCGGCGAATAGTTCCGAGCGGTTGAGCACTTGCCCGGCGCTTTTGGCGTTGAGCCGGCCGAGCAGCGCTTGCGCGTAGCGGGAGCGCGCCGGATCGATGCGGTCGCCGTCGAGCATCTCCAGCGCATCAAGCACCGCCACGGCATCGCGCGGGCGCTGTCCCGTCGCCAGCGCACGCAACGCGCTTTGAATCACCGATTTGCGATTGATCTCGGTGATCAGCACCGAGAACTTCGGATACTCCGGCGCCAGGTTCTGGAAATGCTGCGCCAGGCACAGGCCGGCTACGACATTGACCACATCGCGGAAGGCGATCGTGCTGTTCGGATCGAGGCGGGCGCGCTCCCGCAGGCTGACGCCCTTCAGCCAATCCTGAAGGGTTTTCGTCTTTCCCCGGTGGGTGACCTCGTAAGCCGTCAGTTGCTTATCCTGCAACCACTTGGCCATTCGCTTGATGGCGTCGGCGGCTTTACCCTGGTAGATGACCTTGGCCTGCCCGGAGCTGGTGGAGGCGAGGTCGAGCGCCGCGGCGTACTGTTCGATCAGCCCGGTCAGCGCCGCATCCCGCCCCGCCAGCCGAAGAAACACCTCATCCGCCAAATCCTGTTTCTTGAATTTGGACAATTCGAACGGTTGCAGGAAGTAGAGGTAGAAATCCCGGTCGGGCTGGGCGGTGGGGCGGTCGTTCGGTGCGCCAAAGAACAGATAGCCGATTCGCTCCACCTTGTGCTCGACCCATTCCAGCCGATGTTCCCAGATCGGGTGTCCGGTGACGTAGGTGCCATCGGAACATTCCATGAGCTGCTTGATGGCGCTGTAATAGGCGCGATCCAGCGCTTCGTCGTCGAGGGTGTCAGCCTTCTTGAGGATCTGGGCGTCGTAATCGATGTTTTTTTTCAGATCGAGGTAATACTGCTCGGTGTCGGCCGCCTTGGAGATGAACTGGCCATTGACGGCCTTGAGGATTTCCCGCAATACCGTTTGCACGTGGGTCAGCAAATCCTCGGCGGGGTCGCCGCCCAGGTCCTCGATGCCGGGATGATACAGGCATAAGCCATCGCGCAGTTCGCTGGCCATCAGTCCCACTGGAACGGTGGTATCGCCGCCGGTGGTCAGCCGGCGTACGGACAACGCCCGAATGATGCGCTCCGCCATCGCTTGGTATGTGGGCTTGATGCCATGGCGCACGCGATCTTCGAGGGTCTGATTGACATCGATGACTTCGCGAATCGCCGGATCGCTGCGGTGAACCGGATTGCTGTGGATTTCCAGCCAGTAGCTGTCGAACGCGATCAGCCCCGGATGATCGGCGGGCACATCCCGATCCATCAGGGCGCTCATCGCCTGCGACAGGGTTTGCAGTGCTCCCCGCTTTTCGGAAAAGCGGACTCGCTCGAACACGCCGATGTAATCCGGATGCACGGGAAACAAGCGCACATACTCCTCCATGCGCTCGTTCATGGCGTCATAGCAACGGGCGAAAGGGGTCAAGTAGTCGCGGATTTTCTGCTGCTGATCGGCGCTCTTTTTTAGCAGCCGTTCGGCGATGACGAACTTGAGGTCCTGCTGGGCCAGCAACAACTGGACGAAGCGATCCTTGACCCGACGCAAGCTATCGGCGACGAATTCGAACTTGGCGCTGTCGAAAATCGCTTCCTGGACGCCGGCGAGAAAGCGAAAGCGGGTGTTCTTGCCGATTTCGCCGATTTCGCGCAGGAACGACAGGTCATAGATCAGGTCGCTGCCCTTGCGGGAGCGCAGATATTCCAGCAACTCATCCACGACCACCAGCAAGCCGTGGTCCGGGTAGACCTCGGCGAAGGCGTCCATCAGCCGTTCCAACGCCTCCTTGTTGTTGGTGACCGTATTGGCCGCCGGGAACTGGAACCGGACCCCCATGGCGTCGAGATGGGTTTCCAGTTCGTAAGCGATGATATCGCGCAGTGGGGTTTGCACGCCGCCGATTTCCAGCCGGATCACCTTGAAGCGGCCAGCCACGCGCCGGGCCTGTTCGGCGACCTTCGGATGACGCACCCACGCCAGATACTTCGAATCCTCGGCCAGCAACGAAATCACCGACATCAGGTGGGACTTGCCGGTGCCATAATTGCCGACCACCAACAAGCCCTTATTATCGATGGGATCGGCAAATTGGAGCTGGGCAAAAATCACGGCGTTGATTTTTTCGGCCATCTCGTCGGAGATGACATAGTTCTTCATGAGCCGCAGCGCTTCGTCTTCCCGATCAGCCAACCGCAATTGGACGATGGACTCAATCGGATCAAACTGAACGATGTCTCCGTAGCGCATTAGGAGTCCTGGTGGTTCGTGTCGTTAAGGTCAGTATAGAGCGGTGGGTCCAGGGGATAGCGCTGAAAATCTGGGTGGTCCCGCGAACCATACGTGAGCTTGTGGTTTTCCAACCGACCGGGCCAGGCGACCACGAGCGAAACCCGTAGGGCGATGGACTTGAGCCGATCAACCACTTGCAAGTGGAGATCGCGCGAGAACAGCAGTTCGATATTGTCGACCAACCACGCTCCCCGATCACGTTCGCACAAGATACCAGCGAGATGACGGCCCGCCGAGAATGCTCGTTGGGCCGGAGCCTCCTCGACCAACCGCAGAGCCAGGGCCAGGTTGAGATTCAGGTATTCACATTCGGGTCGCAGGTTTTCAACCTCGCGCAGTAGCCGTGTTTTGCCGCTCCCCTGCAGGCCGACCAACCAAAACATGCGGGTTCGCAAGGTCGAAAAGCCATCCAACTGCTGGATGAGGCGCGCGGAGCGTGACATTCGGTGACACCTTTAGCCCTTAGGGTGGCGCATGTCTATCGTTCGAAGAGTGACCGCGCCTCCCTGGGAGGGGTTCGACTCTTCTGGCGGATGATACGAACCCTGACCATTCGATAGAGCAACCATGATTGTGATCGGCATGGCGCAATGGCAACCCAGTTTGTGGTCATGAGGGATCGTGGATGCTCACAAAAAGTATACAGCATATTGCTGCTCGGCCGTCGCGATGGCTGCGACACCGTGCTTCCACCAGCTTGACAGTGCTTGGAACGCTGGCGTAGCTTGAAAAGTACTGCTTGCTTAAGCGTCTACCGCACCGATAGCGCGGTCTTGTTGTGCCCGCACCCAATTTTTCGGTAATGCGGGCGCACGCCTGTGCCTATGGCGTGGTTGATAGGGGGAGATAAGGCTCCGGCGCGAATAACCCCAGCCGTCTTAAGCCGGTAGTTGAGGCCACGCCGCCCTCAACCTGCGCGGCGTTGCAGGGAAACCGCCGCCATGTCCGAACGTCCTACCGTTCATACCCCGCTGCGCCTGGCGTCAGGCGCTGCTGTCGAAAAGCGTCGCCGCCTCAAGTGCGACCGCGATGTCAAGCTGCACCTGCCCGAATCGCTCTATGACGATCTGGCCCGGCAGGCCCGCGCCGACAGTCGCGCTGTGAGCGAGTACATCCGCGTCCTGCTGGAACGGCATTTATACGGGACACTGGGCGTCAATCGCGGCTAAACTCTCAGCAATGCCCTTGCTACGGGAGCCGCTTTCATGTCGAAATCGCCATACGAACCCTGGCTACTAAACGAACGTACCGCCAAAGTCCTGGGGCTACCCCTGATCGCGCTGACTCCCACGGCCCAATTGATCGCCAACCGCCAGGAATGGCTGTGGTTCGACCTAGCCACGCACTTGGCGATCTGGCAGGGCCCGACCACGCGCTACGGCTTTTCTGTGGTCTCGCTGGCTGCGGCGCTGGATCGCATCGAGCGGCGGGCGATGGGGTAAGCGTTCGTGAAAGATCTGATCACCGAGGCCGTTCGCTATTGGGAGCCGCGGCGGCTGGTCTATAACGGCGTACTGACCATCATCGTGATCGTGCATGCTTGGCCGGTCCTGCCGAACCGTTGGAGCGGGGAATGGCTGCCTGGCCTGGCCGCCCTTTTTGTCCTGGCCGTCGCCACCAATGTGGCCTACTGCGCCGCCTATCCGGTCGATTTGTTCCTGCAATGCTCGGATTTTCGCGAGACGTGGCGGCGCTACCGGTGGGGACTGTTTGTGATTGGGCTGCTAGGAGCCTGTCGGACTAATGAAGCAAAATTACACGTATGATAAGAAAAAGGGACTATCTGAAGGGTGTGGTGGGGCCTATTGCTGCCTAAATTCGCAGGATTTGACCGATTTACCCACCATTTCAGGTTCTTAGGACGCAGTAACCCCTTGCTGTAAGACGAAAAGCCGCTTCAGGTTGAACGCCAGGCAGACCAGCCGCCATTCACCTTTCACCGCCTCCAGGCCCCGCAACAGGAACCGGCGAAAGCCCATCACCTCCTTAATGATCCCAAACACCGGTTCCGAGGTGGTTTTCCGCTGAGCATAAAGCGCCTTGCCCTCCGGTGTTTTCAGCCGGTGCTGCATCGCCGTCACCGCATCGGGGTTGTGCGGGGCCTCCGGGACCGGCGCCAGCCGCTCTGCTAAGGCGTCGTGGTGGCTTTGGCGACCGACCGCGATCAGCGGCTCGATGCGCGCCTCGACCAAGCGGTTCACGTTACCCTCGCTCAGATAGCCGTTATCGGCGGTCATGCGCTCAACCGTGCCCAACGTCTCCGGCAGCTTCGCCAGTTCGGCCAGCGCCGGTTCGATCTCCTGTTTGTCATTGGCGTGTTGGGTCACGTGGGCCCCGACGATCAGCAGGCTCCCCATCGTCACGGTCGCTTGGGCATTGTAGGCCTGTTCGAAGCCCCCACCGGACACCGGCATGATCCGGGAATCGCCATCGGTGAAATTGACCTGATCGTCGGACCGGGGACCCGGGACCGGTTCCCGGGGCGGCTTGCCGCCCAATTTCCGGCCCCGGGCTTGTGCCTTGGCCGCCCGCGCCGCTTGCTTCGCCTCATACTCCGCCCGTTCCCGGCGATACCGCTCCTGTGCGCGCCGCTCGATCTCGATTTTGACTTCAGCGATCTTCGTCAGCCGATCTTCCCGCCGTTTCAGTTCCGCCGGCAGGTCGATGTCCACCGCGCCGGGACCCTCGACCGCCGCCGCCCGCGCCAGCAGCGTCTGCACTTCCGCCTTCAACTGCTGCTCCAGCCGCTCCGCATACGCCCAACTCAGCGCGTGGTGTTTGCTGGCGTTCGCTTCGATTTTCGTCCCATCCAGGCTCACCTCGCCCAGCTTCACCACCCCCAGGGCGTGGGCGATCAGCAAGATCTGCACAAAAAGTCGCTCGAAGTGCGGCAAAAACCGCTGGCGGAAGGTGTTGATGCTGTCGTGATCCGGATGGGTCCCCCCGGTGAGGTACAGCACGGGAATCAGTTCGTAGGTCGCCCGCTCGATCTTCCGGCTGGTGAAAATCCCCTTCGCATAGCAGTAAAACAACAGCGCCAACAACATCTTCGGCGGATAGGGGGCGCTGCCACCTCCGCGGTAGGCCGCTTCGATCTCGCGGGTATCCAGCATCTCCACCACGTCCACGATGAAATGGGCCAAGTCGTGGCCCTCGAGCCAGCCCTCCAAGTTCCCCGGCAGGGTGATCGATTGGCTGCGGTCAATCTCGCGGAAGTGGTTGCTCACCGGCACTCTCCTCGCTCCAGGCTCGAGTACGTTTCGGGTATTCTATCCTGGCCTCGCCCCCATGTCCGACAGACTCCTAGTGGCGGCAGCGTTGACCTGGCTGCTGCTCGCCGTCATGCCCTGGTGAAACCCAGGCCAAGGTAGGCCCTCGCGTCCACCGTGCCCGGCAGGGGCAGATAGCGACGCCCTCCTCCAGACCGACAACGTCATCATGGAAAGCCGCAAAGCACTCGACGGGCTGGCCATCAGCCTGATGCTGATCCTCTGCCTGATTTGGGGATTCCAGCAGGTCGTCCTCAAGGCCGCCGCGCCGGATATTTCGCCTCTCCTGCAAATTGCCCTGCGCTCGGGCGTGGCGGCCCTGTTGGTGGGAGGGCTCATGATCTGGCGAGCGCGGCGGATCGCCGTGGAAGAGGGTACGTGGCGTCCCGGCTTGCTGGCCGGGGTGCTGTTTGCGGTCGAATTCCTGCTGGTGGGGGAAGGGTTACGCTATACCACCGCCTCCCACCTGGTGGTTTTCCTCTACACCGCGCCCATTTTTGTCGCCCTCGGTCTGCATTGGCTGCGGCCGGCGGAACGGTTGGGGGCTATCCGGTAGCTGGGTATTATCCTGGCGTTCGCGGGGATGGTGGTGACCTTTTTGGGGCGTCGCCCGGAAGCCGTTGCTGGGGAGCCCATGGCCATATTGTGGGGAGATAGCCTGGCGCTGCTGGCGGGAATGACCTGGGCCGCGACGACGCTGGTGGTGCGTTGCTCCCGGCTGGCCCGGGTCTCTGCGGCCGAGACCTTGCTCTATCAACTGGTCGTCGGATTTGCCTTGCTGCTGACGGCCGCCGTCGGCCTGGGCCAGACCGCCGTTCGGTACACGCCGTTGATGTGGGGCAGCCTGCTCTTTCAGTCGCTGGTGGTCTCGTTCGCCAGCTATCTGGCCTGGTTTTGGTTGCTGCGGCATTACTGGGCCTCCCGGCTGGGGGTTTTTTCATTTATGACGCCGCTGTTCGGGATCGCCTTTGGGGTGTGGTTGCTCGACGAACCGTTGGAGGCGAGTTTCCTGATCGGCGCTATCCTGGTCCTGGCGGGCGTCACCCTGGTGAGTGGGGATGACGGCTGGAAAGCCCTGCTCGGTCGGGTCATCCGGCCCGTTGAAAGCGCCTGAACGGCTGGGGCATCGGGTGCATTCCAATTTTACACACTGGCTTCCTGATGGTGTAATCGGCAGCACCCTGAGTTGACGGACCGGAGCCAGACCCATGACCAAAGACGAATTCCTTGCCCTCGCTGGAAGCCGTTACGATGACCTGCAACGCCTGAACATCGAACAGACCCATTTTTATGATTACGAGAAGGGATTTGCTGAACTCTGGACCGAACTGGGTCGGGCAGTTCTGGAAGGCAACCTTGGCGAACTGCCTGAATCGCCGCGAAAAAAAAGTATTGCCAAAGCCGTTTCGGGCGCATTGCACTAGCGGATGACCATGCGTTCCAGGCCAAGACCCACGGTTTTTTCATCAGCCCCTACCTGCAAGACCTGATGGCGCGGGCGGGTGTCAGTGATGTTTACAGTGAGTCGAATGACCTATTGCAGAGGTTCCTGTGCATTGAGGTGGCCACCACGCAGGTGTTCCGGGTGACGAATGCCTTGGGGGAAGCCTTGGAGGACCAGCAGGAACAGGCGATCCGGCATGAGGAGTTGCCGGAAGGCGAGGTGGTGTACGCCTCGATGGACGGCAGCATGATCCTGACCCAGGCCGGCTGGAAGGAAGTGAAGCTGGGGCGCATTTTCCCCGGCAGTGCGGTGGAGGCGGTGGGTAAGAAGAAGCGCAACCGGATTGTAGAAAGCATCTACAGTGCCTGCCTGGGTAGTTGCCATGAATTCCTGCCCCGCTTTGAAGCCAGCCTGGGCACGTGGGTGGACCAACCGGAGCAATTGGTGTTCATCACGGACGGGGCAGAATGGATACGCAACTACATCAAGGACCGGTTCCCGCAGGCCACCCACATCCTCGACTACTTCCATGCCGTTGAAAATCTGGCGGAATTTGCCAAGATGATGTTCCCGGATGAAACACGGCGGCAACGCTGGATGGAAGGCCAGGAGGCGGAGTTGTATGCCGGGAACGTCGCCCATGTGCTGGAAACCTTGGACAAGCTCGTCCCCCTGACCCAAACGGCACGGGAGGCGCGGGAGGCACTCAAGACCTATTACCGCAACAATGTGGATAGGATGGCTTACGACCAATACCGGGCGCGTGGTCTGATGATCGGCAGCGGCCCCATGGAAGCCGCACACCGCACCGTGTTGCAGGCGCGCATGAAGCGCAGTGGGCAACATTGGAGTACGCCAGGGGCAAAGAATGTCATCAACCTGCGGGTTGCCCTCAAAAGTGGCCGATGGCTCCAGGCCATCCAGCCCTGATGGCGGCTGCATGAGGCTTGGTTGTTTAGTGGCCTTTGTAAAATTGGAATGCACCCGGGGCATCCACCGTACTCCGCACGGCTGGCTGGTACAGCGGGTCGCGCTGGGAAGCGGTGGAGATCGCGCTGGCCTCGGGCAAATGCCTGCGGCTGGGTACCGACGAGCCGCAACGGCTGACCCGGGCGCTGCTGGCGGCGAAGCGCGAACAGGGTTGTGGTACATTCCCACAGTATGGTAAGCAGGGAATGTAACTGCTTGAGGTGGGGACGTCAGCGAGCGTGACCCGAATCGTGACGAAACCCGGTCACGCGGGGAAACTTCCTGTCCATCCAAGTCCGATGGGCGTGGGGCGGATGGCGCTAAGTGATTGTTTAAATGGTCTGTTGAGAGCGTACTTGGCTCTCATAATGCCGGTGTCGGTGGTTCAAGTCCACCCGTAGCCACCAATCAATCAAGCGGTTGTGATGTGTCTTTCATTTGGTTTTCCGCAGGAAGACACGATCGGAAACGCAGCGGCCAACTCGGATTGGCTTGAAAAAAAGGGCGCTTATCGCGCCCTTTTTCGTGGGTCAGCGCCGGGTGGAATCAGGTGTTGATCTTATGCAGGGCGCGGCCATGGACCGACAGCGCCGCCTCGTGCATGGCCTCGTACAGGGTCGGATGAGCGTGGATGGTCCGGGCCAGATCCTCGCTGCTGGCATGGAACTCCATGGCCAGCACCGCCTCCTGCACCAGTTCGGACGCGAACGGGCCGATGATGTGGCAGCCCAGCAGCGTGTCGGTCTCCGCATGCGCCAGCATCTTGACCATACCGGCGGCGGCTTCCATGGCCTTGGCGCGGCCGTTGGCGCTAAACGGGAAGGTGCCGATCTTGTAGGGGATGCCCTCGGTTTTTAGCGCCTGCTCGGTCTTGCCGACCCAGGCGATTTCCGGATTGGTGTAGATCACCCAGGGAATCGCGTCGTAGTTCAGGTGGCCGTGCTGGCCGGCGATGTTCTCGGCCACCATGATGCCTTCCTCGGAGCCCTTGTGCGCCAGCATCGGCCCGCGCACCACATCGCCGACCGCATAGACGCCCGGCAGATTCGTCACGCACTGGTCATCGACGTGGATGTAGCCGCCTTCGTCGAACAGCAGCCCGGCCTCGGGCGCGGCGACGTTGTCGGTATTGGGTCGGCGGCCCACCGAAACCAGCAGTTTGTCGACGGCGATCTCGTGATCGCCATCCTTGTCCTTGAAATGAACCTTGACGCCATCGGCGGTCTTCTCGGTCGCGGTGACTCGCGTGCCCAGGCGAATATCCAGCCCCTGTTTCTTGAACTGGCGCAGGGCGTCGCGGGCGATCTGCTGATCGGCCAGGGCGAGGAAATCCTCCACTGCTTCCAGCATCACGACCTTGGAACCCAGCCGGTTCCACACGCTGCCCAGCTCCAGGCCGATCACGCCGGCGCCGATCACGCCCAGGGTTTTGGGCACCACGCGGAAATCCAGGGCGCCGGTCGAATCCACGATCAGCCCCTCGGCGTTGTCCACCCGCGCCGCGCCAATATCAATCGGCCTGGAGCCGGTGGCGATGATGACATGGTCGGCGCCGACCACGTCCACCGAACCGTCGCGGGCGGTGATTTCCACCTGGCGCTCGGCCAGCAGCTTGCCGTGGCCTTTCAGCCACTCGACGCCGTTCGCCTTGAACAGCGCGCTGATGCCGTTGGTCAGTTGCAGCACGATGTCTTCCTTGCGCGCCATCATCTGGTCCAGTTCCAGCCGGACGCCCTCGACATGGATGCCGTGACTGTCCAGCCCTTCCATCAGGTGATGGTACTGCTCGGACGATTCGAGCAGGGTCTTGGACGGGATACAGCCCACGTTCAGGCAGGTGCCGCCCAAGGCCGGCTCGTCCTTGAAGTTGATCCACTTCTCCACGCAGGCGGTTTCCAGCCCGAGCTGCGCGCACCGGATCGCCGCCACGTAACCGGCCGGCCCGCCGCCGATGACGACCACATCGTAAGTCTTAGCCATTGCTTGCACCTTCAGTGAGGGAGGGTGAATCGCTCAGACGTTCAGAATCAGCCGGGCCGGATCCTCAATGCCTTCCTTGATCGCGACCAGGAAGGTCACCGCCTCGCGGCCGTCGATGATACGGTGATCGTAGGAGTGCGCCACGTACATCATCGGCCGGATCACCACCTGGCCGTTCTCGGCCACCGGCCGGTCCTTGGTGGCGTGCATGCCGAGGATGCCGCTCTGCGGCGGGTTCAGAATCGGGGTGGACAGCAGCGAGCCGAACACGCCGCCGTTGGTGATGGTGAAGGTGCCGCCGGTCATCTCCTCAACCGTCAGCGTGCCTTCCTTCGCCTTCTTGCCGAACTCGCCGATGGTTTTCTCGATGTCGGCCAGGCTCATCTGGTCGGCGTCGCGCAGGATCGGCACCACCAGGCCGCGCGGCGAGGACACCGCCACGCCGATGTCGTAGTAGCCGTGGTAAACGATGTCGTTGCCGTCAATGGAGCCGTTGACCGCCGGGAAACGCTTGAGTCCCTCGACCACCGCCTTGACGAAGAAACCCATGAAGCCCAGCCGTACCCCATGCTTCTTCTCGAACTGGTCCTTGTAGCGGGCCCGCAGGTCCATCACCGGCTTCATGTTGATCTCGTTGAAAGTCGTCAACATGGCGGTGGTGTTTTTGGCCATCAGCAGCCGCTCGGCGATGCGGGCGCGCAGCCGGGTCATCGGCACTCGCTGCTCCACCCGGCCCCGCGCGTCGGGCGCCAGCGGGGCGGCAGGAGCCGGAGCCGGGGCCGGAGCCGGAGCCGAAACCGCGGCGGGTGCGGCCGCCGGAGCGGGCGCGGCGGGAACCGGAGCACCTGACTTGCGCGCATCGAGGTACACCAGCACGTCGGCCTTGGTCACCCGGCCACCACGCCCGCTCCCCGGAACCTTGGCGATATCCAGGCCATGCTCGGCGGCCAGCCGGCGCACCGCCGGACTCAGCCCTTCCAGATCGACCTCGGCGACCGCCCCCGCCGGAGTCGGAGCGGCGCGAGCGCGGCGCCGGCGCGGCGCCGCCACGCGGGGCGGGCGCCGGAGCCGCCGTCTGGGCGACCGCGCCTTCCTCCAGGGTGGCGATGACCTCGCCGGTGGTCACGATCTCGCCTTCCTGCCGCAGGATCGGGCCGAGCACGCCATCGGCGGGGGCGGGAATATCCAGCACGACCTTGTCGGTTTCCAGGTCGACGAGGTTCTCGCCCCGCTTCACCGGATCGCCCGGTTTTTTCTTCCAGTTGACCAGGGTGCCGTCGGAGACGGATTCGGGCAGGGTGGGAACTTTCACTTCTACGGTCATTTTATTCGTTTCCCTTGGGGGGTTCCGGGTGATTTCAAGCTGGGCCGCAGTGGTTACTGACCCAGGGCCTCGTTAACGAGTTTCTGCTGTTGTTCGACGTGGACGCTGTAGTACCCCACGGCCGGCGACGCCGACGGGGCGCGGCCCGCATAGCGCGCCTTCTGGTGCGGCCGCAACCCCCGCTCCAGGTGATGCAGGCTCTGATACCAGGCCCCCTGATTCTTGGGTTCTTCCTGACACCAGACGATGTCGGTCAAGTTGGGATACTGGTCCAGAATCTGGTTGTAAAGCGCCTGCGGGAACGGGTAGAGCTGCTCGACGCGGATGATGGCGACATGGTCCAGCTTGCGTTCGCGGCGGGCTTCGAGCAGGTCGTAAAACACCTTGCCGCTGCAGGCCACCACCCGGGTGATCTGCGTCGGATCGTGCGGATCGATCTCGGGGATGATCTCCTGGAAGTGGCCTTCGGTCAGATCCTCCAGGCTGTTCACCGCCAGTCGGTGCCGCAGCAGACTCTTCGGGCTCATCGCGATCAGGGGTTTGCGGAAGCCGCGCTTCATCTGCCGGCGCAGCATGTGGAAGCACTGAGCCGGAGTCGAGGGCACCACCACCTGCATGTTATTCTCGGCGCACAATTGCAGGTAGCGCTCCAGCCGGGCCGAGGAATGCTCGGGACCCTGGCCTTCGAAGCCGTGCGGCAGCAGCATCACCAAGCCACACAGCCGGTCCCATTTGGTCTGGCCGGAGGAGATGAACTGGTCGATCACCACTTGGGCGCCGTTGGCAAAATCGCCGAACTGCCCTTCCCAGATCACCAGGCCCATGGATTCGGCGGTGGTAAAGCCATACTCGAAGCCCAGCACCGCTTCTTCGGACAAGATGGAGTCGATGACCATGAAGGTCGGCTGGCCGGGGTAGAGGTTGGCCAGCGGCGTGTAGCTGCTACCGTCCTTCTGGTTGTGCAATACGGAGTGGCGATGGAAAAAAGTGCCGCGGCCGCAGTCCTGGCCGGAAATGCGCACCTGGTAACCTTCCTTCAGCAGGGTGGCATAGGCCAGATTCTCGGCGAAGCCCCAGTCCAGCGGGAGCGCGCCAGCCGCCATCTTGCGGCGGTCGTCCATGATCTTGGCCACGCGCGGATGCATCTCCAGACCTCCTGGCACCTTGAGTAGCCGGTCGGACAGATCGCGGAGGGTTTCCAGCGGCACGGCGGTGTGGACCGGGGCGCTCCAGTCCTCGTGCTTGAACGGGGACCAGTCAATCGAATACGGTCCCTTGGCGTGCGGCAGCGTCGGCCGCGACACCTGGCGGCCGGCGTCCATGTCGGCGCGATACTTCGCCTGCATGTCCTGGAAATCCTGCTCGGCGATCACGCCCTCGGCAGCCAGCTTCTCGGCGTACAGGGTGGCGGTGGTCTTCCGCGCCCGGATCTTCTTGTACATCATCGGCTGGGTGGCGGACGGCTCGTCGGCCTCGTTGTGACCCAGGCGGCGGTAACAGATCATGTCGATGACCACGTCCTTGTTGAAGGTCATCCGGTATTCGACCGCCAGCCGGGTGACGAACAGCACCGCTTCGGGATCGTCGCCGTTCACATGAAAGATCGGCGCCTGCACCATCTTGGCCACGTCGGTGCAGTACAACGCCGAGCGGGTGTCCAGCGGATTGCTGGTGGTAAAGCCGATCTGGTTATTGATGACGATGTGCACGGTGCCGCCAGTGCGGTAGCCGCGCACCTGCGAGAACTGGAAGGTTTCCATGTTCACGCCCTGACCGGCGAAGGCGGCGTCGCCGTGGATCAACACCGGCATCACCGTGTTGAAGGGCGGGGTTTCCGCGCCGGGTTGCCGCCGCCGCTCCATGCGGGCGCGCACCGAACCCTCGACCACCGGATTGACGATTTCCAGATGCGAGGGATTGAAGGCCAGCGCCAGATGCAACGATCCGCCCGGGGTTTGCACGTCCGACGAGAAGCCCATGTGATATTTGACGTCGCCGGCGCTGCCGATCCGGCGCTTGCCCTCGAATTCCTCGAACAGCTCGCTGGGCGACTTGCCGATGATGTTGACCAGCACGTTCAGCCGGCCGCGGTGGGCCATGCCGATGATGATTTCCTGCACGCCCTGGGCGCCGGCCTGCTGGATGATCTCGTCCATCATCGGGATCAGGCTGTCGCCGCCTTCCAGCGAGAAGCGCTTCTGGCCCACGTAGCGGGTGTGCAGATAACGCTCCAGCCCCTCGGCGGCCACCAGCCAGCGCAACAGCTCCTTGCGCTGCGCCGGACTCAGCTCCAACCGGGCGCGCTGGCCTTCCAGCCGCTTCTGAATCCAGCGCTTCTCGGCGGTCTCGTTGATATGCATGTACTCGGAGCCGATGGTGCTGACGTACACATCGCGGATCAGGCTCATAATCTCGCGCAGCGTCCATTGCGAGGGCGCCACCAGCGAACCGGTGTTGAACGAGGCGTTCATATCGGCCTCGCTCAGGCCGTGATAGCCCGGGTCCAGTTCCGGCACCGGCGGCCGGTCGCGCAATTGCAACGGATCGAGGTTGGCGGCCTTGTGGCCCCGGGTGCGGTAGGCGTTGATGATGCGCAGCACCGCCGCCTGTTTCTCGGCGGCCTCGGGGCTGAGCACTTGCGCGCGGCCGACGCCGGCTTGCGGGCGCAGCGCCAGTTGGGCGAAGGAGTCGCGGATCGGGCCGTGCGCGACATCGCGGGCGCCCTGAGTCTGAGCCTGCAGGTTGCGGAAATACTGTTGCCAGTTGTCGCTGACCGACTCGGGATCGCTGAGGAAATTTTCGTACAGTTCCTCGATAAAAGCCGCGTTACCGCCGAACAGAGGCGAACTTTGGCGAAATTGCTCGATGAGTGTGCTCATTGACGATTAACGACTCCCCGGTGGTGGAGGATGCCCATGAACGATGGCCATGGGGTGATTTTTTCTGGGGCGTGGGGTGGATGCGCGCGCCGAAACCCGCCTTGGGCCGAATTGGCGGGGGCAACGCCCCGACGGGGCCGGGACGGCGCGAATAACCCTGGGGACGAAGCCGCCGCGCGGCCACGCCGGTTGTTCTGGTCATTAGGTTTTCGGTCGGGACCACTTGTCGCGCCGCGTTGCCCGGAACATCCGCGCCGCCAAGGGCGAACGCCGGCGCGGGCTGATTGGGAACCGTGGTTCTTTTCCAGAGGTTAGGGGTTGGTGGTTTTAGCTTAATTATGGAATTATAACGGCGGTATGAGCACGGATAAACCCGCCGCCACGGTTTTAATTCATCGGTTCGCGCCATCGCGCGGGCATCCGCGAACGGCTCCGACCGCGCCGGGGTGGGCCGCTCGAGCCCCTGGACCCTATATTTTTTGCCACGCGAAAACGGCTGCGGTACATTTTCTCCGATGGCATCACGGTTTGCTGATGTCAGCATCGCGGCGGACGCCCCGAACGGTTGTTTCCGCCGCGTTGGCTTAGCTGCAATTTGAGGAGGGAATCGCGATGGCCACTACCCATTCGCTCGCGCAGGAACCGCCTGTTTACCAGCCCGCCGCCGGCGAGGCATACATGAGCGATGCACAGTTGGCTCACTTCCGCCGGCTGTTGCTGGAGTGGAAACAGAGTCTGCTCGACGAAGTTGGTCGCACGGTCAACCACATGCAGGACGAATCCACCACGTTCCCCGACCCCAACGACCGTGCCACCCAGGAGGAAGAATTCAGTTTGGAACTGCGCACCCGCGATCGGGAGCGCAAGCTGCTCAAGAAGATCAACGAGTCCCTGGCCCAGATCGACAGCGGCGACTACGGCTATTGCGAAGCCTGCGGCGTGGAGATCGGGCTGCCGCGGATGCAGGCTCGTCCGACCGCCACGTTGTGCATCGACTGCAAGATGCTGGAAGAAATTCGCGAAAAACAGGGCGGTTGACCGCTGGATCGAACGCCGCGCCGCCTCGCTTGCGCCATGGTGGCGGCTTGCTCCGCACCGGATCGCGCGCCGGTCCAGCGCGCGGTGCGCGGTCGTTTCGCGCCCTCCCCCACGGGACCGTTGCACTTTGGCTCGCTGATCGCCGCGCTGGGCAGCTTTCTGGAAGCGCGCGGCCGGGGTGGCGAGTGGCTGGTTCGCATCGAAGACGTGGACCTCCCACGCACGGCGCCGGGTGCGGCGGATGCCATATTGCGCGCTTTGGAGCGGTGCGAGCTGCATTGGAACGGGCCGGTGGTCTATCAAAGCCAGCAGACCGCATCGTACCAAGCGGCGTTGGAACACTTGTCGAGCGCCGGGCTGGCTTATCCCTGCACGTGCAGCCGGCGCGACCTGGCGTCCTGCCCGCGCGGCCGCGACGGCGGTCCGATCTATCCCGGTTATTGCCGCGCCGGCGTCCGCCAGCCGGCCCGCCCTCATGCCATCCGGCTGCGCACGACCGACGCGCCCCTGGCGTTTCGCGATGCCGTTCAAGGCGAATATCGCCAGCGTTTGGCGAGCGAGGTCGGCGATTTCGTGATCCGCCGCGCCGATGGCCTGTTCACCTATCAACTCGCGGTGGTGGTAGACGACGCCGCGCAGGGCGTCACTCAGGTGGTGCGTGGCAGCGACCTGCTCGATTCCACCCCCCGGCAGATTTATCTACAACGATGGCTGGGGCTGCGCACGCCCGAATACGCGCATCTGCCGGTGGCGGTGGATGTGCGCGGCAACAAGCTAAGCAAGCAGACCGGCGCGCCGCCGCTGGACGAGCATCATCCTGGTCCCGAGCTGTGGGCCGCCCTGTGTTTCCTGGGGCAAGCCCCGCCCGCGGATTTGCGGCGGGAACCGCCTGCGGTGATTCTGGCCTGGGCCCGCGCCCACTGGCGGCTGGACCGGGTGCCGGGAATTCCGGCCCGCCCGTGGCAAAGCCCGCAGATCCGCACGGCCGGCTTGGATGGATTGACTCAAAACGCCGAGCCTGTAGACAATGCCAAGGCCATGGACTAGAAATAATAAATTCTCGCCTCGGGCATGACCTGCAATCCCCATGGCAGCCCGCGCCGAACTCGTCACGCTTACCACTACCACCACCGCCAAAGGAGAACCACGATAATGTCTGACAGCAAAATCTATCCTGTTCCGGCTGCTGTTGCCGCCCACGCCTGGATCAACAACGATCAATACCTAGCCATGTACCAGCGCTCGGTCGATGATCCCGAGGGTTTCTGGGCGGAGCAGGCCAACCAGTTCGTGACTTGGTTCAAACCCTGGGACAAGGTTCTGGACTGGGATTTCACCAAGGGCCACATCCGCTGGTTCGAGGGCGCCAAGCTCAACGTCAGCTACAACTGCCTGGATCGCCATCTAGCCGCTCGCGGCGATCAGGTCGCCATCATCTGGGAAGGCGACAACCCCGCCGAGGACAAGAAGGTCACCTACAAGCAACTGCATGAAGACGTCTGCAAGTTCGCTAACGTGCTGAAGGGCCTGGGCGTCAAGAAAGGGGATCGCATCTGCATTTATATGCCGATGATTCCCGAAACCGCAGTCGCCATGCTGGCCTGCACCCGCATCGGCGCCATCCATTCGATCGTGTTCGGCGGTTTCTCGCCGGACTCGCTGAAGGATCGCATTCTCGACGCCACCTGCAACCTGGTCATCACTTCCGACGAGGGGCTGCGCGGCGGGCGCAAAGTGCCGATGAAGGCCAACATCGATAAAGCGCTGCTCAGTACGCCGAGCGTGCAGAAGACCGTCGTGGTCAAGCGCACCGGCGGCAACGTCGCCTGGGTCGAAGGCCGCGACGTGTGGTATCACGAGCTGATGGCTCAGGCCTCGGCCGACTGCCCGCCGGAACACATGGACGCCGAGGATCCGCTGTTCATCCTCTATACCTCCGGCTCCACTGGCAAGCCCAAGGGCGTGCTGCACACCACCGGTGGCTATCTGCTGCACACGGCGATCACCCACAAATACATCTTCGATTATCACGACGGCGACATTTACTGGTGCACCGCCGACGTGGGCTGGGTGACCGGCCATTCCTATATCGTCTACGGTCCGCTGGCCAACGGCGCCACCACCCTGATGTTCGAAGGCATCCCGACCTATCCCGAACGTCAGCCGGTTCTGGGAAGTGGTGGACAAGCATCAGGTCAACATCTTCTACACCGCCCCGACCGCGATCCGTTCGCTGATGCGCGAAGGTGAAGAGCCGGTCAAGCGGACTTCCCGCAAGAGCCTGCGCTTGCTGGGGTCGGTGGGCGAGCCGATCAATCCCGAAGCCTGGGAGTGGTACTACCACAACGTCGGCGACGGGCGCTGCCCGATCGTGGATACCTGGTGGCAGACCGAAACCGGCGGCATCCTGATCACCCCGCTGCCCGGCGCGACGGAGCTGAAGCCCGGTTCCGCCACGCGGCCGTTCTTCGGCGTCTGCCCGGCCTTGGTGGATGCCGAAGGCCAGTTCCTGGAGGGCGCCACCGACGGCAACCTGGTCATCACCCGGCCTTGGCCGGGGATCATGCGCACCGTGTACGGCGACCACCAGCGGTTCATCGACACCTACTTCGCGATGTACAAAGGGCTGTATTTCACCGGCGACGGCGCCCGGCGCGATCAGGACGGCTACTGGTGGATCACCGGTCGGGTGGACGACGTGATCAACGTCTCCGGCCACCGCATGGGCACCGCCGAAGTCGAATCGGCCCTGGTGCTGCACCCGGCGGTCGCCGAGGCCGCCGTGGTCGGCTTCCCGCACGACATCAAGGGTCAGGGCATCTACGCCTACGTCACGCTGAAGGTCGGCATCGAACCGACCGAGGCATTGCGGAAGGAACTGATCGCCCACGTCCGCAAGGAAATCGGCCCGATCGCCTCGCCGGATGCGTTGCAATGGGCGCCTGGCCTGCCCAAGACCCGCTCCGGCAAGATCATGCGCCGCATCCTGCGCAAGATCGCCGCCAATGAGGTGGATCAATTGGGCGATACCTCGACGCTGGCCGATCCGAACGTGGTCACCGATCTGGTCGACAACCGCGCGGTGAAATAACGGTTTCCATAACAAGCACGCCGTTATTAACTTTTGAACCCGGTCGCCCCAGCGCGACCGTTCGCTCCCCTCACCCGCAAGCGGGTGAGGGGTTCGGGGAGTGGAAGAGAGTTTTAATTCAACAGCTTATCCCCCCTCCCTAACCTGACGCGGCACCCCCAACACCTGGGGCGCTTGGCGCATGAATCCGCTCTCAATCGACGGGCTCCAGATCGTTGCGCACGCACCAATAGCGAAATCCCTGTTCCCGTAGCCAGCGTTCCAGACGATCCAGGCTGTTCCACTCCCGGCCCGCGCCGCGGGCGTTGATGACGCGCGCTGGACGGCCATCCACCTGCACGATGACAGCCCAGGCGTAGGGATGTTTGTAAGGGTCGCCGAAGCCCCCACCCAGTTGACTGCGCAGCACGCGGTACACCAACACCTGACCGGAAACTCGTTCGGCCTGGCAAAGGTCAACCAGATCCGATTGTCGGATCGAGACATTGACTCCACCGACGCTGATATTGATATCTTGCATCATGATGTTGCTATTTTGATTTGATCCAATTAACATCATGTCCCATGATGTAGGCCAGACCCGTACCGAGGTAACCCAACGGCTGGCAACCCGGGATCGTGGTCCCTAACGAAGACGCTTTCCAACAGCGGAGGCATTGCCCATGCAGATGGTATTCGAGGCAGTGGCGGAAACGAAGCCTGGCTCCAGGTGGCAAGCGTTGTTCGACCGTAATTGGCCGGATTATAAGGCATGGTTTCTGGCGCGGCGCGACCACAAGCGGCCTTCGCTGGCCATGTCCAGGCGGCAGTTGCGACGGTTCATGCCGGAACTGGTATCGACCTACGAACGTCTGGTCGAACTGGCGGGCGGCGACGACCTGGCCGCCCAAGTGCTCTCCTTTTATCGCCCACCGGCGTATCTCATCAGTTGCTCGCAGGCGGTCTGGTCGAGGCCGGAAGGCTCCCTGCTGATCCGCAACTACGACCTCGATCCGGCGCTCAACGAGGGCATCATCCTGCATTCCGCCTGGCATGGGCGGCGAGTCATCGCCACCAACGAATGCCTGTGGGGCGCGGCGGATGGGATCAACGACGCGGGCCTGGCGCTGTCCCTGGCTTTCGGCGGGCGCAAGGTGGTCGGCGACGGCTTTGGAATTCCGGTAATTCTCCGCTACATCCTGGAGTTTTGCGAAACCACCGCCGACGCCATCGAGGTGTTACGCCGCATACCGTCCCATATGGCTTACAACATCACGGTGTTAGATAAGGAAGGCCGCTACGCGACGGTGATGGTCGCTCCCGACCGGCCCGCGCACGTGACGCGCAAGCCGGTCGCGACCAACCATCAGGAGACTATCGAATGGCCGGAGCAAGCCCGGTTTTCCCGAACGCTGGAACGAGAGCGTAGTTTGCTCGAACGGCTCGCCGATGCCGGTCTCACCGAACCCTCGCTGATCGCTGCGTTTTTGCGCGCGCCGCTCTACAGCACCGATTACCGCAACGGTTTCGGCACCCTGTACACGGCCGTCTACCGCCCCGCGCTGGGGCAGGCCGAATTTCACTGGCCCCAGGGTGTATGGACGCAAACCTTTGCCAACTTCCAGGAAGGCCGGCGGCGAGTGCGGTATGCGCCACAGACCGCTCGCTACGCGGGCCAGGCGGGCGATGAGGCGGTGTGGACGGGGCCGGAGTTCGACCAGGCCCGCTGGTTCGGCTTGTTGAAACCGGTGCTCGACACGGTGCGGGAAGCCTTGGACACCACCGGCAACCCCGCTCCCGCGCACTTCGTGCAGTCTTTTCTGGAAGATTGGGAACGCACCGGCCAGGTGCCGTGGGAAAGACTGGGATCGGTCTGGACCGAAGGCCACGGCTGCCGACCCTCCTCTCCGCCTTGAGCCGAAGAAGGCGGGGTGAGAGGGGCGAACCGGGAGCGATCCATGCAGAGATCTGATTCTCGCTGACAGGAACGCGGTCGCGGCGGAGGATTTGGATACGGTGGTGGAAGTCAGATCAATCGCCCTCACCCCAACCCTCTCCCAGCGGGAGAGGGAGCTACAGGTTCTAAAACATCTTCGAGCCAAGCGGTTCCGGGGGCGTGACGGGAAATTCCGGCGCCGGCGGCGCCCCCTCGAACTGCTCGATAATACCGCTGGCCCAGGTGCGGGCGCGGTCCATGAGGCGGCGGTCGTCGGTTTGCATCCGCCCGCGGGTAACCAGTATGCCCATGTCGCAGCCGTGATAGCGATACTCGGCGGGGCCGTAGACGCGCATGTAAAAAGCCTCATTCTCGGCTTTCACGCTGGTCCAATCGGTGTCGCGGCGCGCGAAACTCAACTGGCCGTCGTCATTCAGTCGCCAGATGCCGGAAGGTGGCGCCTTGGTGATCAGTTCCACCTTGTCCTCGGTTTGTTTCAGGATCAGTTGGCTCCAAGTCTCGAAATCCTGCCAGCGGGACTGGATAGCGTCGAGATCGACCGCGTAATCGATATCCAGGAATTCGAGCAGGTGGAACAGGAACAGCGGCACGGCGCCATAAGCCGAGGTGATGAGGTTGGTGGGTGGGGAGGCGCCGCTGATGCGCGGATTGATTTCGCCCAAATAGGCTTCGCCGCTGTCGGTGTCGAGGAGAAAATCGACGCAGAACACCCCCTTGTAACCTTCCTGGCGCAAGCGGTTGCCCAGAGCCTGGACCATGGTTCTGATGCGCTTACGGCTGCTCTCCGAGATCGCAGTGGGAAAAACGTCATTGCCGCACCAACCGCCCTTGTACGGGGTGAGTTCGGGATAGCCGGTCAAATCGGTCATCAGCGGCCCGACCAGGGTGCCGTGGCGCGTCACGCAGGCTTCCAACGTGCCCGGCATGTGGTTGATCCGCCTCATGACCTTGAGTTCTTCGCCGACCAGCTTCTTCTTGTGTTTATCCCAGTCCTCCTCGGTGCGGATGAAGAACGTGGTCCGGCCGGAGTCGCCGTAAGGCAATTGCAGCACTAGATCATCGCCCAACCCGGCATTGGCGGCGAGCGCGCGCAGTTCGGCATAGTTGTTGGCGCGGCCTAATACATTGGGCACGCTGGCGGCGCCGGCCTCGTTTCCGAGCCGGGTCGTCACGATCTTCGAGTCGATCCATTTGCGCAGGGCCGCCGGCGGCAGCGCGATGTCCAATCCCAAATCGCGCGCCAGTTCCTCGGTTTCCTCGTCGAACATGATGAACAGCAGTTTGCCGGCGGAACCCTGGCGGCGAATGTGGTCGATGACTTCCTTATGGCCCAGCAAATGGTTGCTCATTTCCTCCATCGACCAGAATTCGCGGGGGCCGGTCTCGCTCGGTACGAATACATTCGGGTGATGGCCGTCGAAGGAATCGAAGTAATTGATGTATTGGAACTTGTTGACCCAGCGGTCGATGCCCAGCAGGTTAAACGGCATGGGCGAGATAAAATAAATCGGCGTCTCGTTCTGGCGGAAAAACGTCAAGATCTCTGAAAGCCCGTTTAGCATGGGGCGCGCGGATGCCATATCGATTTCTCCCTGGTGGTGGTAGGGTCTACATAATATTTCATATAGAGGTAATTGCAAAATAGGGGTATTCCGTTGGCTCCAGTGGCCACTATATGTAGTATCCTGAAGCATGGAAGAATATCCGAAAACCCTGGCAGAGCTCGAACGGGAATTTGCTACCGAAGAGGCGTGTGCGCACTATCTTTTTCAGTTGCGCTGGCCCGAGGGGTTTGTCTGTCCACGCTGCGGCGGTACGCAATATTGGACAACGAAAAGAGCGCTGTTCAACTGCGCGCGGTGCCAGTATCAGATGTCGGTCAAGGCGGGGACCATTTTTGCGGGATCGCGCTCGTCTCTGGTGACGTGGTTTCGGGCGATCTGGTGGGTAACCAGCCAGAAGAACGGAGCCAGCGCGAAAGGGCTGCAACGCATCTTGGGGCTGGGCAGCTATAAAACGGCGTGGACCTGGCTGCATAAGCTGCGTAGGGCTATGGTGAGACCAGGCCGTGATCGGCTGGCGGGTGTGGTCGAAGTGGATGAAATCTATATTGGCGGAGAAAAGCCTGGAAAACGCGGGCGTGGCGCTGCGGGTAAGGCCCTGGTGCTCATCGCAGCCCAGGTGGACGGCGAGCGGATCGGGCGCATTCGGCTTCGGCGAGTCAAGGACGCTTCGGGGGCCAGCTTGGAACCGGCGGTTCAGGAAACCGTGGAACCGGGTAGCATCGTTCGGACCGACGGTTGGGGTGGGTACCAATAGTGTTCGGCATAGCAATTGCCATTAACTTTGGGATATAATTTTCCAATTTGTAATCAAGTTGTTATGTGAAATCACAATTCACTGCCTGCCTCGGGACTCTAGTTTAATCCAGCGACGACTGGGGGGTAGAGGAAGCGAGTCACCTGGGTGGGCAGTACCATCTGATGAAATGAAACTATGCTGACTTTTGAAAAGATTATTGAACCTGTGATTCTATTAATTAAGGAAGAACAGAATCGCTTAAAAAATGATGAGAAGTTTTACAAGCTATCACTGTACTATTTTATGGTGAGTCTGATTTATGCAGTGATTAATAAAACCCAATCGATTCGTTTGCTAATCACAGAAATAAAAACAAATCCTGATTTAAAAAAGCTCGGTTTTGTTTTAGCATCGCCATCGATGTATTCGGAAGCATTTTCACGGTATAAGCCAGAGGTATTTCAGCGTATTTTTGCTAAATTAATAGAAATCATTGAGATTAAAGATATTCCTGAGATAAGAACATTAGGGCGTTTCATATTGTTTGATGGTTCGTTATTTCCTGCATTTAAAAACATGGAATGGGCCCAATATACTTCCAAGTGCCAAGCCTTGAAGATGCATTTAGCTTATGAACTTAATCGCATGATTCCTGTACAATTTATGAGTAGTGAAGCGAATTATTCCGAGCGAAAAGTGTTCATGGAATTGCTGGAAGCCGGGGTGACCTATATCACGGACCGGGGTTATCTTGCTTTTGATATTTTTCAACAAGTTACGGAAAAGCAAGCGTTTTTTATTACTCGTATTCGCTACAATATGCGAGCATCTATTCAAACGGTACTGGAGGTGAATATTCCCGAATCATGGAACTTTTACCTTTCAGAAGTCACCGATGCGCTCGTTATTTTTTCAGGTGATAAATCGAAAGTGACTTATCGTTTAGTTTGTTTTTATGTTTTTGGTGAATGGTATCGAATTACTACAAATCGTTTGGATTTAAAGACCAGTGAGATCATTATTCTTTATGCTTATCGCTGGCAAGTAGAGTTATTTTTCAGGTGTATAAAGCGAACACTGGATGCTCTCCATTTGTGGAACCACGAACCGAATGGAGTCAAAATTCAATTTTACATTTATTTAATTGTTTACGTTCTTTTAATTTACTTTAAGCAAACGCTTGTTAAAGAGCAAGAAAGCCAAAAAGAAGCCCTGCGAGTTTTAAAAGATTCCTCTTCAAAGAAAGAAGATCATTTACGGAAAACAGGAAGTTCTCGATTGCCAGTAGAATATAGTTTGGTTTCTTTTCTTGGATCTAAATTGAAAAAATTGTGGAAAATTTCTATTCACTGGTTAATCTGTATTAAAAATTTATTACTTCATCCAATGACTGATGAACATCGAGACATCATTTTGTCTATCCAATAAGTGTGCCGAACACTATTGGGTGGGTACAATAACCTGGATCATTTGGGTTACGTGCGTGAGATTGTGCGAAAGAACGCGGAGGTCGGTGATAATCTGCTGCCTCGCTGCAACCGCGTGGCCGCTCTCCTCCAGCGATGGCTACTGGGTACTCATCAGGGTGCGGTCAGTCACGCGCATCTGGACTATTACCTCGATGAATACACGTTTCGGTTCAACCGCAGGACATCGCGATATCGCGGCAAACTTTTCTACCGGCTGATTCAGCAAGCCGTAGCCATTGAGCCAGTTCCGTACACCGCATTGGTAAAACACGTAAGAGGGCCGAAACCCAAGAACTACAAGATATAGTGGCCACTGGAGCCAAAGGAATACCCCTATTGAAAATTACAAAAAGTGCAGAATTTTTTCGGCGAATCTGAAGATAAAAAAGTAGCCTTATTGAATAAGATTATGTAATATAAGGACATTCAAATTTTCTGAAAAGATCACCACCATGAATCTTATACTGAACTCGCGACTTTCGCAATTCATGACGAATTTTCAGGAGGACTTATGGGACTGGCAACAAGAAGATCCTCTGATATTGACGCCGAAGCTCATTGATGTTGTCCGGGTTCTGGAATTTGTTAATATTGAACGGTTTGTGCCGAGCAGTCAAGGACTCGTTGGGCGACCTGCCGAGTATCGGTCGCCAATTGCCCGCGCGTTTGTTGCCAAAGCGGTTCTCGATATACCGACCACAGAAGCGCTCATTGACCGACTCCAGAGCGATCTTAGCTTACGCCGAATCTGTGGGTTTCAGAGCGTCTTTGAGGTTCCCGGTGCGTGGACTTTTTCACGGGCCTTTGCGGAGTTCGCCGAGTTGAATTTACCCGATACGGCGCATAACCTATTAATAAATCGTGAGTTAGGGGATCAGATTATCGGTCATCTACTCCATGATGCGACCAAAATTGAAGCGCGTGAAAAACCCATCGCCAAGCCGAAACCGGAGCCGAAAGTGAAACGGCGGCGAGGACGTCCTTGTAAAGGGGAGGAACGCCCACCGCAACCAGAAACAGTTTTAGAAAAGCAGCAACACCAAACACTGGAGGAGATGCTAGCGGGCATTCCGAAAGCCTGTGATGTGGGATCCAAGAAAAACAGTCAAGGTCATACGGAAAGTTGGGTAGGTTACAAACTGCATATTAGTACAGCAGATGGTGATATTCCGATCGCGGCGATCCTGAGTTCGGCTTCCACTCACGACAGCCAAGTCGCTTTACCCTTAATGAACCTATGCGATCAGCGAGTAACCTCATTATATGATCTTGCCGATAGCGGTTATTGTAGTGGGATTATCCGCGAAGCATCGCGTCAATTAGGACATGTCCCACTGATTGATCACAATCCACGCCGTGGTGAAAAGATTGAGTTTTTGCCTCATGAAGCGGAACGTTACAAAGCCCGTACTGGAGTAGAACGTACGAATAGTGATTTGAAAGATAATCATGGAGGGCGTCATGTGCGGGTCCGTGGTGCTACGAAGGTGTACGCGCATTTGATGTATGGAATTTTGGTGATTGCGGCCGAACAGTTGTTGCGCTTGCTGAATTAGCCGTTCAACTTTAAAATGGGTATTGAACAAGAAGAGGCTTAGGTAGAAAACCTAGGCTAACGGTGAGGTATGCCTAAAATGAGCCCTTAAGCTAATTATCTTGATTTTACCGACATAAAAATTTAGAAAAACCTGGTTTAAACACGCTTTCTAAGCATAAAATCAGGTAAAGCCTCCATTTTAAGGATGCAGCAGAATAATTTTGCAAAAGGCTCTATAGCCAAGAAAATATTTTAATTCTACTTTGTCAGATTTATCTAATTGATTTTTATATTAATGGTCAAGAATAGTGTAAATTATATCAAGATACAAGGCAGCTCAAGGTGAAACATGATTGGTACAGATCAACAAGTCATTAAAAAAAAGTTACTGCTAACGACGACGGGGGCCTGCTGGCGGGAATTGGCCAGCGGTTTGTTCGCTTTTGTGATCGGTTTGGTGGTCATTTCCGCCGGCAGACCCGAACGGTAGAAACCGCCGCATGGCATTACCTCCGCGGGTTGCTCCAGGCGGAGACCAAGAATATGGAACGGATGGAGGAAGTCATCCCGGAGGCCGATCATCAAGCGCTCCAGCACATGGTGAGCGAGTCGGCGTGGGCGGAACGGGCGGTGCTGGACCAGGTGGCGCAGGACGCCAACCGGCTGTTGGGGGGGCAAGCCGACAGCAGTTTGATCATCGACGAGAGCGGGTTCCCGAAGAAAGGGCGGCATTCGGTGGGGGTGGGGCGGCAATGGTGCGGCCAGTTGGGCAAGGTGGAGAATTGTCAGGTCGGGGTGTTTGCGGCGCTGGGCTGCGGGACGAAAGCCACGCTGATCGATGAACGACTCTTCCTCCCGGAAGCGTGGACCCAAGACCCGAAACGCGGTCAGGCGGCGGGGATACCGGCCTCGCACTGCGGGTTCCAGCGCAAGCACGACTTGGCTCTGGAGATGATCGCCCACGCGCGCCAGCAGGGGATCGGCTTTGCCTGGGTGGGCTTCGATGGTCTGTATGGCAGCGATCCGGCGTTGCTGCGGACGCTCGACGACCGCGGCGAGCGCTTCGTCGGGGATGTTCACAAAGACCAGCGGATCTACCTGGACGATCCTCGGCCGGTCATCCCCCCGCCGGCGAGGCCGCACGGTCGTCCCCCGACCCGCCGCCAGGCGCAAACGCCGGCGATCCGGGTCGACCGGTGGGCGCAACAGCAACCCGCCGAGGCCTGGCAGCGAGTGACTTTGCGCGACGGCGCCAAAGGCCGGTTGCAGGTGGAGATCCTGCATCGCCGGGTCTGGCTGTGGGATGGCGACGAACCCCAGGCGCGGCTGTGGCATCTGATCGTTCGTCGGGAAGTGGACACCCCGACCGAGATCAAGTACAGCCTCAGCAACGCCCCGGCCAGCACGCCGGCCCCCCGGCTGGCCTTCATGCAAGGGCAGCGCTATTGGATCGAGCGCGCCTTGCAGCAGGGCAAACAGGACGTGGGGCTGGGGGATTACCAAGTCCGGGGGTGGCGCGGCTGGCACCATCACATGGCCCTGGTGATGATGGCGATGCTGTTTACCTTGGAGGAACGGCTGCTCCATCAGCAGACCCGACCGTTGTTGAGTGGCACCGATATCCGAGCCTTGCTGAACCACTTCCTGCCCCGCCGGGATATCACCTTGGCCGAGGTCCTCCGACAGATGGAACTCCGCCATCGCAAACGCCAAAGCGCAACCAACTCCGCCTACCGTAGGCAGCAGCTTAACGAGTAGGTCGGTTCGGTAATCTGACAAAGTAGAAGTAGGATCGCGGGGTGGTACTGGCCGCTCATCGTGCTTGCTCCGTGATAAAAATGCGATATCCGTCGCCGATCATGGCGTTTCGGCACCGATGGACGACGAGTTTCTCCAGGGGCCGAAACCGATAACAGGACCTGTCCGGTAAACAGGACAGGCTGGCGGCGGGTTCTACGGCCCGCCATGATTCCTTATTCGCGAACGGCGCGGGGCGAAGCATGAGGGGGATGATCGGGAATGCAAGACGATGGCGCGATGGTAAATGGGCGCCCCTGGTATTGAGTCTGGCTATGGGGGGACTGTTACCCATGCTGGCCTCAGCCGCAAGCTGTCGGGTGCAAAGCGGATCGACGCAAGTTGCCCTGATCGAGTTGTACACATCCGAAGGGTGCAACAGTTGTCCGCCGGCCGACCGCTGGCTGACAGAGCTGGCGGCGGAACCGACGTTGCGCGGCCGGGTGGCGCCATTGGCCTTTCATGTGGATTACTGGGATAACCTGGGCTGGCGCGACCGCTTCGCCCAGCCGGGTTTCAGCGCCCGGCAACGCGCCCTGACCGCCGCGCAGGGCAGCACGACGGTGTTCACGCCACAGGT
>CAVRCC010000037.1:0-121026 GCA_963719395.1 uncultured Gammaproteobacteria bacterium | reverse complement strand
TTGTAGGCGTCGAAATCGTGGCAAATGGGATTGCGATACGTGGTGTAGAGCGTCCTTGCGACCGCCGCAAATCTTTTCTCCAACTCATCCCCGGAGCGTCGCTTCTCTTCCAGGACGGTTACCAAACCACGACGGTTGTTCCGGTCGGTAGGGAAATCCTTGGCCCAAAGTCTCTTTGCCAGAGCCTCGATACCCTGCGAGGAGCTCAGCCACGATGTTCTTGGGTGACGATCGGGATTCCCTCGTCAGCCAGTTCTCGCTCGGGAAGGCAAATCGCCGCTCGAAGGGAATCGGGGGATGAATCTGCCCTGAGTTGGAAGGTCCGCAAGGACGGAGGAGCGCGATTCTTCCCGAGGGTTGCCTGGTCCACTCCCGAAGACTCCGACGACATCGCCGAACGGGGTAGCGTTGGCCGGCAGAAGTGGTGCTACGGAACGTCGGTGGCGGAGGATTCCGTCGAAAATTCTCTCGAATACGCTCGTTGATTTCTGCCAGTCTTGGATCGAGGTTGCCATCGTGGCTGCTGTCAGGTGAGACGTTCTCGCGCACTTGTTTGATAGGTGTCAGGACGTACCATTCTACGTCGCTCGGGACATCGTCCAGCAACACTGGGAACCATCTGGTTTGGGTAAGCAAGGGAACGAAGGGACGGAGGTGCCTTCCGAGCACGGAAAAGAGGGATTCCTGTAAACTGGAAACCGGTCAGCAAAAGCGGGTTGCCGAGGAACCTCTAGCAGCAAAATTCAGGCACCCAGTTCGATGTCGATCTTGGTTGCCACGTCTCATGGAATTGTACGGCACTAGTTGGCCTCCTTGGGGCATCTTGTCGCCGGAAACCGCTGGCGGCGAGCGTGGCAAACCACTTCGCGGCAGACGCCTGGACGAGGGCAAACGCCGCCACTGGTCAGAGTCCGCGGATATTCAGGTTTGCCTCGACTCCGTCGCTGGCCGATTCGGTAAAGCGAATGTCGACCACGGTGGCGGGGGACTCCCTCAGACAAGGTGAGCCTGCCCCTTCCGATCAACCTGTCCCAATTGTAGCGGGCAAACGAGGGCCGACGCAATACTCCGCCGCACGGTACCTCGAATGGGAGAACGATTTCCGATGTCTTTGCACCTTTTGCCTTGGCTAATTCGCGGAGGCGCCGCCGCAGTTCATCGGCCACGTCTATCAGGTCAATGGCGGCTCACGCCCGCTGACCCGCCGCCTGGGACTCGGCTTCCAAGGCAGTCGGCGAAACTCACAGCTCCGGACAACATGATCCTCATCGGAGTCCTGCAAACTTTTAGTGCGGCCCATTAGGTGTGGGAGAGTCCGAAATCTCACGGCCCCTCCTGCACGCAGGTTTCCCGCAACCGCTGCAACTGCTTGGGCGGCACTGTGGGAGCAAACGGTTGCTCCACGTTGGGGCTCAAGTCGCCATGCGTAACGCCGCTGAGATCCGCTTCGCGTGCAGACGGTTGCTTCCCAGGAGTCGGCAATGGCTGCTGAGGCGGAGCAGGCGGACAAGACCCTGCTGGGCGACTGGCGTTTCGATGAGGGCGGCGGCGATGTGGCCGGCGACAGCTCGGGTCACGGGAACGACGGGGAGATCCGCGGCGCCGACTGGGTGAAGGGCAAGTTCGGCACCGCCCTGCACTTCGGAGGCCGCGACGCGTACGTCACCATCCCCGGAATCGCCTCGGCTGGACGCATCCCCTGAACTCACGGCCGAGGCCTGGGTGTACTGGGAGCAGGGCGGACGGTATCCCAACATCATCACCGGTGGAACCTGGTGCCCCGGGGGATTCCTGTTCTTCGTCGCCGACAACGGATGCAGCTTCCGGCTGGGCAAGCCGGGCAAGGTGCCCCTGCAAGTGGGCAAGGACTGGGCGGAGACCTCCGCCAGCTTCGTGCAGTTCACCCCGGGCCAGTGGTACCACCTGGCAGCGACGTTCAAGCGTCCGCATGTCCAGACGTATGTCAACGGGAAAGCCGTGGCCACCGCGGCCTGGGACTACCCCATTGGGTTCTCGGGTGATCTGCAGATCGGGACCTGGGGCAATCCCCAGACCTGCCATCACGGCTTGATTGATGAAGTGAAGCTCTACAACCGGGCGCTCACCGCCGGAGGAAGTGCTCGCGGACTTCCAGCGGACCGCGGCCGGACGGGGGCCGGCAGGCGCTGGCGAGCCGGCTTACGAGAAGATCCCGGCCAAGGCCGCGGTGCCCGCGGTGACCCTCGACAACGACCTGACCCGCCTCCTGCTCGACGCCCGCGGACGGGTCATCGGCCTGGTGGACAAGGCCACCGGCAAGAACCATTGCGCCCCAGTGCCAGGCGTATTTTGCCACGATCAGGAAAGGCGGCGTGACGTACCGGCCATCCGCCTGCACCGACGACGGCGGCAAGCTCACCTTCGCCTTCGGCAAGAGCGGTGTCACGGCCCAGGTCAAGGTCAGCGTCAAGCAGCGCTACTTCGTCTTCGAGTTGGCCGCCGTGAGCGACCCGGATGTCGACGAGGCGGTGATCGGGGGCCTCGCGGTGGATCTCGCGAAGGACATGAGCGCCTCGGTGGCGTGGGCTTCCGATGGTGAGTTCGCCGCGGCGGTCGTGCCTCTGAACCTGCAGGTGGAGGTCGGCATGGCGGGGGAACGTACCCGGCGTTCTCGCCGAAGTGCGTGCGGCGTTACGGCCTGCCGGGGGCCAAGATCGCGTTGGCCGGGTGCCCGACACGCGAGGTGCGAGAAGTGCTCCAGGAGGTCGTGCGGGCCGAGGGACTGCCCTGGTCGCCGCTGGGCGGGCCGTTCGCGCTGGACGCCGAGGAGAACCGCGGCTCGTACCTGTTCGCCACCGTGTCCGAGAGCAACGTGGACGAGTGGATCGAGTTGGGGCGTCGCGGCGGCTTCGCGGAGATCCACCTCTGCCCCTGGTGGCACAGGCTGGGCCACTACGAGCCCAACCCCGGCCTGTTCCCGCACGGCCTGGCCGGCCTGAAGCAGGTGACCGACAAGCTGCACGCCGCCGGCCTCAAGGTCGGCATGCACACGCTGACGGGCGGCATCCAGGTGGACGACCCCTGGGTGAGCCCCGTCCCGGACAAGCGTCTCGCGAAGGACGCGACGTTTCACGCTCGCCGCAGCGGTGGGAGCCGACGACAAGGTCATCCCCACGCTCGAGCGTCCCGAGGGCCTCGAGACCTTTTGGAGCGACATGAGCACGGGCAACACGCTCCAGATCGGCGACGAGATCGTCGCCTACACGGGCATCTCCCAAGAGCCCCCGTACGGTTTCACCGGCTGCACGCGCGGGCAATGGGGCACCAAGCGGTCGGCCCACGACCAGGGCGCGACGGCTCAGCATCTGGTCGCGACCTACTGCACGTACATCCCGGACGAGGACAGCACGCTGGTGGACGAACTGGCCGACTGCATCGCCAAGGCCTTCAACACCTGCGGCTGTGACATGATCTACCTGGACGGCTCCGAGGGGATGCGAACCGCGCACGCCGTGGCGACGATGAAACGGGCGATCTTCACCAAGCTCCAGGGGCGGGTGCTGGTCGAGTCCAGTTCCGGCTCGTGGGGCGCCTGGCCGTTCCACTCGCGCGTCGGGGCGTGGGATCATCCGGTGTACGGCTTCAACCGGTTCACCGACTTGCACTGCGAGGGGCTGCAGCGTCACAGCGCCAGCGAGCTGCTGCCCGGGCACATGGGCTGGTGGGTCATCACCGGGCCCTCCGCCGACCACGCCGGCATGTTCCCGGAGGACATGGAGTACTTCTGCGGCAAGTGCCTCGGCTGGGACTGGTCCATGTCGCTGCAGGGCGTCACCGCCGGCCAGACCCCGCCCAACGCGCGGCAGAACGAGTACCTGACCATGTTGGGCCGCTATGAGCGGCTGCGGCTGGATCGGTACTTCACCGAGGACGTCAAAGCCCGGCTGCGCACACCGAAAGAGCAGTTCCGCTTGGCCCAGGATGACAAGGGCAACTGGCAGTTCCGACCTACCGACTACCTCCCGCACAAGGTGACCTCGCTCGCGGACGGCACCAGTACCTGGACCGTCCAGAACCGGTACGCGGCTCAGCCTGCGAAGCTGCGCGTCGAGGCGCTGTATGCCTGCCAGCCCTACGATGCGCCGGAGGGTGTGCTCGTGACGGATTTCGCCAAACCCGAAGACTTCAGCGCGCGGGCGGCCGCGGCGGGCGTCACGCACGGCCTGGCCGCGTCCGCCGAACAGGTGAAGGTCGGGACCGTGAGCGCGTCGTTCACCGCCAAGAACGCGACCGCCACGCGACGCGGAGCCTGGGCGAAAGTCGGCCGGGTCTTCACCCCGCCCCTGGACATGAGCAAGTGCGGCGCGCTGGGCGTGTGGATCTACGGCGACGGCAAGGGCGAGTTGCTGAACTTCCAGCTCAACAACACCCGCGAGTACTACACGGCCTGGGACGACCACTACGTCGACGTGAACTTCACCGGCTGGCGTTACTACGAGCTGTTGCTGCGCGAGCGTGATGCTCAGCGCCACCAGGACTACGTCTGGCCGTACGGTGGGGCGTGCGAGGTGGGCCGGAGTCCCATCCTCCGCAACCGGGTCGGGAGCTTCAACATCTACTACAACGACCTGCCTCCGAACGAGGAGGTGCAGTGCTTCCTCGGCCCGGTCAAGGCGTTGCCGGTGGTGAAGGTCAAGCTCAGCAACCCGACCGTGGTGATCGGCGGCCAGCGGATCGTGTTCCCGGTGACGCTGGAGAGCGGCCAGTTCATCGAGTACGAAGGCCCCGCTGACTGCCGCTGGCATGACGAGCGCGGGGCGATCATCCAGCGGATCACGCCGCAGGGCGACGTGCCCAAGTTGGCGTCGGGCGAGAACCCCGTCAGCTTCACCTGTGACGGCCCCGCGGGGTACAACACGCGTGCCAAGGTCACGCTGATCACCCAGGGGCCGCCTCTGAGCGATTGAACACGGAATGGTGCTGGACGCTGGTGCCGGATACAGCGACTGACGATCCGCACGGCGATTTGCTGGATGATCCGGTGCCCCTGACCGCCTGGGATTGGAAAACTGCGCCCCCAGCTATAGCCTGATCCACCGCATTCCCGTATGGTAAAGTAAACACCCATGAACGTGGTCCCGACAGGAGAAAACATGATGAACGCAGACTACGCACGAACCGCCCGCACGCGGTCACCCCACCGCCGACAGCTTGGGGCGACAGTCCTGACGACCGCCGTGATGTTGCTCGGCGCCCTTTCCGCGGACGGTGCCGAGGTCACGCAGCACAAGGCGAGCGCCGACAAGACGCTGGTCGCCTGGGTCTCGCCCGCGAACCTGACCCAGCAGGGCGGCAGCGCGCTGACGATCCAGAGCGGCGACCGGTTCGACGCGATCGTGTTCGGCGAGCGGGCACGCGGCAAGTGGATGGCCGGCAGCGAGAACTTTCGCCGGACGCAAGGCGACCAGGAGGCCAATGCCGTCGAGACCGCCAAGCCCGACGCGCTGGTCCAGGTCGCGATCGTGTACGAAGGCGACGAGGTTCGCATCTACCGTAACGGCGAGGCGTACGCGGCGTACAAGACACAGAACGTGGACCTGCTGAATATCGAGAACCACATCGCCGTGTTCGGACTGCGGCACGTGGGGGCGGGAACGGGAACACCGCTGGCCGGGGCGATCGAAGATGCGCGCATCTACGGGCGGGCATTGACGCCCCCGGAGATCCAGTCGCTCAGGCCGAACGAGGCGTCCGACATCAAGCCGCTGGCGTGGTGGGACTTCGACGGGTGACGCGGTGAAGGACCGGGCCGGCCATTTTACCCATCACGCGGCCGTGGGCGGGACCAAGGTCCAGGACGGACGGCTGGTGCTCGACGGAACGGGGTACTTGGTCGTGGCGCGGTCGGAGGCCGATGCGAAGCAGGCGACGCTCAACGCTCGCCCCACCCGTCCCTGCGGGACCCTACGAGCCCGAGACACCGGCGTGGCCCGACGAGCCGCCGGCCAACTGGATGACGTTCCACCTGGCGCACCCGGGGCCCGGACCGGCGATGCCGGGCGATCCGAACTGCATTTTTGACTACAAGGGCCAGGTGCATCTGCACTACATCTACCGAAATGCCTAGGGATTTGTCTTCGGCCACGTGTCCAGCGACGACATGGTGCGCTGGAAGTGGCACAAGACCGTGCTGGCGCCGCCGGCCACCGGCCACGGCATGTTCAGCGGCACCGGGTTCTACACGAAGGACGGCCGCCCGACGATCATCTATCACGGCCAGGGCGCCGGACGGAACGTGATTCAACATCCGGCCGACGACACCTTCGATTCGTGGACCGAGCCCGTGGCCGTCGTCCCCAAGACCGCCGACGGCCAAACGGCGAACATCCGCCACTGGGACCCCGACTGCTGGCTGATGAACGACGCGTACTACGCCTACAGCGGTGGGCAGAACCCGCAACTGATGAAGTCGACGGACCTGGAGAACTGGACGTACCTGGGCGACCTGCTGCACCCGGAGTACCCGTCGAATCTGGGCATCCCGAAGGACGAGGACATCTCGTGCGGCAACATGTTCCAGATCGGCGACAAGTGGATGCTGCTGTGCATCAGCCATCCCAAGGGCGCCCGTTACTACCTGGGCGGCTTCAAGGACGAGAAGTACCTGCCGACGTTCCACGCCATGCTGAGCTTTGGGAGCAACCAGTTCTTTGCGCCCGAATCGGTGCTGACGCGGGACGGGCGACGGGTGATGTGGGCCTGGCTGCTGAACATGCCGATCAATCCGACGGGGGTGCAGTCGTTGCCGCGCGAGCTGGAACTGCCGGCCGACGGGGTGCTGCGGATCCGGCCGCTGCGCGAGCTGGCAAAGCTGCGCTACGAAGCGAAACGCCGCGAGGGCCTGACGGTGAAGGACGGGGCGACGCTGGCGATCGGCGAGGCGTGGGCGATGCGCTGGAGCTGGAGGTGACGTTCGCCGCGCCGCTGCCGCCGGAGGCCGGCATCACGCTGCTGGGCGACGAACGGGGCGAGGGCGGGATGAGCATTGTCGCCGGCGCCGGCCGCAAGACGCTACGGGTGGGCACCACCGAACCGCCGTTCGAACTGGCCGAGGGCGAGGATCTGACCTTGCGAGTGTTCCTCGACAAGAACCTGGTGGAGGTGTTCGCCAACGACCGGCAGGCGGCGGTGTTCGCGGTCCCGTCGGCACGGGCCGAACCCAACGTGTCGCTGTACGCCAAGGGCGGCGACGCGGCCGTGCGATCGGTCCAGGCGTGGCGGATGCGGACGATCTACAAAGCGGACCCGCGTGCCCTGAATCCTTCCCCAGGAGTATGGTTGACAGCGACAGGCATCGGTCGGTTTTGACCAGTTTGGATTCAAAAGACAAAGGACACGGCAGATGGACCAACCACTGATGGGCAAACGAATTCTGATGTTTGTGGGCGACGTTTACGAAGACCTCGAGTTGTGGTATCCCCGGCTACGGATGGTCGAAGCGGGGGCGGAGGTTGTCATGGCGGGGCAGGAAGCGGGGCAGAAGTACGCCGCCAAGCACGGCTATCCGTGCGTTTCGGATGTGGCTGTTTCTCAAGTCCGCGCCGATCAGTTCGACGGCCTGATTGTGCCGGGCGGGTTCATGCCCGACCGCTTGCGCCGCGACCCCGCCGTGTTGCAGTTGGTTCGAGACTTCGCGGCCGCAAAGAAGTTGGTGGCCGCCATTTGTCATGGCGGCTGGATTTCGATCTCCGCCGGCGTCTACCGCGGCGTGCGCGTGACCGGCTCGCCGGGAATCAAGGACGACCTGACCAACGCCGGAGCCATTTGGGAGGACGCCCCGGTCGTGATCGACGGCCCGTTCGTGAGCAGCCGCAAGCCGGACGACCTGCCCGATTTCTGCCGCGGCATCCTCCAGGTGATGTGCCGCTGAGCCCAACAGGGACGATGCTTTCTCGAACTTTCACCCGCAAGGGCCGAGGGGAATGAGCTAACAATCTTCTGTGGTGTTGCCCCAGGACTCCCATGACCATCAGTGTTCTGGACATGTTTACGATCGGCATCGGGCCGAGCAGTTCGCACACGGTTGGCCCCATGCGCGCCGCGCATCGCTTTGTGCAGCGGCTCGCCGGCGAGCCCTGTTGGAATCGCGTGGCGAGAGTGGAGGTGCATCTCTACGGTTCGCTGGCGTTGACCGGTCAGAATCACGGAACGGACCGCGCCTTGCTACTGGGACTCGAGGGCGAGACGCCTGAGGGGGTGCAGGTCGAATCGATTCCCGGGCGGCTCGAACAGATTCGCACGCGGCGATCGTTGCGGCTGGGCGGCACGCGTGACCTGGCCTTTGACGAAAGCGGGGATGTCCGCTACCACCGGGCGAGTTCGTTGCCAGGGCATCCGAATGGGATGCGGTTTGTGGCTCGCGACCAGGCGGACGCGAAGCTGGCCGAGCAAGTCTATTACAGCGTAGGCGGGGGATTTGTCGTCAGCGAAGCGGACCTTGCGGCCGGCCGCAGGAACGAGCCGTCTCGCGCGGTGCCCTTTCCCTATCAGAGCGGTGAGGACCTGCTGCGATTCGCCCGCGAATCGGGCCTGAGCGTCAGCGAGATGACGCTCCGCAACGAAGGCTGCTGGAGACCGGAGAGCGAGACGCGCGCGGGGCTGCTGCGAGTCTGGCTTGCCATGCAGGAATGCGTGGTTCGCGGCTGCCGGGCCGAAGGATCGCTGCCGGGGGCGCTGCACGTGGCCCGCCGAGCGCCGCGCATCTTCCGCCAGCTGACCGAGCGGCCCGAAATCAACTTGCGCGATCCGTTGGCCGTTTTGGACTGGGTAAGCATGTGGGCCTTGGCGGTGAACGAGGAGAACGCCGCCGGCGGCCGCGTGGTCACCGCGCCCACCAACGGCGCGTCCGGCATTGTGCCCGCGGTGCTGCATTACCTGGCCCGCGTGCGAAACGCCGACGCCGAGGGCATTCTGCGATACCTGCTCACCGCCGGGGCGATCGGCCTGCTGTACAAACTCAAGGCGTCGATCTCCGGCGCGGAGGTGGGCTGCCAGGGCGAGGTGGGCGTGGCGTGTTCGATGGCCGCCGCGGCGTTGACGGAAGCGCTCGGCGGCTCCGTGCCCCAGGTGGAAAACGCCGCCGAGATCGGCATGGAGCACAACCTCGGCCTGACGTGTGATCCGGTGGGCGGGCTGGTGCAGGTGCCCTGCATCGAACGGAATGCCATGGGCGCCGTCAAGGCCATCAACGCCGCGCGGCTGGCGCTGGCCGGTGACGGCACGCATCGCGTCTCGCTCGATCGCGTCATTGCCACCATGCGTCAGACCGGCGCCGACATGAGCACCAAGTACAAGGAAACCTCGCGCGGCGGCCTGGCCGTGAACGTCGTGGAATGCTGAAAGCACCTTAGCTGCGCTCGGCCTCGACTTCCTCGATGGTGCGCGGCCTCCGCTTGCCAAGGATGCGGATGCCTTCGGGCGTGATGGCGACGTCCTCCTCGATGCGCATCCCGCCGGCGCCTAGCCAGCCTTCTACCGCATCGTAGTTGACAAAGTCGGTGAAGCGGCCCTCGGCCCTCCAGCGGTGCACCAGTTCGGGAATGAAGTAGACGCCGGGCTCGACGGTAAAGACGAAGCCGGGCTTCAGCGGGCGCGCCAGACGCAGGCTTTTGAGGCCGAATTGGGTGCTCTTCGGCTGGCCCTCGTAGCCGACATAGACCTCGCCCAGGTCTTCCATGTCGTGCACGTCGAGCCCCAGCATGTGCCCGGTGCCACAGGGGAAGAAGAGCGCGTGGGCGCCCGCTTCCACCGCGGCGTCCAGGTCGCCCTTCATGAGGCCCAGGTCCTTCAGCCCCTCGGCGATGGTGCGGCAGGCCGTGCGATGCACCTCCCGCATGGGCACCAAGGGGGCGGCCTTGGCGACGGCGGCGAGGTGCGAGCTGAGAACGACGCGATAGATGTCCTTCTGGCGGCTGGTGAAGGCCGGAGCCACGGGGAACGTGCTGCTGAGATCACCGGCATAGTGCCCCAGGCTCTCGGCTCCGCAATCCAGGAGGAAGACATCGCCCGACTTCAGCGTGTTCCCGTGGAAGTGGTTGTGCAGGGTCTCGCCGTGGATGGTGGCGATGACGGGAAAGGACAGGCCGGCGCCCCCGCCAAGGCGATCTCCGTGACCCGGGCGGCGATCTCAGACTCCTTCATGCCGGGCCGCACCATGCGCATCGCGGCGAGGTGCATGTCCACGGACAGGTTCACCGCCGTTTCGATCTCCTCCAGCTCCTCGGCGGACTTCACGGCCCGCTGCTCGACCACCGCGCGAATGAAGGGCACGCTGGCTTCCGGGACGCTCCGGCGGTCGAGCAGCTCCATCAGCCGGAGCTTGTTGTCCGCGCGGTACGGGGGCAGCACGTGGATGCGGCGTCCGGCGGAACGGGCCCGGGCCAGGCATTCCGCCAAGGCCGTGACCGGCGCCGTCTGATCCACGCCCCCCTGGGCGGCCAGTTCCGCCACGGAGGGCTGGGGGCCCATCCAGACGATGGCATCAATGCCCAGCTCGTCCGCGAAGACGGTGACAGTGCCCTCGTCGAGGTCCGCCACCGCCGCGTAGCCCGGATGATCGATCCCGAAGTAGTAGAGAAAAGTGCTGTCCTGGCGGTAAGGATAGCCGTTATCCGCATAGTTGCAGGGGCTCTCCTCGTTTCCCAGGAAGAGCAGGATGCCGCGTTCTCCGCCCTGCCTTAGGGTCTCCAAGAGGACGCTGCGGCGATCGGTGTAGGTCTGGGAAGTAAACATGGGATCTTCGTTCGTCGTCTCCAGGCTGACGGATAGGAAATCTCGTTGTCCTTGTGCCCCGCGATGCTTGTCAATGTACTCGTTCCACCGAGATGCGCCAACTCGGCCGGCGTCCGGCAGGATCGCAACGAAGTCCGGCTCACGGCGAGTTCTTGCGCGCGGCCGGCGCGAACAACTGGAACTCGAAGATCGTCGGGCCGCCTTGGCCTTCGGTGATGTTCAGGCGAACGAAGCGGGCGGTGACCGGAGGGAACTTCACTTCGAATTGCTTGCCGATGGCCTTGCCGTTGTGAAACGTCTTCCATTGGTCGCCGTCCTTGGATTGCAGCTCGAAGGCTTTAACGCGCACGCCCCATTCCACGCACTCGTCGATCATCGCTCGGTCGAACGTTTCGGGTTTGCCCAGGTCCACTTCCAGCCAGCACGGGCCGGTGCTGGCGTCGGTGGCCCAACGCGTCTGGTCGTCGCCGTCCACCGCCATGGCGGCGGCGAAGTGGTTGTTGTTTTGGTAGACGTTCGAGGCGGTGGCTTTCTTCCCCTCGGCCAGTGATTGGCCGAGGCTGGAGACGGCGGTCGGCGCGATGTCGATCGCGGGCTTGTCGAGTTCCAGCGCGACGATCGTATCCATCTCCTGCCGATCGGATTTGGGCACGGTGATCTCGATGCCGGCTTCCGTCTGCTTGATCGTCGCCTCCCCGCCGGTGAGCGTGCTGGCTTTGACGATTTTCGCCGGTAGCGCGGGAAGTGTCAGCAGCTCTTCGGGCCAGGCGAAGAATATGCAGGTAGATCGTGTTGCCTTGGCGGGTGGAGACCACATGCTTGGCCGGCTTGAAAGGCCCGCCGCGCGTGCCGTAGATGCTCTGCGCCGTATTTCGCCAGCCACGCGCCCATCTCCTTGAGCCGCTCGATTTGCCGCGGTTCGATTTCGCCCGTGGCCATCGGGCCGACGTTGAACAGCAGGTTGCCGTCACCGCCGGCGGTGCGAATGAGCGTCTGCAGACACTCCGGCAGGGTTTTCATCTGGTCGTCGGGTTTCCATGACCATTGCCGGCAGATCGTCATGCAGGTTTCCCACGGACGCTCGATGTCGAAGCCGCCGACGCGCTGTTCGGGCGTGCCGTAGTCGCCGCAGCCGCCGCCGGCCCGGTTGTTCACCAGGATGTCGGGCTGCAGCGTGCGGCACAGGCGGACGTTCTCCGAGCCTTCGGTGCGGTCGAACTCCTGCGGCACGTCGAACCACATCGAGTGGAGCGGACCATAGTTCGTGATCAGCTCGGTCACCTGGGCCCGCAGGTAGCGGCGGTAGGCGGCGATGTCGGATGTCTCGCGTTTGACATTGCCGCCGGGACTGGTCCGCGGGAAGTCGGGATGATGCCAGTCGCACACCGAGTGGTAGGTGCCGAAGGCGATCCCGCCGCGCCGGCAGGCTTCGGCGAGTTCCTTCGTCACGTCGCGGCCGAACGGCGAGCGCATGATGTTGAAATCGGTCTGCTTGGTGTCCCACAGACAGAAGCCGTCGTGGTGCTTGGTGGTCAGCACCATGTATTTCATGCCGGCGGCCTTGGCGACGGCCACCCAGTCGTCGGCGTTGAACTTCGTGGGGTTGAACTTTCTTGTACAGATTGTCGTACTGGTCGATCGGCGTCTGCGCGCCGCGGGACCAGCCGATTTCGTGTCCGGTCAGACTGACCGGTCCCCAGTGGATGAACATGCCGAAACGCATGTCTTGCCAGCGTTTCAGCGCCGCCGGGTCGGGCTTGAGCCACGGCTCCAACTCCGCCTGCGCAGCGGCCGGAGTTCCCGGTCCCTTCGCCGCCGGTTTGTCTTCGGCTCCGAGTGTCGGCACGATCCACAACAGCACACAGACAGCCGGCAGGAGCCGGATGATTCGAGCGTTCATACGTGGTCTCCTCTTCGTTGGTGAGAACAAAGATCAACTTAACCGGCTGCGCCGGGACCTGAAATCCTAATCTTTCGGGTCGACCGGTGGGCGCAACAGCAACCCGCCGAGGCCTGGCAGCGAGTGACTTTGCGCGACGGCGCCAAAGGCCGGTTGCAGGTGGAGATCCTGCATCGCCGGGTCTGGCTGTGGGATGGCGACGAACCCCAGGCGCGGCTGTGGCATCTGATCGTTCGTCGGGAAGTGGACACCCCGACCGAGATCAAGTACAGCCTCAGCAACGCCCCGGCCAGCACGCCGGCCCCCCGGCTGGCCTTCATGCAAGGGCAGCGCTATTGGATCGAGCGCGCCTTGCAGCAGGGCAAACAGGACGTGGGGCTGGGGGATTACCAAGTCCGGGGGTGGCGCGGCTGGCACCATCACATGGCCCTGGTGATGATGGCGATGCTGTTTACCTTGGAGGAACGGCTGCTCCATCAGCAGACCCGACCGTTGTTGAGTGGCACCGATATCCGAGCCTTGCTGAACCACTTCCTGCCCCGCCGGGATATCACCTTGGCCGAGGTCCTCCGACAGATGGAACTCCGCCATCGCAAACGCCAAAGCGCAACCAACTCCGCCTACCGTAGGCAGCAGCTTAACGAGTAGGATCGGTCCGGTAATCTGACAAAGTAGAAGTAGGATCGCGGGGTGGTACTGGCCGCTCATCGTGCTTGCTCCGTGATAAAAATGCGATATCCGTCGCCGATCATGGCGTTTCGGCACCGATGGACGACGAGTTTCTCCAGGGGCCGAAACCGATAACAGGACCTGTCCGGTAAACAGGACAGGCTGGCGGCGGGTTCTACGGCCCGCCATGATTCCTTATTCGCGAACGGCGCGGGGCGAAGCATGAGGGGGATGATCGGGAATGCAAGACGATGGCGCGATGGTAAATGGGCGCCCCTGGTATTGAGTCTGGCTATGGGGGGACTGTTACCCATGCTGGCCTCAGCCGCAAGCTGTCGGGTGCAAAGCGGATCGACGCAAGTTGCCCTGATCGAGTTGTACACATCCGAAGGGTGCAACAGTTGTCGGCCGGCCGACCGCTGGCTGACAGAGCTGGCGGCGGAACCGACGTTGCGCGGCCGGGTGGCGCCATTGGCCTTTCATGTGGATTACTGGGATAACCTGGGCTGGCGCGACCGCTTCGCCCAGCCGGGTTTCAGCGCCCGGCAACGCGCCCTGACCGCCGCGCAGGGCAGCACGACGGTGTTCACGCCACAGGTGATGATCAACGGCCGCACCACGCTGGATTGGAGCCGGGATACGACTTTTCGTCAGCGAATCGCCGCGATCAACGCCCAACCCGCGATGGCGAATCTGACCCTGGAAGTCGTCCCCACCTCGGGTGCCTGGCAGGCCCAGATTCAAGGCCGATTGCAACCTCGCGGGTCGGCCGCCCGCGCCGGCGTGTTCGTGGTTTTATACCAGGACGGCTTGACCAGTCAGGTCACTGCTGGCGAAAACGCGGCGCGTCGATTACGCCACGAGCGGGTGACGCGGGAGCTGATCGGACCGCTGCCGGTGGCTGCGGATGGCAGCTTTGCGCACCAGCATCGTTTTCGCTTGCCTCCAGACGCCAACTCCCGCGATCTCGGAGTCACGGCCTTCATCCAGGATCAGAGCGACGGCCAGGTGTGGCAGGCGGTGGCGTTGGCCGCTTGTCTGGAGTAACGGGCTGGCGCCGAGGTTATTCCTTTTTAAACAGATGCTTAAATTTTAGATGATAACGGGTAGCGTCTGAGGTTCTACCGTTTCCAAGTGCAGAGAGGGTTTTTTCTCTTGATACGTATAGGCGACGAGAGCGCCTAACACATTGAGCATGAAACCGGTAATACTGCGATGGCGCGTATGTTCGACTTGAGAGATATTCTTGAGTTGATCATTGACGGTTTCAATCAACGCGCGTTTTCGCAACAGAATTTTGTCGGCCATCGGCATCAATTTGTTTTTCATATTCTTCTTGATTTTAGTAATGAGTTGGAGGTTTTGTTTAAAGAGCAGCTCAAACAGAGCTTGGGAAATATAGCCTTTATCGCCGAAGAGTTTGCCCCACATCCCGCGAGTCATTTCAGGAACGGGAGTCCGATCATCGGTATTGGCAGGCGTCAGTTTAAACGCGAGTAAATCGCCCCGATCATTGATGATGAGATGGAGCTTAAACCCAAAAAACCAGCCGACGGAAGTCTTGCCACGTTGAGCTAAGCCTTTGAAAACACGATGAGAATAAATACGGCGATTGTGACAAACGACTAATCGAGTGGAATCGATGAAGGCAATCCCGGTGATGGGACCTTTGCGACTGTTGAGATAGAGACATAAGGGGACCAGCAAGTAAGGCTCAGGGCGACGAAGCGGGGATAGCTGACCAACCCGGGAAATTCCGCGCGCCAATACCGTTGGACATGCTGATAAAAATGCTTGAAAGTCCGGTAATTGGAAAGATGAAAAGCGACGACTAACGTCATCATTTCACTCGGCGATAAGGTACACGGAGGTACGGTCCACGGGAAATTAATTCTTGGGGAAGCCGTTAACAAATGGTTGGGAATGCTCTGTTTAAAGGTGCGATAAAAATCGTCGATTTCACAAAAGAGTTTGGTGAGCTGAATGTTCATAGATGATCTTTTTGATAGTTTTTTGTACAAATGGATTAATGTTCATCATCGAACATAGTAACATATGTATTACAAAACGCAAGATCGTACAAGTTCATAAGTATAAGTTTATGAAAATAAAAGAATAACTCACGTTAATTCTACTTTGTCAGATTACCGAACCGACCTACTCGTTAAGCTGCTGCCTACGGTAGGCGGAGTTGGTTGCGCTTTGGCGTTTGCGATGGCGGAGTTCCATCTGTCGGAGGACCTCGGCCAAGGTGATATCCCGGCGGGGCAGGAAGTGGTTCAGCAAGGCTCGGATATCGGTGCCACTCAACAACGGTCGGGTCTGCTGATGGAGCAGCCGTTCCTCCAAGGTAAACAGCATCGCCATCATCACCAGGGCCATGTGATGGTGCCAGCCGCGCCACCCCCGGACTTGGTAATCCCCCAGCCCCACGTCCTGTTTGCCCTGCTGCAAGGCGCGCTCGATCCAATAGCGCTGCCCTTGCATGAAGGCCAGCCGGGGGGCCGGCGTGCTGGCCGGGGCGTTGCTGAGGCTGTACTTGATCTCGGTCGGGGTGTCCACTTCCCGACGAACGATCAGATGCCACAGCCGCGCCTGGGGTTCGTCGCCATCCCACAGCCAGACCCGGCGATGCAGGATCTCCACCTGCAACCGGCCTTTGGCGCCGTCGCGCAAAGTCACTCGCTGCCAGGCCTCGGCGGGTTGCTGTTGCGCCCACCGGTCGACCCGGATCGCCGGCGTTTGCGCCTGGCGGCGGGTCGGGGGACGACCGTGCGGCCTCGCCGGCGGGGGGATGACCGGCCGAGGATCGTCCAGGTAGATCCGCTGGTCTTTGTGAACATCCCCGACGAAGCGCTCGCCGCGGTCGTCGAGCGTCCGCAGCAACGCCGGATCGCTGCCATACAGACCATCGAAGCCCACCCAGGCAAAGCCGATCCCCTGCTGGCGAGCGTGGGCGATCATCTCCAGAGCCAAGTCGTGCTTGCGCTGGAACCCGCAGTGCGAGGCCGGTATCCCCGCCGCCTGACCGCGTTTCGGGTCTTGGGTCCACGCTTCCGGGAGGAAGAGTCGTTCATCGATCAGCGTGGCTTTCGTCCCGCAGCCCAGCGCCGCAAACACCCCGACCTGACAATTCTCCACCTTGCCCAACTGGCCGCACCATTGCCGCCCCACCCCCACCGAATGCCGCCCTTTCTTCGGGAACCCGCTCTCGTCGATGATCAAACTGCTGTCGGCTTGCCCCCCCAACAGCCGGTTGGCGTCCTGCGCCACCTGGTCCAGCACCGCCCGTTCCGCCCACGCCGACTCGCTCACCATGTGCTGGAGCGCTTGATGATCGGCCTCCGGGATGACTTCCTCCATCCGTTCCAGTATTCTTGGTCTCCGCCTGGAGCAACCCGCGGAGGTAATGCCATGCGGCGGTTTCTACCGTTCGGGTCTGCCGGCGGAAATGACCACCAAACCGATCACAAAAGCGAACAAACCGCTGGCCAATTCCCGCCAGCAGGCCCCCGTCGTCGTTAGCAGTAACTTTTTTTTAATGACTTGTTGATCTGTACCAATCATGTTTCACCTTGAGCTGCCTTGTATCTTGATATAATTTACACTATTCTTGACTATTAATATAAAAATCAATTAGATAAATCTGACAAAGTAGAATTAATCAAGAAGTTATACACAGGCTGGGACGTCCCTCGCAATAATGTACGGTGCGCTCGCCCTCGGCGAAAGCGGTAAAGGATTGGGGCCAGACGTGGTTCGACCAGCGCCATTCGGTCTCACCCGTTTCGGGGTAATAAGCGGCGGTATATAACGTGCTCCAACCGCTGTGGTGGGTAGGGCGGTAAACGGGCGGTTGCAGGAAGTGCTGGGTGATCCCCGCCAGCGTTTGCTTCGGTTCGTGCAGAGCCGCCACCAGAATCGCCTCGCGGCGGGCCGTCTGCCAAACCCGTTCGTGTTCGGAACGCCATTCGACCTTGCCTTGATGATTTGCGGAAACCGGGGGGCGGGAGATGATCGCTTCCCGGTCGGGCGCGAGGAAGGCCGTCGCGTAGTGGCCCCCGCGGTCGACGACCGCCACGTTATATGCGAGTTGCACGGGAACCCGGCGCAACACGCCGGCACTCCTCATAGATTGTCCAGGAATCATAGCGATCAACGGTTCAGGCGCTATATGCAACACCACGCCTTCGAACAGATGGAAGGATATTGGACAGCGCGATTCCATCAGTTCGGAACTGCAGGACAGAACGAACGGCGGCGAACAATACAGGGCGAGAAAGCGCCCTAACGGTCATATGCGCAGGAATGGGTGTTTAATAATTTAACCGGTTGTTTATTTATTTTAACGTGAGTTATTCTTTTATTTTCATAAACTTATACTTATGAACTTGTACGATCTTGCGTTTTGTAATACATATGTTACTATGTTCGATGATGAACATTAATCCATTTGTAATCAAAAAGATCATCTATGAACATTCAGCTCACCAAACTCTTTTGTGAAATCGACGATTTTTATCGCACCTTTAAACAGAGCATTCCCAACCATTTGTTAATGGCTTCCCCAAGAATTAATTTCCCGTGGACCGTACCTCCGTGTACCTTATCGCCGAGTGAAATGATGACGTTAGTCGTCGCTTTTCATCTTTCGAATTACCGGACTTTCAAACATTTTTATCAGCATGTCCAATGGTATTGGCGCGCGGAATTTCCCGGGTTGGTCAGCTATCCCCGCTTCGTCGCCCTGCAGCCTTACTTGCTGGTCCCCTTATGTCTCTATCTCAACAGTCGCAAAGGTCCCATCACCGAGATTGCCTTCATCGATTCCACTCGATTAGTCGTTTGTCACAATCGCCGTATTTATTCTCATCGTGTTTTCAAAGGCTTAGCTCAACGTGGCAAGACTTCCGTCGGCTGGTTTTTTGGGTTTAAGCTCCATCTCATCATCAATGATCGGGGCGATTTACTCGCGTTTAAACTGACGCCTGCCCATACCGATGATCGGACTCCCGTTCCTGAAATGACTCGCGGGATGTGGGGCAAACTCTTCGGCGATAAAGGCTATATTTCCCAAGCTCTGTTTGAGCTGCTCTTTAAACAAAACCTCCAACTCATTACTAAAATCAAGAAGAATATGAAAAACAAATTGATGCCGATGGCCGACAAAATTCTGTTGCGAAAACGCGCGTTGATTGAAACCGTCAATGATCAACTCAAGAATATCTCTCAAGTCGAACATACGCGCCATCGCAGTATTACCGGCTTCATGCTCAATGTGTTAGGCGCTCTCATCGCCTATACGTATCAAGAGAAAAAACCCTCTCTGCACTTGGAAACGGTAGAACCTCAGACGCTACCCGTTATCATCTAAAATTTAACTATCTGTTTAAAAAGGAATAACTCACGTTATTTTAATATGCTAACTCATTGTACAGGACAAAAATAACTTACTGAAAATTAGGATAAAAAATTGCAACTATTTTGAGAGTAGCCGGATCAGAAGGTTTGTGTTATCATAATTCATTGATTAATAACATTAATTTCCAAACAGGCGAGGTTAATTCCGTGAATCCCCCCCTTTTTAATACCCGACACCTTGCAGAAATGCTTCATCATCATTTTCACTGGAACCGAGCTCGTATCTATTGCATTATCTATTTGATCATCGGAATAATCCAGATGGGAACCGTCAATCTCGCAAAGATCGCCACCACTTTTCCTGGAAATGCACAACCCTCCTCTAATTACAAACGCCTTCAACGGCTTTTTGGTCAATTTTCTCTGGACCTGAATCAGGTCGCTCGGTTCATTGCCGGTCTCATTCCTTTACTTCAGTTCAAATTGACGCTCGATAGAACCAATTGGAAATGCGGTGACGCTAATATCAATTACCTCGTTTTGGGAATCGTCTATCGCGGATCCGCTTTTCCTATATTATGGGTCGCTTTAGATAAGAAAGGCAACTCAAATACTCAAGAAAGAATCGAAATAATCACCCGATTTCTAACGATCTTTGGCGCTCAAACGATCGCCTGCTTGTTTGCAGATCGTGAGTTCGTCGGGATCAAATGGTTTGGATATCTTATTGAAAATAATATTAAATTCGTCATACGCATCAAGAAAAACACGCAAGTCTCTAATTCCCGAGGCGTCCCCGTCCCTGCGGAAAATCTCTTTCGAGGCCTGCCACGCGGCAGCGCGCTCATTTTATCGGGTCAACGAACGGTATGGGGGCACTCTCTTTATGTCATTGGCCTGAAGATGCCCGACGGTGAATTTGTCATTATCGCTACGCAAGAACAACCGGAAACTGCTTTGGAAAATTATAAGGAACGCTGGCCCATCGAAACGCTTTTCATTTGTTTGAAAACCCGGGGTTTCGATCTGGAATCCACGCATATGACCGACCCTCAGCGACTTGAAAAGTTGATGGTTTTTCTCGCTATTGCATTTAGTTGGGCGCACATTATTGGTGAATGGCGCCATGAAGTTAAGCCGATCAAGATCAAAAAACATGGTCGTCCTGCCCAAAGTCTTTTTCGGTGTGGATTAGATTACTTAAGAGGCTGTTTATTCCACCACCAAGAATCTACCCGGCAATACGCTTTTCATCAGGCGCTGGAGTCGCTCTTTAAACGGGTGGGATGGAGCCCTCAAAATCGCTTTTCTCCACCGCTAATGAGTACGCTGCCGGGTAAAGATTTAACATTTAATTCATTGGGTTAGCCGATTTTGTCCTGTACAATGATGCTAACTTTACAAAGCAAGCGACGCCCTTAGCGAACCCTTGACCTGAAGGAGCATAACCACCTATGACACCTTTCGCTATCGCCGGCATTCAAATGCACGTTTCCGCCTCGCATACCAACATCGAGGCGATGCAGCATCGCATCGAGCTGCTCATGCACCTGTACCCGTGGGTGCAGATGGTGGTGTTCAGCGAGCTGGCGCCTTTCGGGCCACTGCACGAACATGCTCAGAAGTTGCCCGGCTGGGCCGAAGAGACCTTCCAGGAAACGGCCCGCCGCCACCGCATCTGGTTGCTGCCCGGCTCGATGTTCGAGCGCCGCGAGGGCGCCATCTACAATACCGCTTCGGTGATCAACCCCGAAGGCGAGGTGGTCGGCCGTTACCGCAAACTGTTCCCGTTCCGGCCTTATGAGGCGGGCATCGAGGCGGGCGACGAGTTCCTGGTGTTCGATGTCGAGGGCGTGGGCCGATTCGGGGTGTCGATCTGCTACGACATGTGGTTTCCCGAAACCACCCGCACCCTCACCGCGATGGGCGCGGAAGTGATCCTGCATCCGGTATTGACTTACACCATCGACCGGGATGTGGAATTGTCGATGGCCCACACCACGGCCGCCCTGTTCCAATGTTACTAGAACTTACGCATTGACAAACAATGTACAATGTGCTTAGCAAGCCGAACCTGAGCTAGGAGTTTGTCGGACTTGTCGTTTAACTGTTTGATTTTTAGCGGGTTAATATTTCTAACGATTTTTAAAAAGCACGTAAAATCAGTATGTTACTGATTAAGTCCGACAGACTCCTAGGGATGTTTCCGTTGATGAGAACAATCAGTCGCCCCTCCACCGCGCGTTGTACTTTAGCGACGTATGTATCTTTTATATTGAGCACCCCGCACTCCCCGAGCTGTTGTCACTTGGGGGAAGTGATGGAGATCAGCCATGATAGTGTCAATCGATTCTTACTCCGCGAAGACTATACCCCCCGTGATTTATTCCAGGAAGTCCGCGCCGATCTGAATTTGCAAGGGGGTACCGTCAGTGTCGATGACGGGGTATTAGACAAACCGTATAGCCACCTCATGGCCTTGGTGGGCTATTTTTGGTCAGGCAAACATCATCGGGTGGTCAAAGGCATTAATCTGATTACTTTATATTACACCGATCCGCAGGGCCGCCATCAACCGATCAACTACCGTATTTACGATAAAACGGAAAACAAGACGAAAAATGATTATTTTCAAGAGATGCTGGTGGAAGTGTTAGCCTGGGGTGTGGAGCCGGCTTTTGTCACCGGAGATAGTTGGTACAGCAGCCAGGACAATCTCAAGATGATTAAAAACCATCATCAGGGATTTCTGATGGCACTGGAAAGTAACCGTTTGGTTTCTATCGAAAAAGGGCAATGGTCCCAAGTGCAACGGCTCCCGATCCCCGATAATGGCTTACTCGTCTACTTACGCGGATTCGGTACGGTCAAGGTGTTTCGGACGTGGTTAAAAGACCAGCCACGCCATTATGCCTTGTATCAGCCCAATGATGATGAGGCTTGGGCGGGGTTTGGTCGTGCGGCGTTTCTCAAACTCCATGACCAGCACTGGCAAATCGAGCAATATCATCGGACGCTTAAACAAGTTTGCCATATTGAGCATTGTCAGGCCCGCCAACCCACCGCGATTCGCAACCATATTTTTGCAGCGATCTGTGGCTATGTACAATTGCAACGATTGCGTGCCAATGATGTGATTCGTAATTGTTATCGCTTAAAAGCGTGAGTTGTTTAATGAGATTATTGCTGCATTCATCCAAACGTTCACCCCTAACCTGGAGCACCTCAATCCACAATTTCAACCTCCCGTCAATGCGTAAGTCCTAGTTACGTGTTCGATATCAACGGCCTTGGCGCTGGCGGCAACGGGCGTTCCTGCGTGGTCGACCCGGCGGGTCGGTTTCTCTACCAATCGAGCGTACAGGAAGACATCATTCCCATCGAAATCGATCTCGACCTGGTCCGGCGCCAGCGCCAGAATGGCTTGCGCGGACTCGGCCAGACCTTAAAGAGCTTCCGCGACCGATCATTGGACTTTAAGGTCTACGACCGCAACGCATGGGATGACAGCTATCTGCAATCGCTGGGACCGCTGGAAAAACCCAAGCGGGGCGTCCCCCTTAGCATAGGGATGCCGGGCGGAGGCCGGGCGGAGATCGGCGGCAAGGGTATGCCGGGCAAGGAGCTTGACCCCAACAGGCAAATACAGGCCAACGATCTTCCCGGTGATTGAACAAGCGGACTTCCACGCCGAAATGTGGATCCGGCGCGGGGCTGGAATGGCTCCGCCCGGCCTGGGATATCGCCCTGGGCTTGGAATTGAAAGTAGGATCGTCCCACTCTGGCCGCGCCCGGCAGCGGGAACGGGTCGAGAGCGAATCGAAACTCTGGCTGCAAGACGACGCCGCGCCCCACGAGAATCACGAGGCGGCATCGCCCGAACGCGGGCCGTCGCCGGAACCCAGCCAGCGGGCGTGAAGCCTGGCCAACTGCTCCCAGACCCAGCCGCCGGGTATTTCCCGATCCCACAGGACGTAATCGAGCGTGTTCTCGTTGTGCAGAGTTAGTTCGAGCGCGCCGAGCGCCCCGCCGCGCCCGACCAGCAACAGGCGGTCGCCCGCCTGGAGCAGGGTATGCCGGTGCGGCAGCATCACGGTGGAATCGTCGGCTCGGGCCAGATACAGCACCCGGCCTTCCAGTTCCTGGGAACGGTCGTGCGGGTCGCGCAGCAAATCCCCCAGCAGTACTTTAGGGCCGGCGGGCGTCGCCAACTGATGCAGGAGCGCCGGAGCCTGATCCGCGTCGATGCGCGCGCTCCACACCGCCGGTGCTTCCCAGCCGAAGCGCTCGGTCAATTGGTCCAACAGGGTGCTGGCCCAGGCTTCGCCGCGCTGCTTGATCTCGCCCAGGAAGGGGACCAGCAAAGGCGTGGTCAGGATCGCCAGGCACTCCCGGGCCACGATCTGGCTCGGCACGACCGTGAAATCGGACTCGAAGGCATCGAACAAGGCTTGATTGGCTTGCAGGTTTTGCCGCAGGACCACGAACAGGTTCGGGTTCAATTCCCGCGCCGTGACCACGATGGCCAGATTGTTGACGTCATCGTTGGTGCAGGCGACCACGCCCACGGCTTGCTGGATCCCCGCCGCCAGCAGGGCCGGCACGCTAGCGCCGTCGCCGCGTACCCAGCGCTCGCTGCCCTCGACCGGTGGCGCGTGGTCGATGATCGTCACCGGAATTCCCGTCTGTTCCAGCGTCGAGACCATCACCTTGCCGAACCGGCCATGGCCGCATAGCACCCAGCGGCCGCGCGGCGGGTCGCGGTGGGGCACGACCAAGGTGCCGGGAACGCCGGTCAGCCACTCCAGCAGGTGATAGGCCGCCGGCGCGTGCAGGGCCAGCGCCAGGTAGCGGCCGAACTTGTCGAACGGGTTGATGATGTGGCGGGTGCCGAAGGACGCCATGTTGCTGGCGGTTTCGGCGCTTTCGGCCCGACACAGCGCCGGCAGCGCGGGCGCCAGCAGGCGGGCGGCGATGGCGATGGCCAGGTTGGCGCCGTCGTCGTTGGTCAGGGCGATGATGCCCCGACAGCAGCGGTGGGTCAGCCCGGCCAGCTTCAGGACCTCCGGTTGCCGGGCGTCGGCCGCCAGCGCCGGGATATCGACGGAATGGCCGTGCAGATCGAGCTGGCTGACCCGGCCCTGATCGATTTCGACTACTACGGCGCGCAGCCTGAGTTGGTCGAGGGCGCGGCAGATCAGTTGCCCGGTTTCGCCGTAGCCGCACACCAGGTAAAACGGCTCCCGCAAGCGCTGTACCGCCAAGCCGAAGCGTTGCAGCCGCACGGCATCGCGAAAGTTTTGGTCCTGCAACAGCGCCAGCAACGCGCCGATCGAATAGGCCCAGCCGATCACCGACAGATAGATGCAAACGATCACCCACAGCCGTTGCGCGTCGGAGAAGGCGTAGGGGATTTCGCCGAAGCCGATGGTAGTCGCGGTGTAGCTGATGAAATAGAAGGCGTGAAACAGGCTCAGGTGGGTGGGCTGGCCTTCGGCGTCCACGCCGGGAACCAGGGTCAGGCCGACGACCGAAACCGCGTAGATCAGGATCAGCGTGATCAGCGGCGCCCGCATCCGCCGCAGCGCTAGAAACAGAGTGCTTTCGTAGGCTGCGGGGTTCATCGTTTTTGCATGATCGTTTCGGCGATCAGGATGACCACCGACACCACGTTGGCGAACAGGGCGCCGCCGGACAGCGACACCACCTTGGCGGTGATTTCGGGCGTCATGCCGGCGCCCGCCACATGGACGCTGTACCCCCACACCAGCGCCGCCGCGATCAGTTGCAGGTCGGCGACTAGGCTGGTGGACAGATGAATCGCGCCGATGTGGGTGCGGTCGCCGAATTTGAGCACCGTGGCGATCAGGTTGACCACGATGGCGGCGAACAGCTCGTAGACATCGTGGTGGATCGGATTGTCCAGATCGCCGATAAAAAACCCGAAATTCAGGGTGGCGGCCAGGACGATGAAGAAACCGAAGATGACTTTTTCGAGATTCATGGCGGCGGGCGTTCCGTTGGTTTTCTAGTTCTGTGACGGAATGAGAAGGGCGTGGCCGACAATCGGACGTTCCGATCCGGTTGGATCGCGACGGCCATTATAATACGATCAAGCTTTGTCTGGGCTTTCGCCCTGAACCCAACTGCTTCGGCCAACTTTTTTACCGCCGGCCTCTCACCGCCATGCTCGTCCAAGAACTCTATCGCTCGGTGCGCGACAGCGTGCGGGACCTGTTGCCGATCGTGATCGTGATCGGCGTGTTTCAGGGGCTGGTCCTGCGCCAACCCATCTCCCCAATCTGGAGCAGATCGTGCTCGGCGGACTGATGGTCGTTCTGGGCCTGACCCTTCAAACTGATCGTCGCGATGGTCGATGAAGACAAAACCAAAGCGGTGATGGACGCCGCGCGGGCGGCGGGCGCCACCGGCGCCACGGTGCTCAACCAGGCGCGCGGCGAAGGGCTCAAGCCGCCGACCACTTTTTTCGGCCTCAGCCTGGAAATGCGCCGGGACGTGCTGCTGCTGCTGGTCGAGGAACATCTCAGCCGGCGGATTCTGGAAGCGATCGCCAGGGCTGGCGAATTCGACGATACGCCCGGCACCGGCATCGCGTTTCAGGTCGATGTGGAAGACGCCATCGGCGTCAGCCACCAGATTCCCACGCTGACCAAAATGGTCGAGGATGAGCTATGACGCAGGTTCGAGAAGTCATTCGGGTGCGCGACGTGATGAAGACCGCCGTGGACATGGTGGACGGCGCGACCACCGTGGCCGAGGCGCTGCGGATGATGAAGCACATCGAAACCAAGTGCCTGATCGTCAACAAGCGGCACGATGACGATGAGTACGGCATCGTGCTGATCTCCGACATCGCCCGTCAGGTGCTGGCCAAGGATCGCGCGCCCGAGCGGGTCAACGTCTACGAGATCATGTCCAAGCCGGTGATCGCCGTGGACCCGCTGATGGACATCCGCTATTGCGCCCGGCTGTTCCAGAAATTCGGGCTGTCGCGGGCGCCGGTGATCGAGCAGGGCCGGGTCATCGGCATCGTCAGCTACACCGACATGGTGCTGAAAGGGCTGTACGCCAGCATTCCCGGCCACGGCGCCGCGCCGCTGGCTCGGTCGCACCAAACTTAAACGGACACCCCTTCGGCGGGCGGAGTTCTAACAGACGCCCGAACGGTGCGCTCCGCGCGGCGCCAACAGCGGGGGAAGCGCGGCCTAACCGCCGAACAGGGCTTTGGCGCGTTCGGCGATCTCGTCCGGGGTCAAGTCCCGGCGCCGACTCGCCAGCAACCAATAATGCCCGAATGGATCGGCCACTTTGCCGTAGCGGTCGCCCCAGTAGGTATCTTCCAGCGGCGCCAACACATGCGCGCCGGCGTTCAGCGTCTGGGTCCAGAGCGTGTCTACGTCCTCGACATAGAGATGGAGCGAGACCGGCGATCCGCCCAGGGCCAGCGGCGACTTGAGACCCATCGCCGGTGATTCATCGCTCAGCAGCACCAGGGAATCGCCGATCTTGAGTTCCGCGTAGACGATCGAGACCCCATCCGCGCCCACGGTTCGCGAACGTTCCTCGGCGCCGAAGGCGTTCTTGTAAAACTCGATCGCGGCGCTCCCCCCCTGCACGATCAAGTAGGGTGTAACGCTGTGAAATCCTTCGGGCACGGGTTTGACTTTGCTGGCCATGATCGCCTCCTAAGTCGTCATTGAGTCTTGTCGTTTGTCAGAAGGTCATGCGGGGCGCGGCATGCCGCGCCGTTGTTTCAGGCGACCGCGCGGATCGCCGTCAGTTCTTTTAGGGAAGCCTCGATGATCGTCAAGCCCTCATCGATGATCGCATTCGCCGCAGTGAGCGGCGCCAGAATGCGGATCACGTTGCTGTACGTACCGCAGGCCAGCAGGATCAACCCCCGTTCGGCCGCTTTCGCGAGCAGCGCCTTGGCCAGGTCGGGGTCCGGCGTCTCGTAGTCCTTGCCCTTGAAGAGGTCCATCGCGACCATGCTGCCCAAGCCACGGACTTCGCCGATGCAAGGCAGCTTGTCGGCCAGTCTTTGCAGCCGAGTTTTGAGCCGTTCGCCCAGCCGCAAGCTGCGTTCCAGCAAACCTTCTTGTTCGATCACGTCCAGCACCGCCAGCGCCGCCGCGCAGGCCAGCGGATTGCCCGCGTAAGTGCCGCCCAGCCCGCCCGGCCCCACCGTATCCATGATCTCGGCGCGGCCCACCACGGCGGACAGGGTGAAACCGCCGGCCAAGCTCTTGGCGAGCGTGATCAAATCGGGGACTACCCCGCTGTGCTCGACCGCGAACAGCTTGCCGGTTCGCCCCATGCCAGTTTGTACTTCATCAGCGATGAACAGGATGCCGTGCTCGTCGCACAGTTCGCGCAAGCGCCGCAAAAAGGCCGGCGGGGCGATGTAGAAGCCGCCTTCGCCCTGCACCGGCTCGACAATGATGGCCGCTACCCGCGCGGGTTCCACGTCCGCCTTGAAAAGCTGCTCCAACGCCGCCAGGGACTGCTCGATGCTAACGCCGTACAGGGCATTGGGAAACGGCGCGTGGTAAATCTCCGCCGGGAACGGGCCGAAGCCAGCCTTGTAGGGCTGCACCTTGCCGGTCAGGCTCAGGGCCATCATCGTGCGGCCATGAAACCCACCGCCGAAGGCGATGATCGCCGAACGTCGGGTGTAGGCGCGGGCGATCTTGATTGCGTTTTCCACCGCCTCGGCCCCGGTCGTCACCAGCATGGTCTTCTTGGGGTGGGCGCCGGGGGCCAGTTCGTTCAGTCGCTCGGCCAGCGCCACGTAGGGTTCGTAGGGCATGACGTGGAAACAGGTATGGGTGAAGCGCTTCATCTGCGCCTCGACCGCCGCGATCACCTTGGGATGGCGATGGCCGGTGTTGAGCACGGCGATGCCGCTGGCAAAGTCGATATAGCGTTTGCCCTCGACATCCCAAACTTCCGCGTTGTCGGCCCTCTCGGCAAACAGGTTGTGGATATTGGCCACCCCGCGAGCGACCGCTCGGTTGCGCCGGGCTAATAAATCCGCATTGGTATTCATCGTGGAAGACTCCATAAAAATCTCTTATTGATCGAGGCCACCCAGGCACAGGTATTTGATTTCCAGATACTCATCGATGCCGTACTTGGACCCCTCGCGGCCGATGCCGGATTCCTTCATGCCGCCGAACGGGGCGACTTCGGTGGAGATGATGCCGGTGTTGATGCCGATGATGCCGTATTCCAAGGCTTCGCTCACCCGCCACACCCGCCCCAGACTGCGGCTGTAGAAATAGGACGCCAGGCCGTACTCGGTCGCGTTGGCCATCTGGATGGCTTCCGCTTCGGTGTGAAAGCGGAACAGCGGCGCTACCGGCCCGAAGGTTTCTTCCGTCGCGACCATCATGCTGGCGTCCACATCGGCCAGGATCGTGGGCTGAAAGAAGGCGCCGCCCAGCGGGTGGCGTTCGCCGCCGACCACGATGCGGGCGCCTTTCGCCACCGCGTCCCGGATGTGGTCTTCCACTTTCTCGACCGCGGCCAGGTCGATCAACGGCCCCTGGTTGACGCCGGGTTCCAGGCCGTTGCCTACCTTCAACTGCGTGCGCACCGCCTGACCCAGCTTTTCCGCGAATGCGTCGTAAACCCCGTCCTGGACCAGGAGCCGGTTGGCGCACACGCAGGTCTGCCCGCTGTTGCGATATTTCGAGGCGATGGCGCCCGCGACGGCGGCATCCAGATCGGCGTCGTCGAATACGATGAAGGGCGCGTTGCCGCCCAGTTCCAGGGAGACTTTTTTCACCGTGCCGGCGCATTGCGTCATCAGATATTTACCGGTGGCGGTGGAACCGGTGAAGCTCAGCTTGCGCACGATCGGGTTGCGGGTCAGTTCGTCGCCGATGGCCTTGGCCAGGCCGGTGATGACGTTGATCACCCCCTTGGGGATGCCCGCCCGTTCCGCCAGCGCGCACAAGGCCAGAGCCGAGAAGGGAGTGGCGGAGGCGGGTTTGACCACCATGGTGCAGCCGGCGGCCAGCGCGGGACCCACTTTGCGGGTGATCATCGCCGCCGGGAAATTCCAGGGCGTGATGGCGGCGCACACGCCGATGGGTTCCTTGAGCACCAGGATGCGACGGTCGGCCTGGTGCGGCGGAATGATATCGCCATAGACGCGCTTGCCTTCCTCGGCGAACCATTCGAGAAAGGCGGCGGCGTAGGCGATTTCGCCGCGCGACTCGGCCAGGGCCTTGCCCTGTTCGCTGGTCATCAGGATCGCCAAATCCTCCTGGTTTTCCAGCATGAGATTGAACCAGCGGCGCAGCGCGTTCGCCCGTTCCTTGGCCGTCAGCGCGCGCCACGCGGGGAATGCAGCCTGGGCCGCCTCGATGGCGCGGCGGGTTTCGGCCACGCCCAGCCGGGGTACGGTGCCCAGCAGTTGCCCGTTGGCGGGATTGGTGACCGGGAGGGTCTCGCGGTCGTCGGCTTCGACCCAGGCACCGTCGATGTAGCAGTGCTGCCGGAGCAAGGTGGGATCGTTCAGTTTCATCGGGAGCACCTCTTCATGCGTCATTTTTACATGGGCTCATCCGCCGGCGGCGGGCTTACACAATCCCTTCGGCCCGCAGCGCGTCGATGTCCGCAGCATTCAGGCCCAGCCGTTCGCCCAACACTTCATCGGTGTGTTGACCGAGCGTGGGCGGCGGCCCCTGATAGCGCACGGGGGTCGCGGAGAGTCGCAACGGGCTCGCGGTCAAGGGTACGACGCCGGCCAAGGGATGCGGCAATTCCACCCGCATTCCCCGGTGCTGGATCTGGGGATCGGCGAAGACCTGGTCCAACGCGTTGATCGGGCCGCAGGGAATGCCGGCCTGCTCCAGGGCATCCAACCACGCCTGGCTGCCGCGCTGGATCATGAGATCCTGCACGATGGGCGCCAGCGTCTCGCGGTTGTGTACTCGCACCGCGTTGGTGGCGAAGCGTTCGTCCGTGGCGAGTTCCGGCCTTCCCGCCAGTTCGCAGAAACGGGCGAACTGGCGGTCGTTGCCTACGGCCAGGATGATGTAGCCGTCCGCCGTGGCGAAGACCTGATAGGGCACGATGTTCGGATGGGCGTTGCCCAAACGCCGCGGCGGGACGCCGGAGATCAGATAATTCGACGCCTGATTGGCCAAACACGCGAGTTGCACATCGAACAAAGCCAGGTCGATGGACTGGCCGACGCCGCTCTGGTCGCGGTGGGCCAGGGCCGCCAACACTGCCACCGTCGCGTACAGGCCGGTCAACACGTCGGCCAGAGCCACCCCCACTTTTTGCGGGCCGCCGCCGGGCAGATCGTCCTGTTCGCCGGTGACGCTCATCAAGCCGCCCATCCCCTGAATCATGAAGTCGTAACCGGGGCGGTCTTTATAGGGTCCGGTTTGGCCGAAGCCGGTAATGGAGCAATAGATCAGCCGGGGATTGACCGCCTTGAGGGACTCGTAATCGAGGCCGTATTTGGCCAGGCCCCCGACCTTGAAGTTCTCCAGCAGGATGTCCGCTTGCGCCGCCAGTTGGCGGATCAAGGCTTGGCCCGCCGCGCGGGTAATGTCGATGGTGACCGACTTCTTGCCCCGGTTGGTGGATAGAAAATAGGCCGATTCGGTGGTGTCCCGCCCGTCTGGGTCCTTGAGGTAAGGCGGCCCCCAGGCGCGGGTATCGTCGCCCTGGCCGGGCTGTTCCACCTTGATGACCTCGGCGCCCAAATCCGCCAGGATTTGGCTCGCCCACGGGCCGGCCAGCACCCGGCTGAGATCGAGCACGCGAAGGTGTGAGAGGGCGCCGGTCATGGCGGCTGCCCCCTAGCCGGTAAAGGCTTGCAGGCCGGTCTGGGCGCGGCCCAGGATGAGGGCGTGAATATCGTGGGTGCCCTCGTAGGTATTCACCGACTCCAGGTTCATCACATGGCGGATGACGTGGAATTCGTCGGAAACGCCGTTGGCGCCGTGCATGTCGCGCGCCACCCGGGCGATGTCCAGGGCCTTGCCGCAGTTGTTGCGTTTGATCAGCGAGATCATCTCTGGCGCCATCCTGCCTTCGTCGAACAAACGCCCGACCCGCAAGGCCGCTTGCAAGCCGAGGGTAATTTCGGTCTGCATGTCGGCGAGCTTTTTCTGGATCAATTGATTGGCGGCGAGCGGCCGGCCGAACTGTTTGCGGTCCAGGGTGTACTGGCGCGCGGCGTGCCAGCAGAACTCCGCCGCCCCCAGCGCGCCCCAGGCGATGCCATAGCGGGCGCGGTTGAGACAGCCGAACGGTCCCTTGAGGCCGGTGACGTTGGGCAATTCGTTCTCTGCGGGAACGAAGACCTCGTTCATCACGATCTCGCCGGTGGGCGAGGCGCGCAGGGAGAATTTGCCCTCAATCTTGGGTGCGGACAGATATTTCAGCGCATTTTGATCCGGTTGCTGGAGACGATCAGGATCGACGATCTTCCTGAAATTAAAACGCTCGGACGTTTTATTTTATTTGATGGTTCGCTGTTTCTAGCTTTTAAAACCATGGCGTGGGCGGTGTATAGCACAAAATGCCAAGCGTTAAAGCTGCATTTAGCGTACGAACTCAATCGGATGATTCCGGTGCAGTTTATCAGTACCGCCGCCAATTATTCGGAACGGAAAGCGTTGCTGGCGCTACTCGAAGCTGGGGTGACCTACATCACCGACCGGGGTTATCTGGCTTTCCATATTTTTCAGCAGATTACCGCTTACCACGCCTTTTTCATTATCCGGATTCGCTATAATATTAAAGCCACCGTCCAAATCGTACAGGAGGTCCACCTTCCCGAAACGTGGAACCGCTTTCTCTCAGAGGTCACCGACACCTTGGTTATTTTCTCGGGTGATCCATCGAAACAGACTTACCGTTTAGTGTGTTTTGTGGCCCTCCATGCCTTTTTCCAGCACGAAGCCGCGAATGAGTCCCTCGTCGTTCTTGGCCCAGACCACGAACACGTCCGCGATGGGCGAGTTGGTGATCCACAGCTTGGCGCCGTTCAGGATATAGCCGCCGGCGATCTTGCGAGCGCGAGTCTTCATGCCGCCGGGATCGGAACCGTGATCCGGTTCGGTCAGGCCGAAGCAACCCACCCACTCGCCGGTCGCGAGCTTGGGCAGATATTTCTCGCGCTGGGCTTCGTTGCCGTAGGCGTGGATCGGATACATCACCAGGCTGGACTGCACGCTCATCGCCGAACGGTAGCCGCTATCGACGCGCTCTACCTCGCGGGCGATCAGGCCGTAGCAGACATAGTTCAGGCCCGCGCAGCCGTAGCCCTTGATGGTCGAACCCAGCAAACCCAGTTCGCCCATCTCGTTCATGATCTCGCGGTCGAAGCGTTCGTGGCGGTTGGCTTTGACGATGCGGGGCAGCAACTTCTCTTGGCAGTAAGCGCGGGCGCTGTCGCACACCATCCGCTCCTCGGTTGACAATTGCTCTTCGAGTAAGAAGGGGTCATCCCACTGGAAGGAAGGCCGGCTGTCAGACATGGTGCGCCTCCGAGATGGCGGTTTACGGATTCGTTGTAGTCCAAGCATAGCAATGTTAAATAAATTAAACAACCTTCTCCGCAGGTTCCTGGGTTCGGGGAAATTCTCAAGGGGCGGTAAAAAACCCCTCGCCCACCAGAAAGCGAGGGGTTGGACAGAGAGAGCAAGGGAAATCGATCACTCAGACGGGCTCTGAGTGATCGATATATTAAACTCTAACAACTCAGGCTGTTTCCGGCAAATCCGAACGGCCGCTGATCAGTTCTTCCCGCAAGATCTTGGCGGCGTCCGCACCGCCATAAACCATCAGCGCCCAGGCATAAAGGATGACGCCCAACACGGTCCAGATCCCCACGATGGCCCACTCGTATGGCCAAACCAGCGCCGCCGGGCTGATGGGCAGGTACAGCACGGCCAGTCCGATGGAGGAGAGCAGCGCCACCCAGCCCACGAACCCGCCGTAGGCCACCTTGAAAGGCCGTTTCATCTCAGGTTCCGTGCGGCGCAGCACGATGAAGGAGAGCGCCACCAAGCCATAAGCGACCACGATGCTCAAACCGCCCGCGTCGACCAGCCAGACCATTGTCTTGCGGCCGAACAGTGGCGCGATGACGGAGAGCACGCCAACCAGCAGAATGGCATTGACCGGCGTGTTGTACTTCGGGTGCAGCTTGCCCAGGAACTTGGGCAGCATGTGGCAATGGGCCATGGCGAAGATGGCGCGACTGGCGCCGACCAGGAAGGCATTCCAACTGGTGACGATACCCATAATGCCGGCCAACACGATCAGCTTGCCACCCCAACCTCCCCCCAAGGCCGCGCTGGCCGCATCCGCCGTTACCAAATTAGAAGCTGTCTTGAAAAAACGCTAGCTGTTTAGCGGGTTCCCGAAGCGGAGCGCCAGCGATTATGGCCAAAAATGGCCAAAAATATTAGTTTTTATTTGCAATAAACTCTGAATTTACTAATAGTTTTTTACAAGACAGCTTCTTAGAGGCTGCGGTCTGTTCGGCATTCAGCGACATTGAAACGCCGAGGATGATCAGAGCGTACCAGGCCACCGCCATCAAAACGGAGATGATCAGCAGATGGCCGATTTCCTTGAACGGCAGATCGATCTCTTCCGCCGCCTGTGGGATCACGTCGAAGCCGACGAACATGAACGGCACCATGATCATCACGGCCAGCATTCCCTTGGTTCCGTCAACAAACAGCGGCTCCATATTGGCCGTCGTGCCGGTAAACAAGGAGCCGGTGATGAACAAGATGCCACCGACCACAATGCCCAAGACGGCCACGGTCTGGAACAGGGCCGCCATCTTGATGCCGATGATGTTCAACCAGGTCATGACCACGGCGCCGATCACGCCGACCATCACCCAAGTGAAATACACATCCCAGCCGGCGACGGTCCACAGATAGCCCACCTTGTAGTTGGGTATCAGGTATTCGAGTACCGTCGGCAAGGCGACGGCCTCGAAGGCCACCACCGAGACATAGCCCAGGATGATCGCCCAAGTGCAGATAAACGAGGCGGTCTCACCCAACGCTCGAAAGCTGTAGACGTGTTCGCCGCCTACCAGAGGCATGGCGGCGGCGAGTTCGGCGTAGGTCAGGCCGATGAAGATGACGGCAAGCCCGCCTAATAAAAAAGCCAATATCGCTCCCAGCGATCCTCCGGATTGAATCCATTGGCCGGCCAGGACGACCCAGCCCCAGCCGATCATGGCGCCAAAAGCGATAGCGATGACCTCTTTCCTGGCCAGGCAGCGAACGAATTGACCTTCTTGTGACATGGCGTTGTTTCTCTCAAGGTAGTTTCCAGCGATAGCACGAACCGTTTTCGAGGACGGCAAGCTCGAGGAGTCGCCGACGACTGGGTCCGCTTGGGGTAAGGTGGAGTTGCCCAACAACCGTTTATCCCGGCGGAGGAATCGATGCGGTTGTTCGATAAAGTGTAGTAGCGACTTGGGGATTGAGCCAACCGCGCCAGCGGTTCCCACGAAAACGGATGCGCTGATCCGCGTGGCCAAGGCTGACGAGCGCAAGTGTCAATTCATTGAATGACATGGCTTCGGCGGTTTGGGTCATGAGGAGACGGCCGCCGCGCCGAGGCAAATACTTACAGGTAGGGTGGCGCGCAGGCGCTGATCAGTTCGCACTCCTCGTTGCTCGTATTGCGAAAGCGGTGAGGTTGACGGCTGTCGAAAAAGTAGGCATCGCCCGGCCCGAGGATGCGCCGTTGATTCCCGATGGTAATCTCGATGTGGCCACGGATGACGATGCCTCCTTCCTCGGCTTCGTGACGCAACATGGATTCCCCCGTGTCCGCGCCAGGGGCGTAGCGTTCGTGCAAAATCTCCAAATTATGGCCCTTCCCACCAAGCTGACGAAAGGAAATCGGACCCTTGATCAATTCCACCAGATCATCCGCCTTGAAAAAAACCTGATCCTGAGCAGGCAGTTCAAGAGCAAAAAATTCAGCAAGCGACATGGGAATGCCATCCAGGACTTTCTTGAGAGAGGCCACGGAAGGGCTGGTCTTGTTTTGTTCGATGAGGGAAATCGTGCCGTTTGTTACCCCGGCGCGGCGGGCAAGCTCGCGTTGAGACAAGCCGCGGCTTTCGCGGATAGCCTGCAAACGTTCTCCCACGTTGAACCTTTGTCCCGGGTGGACGTCATTCAGGCTCTCAGCCTGGTTCAACATCTTAAACCTCCTGGTAATCCGATAAACTTAGATTTTTGCTCGAAATATCCAACCACGATGCCCTCTTTCCAGGACCGGGTCAATGATAAAGGCTGGGCGTTTGCCGCGCGCTTCCGGGTCATTCCGCTGTCGAACGGACACCGGTTTCGTCGATCCAGCCGCTCACCAGCCGCGCCGGGGTGATATCGAAGTACACGTTGCGCACTGTCACCGCCGGCCAGTCCGGCAGACCCAGTTCGGCGGGCGCCATTTCCTCCAATTCCGGCGGCGGTTGATCCGCCGCCCGCCACTTGAAACTTTCGCAGCAGACGTGGAACGGTACGCCCTGGTCCCGCGCCGCCAGGGCCAGCAGGTAAGTGCCCGCCTTGTTGACGACCGCGCCGTCGGCCAGCACGCTGTCGGCGCCGACCAGCACGGCGTCGGCTTGCGCGACGAACAACCCCATCTGGGCGTCGGTGATATAGAGAGTCGGCACGTTCCAGGCCGAGAGCCGCTCCGCCAGTTGGCGCCCCTCCCCCAGCGGCCGCGATTCGGTGACGATCATCCGCAAACCCGCATCCTTGAGCAGCCGGCACACCTCCACCACCGTCGAACTGAGGCTGTGGGTCATCACCGTCCGCCCCGGGCCGAGCCGGCGGGCGGCATGGGCGGCGCAATCGGCGACCGCTCGCCGCGAGGCGGCAATCAGCGCTTCCGCCTGCTCGGCGGCCAGGCGACGGGCGCTGGACAGATCCAGGTCGGCCGGGATCGTCAACCCATCCCGCCAGCGCCGCAGCAGATTCTGGACGGGCGCCATGCTGGGCCGCGCCGCACTCAGTTCGGCGGCCAGGGTCAGCAGATGCTCCCGTAGTTCCATGGCATCCACCGCCAGCCGCGTCCGCGCCGCCTCCGCCAGCAGTTCCAGACTGCGGCGAGCCAGTTCGCTGGCCCCGCGGGTACGATCATTGCGGATTTCCGCAACGTCCAGGTTGAATTGTGTGAGGCGCATTGTTCAAAATTCATCAGCAATCATTCAAAATCCAGCCGGTATTATCGTACCGGCCAACGCCGGCCAACCGGCGACCCCGCCCACCCCACGCTTCGTAGGAGACCGGCCATGAGCGATGTTGACCCCATTATCGGCAATTGGTATCGCAACCAGGAAACCGGCAACGATTTTGAGGTCGTCGCGCTGGATGAAGATGCCCAGACCATCGAAATCCAGTACTTCGACGGCGAACTGGAGGAACTGGATCTGGACGCCTGGTACGAGTTGGCGATTGAGTCCATCGAGGCTCCGGAAGACTGGTCCGGTCCCTTCGATGAAATGGAAGCGGACGATCTGGGTTACGAAGAGGATGAGAAAGAGGCCGAAAACGAGGAAGAACTCAGCGACGAAGACGACTTGCTCGCCGACCGCGACGAAGATTGAATGTCGGCCCGTATGGGACCGGCGTCCGGACAACCCGCCGCGCCACCCGGATCTGTAATACCGGGCGGTCTGGTATATTCTCAAGGAAAACCCACTTCCCGCCCGCCTGGCCGGGATCGGCAACCACCTGTTCGGACCCGGAGCAACCCGCGATGAACAAACTGATCATTTTCGACACCACCCTGCGCGACGGCGAACAGAGTCCCGGCGCATCCATGACCAAGGAAGAAAAGGTCCGCATCGCCAAGATGCTGGAGCGGATGCGGGTGGACGTGATCGAAGCCGGTTTTCCCATCGCCAGTCCTGGCGACTTCGAGGCGGTGCGGGCGGTGGCGCGGACGATCAAGGATAGCGTGGTCTGCGGCTTGGCGCGCGCCGCCGACGCCGACATCGACCGCGCCGGCGAAGCGCTGAAAGACGCGGTGGCGGGCCGCATCCACACCTTCATCGCCACCTCGCCGATCCACATGAAGATGAAGCTGCGCATGGAGCCGGACCAAGTCGTGGAGCGGGCGATCGAGGCCGTGCGCCGCGCCCGGCGCTGGACCGACGACGTGGAATTCTCCGCCGAGGACGCCGGCCGTTCCGAACTGGATTTCCTGTGCCGGATCACCGAGGCAGTGATCGAGGCCGGCGCCCGCACCATCAACATCCCCGACACGGTCGGCTACAACATCCCCGACCAGTTCGCCCACACCATTCGCAGCTTGATCGAACGGGTGCCGAACGCCGACAAGGCGATCTTCTCGGTCCATTGTCACAACGATCTGGGGCTGGCGGTCGCCAACTCGCTGGCGGCGGTGCTGGCCGGGGCGCGGCAGGTGGAATGCACCATCAACGGCCTGGGCGAGCGGGCTGGCAACGCTGCGCTGGAAGAAATCGTGATGACGGTGCGCACCCGCCGCGACGTGTTCCACCTGGAAACCGGCATCGACACCACACAAATCGTACCCGCCTCGCGGCTGGTCGCCAATATCACCGGCTTCCCGGTGCAGCCCAATAAAGCCATCGTCGGCGCCAATGCCTTCGCCCACGAATCCGGCATCCACCAGGACGGCGTGCTCAAGCACCGCGAGACTTACGAGATCATGCGCGCCGAGGATGTGGGCTGGAGCGCCAATCGCATGGTGCTGGGCAAGCATTCCGGCCGCAACGCCTTCCGTACCCGGCTGGAAGAACTGGGCGTCAGCTTGGCCTCCGAGGAGGAGTTGAACGCCACTTTCGCCCGCTTTAAGGAACTGGCCGACAAGAAGCACGAGGTCTACGACGAGGATTTGCAGGCGCTGGTCACCGACGCCAATCTGGCGGCGGAAAACGAGCGGGTGAAACTGCTTTATCTGCGGGTCTGTTCGGAAACCGGCGAGACCCCGCGCGCGCAGGTGACGCTGGCGGTGGATGGCGTGGAACACCGCGCGACCGCCGACGGCGGCGGTCCGGTGGACGCTTCGTTCAAGGCCATCGAGAGCATCCTGCAAACCGGTACCGATTTATTGCTGTACTCGGTCAACAACATCACCAGCGGCACCGATTCGCAGGGCGAGGTGACGGTGCGGGTCTCGAAGGGCGGACGGATCGTCAACGGCCAGGGCGCCGATACCGACATCGTGATCGCCTCGGCCAAGGCGTATGTGAACGCGCTCAACAAGGTGCTGCAACCCGCCGAACGGGCGCATCCCCAATCGCTGTAAAAATTCCCCATGGACAACGATCTTCGTCGCCACTATCTGGCCATGCTGGGCATTCCGCTGTGGCTGCCGCGCAAGCCGCTGGCGGGGGGACCGGTAGAGTTCTGCTCGCCGGAAAGCTCGAACGACCCCGGCGCCGCCCGCCACCCCTCCTTGGATCAGGAGGGGAATAGTCCAGATCGCCCGCTGTCGACCACTTCGGTTGAGGGAGAAAAACCCGAACCGTTACCCCCCGTCAACTGGACCCCACCGATGGCTAACGACCGGGAATTGCTGGTTGAAACCGTTGCCGCCGACTTTTCTCCCGCCGCGCCCAACCGCCGCGCCGCGACCATCGCCCGGATGGATTGGGAGGAACTCGTAGCGGCGGTGCGCGAATGCACCGCTTGCGGGTTGTGCGCCAGCCGCACCCAGGTAGTGTTCGGGGTTGGCGACCGCCAAGCGCAATGGCTGATCGTCGGCGAGGCGCCCGGCGCGGATGAAGATCGGCAAGGCGAACCCTTCGTGGGCCGCGCCGGTAAATTGCTGAATCCCATGTTGCTGGCCGTCGGCCTGAAGCGCGAGCAGGCGTTCATCGCGAATATTTTGAAATGCCGTCCGCCGGAAAACCGCGATCCGACTCCAGAAGAAGCGGCGCAATGCCGGCCGTTTCTGAACCGGCAGATCGCGCTGATCCGACCGCGCCTCATCCTCGCCGTGGGCCGCATCGCCGCCCAGAACCTGTTGGCGACCGATACGCCTATCGGCAAACTGCGTGGCCAGGTCCATCGCTTTGGGCCGGCCCGCATCCCGCTGGTGGTCACCTACCATCCTGCCTACCTGCTTCGCTCGCCGCGCGAGAAACGCAAGGCGTGGGATGATTTGCGGTTGGCGCAACGCGCGCTGGCGGTTGAACCGCCGACGCCGATCCGGAACCCTATTGACTGATGAGCGCCCTGCGGGAGCCGTGCGTGGGCCGAATTCGCCCCATGCTATACGTCGATTTGAAGGAAATCCTCGCCATCGAAAAGCGAGCCTACGACTTCGCCTGGACCGAGGGCGTCCTGCGCGACTGCCTCCGGGCCGGCTATCACTGCCAGGTGCTGGAAACCCCGCACGGCTTCATCCAGGCCTACGCGGTGATGTCGGCGGCAGTCGGCGAAGCTCATCTCCTCAATCTCTGCGTGCGCCCGGAACTGCAAGGGCGCGGGTTGTCGCGGCGCATGCTCGATCATCTGCTGGAGTGGGCGCGCTCGGAACAGGTCAACACCGTCTTTCTCGAAGTTCGCGTCTCCAATACCCGCGCCGTGCAACTCTACACCTCGGCCGGTTTCTGCGAGGTCGGCTTGCGGCTCGGTTACTATCCATCGGCCAGCGGGCAGGAAGACGCGCTGGTGATGGCCAAGGAACTCTAGCTATGCCCACCTATCTCGCCCTCAAACACCTGCACCTGACCGCCGTGGTCCTGAGCATCGCCCTGTTTGTGCTGCGCGGGCTGTGGATGCTGGCGGATTCAGCCCAACTCCAGCGGCGCTGGGTCCGCATCGTCCCCCACCTCATCGACACCGTGCTGCTGGTCAGCGCCATCGGCTTGACCCTGATCCTCCAGCAATACCCGTTCGTCAACGGCTGGCTGACCGCCAAGGTGCTGGCGCTGATCGCCTACATCCTCCTTGGCAGCATCGCGCTCAAGCGCGGCCCCACCAAGCCCATCCGCGCCGCTGCCTGGGTCGCGGCCCTGACGGTGGTTGGCTACATCGCCAGCGTCGCCGTGACGCGCAATCCGCTCGGTTTCCTGAGTGGGTGGTAAACCGCGTCGTCGCTGGCGCCCACAACCAAAAACGCCGCCTTCAGGGCGGCGTTTTGGCGTGGACCCAGGCCCCGCGCAGCGACTACTTGAACAACAGCCCCAGCAGGTTTTGCCGGGCCAGACGGTCGGCTTGGCGGTAGCCCTCGGCGTTCCACTCGGCCAGCATCCGACCATCGTCCAGCATCCGGTGGCCGACAAAGCTCAGCACGGCGAACTGACTGTCGACGAATTCGTGCAGGCTGTGCGGGTCGGTCACCTTGAGCGCCACCTTGCACTGTGCGACGCCCAGATCGACATACGCCTTCAGACTTTCCATCTGCAACGCGGCCCATTGCTCCAATCGCTGGACCAAAAACTGATTGGTCCGCTGCAACGGCGCGACCCACTCTCCGATCACCGCAGGCATCTCGTTCATGACTTTCTCCCGAATTGGTATTGCGAACGTTTAGATTATAGCAAAAAATGCTGCGTTGCGACATAAAGCTTCGGGTGGCCCGCACCGACGATAAACCATGAAATGCTTGTGTCCAATGATATACTGAACCGCAGCTCGACCGACGCGCTTGCGCGCCGCCCCGCCGCGCCGATTTCGCACAACCCAGGGATAACCAAAATGCCTATCGGTACCACTATCACCGAATTCATCATCGAAGAACAACGACAAATCAAAGGTGTGTCGGGCGATTTCACCGCCTTGATCAACGACGTCGTGATTGCCTGCAAGGCCATTTCCAGCGCCGTCCGCTACGGCAGCCTGGTGGGCGTGCTCGGCACCGCCGACACCGAGAACATTCAGGGCGAGACCCAGAAAAAGCTGGATGTCATCTCCAACAATCTGTTCATCAAGCGCAACGAATGGGCCGGCCACGTCGCTGCCCTGGCCTCGGAGGAGATGAACGACGTTTACCACCTGCCCCCTCAGTATCCGCGCGGCAAGTATCTGCTGGTGTTCGACCCGCTGGATGGGTCCTCCAACACCGACGTCAACGGCGCGGTCGGCACCATCTTCTCGATCCTGCGCCGGCCCGAGGGCGCGACCGGCGAACCGACCGAGGATGACTTCATGCAGCCGGGAACCCGGCAGATCTGCGCCGGCTACGCCCTGTACGGACCGTCCTCGATGATGGTGCTGACCACCGGCCACGGGGTCAACGGCTTCACCCTGGACCAGCGCATCGGCGAATACATCCTGACCCACCCCAACATGAAGATTCCCGAGGATACCCAGGAATTCTCCATCAACATGGCTTACCTGCGGTTCTGGGATCCACCGGTGCGCCGCTACATCGACGAGTGCCTGGCCGGTAAGGAAGGCCCGCGCCGCAAGGACTTCAACATGCGCTGGGCCGGGGCGATGATCGCCGACGTGCATCGGGTGCTGTGCCGGGGCGGCGTGTTCCTGTATCCGATCGACCGCAAGCTGCGCTCCAAGAATCAGGAAGGCAAACTGCGCCTGATGTACGAAGCCAATCCGATGAGCTTCATCGTCGAGCAGGCCGGCGGGCTGTCCACCACCGGCGCCCAGCGGATCATGGAACTGCAACCCACCGGCCTCCACCAGCGTTGCCCGGTGATCATGGGTTCCAAGAACGAGGTCGAGCGAGTTATCTCCTACCACCTCGAAGCCCAGTGATCCCATAATAGCGGCTTCGCGCTTGCCGCCGACGGCAAGCGCTGGCGGTTTGGGGCACGACCACCCGCGCCGAGGGAGACGGCGGAACGCGAGAGCGATGCCATCGCGCGTTCCGCCTCTTTATTACGGCTCCATCCTTGCTAGTATCATACAAGTATAGCCAGCACCCGGTGCTGGCTCCTGCTCCACAAACCGGTCGTCGAAATCGCAAGTAAAGAGCCTCTGCCATGGAACCGAAAACCCCTCCGCCGGAATCGCTTGCCGGCAAGCTCAAGCGTGTTGAGGATCTTGCCGAGAAACTCGTCTACATCAAATGGAGCCGGGAGTTCTTCGTTTTGCTGCAGCGGGCGGCGCAGGATGTGCTGGCGCTAACCCGGCCGCGACCGGAGTGCAGCAAGATCGCGGCGCTGGCCGAACGGCTGGAACAGCAGATCGGCGAGTGCCTGGAACAAGGCGAGCTGCCCCGGGGCACGGAGCGGGAACGTCTGATCGCCGTGGTGGACGCGCTCTGCCGCGCGATGCCCAGTTCCGACCCCAGCACCCGCGAGACCGCGCCAAGCGCGAGCCGGCCCGCCGAGGCCTGCATCGTGTCCCTGTTTTCCCGTTGGGAGGAGAGCGAACGATCGAAACTGGCGGTCGGCGAGTCCCTGACCGAGACGCCGTCGCTGTGGCTGGTGGCCCCAAACTCGGCCCGCGAACTGGCGCGCAAGCTCGAGCAACGGGGTGGCTATCAGGTTCGCCGCCCGACCAACCTGACCGAAGTGCATGCCCTGCTGGCCCAGGCCCAGCAACCGGCGGCGCTCCTGGTCGATCTGGATTACGCCCCCGATAGCCAGACGACCCTGCAACAGGTCGCCAGCCTGCGCCAGATTTTGCCGCCGGACGTCCCTCTGTTTTTCCTGGCCGACCGCGGCGATATCACGGCCCGGCTCGATGCCGTGGAAGCGGGCGGGGCCGGTTATTTTCTCAAACCGGTGGATCTTGCGCTGTTGCTGGAAGCGCTGGACGAGAGCGTGTTGAAACCGCTTCACCACCGGGTTCTGATCGTGGACGATGTCCTGCCCTCGGCCCGTGAGATCGCTCGCTGGCTGGAAAGCCGCGGCATCGTGACGCAGGTGCTGGCCCAGCCCCTGTTGGTTCTGCAGGCGCTTTCCAATTTTGAACCCAGCCTGCTGATCATGAGCCTGGATCTCAGGGAGACCGACGGGCTGGCGTTGGCCCAGGCGGTCCACCAACACGAGCTGTTCCGGGAGCTACCCCTGGTGTTGCTGTCGGCGCAGGCCGACGCCGGCTCCCGGTTGGCGGCCACCAGCCTGGGCGGCGAGGCGCTGCTGGGCAAACCCTTGAATCCGGAATTGCTGTTCGCCGCCATCGCCAAGCGGCTGCGGCAGGGGCACAGCCTGCATCGCAAGCTCAGTCAGCTGAGCAACCGGGATACCGTCAGCGGCCTGTACAACCGCCCGTACTTCCTCGCCCGCCTCGAACGGGCGCTGGTCGCCACCGCAGCCAATGCCCAGCCGGTGGCGGTCATGCTGATCGCGCTGGACAACCTGCGCGCCGTCGAAAGCCAGGACGTGGCCGCCGCCGATGAGGTGGTCGAACAAGCCGCCCGCCGCCTGAAAACCGTCCTGGGTCCGGACCCGATTGCGGCCCGGTTCGGAGACGCCATTTTCATGGTCCTGCTGGGTTTCACCACCCAGGAAGCGCTGTTGGCTACGGCGCGCGCGGTGCAGGCGAGCCTGGAGACCGACCCCTACCGACTGGTCAGCGGCGATACCCAGTTGCGCACCAGCATCGGCATCAGCGTCGCCAGCCTCGCCCTGCGCGAGGCCGCCACTCTGATCCAGGAAGCCGACCTGGCCAGCAGTATGGCGCGCGACAGCAAGGATGCCCGGATTCATGTCCATCATAGTGGGGGCGCCGAGCAGGATGTGGACCATTCGCGGCAACGGCGGCTGATGGAAGAGATTCGCGACGCGGTGCAGCAGCAACGGATGAATCTGCTGTTCCAGCCGATTGTCAGCCTGCGCGGCGACACTACCGAACGCTACGAGGTTCTGCTGCGGATGCGCAACCACGAGGGGTGGGAACTGTTGCCGGAGACCGTGTTCGCCCTGGTCAAGCGCCACCGGATCGGTATGGTGCTCGACCGTTGGGTGATCGCCCATTCCATCCGGGTGCTGCGCGAGCGCAAGGCGCGCGGGCAGTCGGCCATTCTGTTCATCAACATCTCCCCCACCATCCTGCAAGACGAGGAACTGCTGAACTGGCTGCAAGGTGGACTGAGCAAGACCGGGGTGCCGGCCGCCAGCCTGGTGTTCGAACTCACGGAAACCACCGCCGAACTGAACAAACAGGCGCTGCAGCCGTTCCTGCACGGACTCAAGGATCTGGGCTGCGGGCTGTCGCTGGATCATTTCAGCGGTCACGAACGCGCCCAGGCGCTGGTTCAGTTCCTGCGGGTGGACTACGTCAAGCTGGGCACCGGTTTCACCCAAAACCTGCTCAACGACAAGGACCGCCAGCAACAATTGAGCGAATTGGCCAGCGCGTTGGCCGCCGTGGGCGTGACCACCATCGTCACCGGCCTCGAGGACGCCATGACCCTGCCGGCGCTGTGGTCCTGCGGCATTGATTACGTGCAGGGATTCCTCCTGCAGCGACCGCACACCGACATGAGTTACGACTTCGAAAACATGGTGCTGTGAGCGACGATGCGGATTGATCGGGCGACCGGGTTGCTCGACGCGGCGCGGCAACGGCCCTCGCCGAACCGCGACGACCGGCCGGCCGATGTTGCGGTGGATTTGATCGTCATCCACGGCATCAGCCTGCCGCCGGGCGAATTCGGCGGACCGTGGATCGACGCGCTGTTCACCAACGCGCTCGATCCGGACGCCCATCCCTATTTCCAGGCCGTTGCCGGGTTGCGGGTCTCGGCACATCTGCTGATCCATCGCGATGGCGAGGTGGTGCAGTACGTACCGTTTCACCGCCGGGCCTGGCATGCCGGCGCGTCGAATTACGCCGGACGTTCCCGCTGCAACGACTTCAGCGTCGGCATCGAACTGGAAGGCGCCGATCACCGGCCTTACGACGACCGCCAGTATCCACGGCTGGCCGCAGTCATCGCCGCGCTGCGGGCCGCTTATCCAGCAATCACGTCCGACCGACTGACCGGCCACGCCGACATCGCGCCGGGCCGCAAGACCGATCCGGGGCCGGCGTTCGACTGGGCGCGGCTGCGCCGGCTGTTGGGCGATACCGGCTAATGGCGGGTCCCGTCGGGCGGGAGCCGGCGCGCCCGGTGTTCACCCGAACCGGACGATGAAGGTCTCGATCTCGGTTTCCAACGCGGCGCGCGCCTGGAGTCCTTGAATCCAGCGGTCGGGAATGGCCCGGAACCCCAGCGCCGCGCCCAGAATCGCGCCCAGAATCGCGCCGCGATGGCAGTTGTCGCCGCCGACATTGGCGTTGGCGACCAGCGCGGCCTCGAAATCGTCTGGATAGCGCGCCGCCAGATACAGCGCCGCCGGGAACGACTGATCGATATAGCAGGCGGGACTGAGCAGACCGCCGATCACCTCCATGTCCGACTGGCGGTTGCGCTCGACCCGCTCGACCACCTCCGCCGCCGAGAACCCCAACCGCCCGGCGATGATGCCGGCCAGCGGCCCAACCTGCGCTTCCGGGTCGCCCAGCAAGCGGACCAGGATTTCGCCCAGCGCCAGGGCGTAGCGCTCCAGCTTCTGGGAACGGTGGGTCAGCCGCAACTGGGTCAACAACGCCGAATCCACCGCCTTTCGGTCGCCTTCCCGCAGCGCCGCCAGAATCACCGGCGGCAGGCTGACCAGCCCGCCGATCGAGGCGGTGTCGTGGCCTTCCGCCCCCGCGCAACGTTCCGGCGGCAGGCCGCGCGCGTAATTGGCGAAGAAATCCCGGTGGTAGGACTCGGCGTAGGTGTCGTTGTGGCTGTCGGGCGCGGTCATGAAGGCAATGTAATCGCGCAGGAAATCCGCCGGCTGATAGCGGCCAGCGGCGTTCATGGCCCGGATCAACACCCGGACGCACAGCAAATTCAGGGTGTTGTCGCCGGGCCGCATCCCCTGGTGATAGTGGGTGTGGGGCCGGCCCCAAAACGATTTTTTGCCCTTGAGAATCACGCTGCCGACCACTTCACCTTCCTGGGAGCCGCGTCCGGCGCGGCCGGTGCTGGCCAGGGACATGATGGAACTGGGATGGGAGTCCTTGGGCGCCTGGTAGTCGCGGAGGGTGCCGAAATCCCGCCGCAGCGCCGCGATGTCGTAGTACCAATGGACCGGCATCGCCAGCGCATCGCCGACGAACAGACCCCACAGGGCGCCCCGGACGCGATTGTTATAAGCTTCTGTATTCATTGATCACCTCTGTTTCGTTGTTGGCCTCGGACACCCAGCTCCCACCCAACCCACCCAGCCGAAATTCATCGTGAATTAAGATTTGAGCGCTATACTTTAAATTCCATAAAAATTGGAGGGAAAAGAGAATGAAGAATCGTTTCGTCTCCTGGTTACTCGGCATGGCGACGCTGGCTGGCACGGCGTTGGCGGCCGACGGTCAATGGCAGGCGCTGCCGGAAACGGCCCCAGCGCCCGCCGACAACCCGACCACCGAGGCCAAAGTCGAGCTGGGCAAGATGCTGTATTTCGACACCCGCTTCTCTTCGACCGGCACGGTGTCGTGTTTCTCCTGCCACAACGTGATGGAAGGCGGCGACGATCACCGACCCACCTCCATCGGCGTCCACGGGCAGGTCGGGGGCCGCAACGCGCCGACCGTTTGGAACGCGGCGTTCAATTCAGCGCAGTTCTGGGACGGCCGCGCCGCCACGTTGGAAGATCAGGCCAAGGGACCGCCGACCAATCCGATCGAAATGGGCATGAAGGACCTGGACGCGACCATCGGCCGCATCCGGCTGATTCCAGGCTACCAACCCTACTTCGAGGCGGCGTTTGGCAAGGGCGATGTCGTCACCATCGACAATTCCGCCAAGGCCATCGCCGCTTACGAACGCACCTTGATCACGCCCAACAGCCCCTACGACCGCTACGTCAAGGGCGACAAGACCGCTCTGACCGAACAGCAATCGCGGGGCCTGGAAACCTTCGCCAAGGTGGGTTGCACCGCCTGTCACTCCGGCCCGGCCTTCAACGGCTCGGCCAACCTACCGATGGGTCAGGGCTTCTTGATGAAGTTTCCGATCTTTCCCGGCAGCGAATACGAAACCCAGTACAAGTTGACCGAGGATCCAGGCCGCTACACCGTCACCCAGAAGGACGAAGACAAATACCTATGGCGGGTACAAACCTTGCGGAATCTGACTTATACCGCGCCCTATTTCCACAACGGTTCGGTCAAGAGCCTGGATGAGGCGGTGCGGGTGATGGGCAAGACCCAACTCAACAAGGACCTGAGCGATGGCGAAGTCCAGGATATCGTCGCCTTCCTCGGTGCTTTGGATGGCCAATTCCCGCAACAGACCATGCCCCGGTTGCCGCCCACGCCGGGGGATCTGTTGACCGAGAACTGATTTCCTGACCGCGATTCGGCCGGTGCTGGCAAGGCGCCGGCTTAGGTTGTTCCCGAGGGGACGTCGAACCGGGCGCGGATGGCTTCCACCCGGTCGCGGTTCGCGCCGAAGTCGTAATACCCGGTCCGGGATGCCGAACGCACCTGAATGACGCCGGGCGGACCGAACTGGAACTCCACGTCGTCCACGAAGCCGAACACGGCCGAACTGAATTCGGCGTGGATGTAAGCGTCGCCGGATTGGACGATCCGAACCCGTTCCATGCCGTTCAGCACCCCGAGCAACCGGGTTCGCGCCGGGGCGGCGTCGCCGTCGTAGCGCAGTGGTTCCACTCGCTGCTCGGCGGCATCCGCCCGCGACGACACACAATTCGGCGAAGCGGGACAGGGCGCCAACCGGCCTTCGGTTACGCCCAGGTTCGAGGGCGGCCGACCGCCCGAACAGCCACCCAGCGCTAGCCCGGCGGTCAATACCAGCCCGCCGATCATCAGCTTGTTACACATAATCGCTCTCCGCTAATCGTGCCGCATCCCGGACGTTGACTGAAAAGGCTTATGGGCGGTTTTAGCGTGCGGCGCAGATCCGCTGAAACATGCCAAACCGGATGCGCCCTTTGTATACCCCTCACAACCCCTTGGCCATCCGTTGTCCCTCCGCCTCATCCACCCGCATTAGCAGCAGCGCCCCGCCGACGAACAGCACCAGCAGCGACAGAATCGACAGCCGTGGATTGCCGGTCAGCAGACTGACCGCACCCATCAACACCGGCCCCAGCACCGCCGCGAACTTGCCCAGCATGTTGAAGAAGCCGAAGAATTCCCCGGACTTCTCCGCCGGGATCAGCCGGGCGTACAGGGAACGGCTCAGCGACTGCACCCCTCCCTGCACCAGGCCGATGGCTGCCGCCAGCGCGTAGAATTCCCAGGGATGGCGGATGAAATAACCCCAAATGGTGATCAGGATATAAACTCCGATGGCAATGAATATCCCGGTGCGCGGCCCCCAGCGCTCGCCCAGCCGGCCGAAGGCGATGGCGGCCGGAAACCCCACGAACTGGGTGAGCAGCAGGGCGACGATCAGGCTGTCGGCGGGAAAGCCGAGCGCCAGACCGTAGTCCACCGCCATGTGGATGACGGTATCGACGCCGTCGATGTACAGCCAGTAGGCCAGCAGGAAGGTACCGACCACCCGCAGCCGGCGAACTTCGCGGAAAGTGCCGCGCAACTGGGTCAGGCCGGCCCGGATCGCCGCCAGCCCACTCACCCGGCCCGGCGCGGGCGGTTCCGGCACGAACAGCAGCAGGGGAATGGAGAACAGCGCCCACCACAACGCCACCGTCAGGAACGAGACCCGCACGCCCTCCGCGGCATCCGTCAGGCCAAACCAGCCGGGATACAGAGTCATCAGCACGTTCAGGGCGAACAGCAGACCGCCGCCCAGATAACCCAGGCTGTAACCCAGCGCCGACACGATGTCCAGCTTGCGCTCGCCAGCCACGCCCACCAGCAGCGCATCGTAGAAGATGTTGCCGGCGGAAAAACCGATCAGCGCCAGGACGTAGAGGGTCACCGCCCAAGCCCATTCACCCCGCCCCACCCCGTACAGAGCGCCGGTCATGACGATGCCCAGCGCCGCGAACGCCAGCAGAAACCGTTTCCGAGCGCCACCCCGGTCGGCGATCGCGCCGAGCAGCGGAGCGATCAGCACGATCAGCAGGCTGGCCAGCGAGTTGGCCGCGCCCAGCCAGAAGGTGCTTTCCGTGACCGGCGCCTCCGCGCTCCAGTACTGCTTGAAAAAGATCGGAAAGAACCCGGCGATCACCGTGGTGGCGAAAGCCGAGTTCGCCCAGTCGTAAAAGGCCCAGGAAACGGCCTTGCGGCGATCCAGGCGTTCGGGTTCCAGGGGGGATTGTTCAGGGACCATCAACTTTGGTGTCCTGTGGCATTCACAAACCGTAAGATTACCAGCTTGACGAAAATACAGGAATACAGCTAACCTGTTTTTACTATGAAAGCGACTTTTGAGATTCCCGACGAGTTGTACCGCAAAGTAAAGGCCAAGAGCGCCCTGGAAGGTCGGCCCATGCGCGTGGTGGCCGTGGAACTGTTTCGTAACTGGCTCGGCGAGTTGCCCGTGTCGGACACGACCCAGCCGCCCTCATTACCCGAACGGATGCAGCGCTACTGCGGGATTGCGGACTCGGGGGTGACCGACTTGGCCACCAACCCGAAATATCTTGAGGATTTCGGTCGTGACTCGACGGGTGATCGTTGACACGGGGCCTCTGGTCGCATTCCTCGACCGGCGCGAAGCTCACCATGACTGGATCGCCGAACAAGCCCGGACGCTGGCTTTGCCCTGGCTGCTCTGCGAAGCCGTCCTGGCCGAATCCTGGCGCCTGCTGCGCAGGCTGCCGGTCGCTCAGGATGCCTTGCTGGAAATGGTCGAAACTGGGCTGCTGAAAGTGGAGTTCGCGCTATCGGAAGAAATTGGACCCGTGCGCCTCTTGCGCCAGAAATACCGCGACATTCCCATGTCCCTTGCCGACGCCTGCCTGGTGCGGATGGCGGAGAAATTCGACGATTACGCCCTCTGTACCCTGGACTCCGACTTCACCGTCTACCGGAAGCACGGACGCCAACCGATTCCGCTCATCACTCCCGGGCAAACAGTGACCCTCCCCGGGCAATCGCATAAAAAAGTTAATTAAAATCAATTAGTTGATATTTTAACTTATCTTTGGTTTTCTGGATGATTTGCACGACCTTTTCGAGGGAATAGCATCCACTGAAAATCTCTCAGTCGTTTTTGCATAGCTTAACGAGGTTAAGCCGCATGGTTCTCCGCCCTCAAGTTCAGTCGCCTACTCAATTAAAATTACCCCCGCAATGTGAGTTCAAGCCGCTGGTTAAAGCGCTACAGCATGCTCAAAAATCATCAGTCCCTCTCACGGCCAAACCCACACCCATGCTTTTAACCAGCTTTTCGCGGTTGACCGATCCGCGTCTGGATCGAAGAAAACGGCATCTTTTAATGGATATCGTCGTCATTGCGGTCTGCGCCGTAGTGTGCGGTGCCGATGACTGGGTGAGTATTGAATCGTTTGGCCGGGCCAAATACGATTGGTTTAAAGAATTCCTGTCCCTGCCGAATGGGATTCCGTCTCACGATACGTTTGGCCGGGTCTTTTCCTTGATTTCCCCCGACGAATTCGAAGCCGGTTTCCTGCGGTGGGTCAGCCAGCTCCGGTTCAAAACCCCGGGCGAAATCGTGGCCGTTGATGGGAAAACTTTGCGGCGGTCGCATGATAAAAAAAACGGCCGATCGGCGATTCACATGGTCAGCGCGTGGGCGTCGGACAACGCGTTAATCTTGGGCCAACGCAAAACCGATGCCAAATCCAATGAAATCACCGCCCTTCCCGAACTGCTCCAAGTGCTTGATTTGTCAGGATGCATTGTCACCATCGATGCGATGGGGTGCCAGAAAAACATCGCCGAGTTGATTATCAACCAACAGGCCGATTACGTCTTGACCCTGAAAGCGAATCACGGCCATCTCTTTCAGGAAGTCCACGATTTTTTCTTGGATGCGGAAACGAATCATTTCCAAAACGCCGCGATTCATTATGTGGAAACGCAAAGCAAGAGCCACGGGCGCCTCGAGGTTCGCCGTTACTGGATCACCGATGAAATTTCCGAGCTTCCATCGACGGCACTTTGGAAAAATCTGTCGCTGATCGGCTTGGTCGAATCCGAGCGAACGGTCGGGGTTAAAACCACCATCGAGCGACGATTTTTTATTTCCAGTCTGGAAAAGGATGTCACCCTGTTTGCGAAAGCCGTCCGGCAACACTGGGGGATCGAAAACTCCGTACATTGGGTCCTCGATATTGGCTTTCGCGAAGATGAATCACGGATTCGAACCGGACACGCTCCAGAAAATATGGCGATTCTCCGACACATCGCCCTCAATGTATTGCGGAATGACGATACCCGCTTAGGCATTAAAAACAAGCGACTCAAGGCTGGGTGGAGCACCGATTATCTCACGCATCTTTTATGTGGAGAACTGGAAAGACTGCTACTTAATTATGCAAATGTCAATAATTTAAATGCGATTGCCCTGGTGACCCTCCCCATCGAAATACCCCTCGGATGGGCTTGAATTCGCTTATTCAGCCCAATCATCTATAATCCTCGCATCTATAATCCTAAGATTCACCCACCGCGAAAGGTGGGCGCGGATAGACACCAACCACCATGTCGGCACGCATCGCAACGGTCAAGCGCGACACCCTGGAAACGCGGATTCAGGCGCGCGTCAATCTGGATGGCACCGGAAACGCCAAACTCGCCAGCGGCCTACCCTTCCTCGATCACATGCTCGACCAGATCGCCCGCCACGGCTTGATCGATCTGGACATCGAAGCGCAAGGCGATCTGCACATCGACGCCCATCACACCGTCGAGGACATCGGCATCACCCTCGGCCAGGCGGTCAAGCAGGCCCTGGGCGACAAGTGCGGCATCCGCCGTTACGGCCACGCCTACGTGCCGCTGGACGAAGCCCTGTCGCGGGTCGTCCTCGACTGCTCCGGGCGACCCGGGCTGGAATATTTCGTCGAATTCCCCCGCGCCCGGATCGGCGAGTTTGATGTGGATCTGTTCCGCGAATTTTTCCAGGGCTTCGCCAACCATGCCCTGGTGACTCTGCACATCGACAACCTGCGCGGCCGCAACGCCCACCACATCGCCGAAACCGTATTCAAGGCATTCGGCCGCGCCCTGCGCGGGGCGGTCGAACCCGACCCGCGCGCGACCGGCGTTCCCTCCACCAAGGGCAGCTTGTAAATTCCACCTTCCCGGGTTCCGCACCTCCGCGAGTCTTCCGCATGACCAGTATCGCGATCATTGACTACGGCATGGGCAATCTGCGCTCCGTCGCCAAGGCGCTCGAACATGTCGCCCCCAGCGCGCGAGTGCTTGTTACCCAGAACCGCGACGATATTCTGCACGCCGACCGGGTCGTCTTTCCCGGCCAGGGTTCGATCCGCGACTGCATGAGAGAACTGGCCCATTGGGATCTGGTGGACGTAGTGCGCGAGGCGGCGCGCGGCAAGCCGTTTCTGGGCCTGTGCCTCGGGCCGCAGGCGTTGCTCGAATTCAGCGAGGAAAATGGTGGTGTCGAGTGCCTGAAGGTGCTGCCGGGGCGAGTGGTCTGGTTCGGCGATCTGCACGATCCCAACAGCGGCGAGCGGCTCAAGGTGCCCCACATGGGTTGGAATCAGGTCCATCAGACGCGCGAACATCCGCTCTGGCAGGGGATTCCTCAGGACAGCCGTTTCTATTTCGTCCATAGTTATTACCTGCAACCCGCGGACGAATCGCTGGTGGCGGGTCGAACCGGTTATGGTTTCGAATTCGCCTCGGCCATCGCGCGGGACAACATCTTCGCCGTGCAATTCCACCCGGAAAAGAGCGCCCAGGCGGGATTGCGGTTGCTCGCCAATTTCGCGGACTGGAACCCCTAGAACCCCCTCTGGACTTGTATGCTGCTGGAAGAACCCAGTTATGTTGCTAATACCCGCGATTGACTTGAAAGACGGTAAGTGCGTGCGGTTGCGCCAGGGCCGCATGGAAGATTCGACGGTCTTTTCGGATGACCCGGTGGCGATGGCCGCGCGCTGGGTGGACGCCGGCGCTCGCCGCCTGCACTTGGTGGACCTGAACGGCGCATTCGCCGGTCAGCCGGTCAACGCTCAGGTGATCCGTCGCATCGCCCAACACTTCCCCAACCTGCCGATCCAGGTCGGGGGCGGCATCCGCGACGAGCAGACCGTGGACGCCTATCTGGACGCCGGCGTCCAGTTCGTCATCATCGGCACCAAGGCGGTGCAGGAGCCGGGCTTTATCAACGATCTGTGCGTGGAATATCCCGGCCATATCATCGTTGGGCTGGACGCCAAGGAGGGCCGCGTCGCCGTCAACGGCTGGTCCAAGCTGTCCAAGCACGACGTCGTCGATCTGGCGCGGATTTTCGAGCGTTATGGGGTGGAGGCGATCATCTACACCGACATCAGCCGCGACGGCATGATGCAGGGGGTCAACGTCGAGGCCACGGTGCGGCTGGCGCAAGCCATCAGCATCCCGGTCATCGCCTCCGGCGGGGTCAGCACCCTGGACGACGTGCGGGCGCTGTGCGCCGTGGAGAATGAAGGCATCATGGGCGCGATCATCGGCCGAGCCCTGTATGATGGCGCCATCGACCTCGCCGCCGCCCAGCAAATAGCCAGCGCCACCCCGGAGAATGAGTGATGGGCCTGGCCAAACGCATCATTCCCTGCCTGGACGTGGATCGGGGCCGGGTGGTCAAGGGCGTCAAATTCGTGGAGATCCGCGACGCCGGCGATCCGGTGGAAATCGCCCGCCGCTACGACGAGCAGGGCGCGGATGAGTTGACTTTTCTCGACATTACCGCCAGTTCCGACGACCGCGAGACCCTGGTGCACGTCGTCGAGCAGGTGGCCAGCCAGGTCTTTATCCCGTTGACCGTGGGCGGCGGCATCCGCACCCTGGACGACGTGCGGCGAATGTTGAACGCCGGGGCGGATAAAGTGTCCATCAACACCGCCGCCATCGCCCGACCCGAATTCGTGCGCGAAGCCGCCGAGCGGTTCGGCAATCAGTGCATCGTGGTGGCCATCGACGCCAAGGCGGTGCATCAACCGGGCGAGCCGCCGCGCTGGGAAATTTTCACTCATGGCGGCCGCCGGCCCACCGGCATCGACGCGGTGGAATGGGCGCGGCGGATGAACGCCTACGGGGCCGGAGAAATCCTGCTGACCAGCATGGACCGCGACGGCACCAAACGTGGCTTCAACCTGGAACTGACCCGCGCCATCAGCGAGGCGGTCACCATCCCGGTGATCGCTTCTGGCGGGGTCGGCACCCTGGACCATCTGGTGGATGGCATCCTGCTTGGCAAAGCCGACGCGGTGCTGGCGGCCAGCATTTTCCATTTCGCCGAATACACCATCGAGCAGGCCAAGCGTCACATGCAGGCGCGCGGCATCGAAGTGAGATTGTGAAAATCCGCGATGAGGAAAGCAATCATGGGGATAGAGGAAATTCAAGTTGCGATTGAATCGCTCCCTCCCGATCAGTATGTTCGATTAAGGCAGTGGTTTTCAGAGCGGGATTGGGAGCAATGGGATCGGCAAATTGAAGCTGATGTCAAGGCGGGAAAACTGGATTTTTTGATTAAAGAAGCGCTTGCCGAAAAAGCCCGGGGAAATCTGCGGGAACTATGAATGGTCAGCATTTACCTCCCCATCTCGTAAAGAGGGGTCGGCGGGGATTTCGAGCGAGCAGCGGGTCGGAAATCCCCCCTAGCCCCCCTTCTTCAAAGGGGGGAACTGAATGGTACGTCTATCAGTAGCCGTGCGCCGCCGGTTGGGGATCGTTCTTCATCCGTTGGAGTTTCATATTTGTTTCGCTCACGTTTTATTACACCTTTTATAAGTGCGATACTCGTATTAACGCCGTCGTTTTCGGCTGATACCTCTGGCCGCGCGCAGGAGCCGGTTTTCAGTAGCCCCGGCGTTTTGGGGCGCATTATCAATCAGGAACCACAGCAGGATGCCAATGCCGGCATTGTTTCTGCCGTTGAAGATACCACTGTTGTGCACAAACGCCTTGCGCTCGGCTGGGGAATTGCCGCTACGCAGAATACGATTCAGTTAATGGCTGCTGAAGATGCCCCGGTTTTGCCTCCGATTGAAGCGGGGTCGTGGGATGCCGGTTTTAGCCGGCCTATTCTCCGCAGCGATATAGTGTCACCAATTATGATCTATACATGACTCAGGCTAAATTGGTATTTATCTTTATAAATCATAAACTTATGATTAAACACGCGATTGAATGTATAGTTCTCAATTGACAAGACTATATCGGAGATGCTTCAGTCATTACTATCGGTGATTGCCTCTATCAGGGAGTTTGTCCAGAAGGTGTTTTATGTTCGGGCTGCCCGCAGAACCCGCCTATTATTTATTCCCGATCAAATTACTTCGCCCAAGGGTTTCCTCAACCATCGGGCCCTTTCACGGTTATCGATGCTAATAACGAAGTACAGTTCTGTGTCGGCGCGTTTGATCCGGTTTGTAATTCGGGTCCACCGAATCAATCGTTACCGGTGGGGACACGCCGTGCTGAGGGGAATGTGTTTACCGTTGAGGTAACCGATATGCCCGGCCGCACCGTTGATTCGCAGGAAAAGCGCGTATACTTGACACTGCAGAATCATCTTAACCCGTGCCATGTTATTATTGACGCTTACGGGAATATTACCGGCAGGGCTGTGCCGTACCTTGGATTTGGTTTCGATAAAATTCGGGGGAATGTTGATGAGTACGGCTGTGAGAAGCCATTGGGGTACGTTACGTTACGTTACGCAGCAGCAATTACGGCGATATACAGAATGATACTTGGTTACGATTTAAGGCGGGGATGGAAGAATGCTCTACGGATGCGCCGTGTTTATTAGAGTTGTTCATCAATAAAGCCCGCCAACCTATTGAACAACAAATGAATTTTTGAGGTTCCAGAGGCCAGCAGTCGCAAAAATAAAGTCATCGGCTAAATGCTTCAGATGGTTTCTCAGCCGAAGGGTTAATACCCGAAAAACCTTTATGCCGCCGATCGCATGTTCCACGAGGACACGAACCTGTCCGATCCGACGATTGTCGCGCTTTTGCTGACGAGTTAACTGCGGATCGGGATTCTTTTTCGACTTGCGGGGTTTTTTATGAGGAATATGAATGTTTTCGGGCGATAAATAATCGGTCTTGATGCCTTGATAGCCCAGATCAGTCGAGGCTTCGGTCGAGCCGAACCCATCGATTTTCGGGTCGAACTCTTGTTTAAATAAAGAGTAATCATGCTGACTTCCCGGGACGGTTTCACCCAGAATCAAGATGCGTTTATCCGTATCCGAGACCGTCGTGTTCTTGACGGTATGAAAGCCTTTTGGCTCAATATGGATTCCAGTCAGTTCGGTGCGTTATGCGACCAGCGAGGTTAAGAGGGGCTAAGCGGCCTTTACCCCGCATGCGAACGTTATGCACGAACTGAAAGAAGCCCAAGTACAACGGCAATTTCTCCTGCGAGAGGCCGCGATGCGGTCGCAACCAGGAACGGAGCAAAGACCAAAAGCCCTCCATCGTGTTGACATGAATTTCGTAGAAGCCATCCCCGTCCTCGTCACGGGCGTATTCACCCCGGCTATGACACACGGTATGATGATCAAAGCCCCAGTCCTTCAACGGGTTATAGATGGTGTATTCATCGGTATGGACCCGCGTGCCCGGTGCAATGAACGTTTCGATGAGGGGACGAATCGTCGCTTGCTGGACATTCTCCACCCTCCGAATCACCACGGCGCCGCCGCGCTGGATCATCCCGAAAATCGGCGGCTTTTCCTTCTCTAAAGTTCCCCGGCCGCGGCGCCCTTCAGTCGCCGCCGCCGGCCCCGCCGGCCTTGTTTTTTCACCGCGTCCGGAAACCCTTTATGACCGGCCACGACGTAGACTTCGTCGCATTCCACGTCCCCCGACAGAACCGGTTCGGGCTGGCGGGCGACGATTCCTTCCCGCAGTTGCTCGGTCATCCGCTGCACATCGTCCGGGTTCAAGCCCAACTCTTGGGCGATCTGGGCGTTAGATAAGTTTAATCCCATGAAATACAGACACAAAATCCAAACCCGCAGCGGTTGATGATGCCCCGCCAACACCGTCTCCGTCAGATCATCGAAGTAGCGCAGGCAGCCCTGACAATGATATTTCTGCCGCGCCGCTTGGGTCGTATCCCGGCCCTGTTTGGTGATCTCCGCCGCGCCACAGTGGGGGCAGCGACCCCCTCGGGCCAACGCAACTGACGAATGGTTTCATAGCACTTGACATCATCCAGTAGATTTTGAAGGTTGATCATCGTCGGGGGCCTTCAGTCGCGGTGGTTCATAACCCGTCCAGTGTAGCTCCTGACCTCCGTTGGGACGAGCCGTCCTCAACAGTCTGGAATCCATATTGAGCCAGCCTTTTTTTCCACTGAAATGCTTTTTTTGTCGGGCGGGTTTTTGGGGACGTTGGATGGGTCTTTCCGTGGCATCGATCAAAATATGGTCAACACTTTCAACAAGTTGCAAGAGTTCTTGGGGATCGTCCGTCGTGCGTTTGGGTAAAACTTTCAAATTTATTTGCGTTTGTTTTAAGATGGGCAAGAGCCGCTGGACGGACTCAAACGCGCACCCGCGACTGAGGTTAAAAGTAAAAGCTAGCACATCATAAGTCGGATAATTTTTGAGATAGAACAAGATAAAAAGTAACTGATTTTCTGGTGAACCGAGCGTCGATTTACGTCCGCCTCCTTTTTTTCTTTGGCGATGTTTTTTGGGCTTTCCTTTACAATTTTTACGCTGATCTTCTTTCAGACAAGAGGTAAACTCGTTCAAAAGTTTTTCGAACTCCTCACGACCTAGACCAATTAAAGATCTTAATTGGCGATCATCGTTCAAGACTTCTGAAACATTTATGGAAGGTGGAGTCATCAGTGTTTTTCTCCAAAATCAGCGCCGATAACGCTTGATGCCAAAAGTTTTCGATTCTAAGTTATTGAATTAGAAAGAAACATAAAATCAACGTTTATCATAACACATTGATTTAAAATGGTAAAATTATTTATGGACAACTCTATTTTATTTGAATATCGTTGCTGCATGGGGTGGTAAACCGCATTTGGTGGTATTGACTTTCGGCAAGATTCGCCATGATGGAGGACAGCGCTACGCGCATTGGAATTGGCCGGTTATCGAGAGCAGATTTTATAACGGGTACGATATAGGGTATGTCCACTCAGAAAATGTGGGTATTATGCCGTTGATGGGTGTTCCTGCGGCAGGAACGTATGAATTTTCATTGGGGCAGACACTGCAATGGGCCGGCGACCATTGGCTTTTCGACAGTAAACTTCCGGTTGGTGAAACGGTTGAGATTATTACCGTCAGTTGGGCGATAGAGACTATTGCCCTGCAGAGTGTGGTTAGATCCGAAGACCGCAGCTTGAATGTCAACCGGGTCTGGCTTGAGCGGATGGACGCGCAGGCAGTGCCTTCCATCGAATCCCTGAATGTATCGTTTTCCAATAATCCGTCTGTTCCAAGAGTAAATGCCGTGTTATCCGAAAGCGATCCCTTATATGGTACCGTGACCGGCTTAACGCAGGATAATGTGCGGTCATGCCTTGAGGTCGCCGGCAGGCCTGCGGATCAGGTCAATGGATTCGGATGGTGTGAGGATATTACGCATTGGGTTTCGGTAGAAAGTGTCAATGAGATTGGGCAGTGGCACTATGACAGCGATGGAGTATGGCGTGTTACGTTTTCACGGGTTGGGTCTGTATTCGAGCCAGGGACGTATTACAGTTATTGGCGTAATATGGCAAGCGGCATGATGCAGCGTGCTGAGTTTACGGTGTATGATTCTGATGCGGCGTATCCTGTGTTTTCTTTCTCATCGACGTATGATACAAGTAGTAGAGGGATAGTGTATGTGGCGCCCGGTGAAACATTGTATGGGCGGGTTGATACCATGCCGGCAACGAATGTTCAGGGGTGTCTTGAGGTTGCCAGCCGTCCGGCAGGCGAACAAAACGGCTCAGGCTGGTGTAATGACCCTGCGCATCGGATAATGATTGTTAATAACAGAGATCCGGGGCAGTGGTATTACGAAAACGGCGGGTGGAATGTGGCGGTTGCCCCAGTTGGCAATTTATTCCCGGAAGCAGGTACCTATATAATATATTTTTATGATATGCTGCGAGGCATATCCGTGCAGGCGACAGTCATAGTAACGGCGAATGCTTCGACGGTTTCAAGTGCAGCTGAATAAGAACCTGAGCTTCTTGTGACACGGAGGCAAATTGAAGCATTATTAGCAATTGTCAACATGGCGGGTATTATTCATGGGGCGATGAAGGGGATTGAACGGGAACTATGAATGCACCGCGCCACGCCACGTTTCTGGAAGCATTTCGAGAACTTGCCCGCCCCGGTTCAAGAGGTGGCCGAAAAGAATTTTGAACTCCTCCGAACGGATCCAACACACCCATCATTGCATTTCAAGCGAGTGGGCAAACTCTGGTCGGTTCGAGCGGGAAGTCATCACCGAGCCTTGGCTATCGAAAGACGGCGATGATTATATTTGGGTTTGGATAGGCGTTCATGATGAATACGAACGTATCATTAAAAACCAAGCCTGATTCTGTAAATCCCCTCTATCTTACTGGGAGAGGGCTTGGGGTGAGGGAGTTTATGACTGAAGACTGGTTAGAACGAATTAAATGGACGGCGGACGGGCTGGTCCCCGCTATCGCCCAGGACGCTGGCAGCGGCCGGGTGCTAATGATGGCCTGGATGAACCGGGAATCCTTGCGGCGCACCGTGGAATGCGGCGAGGCGGTGTACTGGTCCCGTTCCCGCCAGCAACTCTGGCACAAGGGCGAAACCTCCAGCCATACCCAAAAGGTGAAGAGCATCCGGCTGGATTGCGACCACGACGTGCTGCTGCTGGAGATCGAACAAATCGGCGGCATCGCCTGTCATACCGGCCGGCAGAGCTGTTTTTTCGAGGAGTTGCGCGACGGCGGATGGACCGTCACCGACCCGGTTTTGAAAGATCCGCGCGAGATGTACGGCGCATGAGCGACGAAGTTCTGCGCGAACTCGCGGCGATTCTGGAAGCGCGCAAGCAGGCCGACCCCGACAGTTCCTACGTTGCCCGGCTGTACGCCAAGGGTCTGGACGCCATTCTCAAAAAAGTCGGCGAGGAAGCCGCCGAAACCCTGCTGGCCGCCAAAAACGGCGACCCCGAACCGCTGGTGCGCGAAACCGCCGATTTGTGGTTTCATACCCTGGTCATGCTGGCCCATCAGGGACTCGGTCCGGATGCGGTCCTGAATGAACTGCGTCGCCGCTTCGGCGTTTCCGGCCTGACCGAAAAAGCTGCCCGCACCGCTGGCTAGACCTTTCCCGCCAGCCCCCCTGTTATCCGAGGCAAACCGTCATGCATTTCAGTATTTGGGAATTAATGCTCATTCTGGTCATCGTCCTGGTGCTATTCGGCGGCAGCCGGCTGCGCAATCTCGGTTCCGACCTGGGTTCGGCCATCCGTGGTTTCCGCGACGCCATGAAGGAAGGCGGCAAGTCGGAAACCGCCGAGGAGAACCCCAAGAAGCTCGAACAGGAGGCGGCGACACAGGAGCGGACCGGCGAGGCCGCCACGGCGGCGGGCGACCCGCTGGCCAAGGACCGCGAAAAGGTCTGATTTCCGGGATCGTGCTCGCATGTTCGAAATCGGCTTCTGGGAACTGATCGTGGTCGGCGTCGTCGCCATGATCGTGGTCGGCCCCGAGCAACTGCCCGGACTGGCCCGCAAGGCGGGCTTCTGGCTGGGCAAGGCCCGGCGGATGATCGCCGAGGTCAAGGCGGAAGTCGACCGCGAACTGCATCTGGAGGAGATCAAGCAGTCGCTGCGCCAGCAAGCCGACTTGGGTGAAGTGAAGGATCTGGCCGACCGGATGAAGGCGCTGCACGAGGATATCCAGGCGGAATTCGACGATCCCGGCCCCCCGCCCGGCTGGCGGCCGGGGATGCCGACCGCCGCGCCACCACCGGGCTGGACGCCGCCGGCCGTTGGCCTGGAAACACCCGCGCTCGCACCGGTTCAGTTGCAAAAACCCGTCTCAGCCTTACCCGCCGCTAGTCATCCATCGCCATCGCCATCGCCATCGCCATCGACGCCGGCTCCGGGGGCAATGCCGGTTTCCCAGCCCGAAACAGCGGTTTCGCCGTCCCCACCACCGCCCACCGCGAACTGATCCCCCGTGTCCAACCCTGATCGCGAACAACCCTTCATCAGCCATCTGCTCGAACTGCGCACCCGGTTGCTGCGCATCGTCAGTGGAATACTGGTGGTGTTCGTGGTGCTGTCGCCGTTTTCCAATCCGATCTATACCGCGCTGGCCGGTCCCTTGACCCGACACATGCCGGCCCAGAGCAGCATGATCGCCATCGACGTGCTGTCGCCATTTCTGACCCCGCTCAAGTTCACCCTGATTCTGGCGGTCTTCATCACCATCCCGTGGATTCTCTACCAGGTCTGGGCTTTCGTCGCGCCGGGCCTGTATCAACGGGAGAAGCGGCTGGTCCTGCCGATTCTGCTGTCCAGCACGCTGCTGTTCTACTGCGGCATGGCCTTCGCCTACTTCGCGATCATGCCGATCTTCTTCGCCTTTATCACCACCACCGCCCCGGAAGGCGTGGCGGTAATGACCGACATCAATCGCTACCTCGATTTCGTGATGACGATTTTCTTTGCCTTCGGGGTGGCGTTCGAGGTGCCGGTGGCGACGGTGATCCTGGCGCTGGCCGGCATCCTCTCGCCCGAGACCATGGCCGCCAAGCGGCCTTATGTCATTGTGGGCGCCTTCGTCGTCGGCATGTTGCTGACGCCGCCGGATGTGATTTCGCAGACCCTGCTGGCGGTGCCGATGTGGCTGCTGTTCGAAGTCGGTGTGTTCGTCTCGCGGTTGCTGCTGCGCCGGCGCGAGGCTCGGGCGGCGACGGCAGCAGGCGGGGAACGGTAACGCCGCCGGCGCATCGCCGGATTCAGAGGTTGCTGTTAATCACCAGGGTCGCGCCGGTCATGCAGCCGGATTCGGCCGGATCGCACAGGAAGGCGATAACCTTAGCCACGTCGGCGGGGCCGGTGCGGGTGCGCAAGTGGGGCGCGGCCTGGCGCAGCATGGCGGTATCCACCGCGCCCGGCGCCACCGCGTTGACTCGGATGTGGTGCTCCTTGCCCTCGGCGGCCAGCGCTTCGGTCAGACCGGTCAGGGCGTATTTGCTGACGGTGTAGGCGGCGTAACCAGGGAATTTTTCGGTCCCCGGTACTCCACCCAGCGAAGACACGTTGACGATGGCGCCGCCCCGCTCCCGCATCAGCCGGAATGCCTGCCGCGCGCATAATACCGCCCCCCGTAGATTGACCGCCAGCAGCCGGTCCCAGTCCGCCATCGCCATCTCGGCGAACGGGCCGCCGAGCAGAATGGCGGCGTTGTTGACCAGAATGTCCAGCCGGCCCCGCTCGGCGACGATGCCAGCGAACGCGGCGTCCACCGCCGCCTCATCGGCGACATCCAACACCAGCGACGAGGCGCTCAACCCGGCGGTTCGCAGTTGCGCGACCGTGGCCTCCAGTTCCGCTGCGGTACGGCTGGCGATGATGACATCCGCGCCCTTGTGCGCCAGCGCCTCGGCGGTCGCCGCGCCGATGCCTCGGCCGCCGCCGGTGATCAACGCCACTTGATCGGACAAGGGTAGGAATTGGGAATTGTTGTTCATTTTCCGACCTTTCACTGCTCCCGCCGCGCCCGGGCGAAGGCTTCGGCCAACGCGCCCGGGCGATTCTCCGGTTTCTCCGGTTTTTCCGGTTGCCCCCGTTTCTCCGGTTTCTCCGGTGGCGGCGACGGGCGCTGTCCCCGTTCCCGCCGCTCTGGGCGCTCCGGCCGCTGAGCGCTCTCCGGTTGCCGGGCTGGAGCGCCGGTCGCCGGTTCGCTCAGCCGCAGGGTCAGGGCAATCCGCTGTCGCTTCAGGTCCACCTCCAGCACCTTGACTTTCACCACCTGGCCGGTCTTCACCACCTCGCGGGGGTCTTTGACAAAGCGGTCGGCCAGCGCCGAAATATGCACCAGCCCGTCCTGGTGGACGCCGATGTCCACGAACGCGCCGAAGTTGGCGACGTTGGTCACCACCCCTTCGAGCACCATCCCCGGCTGTAAATCGGTCAGTTTCTCCACACCGTCCTTGAACGCGGCGGTTTTGAACTCCGGGCGGGGATCGCGGCCCGGCTTTTCCAGTTCCGCCACAATGTCCCGCACCGTCGGCAAGCCAAAACGGTCATCGGTGAACCGGGCCGGTTCCAGCGTCTTGAGGAACGCCGCATTGCCCAGCACCTCATGCAGACCGCGCCCGCTGGCGGCGAGAATGCGTTCGACCACCGGGTAGGCTTCCGGGTGGACGGCGGAGCGGTCCAGCGGATTGTCGCCATTGACGATGCGCAGGAAACCGGCGGCCTGCTCGAAAGTTTTGTCGCCCAGCCGCGTCACCTTTAACAACTGCTCGCGCCGCCGGAACGGGCCGTTCGCATCCCGGAACTCGACGATGTTGCGGGCCAGGGTCGCGTTCAGGCCAGCGACCCGCGCCAGCAGCGGCGCGGAGGCGGTATTCACCTCCACGCCGACCGCGTTCACGCAATCCTCGACCACCGCGTCCAGCATCCGCGCCAGCCGGGTTTGGCTGACATCGTGCTGGTACTGGCCGACGCCGATCGCCTTGGGTTCGATCTTGACCAGTTCCGCCAGCGGGTCTTGCAGGCGGCGGGCGATGGACACCGCGCCGCGCAGCGAGACGTCCACCTCGGGAAACTCGCGCGCCGCCAGTTCCGAGGCGGAATAGACCGACGCCCCCGCTTCCGACACCACCAGCTTGTGCAAGCGCAGTTCGGGATGACGCTGCATCAACTCGGTCGCCAGCCGGTCGGTTTCGCGGGAGGCGGTGCCGTTGCCGATGCTGAGCAGTTCCACCTGATGCCGGCGGCACAGTTCGGCGAGCACATGCAGGCTCTCGTCCCACTGGTTGCGCGGGACATGGGGATAAATCGTTGCGGTCTGCACCAGCTTGCCGGTGGCGTCGACCACCGCGATCTTGACCCCGGTGCGCAGGCCGGGGTCAAGACCCAGCGTCGGGCGGGCGCCGGCGGGCGCGGCCAGCAGCAAGTCGCGCAGGTTGCGGGCGAAGACCTGGATCGCCTCCTCCTCGGCCGCTTCGCGCAAGCGCTGTTTCAGTTCGGTGTCCAGATGCGGCAGCAGCTTGACCTTCCAGGCCCAGCGGGCGGTTTCCCGCAGCCAGGCGTCGGCGGGCCGACCCTGGTCGCCGATACCAAACTGGGCGGCGACCCGCCGTTCGCCAGGATCGGGACCGGGCGCGGCGGGATCGCCGATTTCCAGCGTGAGTTGGAGGATGTCCTCGTTGCGGCCCCGGAACAGCGCCAGGGCGCGATGCGAAGGAATCTGGCGCAAGGCTTCACGGTAGTCGAAATAGTCGCGGAACTTGGCTCCTTCCTCGGCCTTGCCCTCGACCATTTGCGAATGCAGCACGGCGTTGTCCCACAGGTATTCGCGCAGCCGGGCCAACAGTTCGGCGTTTTCGGCGAATTCCTCCATCAGGATTTGCCGCGCCCCGTCCAACGCCGCCTTCACGTCGGGCACGCCGCGCTCGACATCGACGAAGTTAGCGGCCAAGAGTTCGGGCGCCTGGGTCGGATCGTCCAACAGACCACGAGCGAGCGGCGCCAGGCCCGCTTCGCGGGCGATCTGGGCCTTGGTGCGGCGCTTGGGCTTGTAGGGGAGATAGAGATCTTCGAGCCGGGTTTTGGTGTCGGCGGCGAGCAGGGCGATTTCCAGTTCGGCGGTAAGCTGGCCCTGTTCGCGGATGCTGGCGAGGATGACGTTGCGTCGGTCTTCCAGTTCGCGCAGGTAGCCGAGCCGCTCCTCCAGCAGGCGCAGTTGGGTATCGTCCAGCCCGTCGGTGGCTTCCTTGCGGTAGCGGGCGATGAAGGGCACGGTGGCGCCGCCGTCCAGCAGGGCGACGGCGGCTTCGATCTGGGATTCCCGGACGCTGAGTTCGCGGGCGAGGGTTTGGACAAGATTCATGGCGATGATGGATCGGCGTGTGGTGGAGGGGAGATTGTTGGGCTGGGGTCGCTAATACTTCACCTTAGCGTAAATCTTCTCGGCGGCCGCGCGAGCATCGCCCAGGGTGCGGATGCCGTGAGCAGCCAGCAGCGGGATCATGCGCAGGAACACCTCCGCCGTGACCAAGGCATCACCCAGAGCGTCATGGCGGGCCACGACCTTGATTCCAAACCGCTCGGCGATGGTTTCCAGTGCGTGCGACTCCTGATTGGGATGCAGCACCTCCGACAGCAGCAGCGTATCCAGCACCGGCTGGGTGAAATAAATGCCGGTCGCTTCCTCCTTCATTTGCAGGAAGCGCAAGTCGAATGCGGCGTTGTGCGCCACCAGCACCGTTTCATCGCAATAGTCGTGGAACTGGGGCAACACTTCGCCAATTGTCGGTTTCCCACGCAGCATCTCGTTGGAAATGCCGTGAACCGTTTGCGCCACCGGATCGATCGGTCGCTTCGGATCGATCAGTTGTTCGTAGGACTCGGAGCGGAGCAGGCGGCTGTTGACGATACGCACCGCACCGATGGAGATGATCTCATCGCCACCCGACGGATGCAGGCCGGTGGTCTCGGTATCGAACACCGTGTAGGTCAGTTCCGCGAGCGGAAGCTGATCGAGTTCGGGTGTCTGGCCGGCCTGATGGAACAGGTCGAAATCGTAGAATTCCGGCCGGCTCTCGCCGTAGCGGATCGGCGCGCCGAGCATCGGCCGCAGCGGCTCGGCCAGCGGCAACAGCAGCCGGAACAAAGGCTGTTCCCACTCTTTGTCCATGATGTACACGATCTCCGCTCCATGCCGTTCGAGCACGTCGTGCAGCGTCAGCGGGCTGTCCTCGCCGCCGGCGCGCAGGGTGTCGCCTTCCCATTCCTGCAAAACCCGCTGCGACAGCGCCGGCCCCGGCCAGATCAGATCGAGCTGGACAATCCGCCCGTGCCGCGACAGATCGAAGCGCAGTTCGCCCACCCCGCACTCCTCCTTCAGCCGGCCGGCGAGAGAGTGCAGCACCTGGACCAGCGTGTAACTGTCGACCTTGACCCAGATCGAGTGGTCGAGATCGTCCGACCGGACCGGCAATTCGAGTCGGGTTTCGATCCGACGGCGCGCCGCGTCGATCACGTCCGCGCCCAGCATTTCCTCCAGCGGCCAGCGGGTCTTGAGCGAATCGGCGTGGTCGGCGGTCAGCTTGTGCAGCTTGCCGCTCAGGGTGTTGACTTCCTCGCTGATGATCCGAATGAAGCGATCGCGCTGGGTCGGCTCGCAGTCTGGATAGTAAGTCAGCATCTCGACCGCAGCGCGGATGCCCGCCAACGATGCCCGGCTGCCCTCGGTAAACGATTGCAGCAGCATGTCGCGGGTGGCGTCGAGTTCGAAGCCGCGGGTGATGTTTTCCACGGTCAGCACGAAACCGCTGACCGTCCCCGGCCCGGTGGGCTGGCCGGGTGGTCCGCCGGCTTGGGTCGGAAGCGACGCGGGAGTCAGGATCGGCGCCATGTGGACCCGGATGAACTGGCCGGTCGAGGTGGTGAATACGAACTGCGCGTTTGAATCGGTTTCGCCCTTTTCCAGCCGCGCCTCAATCCGCTCCCGCGCGTGCCGCAGCAGGCTGCGGTCGATGAGGGCAAAAATCGGCCGCCCCAGACCGATCAGCGTGGCCGAGCCGGCGCCGGCCGAGGCGCCCAGCGCCTGGCGGGCGCGCTCGTTATACAGCAGAATCCGCCCATTGCGGTTGCACACCAGCACGCCTTGGGACAGTTCGGACATGAGCGCCGCAAGACGGTTTTTCTCTTCCTCCACCGAAGATTTTGCCTGGGCCACCTTCGCTTCCAGATCGTGGGTCAGCGTCTCGCTGTGCTCGGCCAGCTCGTTCACCGCTCGCGCCAGCCGCCGGACCTCGGGCGGGCCGGCCGGTTCGAGGCGATAACTGGGGTGAGCGTTGAGGATGATGCGGATGCCTTCCACGATTTTCAGCGGGCCTTTGACGTAGAGTTGATACGCGACGGCAAAGACGATGCCGAGAATCGCCAGGCGCAGCACCCCCAGTTCCGCCAGCAGCTCGGCCTGTGGAGACAGCATCGCGCGCAGTCGCTGTTGGTTTTCCGGCTCCAGCACGTAGTAAACCGCGTAGCCCGCCGTGAGTTCCAAACCCGCCACCAGCGTGAGGAAGGCGATCAGGGCAATCATGATTTTGAGCGTTTCGTTCACGATCAGACCGAAGAATGACAAAGTTGGTGGTACATCATAGACAAGAGCGCCTGCGGCTTATACATTTTCAAGGGGCTTGGCCCCCTGTTTGCGGCACAGGCGCTTACATCCATCAAAACGAGGAGAAGAGGAAAAATGTCATCTGAAGTCTATGAGCGGATCCGAAGAAATCCGAAATTCGATGAACTGGTCAGCAAACGCAGCCGTTTCGCGTGGACGCTGACGGCGGTGGTCCTGGGCATTTATTTCGCCTTCATCATGGTCGTGGCGTTCAACCCGACGCTGCTGGCCACGCCCATCTGGGAAGGCGGCAAAGCCTCCATCGCCTGGCCGATTGGCGCCGGGATGATCCTGTTGTTTTGGCTGATGACCGGCCTCTACGTCCGTCGCGCCAACAGCGAATTCGATGACATCAATTCGGAAATCGTCAAGGGAGCCATCGAATGAATCGTCCAATGCTGAAATTCGCCGCCACCGCGTTGGCGCTGAGCTGGGTGGGGTTGGCCATGGCCGCCCCGGATGTCGGCCAAGCCCAAAAACAGGCGATCAACGTCCATGCCATCGTGATGTTTTTCATCTTTGTGGCCGCGACCCTGGGCATCACCTATTGGGCGGCCAAGCGCACCAAGACGGCCAGCGATTACTACTCCGCCGGCGGCGGCATCACCGGCACCCAGAACGGCTTGGCCATCGCCGGCGACTACATGTCGGCGGCCACCCTGCTCGGTCTGACCAGCCTGACTTATTTCCAGGGCTTCGACGGCTACATCTACTGCATCTGCTTCTACGTGGGCTGGCCGTTCATCATGTTCATCATGGCCGAGCGGCTGCGCAACCTGGGCAAGTTCACCTTCGCCGACATCACCTCCTACCGGTTGGATCAGCGGCAAGTCCGCACCGTCGCGGCCATCGGCTCGTTGACCGTGGTGGTGTTCTATCTGATTGCGCAAATGGTCGGCGCGGGGCAGCTCATCAAGCTGCTGTTCGGTCTGGACTACTGGCTGGCGGTGGTTATCGTCGGCGTGTTGATGGTGGTCTACGTCACCTTTGGCGGCATGATCGCCACCACCTGGGTGCAAATCATCAAAGCTTGCCTGCTGCTCGGCGGCGGCACGCTGGTGATGCTGCTGGCGTTTTCCCAGTTCGGCTTCAATTTCGAGACGCTGGCGACCAAGGCGGTCGAGAATTCCAAGAAAGGCATCGCGCTGATGGGGCCGGGTTCCCTGCTGGCCGATCCGGTGACGGCGGTCTCCCTGTCGCTCGGTTTGATGTTCGGCACCGCCGGCCTGCCGCATATTTTGATGCGCTTCTTCACCGTGCCCAACGCCAAGGAAGCGCGCAAGAGCGTGTTCATCGCCACCCTCTGTGTCGGTTTCTTCTTCACCGTGGTGGCGATCATGGGCTTGGCGGCGGTCACCATCGTCGGCACCAACCCGCAATATTTCGAGGGCGGCGAACTCGGCCGGCAAGCTGCTCGGCGGCAACAACATGCCCGCCATGCATCTGGCGCACGCGGTCGGCGGCAACATGATGCTGGGCTTCCTGTCCGCCGTAGCCTTCGCCACGATTCTGGCGGTGGTGGCGGGGCTGGCGCTGGCCGGCGCATCGGCGATCTCGCACGATCTCTACGCGAACGTCATCCGGAAGGGTCAGGCGACCGAGGCCGAGGAAGTGCGCGTCTCCAAGCGCTCTTCGCTGTTCCTCGGGGTGTTGGCCGTCCTGCTCGGCATCGCGTTCGAGAAGCAGAACGTGGCGTTCATGGTCGGCCTGGCCTTCGGCGTCGCCGCGTCGTGCAATTTCCCGGTACTGATCCTGTCGATGTACTGGAAGGGGCTGACCACGCGCGGCGCGATCTGGGGCAGCATCGCCGGTCTGGTGTCGGCGGTGTTGATCGTGGTGCTGTCGAAAGCAGTCTGGGTGGTCGTACTCGGCAATAAAGACCCGATCTTCCCCTACGAACAACCGGCGCTGTTCTCCATGCCGCTGGCGTTCTTCTTCGCGTGGCTGGGTTCGGTGACGGACAGCAGCGTCCGGGCGGCCAAGGAAAAAGAGGCGTTCGAGGACCAGTACGTGCGCGCGCAAACCGGCTTCGGTTCGGCGGGCGCGGCGGCGCATTAACCCAGGAGCACCCCGCACGAGCGGCCATGCCATTGCTGGGTCGCTCGATATAGTGGAGCAAGACCACGGCGGGCGCCTAAAGCGCACGCCGTGGTTGAGATCGTACTCAAGCAAGGAGATTCCAATGCCACGCCGACCCCAAACGAAAGGCCAGTGCGCCTACTGCGGCCAAGAGACGACCAAGAGCGGCATGAGCAAACATCTGTCCGCCTGTGCGCGGCGCCTGGCCGCCATCGAGCAGGCTGACGGCCAGAAAGGCGCCCGTGAAACCCTGTTCCACCTCCGCGTACAGGACGCCGGTAGCGGCGACTTCTGGCTGGACCTGGAAATGCGCGGCAGCGCCAAGCTGGCGGATTTGGATCACTATCTGAGAGCCATCTGGCTGGAATGCTGCGATCATCTAAGCCAGTTTTCGATGGGTAAGGGGTGGGGCGAGGAAATTTCCCAGGAGCGCAAAGCCAAAGCGGTTTTCTCCCCCGACGTCCAACTGACCCACATCTACGATTTCGGCACCACCTCGGAGACGCTGATCAAAGTCGTGGGAGCGCGGGAAGGCAAGCCCACCACCAAGCATCCCATCGCCCTCATGGCGCGCAATTTGATGCCGGAAGCCAAGTGCATCGAGTGCGACCAGCCGGCGGCATGGCTCTGCATGGAATGTTTGATCGAAGACGATGTGTGGGGAACGCTGTGCGACCAGCACGCTCAGAAGCACCCTCACGACAACTATGGGGAACCCATCCCCCTGGTGAATTCGCCCCGGCTGGGCCTGTGTGGTTACGACGGTCCGGCAGAACCACCTTATTAGGCGGCGGAATTTTCCGCTGCCCAAATGAAAAGGGAAGACCGGCGGGTCTTCCCTTTTCTCGCGATGAACACGCCGCGTTAGTTCAGCGGTTTTTCCGACACGATCAGACCATCCTCGTCGGCGTAGAGATAATAGCCGGGCCGGAAGGTCACGCCGGCGAAGCGCACCGGGATGTCCCGTTCGCCGGTATTGCGCTTGACGGTCTTGAGCGGATGCACCCCCAGCGCCTTGACGCCGATGCCGATGTCGTCGATTGCGGCGGAATCGCGGATGCAGCCGTTCACCACCACGCCGGCCCAGTTGTTCACCTCGGCCAGCTCGGCGAGCTGATCGCCCAGCAGCGCGCAGCGGGTCGAACCGCCGCCGTCCACCACCAGCACCCGGCCCTCGCCCGGCTCCTCAAGCACCTTGCGGACCAGAGTGTTATCCTCGAACACTTTCAGAGTCACGATGGGGCCGGCGAACATCACCTCGCCACCGTAATCGCCGAAAATGGGTTCGGCGATCTGCAGGCGGTCGGAAAACTGGTTGCACAAATCGAAAAATTCATCGCACAGATCGGTCGTCTTGAAGTCCATGGGGGTAGTCTCGCGGAGGGGGGAACAGGGGTTCGGGCAGTTTATCACACTCAATCCGCGCCCTAACGGCTGGTGATTTTGAGTTCGATTCGGCGGTTGCGGCGATACGCTTCCGGGTTATCGGCCGGGTCGATCGGGTGATATTCGGCCATGCCGACCGCCGCCAGTCGCTCCGGCGGGATGCCCTGCTGGATCAGATAATTCACCACCTGCTGCGCCCGCGCCGTGGACAGCTCCCAGTTGGACGGAAACCGGCCGCTACGGACCGGCGCCCGATCGGTGTGGCCCTGCACTTCGATGATGACCGGTAAATCCGGCGGCAGGCGCGCGGCCAATTGCTGGTAAACCATGGCGAACTTGTCCAGGTCGCCACCCCCGGACGCCGAAAGCGTCGCCTCGCCCGAAGCGAACAGCACCTCGGACTGGAATACGAAGCGGTCGCCCACCACCTTGATATCGGGATTGTTGGCGAACACCTCGCGCAGGCGGCCGAAGAAATCGCTGGCGTACTTCTCCAACTCCTCGACCCGCTCCAACAGCTTCTTCTTGAGCGCGCTGTCCAGGGCCTCGATCCGGCCTTTCTGCTCGACGATCACGACATCGCGTTTCGTCAATTCCTGCTGGTTGGCCGCCAGGGCGCGGTTGAGCCGCTCCAATTCCGCCGCCAGCCGCTCGGCGCGGGCGCTGAGCAGCGCCGCCTGTTCCTGCACGCTGGTGGCGGTTTGTTCCGCCTTGCTCTTGTCGGCGCTCAACGCCGCCTGCGCCGCCCGGGCCGCCGCCAGTTCGTCGCGCAGTTGCGCCAGCAGCTTGTCCCGCTCGCCGACCGTGGTTTCCAACCCCTGCACCCGGCCGCGCAGCCGCGCCGCTTCCTTGTCGGCATCGCCCGCCAGCCCTTCCAGATGGCTGATGATCCGTTGCAACTGGCCGATGGCGGTGTCCTTGCCCATGATCTCGCGACCGATCAACACCTCGGTGATGACGAACACCGTGATCAGGAAGATCAGCACCATCACCAACCCGCCCAGGGCGTCGGTGAAGGCGGGCCAGATGTTGAATTCGCTGAGCGAATCACGCCGGCGGGGCATGGTCCGTGTCCTGTGGCTGTGCGGACCGTTGCGCCAGCAGTCGGGCGATGATGCGCAATTCGTGGCGCAAATCAGCGGTGCGGTCGTTCTCGATGTTTTGCAGGGTCGTCCGCAGCGATTCGATCCGTTCGCCCAGATTCGCCACCTGCTCCGCCACCCGCGTCACGCCTTCCCCGCGATTGGCCATGTACTCCGTGGTCGCCGCCACCCGCTCCAGCCGGTCGACGGTGGATTGCAGCAACGCGGCCAGATGGCGCGGCGAAATCGTTTCGGTTTGGGCGGTGACCGTGACCACCGGCTGCCACAGCGGCACCAGATCGCTGACCACCAGCGCCTCCAACTGGGCGTGATGGTCGTTCTGGGCGTGGAACAGTTGCAGTTCGAGGAAGCCCAGCGCCAGCGCGCCCATCAGGCCGAACAGCGAAGCCGAGAACGAAGTGCCCATGCCGCCGAGCGGCGCGGCCAGCCGATCCTTGAAGTTGGCGATCAACGTCATGGTGTCGGTCGCTTTCTCGGTGGCCAAGCCGCCGATCACGTCGCGCACGCCCGCAATCGTCAGCAGCAAACCGTAGAAGGTGCCGATCAGACCGAGCAGGACCAGCGCCCCGACCAGATAGCGCACCAGCGCCCGCTGGTCGTCGCCGCGCGTGGCGAGCGAATCCAGCAGGTACGGCAAGGTCGCGGTGGCGTCGCCGTGGCCGATGACCCGGTAGACCTTGTGCAGAAAATCGCTCACCCCGCGCCGGCGTATATTTCCCAGCAAGGCCTCGTCAGCTTGTTTGAGCGGCAGTTCGCGGCGGCGGGCCTTGAGCGCCACGGCGGCGGCCTGGTCGGCGGCGCGGACATCGAGCAGCGTACCCATCATCGCCCTGAGGGTGTAAGCCACCCCGAACAGGAAGGCCACGGCAATCGTACCGTTCAGATAGGGATTGGTCAGGAAGGCGGCGGTCAGCGGCTGCTGGAAAAAGGCGCCCAACACCGCCAGCGCCAGCAGAAACAGCAGGGAACGCAGCAGATAACGGCTGGCGCCCCGGTTGGAGCGCCGGTCAGACAGAGTCATGGGCATGGGTTATCCAACGATCGCTAAGAAGCGGGGCTTTATACCGCATTCGACCGAGTCGGTCTCCAGTTTTTCCCTGCTTGGATTCAAGGAAGGATGGCGCGAAGCGCCAGGGTGATTGGCGCTTTCCGACGGTTTCAGGGCAGCTTTGACGCGGATTTTAACCCTGCTGGAGACTCTGACCCCAGCCCCCTTCGAACACCAGACTGTCCAGCGGCTTGCGTTCCCGGGGGGCCAGTTCCCGCTCGCGCAACGCCTCCGGCAACATTTCGACCGGCCCCGGATGCCCGACCGCGATCATCGCCATGCAGGTATAGCCGGCGGGGATAGCGAACGTCGCTTTGGCCTTGTCGGGATCGAACCCCCCCATCTGGTGAGCGACCAGGCCCAATGCGGTGGCTTGCAGGCAGAGATTTTCGCTGGCCGCACCGGTGTCGTGCTGCGCCCAGCGGTTCGGTTTGTCGTTGTGGCCGAAATTCGGCGCCGCCAGCGACAGCAACAGGATCGGCGCATTCTTGACCCAGCCCTGATTGCCCTCGGCCAGACACTCGAACGCCTGCTGCCAACGGGCGAGATCGCGGAATCGGTCCCAGACCAGATAGCGCCACGGCTGCTCGCCGAAACAGGACGGCGCCCAGCGAGCCGCTTCCAATAGCGCCAATACCTGTTCGCGGCTGACCGGCTGGTTCGGATCGATGGCGCGCGGACTCCAGCGGCGGGCGATCAACTCGGCGATGGGCGGCTGGGTGACGGCGGGTTTTTCGAGCATGAAGAGGATCTCCTGATATGAGTTTTGCGATTCTGTAGACCACGCCGGCTCGAAAAAAGCGAAAATGACGCCCACATTTCTTCATTCTCTCTTTACGCTACGGCCGCCGCGAGGCATCAACCATGTCCTATCTTCAGGAAATTAACGACTATCTCAACCGCTACGTCCCGCTGGTCCCGGCGATGCAGGCGCGGCTGGAACGCTGCGATGCCGCTGGGCTGGCCATGACCGCCCCTCTCGAACCGAACATCAACGACAAAAATATCGCCTTTGGCGGCGCGATGGCGGCCATCGCCTCGCTGACCGGCTGGGCATTGACCCGCGTCACCCTGCGCGAGCACGGCGAAACGGCCGAGATCGTGATCACCGACAGCACGTTGAAATTTCTGCGGCCGGTACGGGAAGCCATCGTGGCGGAGTGCGCGCGACCGGACCCGGCCGCGACCGAGAAATTCATTCACAGCTACCGCCAGCGCGGCAAAGCCCGCTGGACGGTCGAGGTGATGATCCGCGCCGCTGGCGAACCGGCGATGACCTTTACCGGGCACTATGCGATTTATCGGCCCGAAGCGGGGTGAGTTCGCCAGCCCGTTCCAAACGCGCTGAATACCGGCGACCGCGAGCCGCGCCTCGCCGGATTGGGTTGCGCCAAAACCCTCTTCATCCAGCGGATTTTTACCGGTGATCGGGCAGATAAAGGGTTAAAATAGCCGCCAGGGCACCTAGTTGCCGATTTGGAGGCTTGCCATGATCACTCTCGATCTGCCCGGCTTTGTCACGACCTTCCTCGCCGTCATGGCGGCGTTGTTCGTGTTCGCGGTCGGCGTCGGCGTCCTGCTGATCGCCGTTCTCTACCTCATCGACATCACCCAGACCCAGCACGCCATCCGCCGCAATTTTCCGGTCATCGGACGATTGCGTTACCGCTTGGAGCATCTGGGCGTCTTTTTCCGCCAATACTTCTCCGCGATGGACCGAGAGGAGATGCCGTTCAACCGGGCGCAACGCGCCTGGGTCTACCGGGCGGCGAAGAACCTGGACAATACCCAACCGTTCGGTTCCACCCGCGATCTGCGGCCGCCGGGCACCCTGCTGTTCGCCAACGCCACGTTTCCGGCGCTCGACTCCGAAGCGGCGGCGGTCGAGCCGCTGGTCATCGGTCCGGATTGCGCCCACCCCTTCCCAGCTCGCAGCTTCTTCAACATCTCGGCCATGAGTTACGGTGCGATTTCTCAGCCGGCGGTGCGAGCCTTGTCGAATGGGGCACGGCTGGCCGGGTGTTGGATGAACACCGGCGAGGGCGGCTTGTCGCCCTATCACCTGGAAGGCGGCGCCGATCTGATTTTCAAATTGGCACGGCGAAATACGGAGTGTGCGACGGGCAAGGCGGTTTGGACGAGGCCAAACTGCGGGCGGTGGCCGCGCATCCGCAGGTGCGGCTGTTCGAGGTCAAGCTGAGCCAGGGCGCGAAACCGGGCAAGGGCGGAATCCTGCCGGGCGCCAAGGTCACGCCGGAGATCGCCGCCATTCGCGGCATCCCGGTCGGCCGGGACTCCCGCAGCCCCAACCGCCATCCCGAAATCGCCGACGTAGCGGGGCTGCTGGATTTCATCGCCCGGGTTCGCTCCGTCACCGGCAAACCCACCGGCTTCAAGCTGGTGGTCGGCGATCCGGGCTGGTTCGACGAGCTGTGCCGGGAAATCAACCGCCGGGGGCCGGCCAGCGCACCCGACTTCATCACCGTGGACAGCGCCGACGGCGGCACCGGCGCGGCGCCGATGAGCTTGCTCGACTACGTGGGTCTGCCGATCCAGGAAAGCCTGCCGCGGGTGGTGGACACGCTGAGCGAATACGGTTTGCGCGAACGCATCCGGGTGATCGCCTCCGGCAAGCTGATCAACCCTGGCGAAGTGGCCTGGGCACTGTGCGTGGGCGCCGATTTCGTCAACTCGGCGCGGGGCTTCCTGTTCGCGCTCGGCTGCATTCAATCCATGCAGTGCGACAAAAACACCTGCCCGGCCGGGATCACCACCCACAATCCCCGCCTGCAACGGGGTCTGGACCCGGAAGACAAGGCCGAGCGGGTGCGGCATTTCGTGGAGAATATGCGGCACGAGGTCGAGATCATCGCCCATGCCTGCGGCGCGGCGACTCCCCGGCAACTGCGGCGCGAGCACTGCCGGATCGTGGTGGGTCCGGGTCGCTCGGCGCCGCTGGACGAACTCTATCGCCGAACTCCGGCGCCGGTTCGTCAATTGGATGCCGCCTGAACGCTCTCTCATTCTGACCCTCGCCTCCTTTTCAGCGGGCGAGGGAACCGAGCGCTGACCATGCCGCTATCGTGGAACGAAATCAAAGACCGCGCCCTGAAATTCTCCCAAGATTGGGCTGATGAAGCCTCGGAGCGGGCGGAGGCCAAAACCTTCTGGGATGCGTTCTTCAACGTCTTTGGGGTTTCCCGCAAGCGGGTGGCGACCTTCGAGCAGAAGGTGAAGAAGATCGACGGCAAGGATGGCTATATCGACCTGCTCTGGAAAGGCATTCTGCTGATCGAACACAAATCGCGGGGCAAGGACCTCGATCGGGCTTACGCCCAGGCCAGGGACTATTTCCCTGGCATCAAGGACCGCGATCTGCCCCGCTACATTCTCGTTTCCGACTTCGCCCGCTGTCGCTTGTACGATCTCGAAGAAAACGCGCAGCACGAATTCCCGCTCAAGGAGCTTTACCAGAACGTTCGGTTGTTCGGCTTTATCGCCGGATACCAGACCACGGTCTACCAGGAACAGGACCCGGTCAATATCAAGGCCGCCGAGCGCATGGGCAAGCTGCACGACAAGCTCAAGGCCATCGGTTACGACGGCCACGAGTTGGAGGTTTATCTGGTCCGGCTGCTGTTTTGTCTGTTTGCCGAGGACACCAGCATCTTCGAACGCCGTCAGTTTCAGGATTTGATCGAACAGCGCACCGCCGAGGATGGCGCAGACCTCGCCCAGTGGTTGGGAAACTTATTCCAAAATCTCGATAGACCCGTCGAAAAACGCCTTAAAAAACTGGACGAGCAGCTTGCCGCCTTCCCCTACGTCAACGGCACTCTATTTGCCGAGCGGTTGCCTATCGCGGCGTTCGATAGTTGTATGCGCCAGCTTTTGCTGGATTGTTGCGCTCTCGATTGGAGTCGGATTTCTCCGGCGATCTTCGGCAGCCTGTTTCAATCGGTGATGGATGAAACGCTGCGGCGGAATCTGGGCGCGCATTACACCACGGAAAAGAACATCCTCAAGTTGATCAAGCCGCTGTTTCTGGACGAACTGCGGGCGGAGTTCGAACGCTTGAAGAGCCAGCCTCGGAAACTGACCGAATTCCATCAACGCCTCGCCAAGCTCAAATTCCTCGACCCGGCCTGCGGCTGCGGCAACTTTCTGGTGATCGCCTACCGGGAATTGCGCGAACTGGAATTGGACGTTCTGCGCGTGCTGTACAAGGATAGCCGCACAGGTTCGCTGGATGTATCGCAATTCAATATTCTGTGCGATGTGGACCAGTTTTACGGAATCGAAATCGAGGAGTTTCCGGCCCAGATCGCCCAAACCGCTTTATGGCTGATGGACCATCAGATGAATTTGCGGGTTTCGGAGGAATTCGGCCGTTACTTTGTGCGTTTGCCCCTGCAAAAATCCGCGACCATCGTCCACGGTAACGCGCTACGCCTGGACTGGCGCGAGATCGTGAAGCCCAAGGATTTGAGCTTCATCCTCGGTAATCCGCCCTTTGGCGGAGCCAAGTACATCAGCGAGGGGCAGCGCGCCGACATGGCGGCGGTCTTTCCCGACGTGCCGGGCGCCGGATTGCTGGATTTTGTAACCGCCTGGTATCGCAAAGCGGCGGACTACATGGCGGAGCAATCGGGCCATCAGGGCCGCTTTTGTGTCCACCAACTCCATCACCCAAGGCGAACAAGTCGGGGTGCTTTGGCCGGACCTGTTCCGGCGCGGCGTTAAAATCCACTTCTCACACCGGACCTTTCAATGGTCGAGCGAGGCATCGGGCAAAGCCGCCGTGCATTGCGTCATCATCGGTTTTGCGCTGCACGATGTGGAAGACAAGCGGATTTTCGACTACGAGACGCCGAAAGCCGAACCACACGAGGTCAAAGCCAACAATATCAATCCTTATCTGGTAGACGGAGCCGGATGTGATGATCGGCACCGGGAGCGGCCGCTTTGCGCGGTCCCTGCAATCGGCTTCGGCAACAAGCCCATCGACGGCGGCCATTATCTGTTCACCACGGAGGAGCGAGACGAGTTTCTGCAACGGGAACCGGCGGCGGCCCCTTATTTTCGCCGCTTGGCTCGGAGCGGATGAGTTCCTGAACGGCTACGAGCGGTGGTGCCTCTGGCTGGGGAATTGCCCGTCCGAGGTGTTGCGGGAAATGCCGGAAGTCCACAAGCGCGTGGAAGCGGTGCGCCGCTATCGGTCGGCGAGCAAGAGTGCGCCGACCACGCAAGCTGGCGGAACGCCGACTCGTTTTCATGTCGAAAATATGCCGGATTCCGCTTATCTGGTGATTCCGAGGTTTCTTCCGAACGGCGGGACTATATTCCGCTCGGCTTTTTAGGCCCGGAAACTTTATGTAGCAACTTTGATCAGATCGTTCCCAACGCAACGCTGTACCACTTCGGCATTTTGTCATCTGCCATGCACATGGCTTGGGTGCGAAATGTTTGCGGACGACTCAAAAGCGATTACCGTTATTCCGCCGGGATCGTTTACAACAACTTCCCGTGGCCGCATACCGCGACCGACAAACAGAAACAGGCTATCGAGAACGCCGCGCAAGCGGTTCTGGATGCGCGGCTGCAATACCCGAACGCTTCCCTCGCAGACCTTTACGACCCATTGACCATGCCTCCGGTGTTGACCAAGGCCCATCACAAACTGGACGCGGCAGTAGACACAGCCTATGCCAAGCGGAAATTCACCGGCGACAGCGACCGGGTAGCATTCCTGTTCGAGCTTTACCAGCAACTCACCAGCCCGCTGGAGTCCACGCCGAAAAAGCGCCGCAAGCGGGATTCGCCAGCCGGGCAATGAAAAACAAGAAGCACAGCTTGCTCTGACGAGATCGAGGAAAACCACGATGCGCTACGCCCAAATCATCGGCAGCGGGAGTTATGTCCCGGAACGGATCATGACCAACGCCGACTTCGACCGGTTGCTGGGCGAGCCGGTCGGCGATTGGCTGGTGGAAAATGTCGGCATCCGCGAGCGCCACTTCATGGCCGAAGATCAGGTCACCTCGGATCTGGCGGTCGCCGCCGGACGCAACGCCCTGGAACGGGCCGGCCTGCAACCGAACGATCTCGACCGGATCATCGTCGCCACCGACACGCCGGATTATCTCAGCCCGGCCACGGCGGCGGTGGTGCAAGCCAAGCTGGGCGCGCACCGGGCCGGGGTGTTCGACGTGAACAGCGCGTGCGCCGGCTGGGTGATCGCCTTGGATGTGGCGGCGCAAGACCATCGTCACCGAACCCGAGGAACGCTTCGTGCTGGTGATCGGCGCCTACGGCATGAGTCGGTTCCTGGACTGGAGCGACAAGAAAACCGTCACCCTGTTCGCCGATGGCGCGGGGGCAGTGGTGGTCGGCGCCGGTTCGCAACCGGGCTGGCTGGCGACCGTCACCGCCGCCGCCGGCGAATACCACGACGCGCTCGGCATCTACACCGGCGGAACCTATCGACCCGGCCACCGCCGCCAACGTCGCCCAGTACGGCCCGTCCCGCGTGCAGTTCGTGCGCAAGTTCCCGGCGACCTTCAACACCGAACAATGGCCGCCGTTGATCGAGCGCTTGCTGGCCAAGGCCAGCGCTGCAACCGGAACCCGCCTGCAACCGGATGACGTGGACCATTACTACTTCACCCAAGTCAACCTGCGCACCATTGAAGCTACCATGGCGACGCTCGGGCAACCGCTCGACCAAAACCCACTGGATCATGGACAAATGGGGCTATACCGGCTCGGCCTGCATCCCGATGGCGCTGGACGACGCGATCAACCAAGGTAAAGGCCCGGAACCGGGATCGTTGGTGCTGTTTTGCGCCAGTGGCGGCGGCATCGCCTTGGCGGCTTCGCTGTGGCGGTGGCGGTGAAAGAAGGTGGAAGGTGGAAAGGTGGAAGGCTGAAAAGCACAAGCAATCAGACCATTCAACGCTTACCCTTTATAGCCGCCGACCTTTCCCCTGCTGGTAGGACCGCACCACCATGAGCGAACCGCACTCTCCCCATTTCCACTCCGCCACCCTGCCCCGCCGGCTCGATCCGGCCGAAGCGTTCTTCTGGTTCCTGGATCACGTCTCCTCGATGAACTTCGCGGTGATCGCCGAAGGCAAGGGGGAGCTCGACGATGGCGCGCTGCGAGTGGCGCTGGCCCGTGCTCAACAGGAACATCCGCTGCTGCGGGCAGCCATTGCCACCAATGCGAAAGACCACCTGATCTGGGTTCCCGAGCCCGATGCACCCATGGACTACACGGTGCTGAATCCCGGGCCGGCCTGGCAAACGCCGCTGGCGGAAGCGATGGTGCAACCGTTCCCGTTGGGCAGCGCCCCACTGGTCCGGGCGGTGCGGCTGAACGGGGACGACGGGCGCTGGGTGGTGGCGCTGATCTTTCATCACAGCGCCGGCGACGGACGCTCCGGCTGCCGGTTGCTGGCGGAAATATTGGTCAACGCCGCGACGCCAGATCGGCCTTCGACGCCACATCCCGGCTATCCGCCCCTGCACGCGCTCTACCCACCGGCCTACACCGGCGCCGCGAGTCAGGAAGCCATCCAGAATTTCAAGGCTCGGCGCAAGGACGAACTGCAACGCCACGGCAAGTTCGACGAGTTTCCAGGTTTCAACCGCCATGCTCCAGCGACACAGCCGCGTTTCCAGACTCTGCGGATCGAGCCGGATCGGCTGAACCGGCTGACGGATCGCTGCCGCGCCGCCGGCGCTACGATTCACGGCGCGATCAGCGCCGCGCAACTGCTGGCTCTGCATCGAGCATTCGGCGATGCCGAACCGCATACCTTGGGCCTGACCACCCCCGCCGATCTGCGGGCGCATCTGCGGGAGCCGCTGGACGACGAGTCGCCGCTGCTGTGCGCGACCCTGGTCACCAGCGTCTACCGGCTGGAAGCGGACGGCGATTTCTGGGCGCTGGCCCGAACGGTGTCCGGCGACCTCAAACGCCAGTTGCAGCGCGGCGACGGGCATCTGTTCTTCTCCCTGTTTCCGCCGCCGGCCGAGTTTCCGGCCACGCCGGAAGGCATCGCCGCGTTCAAGCAGATGATGGCGAACGCACCGCAAGTGTCGATGGTCAGCAATGTCGGGCGGCTGGCGCCGTTGTCGGCCGCCACCCCGTTCCAGGTCGAGGCGCTGTCCTTCGCCCTGTGTCCGATGTTCAGCCATGTGCTGTTCACCGCCGTCGGCACCTTCAACGGCCGGATGACCCTTCACGTCAATTTCGACGCGGCCCGGCTGCCGCCGGAACGGGCTATCCCAATCATCGCCGATCTGGAGGCGGTGCTGACGCGCGCCGCTGACTGAAAAGCATTTTGCCACAACCTCTGACCGGGCCAGTCCCATTAACCCGAAAGTATGGGTCAAGAGCTTGCGCGTCATTGGGTTGGTCGAGCGCCCTTTTTTTTTTTCTTTTCCTTAAGCATTCTCGCGCGATACCTGATGATCTCATCACTTTTTCACGCAATTCTTCTAAATTTTTCAAATTCAACCAACGCAATTTATCTTTCATAAACTGCCAAACGCGCTCATGGGATTGACATCTTAAGGGGGTTGAACACAAGACGATATTCTGAGTCTGGAGTTTTTTGGCTAAATGAAACCGTCCATTATCCAATTGAATCACATTCAGACTTTGGGATGAGATTGAGAAAATTGATGTAAAAAGATTTGAAAACAATCCGCATCTAAATGGAAAACTCTAAAAGAATTGTCGCCCGTCAGGGGTTGGACGCCCCATATACATAGAACGATTGGTACTGCCATGATCGGCCCGATGGGTTTCACCCCCAATGCGGTTAGCACGCTCCGGGTGATCGTCTTCAATCCCAAACGACTTTCGTCCTGACTCCAATAGCGTAACGGCAAGGCGGGACCGCTTTCGACGTTTTGAAGATATCAATGACTTCTAGGCGTCTGGCAGTTTTTTCTTAATTCGACCACGGCAGATCGTCCCGATGAACGCTCGTCGGACGCGCGACCTCAGCTTGGCGTGCAGCTGATAATGGACGATTCGATGCACGGTTCAATAGGCATCTCCACGCCTTGTTCTTCATCGAGCCAGTGTTTGACCTCTTTATAGCTGTTAAAACCCGCCGTGGGATCACTCAACCGCTGCTGCAAAGCCTCTAAGATGGCACCGGATAACTTCGACCGACACGCCTGATAATTCCAATCCAAGAGTCCGCCAGCCCTTGCGTGCGATACGCTTTTAACCACTTCACGATCACCGATTTTGATCGCCCAGATGATCCGCCAACTCTGTAAAACCGAAAAAAGTTGGTTTCTCCAGTATAATACTTGAAGCCGCTCTCAAACTTGCACTTTGATCGTTCATTAACTTCCTTAATTCTTCAGCAATTCCACATTCATCTATATCACCATACTACCCCCCAAACCAAAAAATAATACCACGCATCACCCGCCGGGGTTTTCGCCAACCCGAAGCGTCGCTCGAACGGGCCGCTCACCGTTTCGGGCGCGCAATAAAAAACCCCAACCGTTCCCGGTTGGGGTTTGCATATTTGGTGGAGGCGGGGGGACAGTAACTCCATCATTTTCATGATGGACTGGACTATTCCTTCATCTGGGCCAAGCTAATAGCCTCGCGTTAAATCCAGAGGATGGCGTTTATGGAAGAGTGAGGAGTACCCCTTCTCCCATCCTAGTCGTTCATGGATCCACGAGGATCTTTAGAACCCTATGAGTCTCTAGCGGGCTTGCTCGTTTCCGATCCACCCGACGGCGTTGGCATATCCCCAAACTGGGGGACTTAGCGTTCACCGTTTGAGCCATCTTTTCCAACAGGCATCGCTGCCCATGGCGACCATTTCAATCGAACCCCCGTCCGCAAATCCTCTGCCCTCGGCCCTACATGCGTAGCCTGGTCTTTGATTTAACCCTTCGCAACCCGACCGGCAGGGCGGCGAACGGCGGTTCCGGTTAGGTTTTGACGCCTCACCCCCGGACAGGATCGGCGCGAGCTTGTGTTAGTCGACCCCTGAAGCGCCCCGAAAGGCTCCGGACCTCACAAGCAAGTTCCGGTCAGAGGCTAGCGGGCTTTAGGCCGCCAGAGCGTAGCTGTCGTCGTTGGCAACTATAATTTGCAGCCAGTTTAACGAGGCGAGCTGCATCCTCGGCATGCGCCTTGGGTTTTGCAATCCACGTCGAAACCAAATCGCCCCCATTGACAAAACTATGATAGCGCGGCGGGCGGGAAGTTCCAACGCCCTATCGGTCCCGCATCAGCCGCTGCTTGTCGCGCTCCCAGTCGCGATCCTTCTCGGTCGCCCGCTTGTCGTGCTCCTTCTTGCCGCGCGCCAGGCCGATGTCCAGCTTGGCGCGATTGCGCTTCCAGTACATCGCCAGCGGAATCAGGGTGTAGCCCTTGCGCTCGACCGAGCCGATCAACCGGCTGATCTCCTCCTTGTGCAGCAACAACTTGCGGGTGCGGGTCGGGTCGGCCTGTACGTGGGTGGAGGCCGAGGTCAGCGGCGAAATGTGGCAGCCGAACAGAAACGCCTCGCCGTCGCGCAGCAGCACGTAGCTCTCCTTGAGGTGGGCACGGCTGGCACGCAGGCTTTTGACTTCCCAGCCCTGCAGAGCCAGGCCCGCCTCGTAGTGTTCTTCGATGAAATATTCGTGATACGCCTTCTTGTTGCCGGCGATCTGGTTGTTGCCTGGAGTCGTTTTTTTGCTCATAACCGTTCGGTAAGGGTAGCCGGCGCCCGCGGCCCAGCGCGCGCTGCTTGAGGATGAACGCGGATTCAACCAAACTTGCCCGACGAAAGTCCAATAACACAGTCAAACCGTCAAATAATCACGCCGCAACGGAGACAAGTCGTGGCGACCATCAAAAAAAGCGCCCTGGTCCTGTACTCGGCGGCCGACATGTATGCCTTGGTCAGCGATGTCGAGGCCTACCCAGGGTTTTTGCCCTGGTGTCGGTCCGCCAGCATCGTCAACCACACCGAGGACGAAGTGCGGGCGACCATCGAGATGGCCAAGGGCCGGGTGCATAAATCCTTTACCACCATCAACCGCATGCAGAAGCACAAAATGATCGATATCCGCCTGCTGGAAGGTCCGTTCCAGCGCCTGCAAGGCTATTGGCGCTTCGAGTCGCTGCGGGCCAACGCGTCCAAGGTTTCGCTGGACATGGAATTCGAATTCTCCAGTCACCTGCTGCAAATGGCGATCGAGCCGGTGTTCAAACAGATCGCCAACTCGCTGGTCGATGCCTTCTGCAAGCGCGCGGTGGACGTCTATGGCAAGCGATAGCCCCGCCACCCTCCGGGTCGAGGTGGCCTACGCCCGGCCCGACGAGCAGGTCATCATCCCGGTCGAGGCGCCGGAGGGCGCGACCGTGGAACAGGTGATCGTCCTGTCGCGCATCCAGGAACGCTTCCCGGAAATTGACCCCAAGACCGCCAAGGTCGGGGTGTTCGGCAAGCTGGGCAAGCTGTCGGCGGTCGTGCGCGCCGGCGACCGGGTGGAAATCTACCGGCCGCTGCTGGCCGACCCCAAGGCGATCCGCAAGCAGCGCGCCGCCGAGGGCAAGCGGATGCGCAAGGGCGGCGGCGAGCTGGAACCGGGCGAGGGCTAATCCAGCGCGCCATCGACGCGATCGAGGGTATCGCCCGCGAAGAGCAGGGTGATTCGGCGCTGCTCGACCAGTTTGCCGCCCTTGTTGTAGCTGTAGTAGTAGTCCCAGCGATTTTGATGGAACGGATCCATAATGAGCGGTGTGCCCGCGATGCGCTGCACCTGCTGTTTGGTCATGCCGGGGCGCAACTGGCTCACGATGCTCTGATCGATGTAATTACCTTGACGAACCGGGACTTTGTAGAAGCTGGGCAGGTAGGATTGGCAGCCGGCGGTTAGAACCAGCAGTAGGACGCCGGCGGCGCGTTGGAACGAGTGGCGCATGGAAGGCAGAGTCCGGGTTGCTTGTGAACTTGACTACATCATAACGTACAACCGCAACCCATGGGTAAACGCAAACCCCGGAGAGTTCGGCGTGGGCTCTAAAGAACTCAAGCAGGCCGGCCTGAAGGTCACGCTGCCGCGCATGAAGATTCTCGACATGCTGCAACATCAGGACAGCTTGCACCTGACCGCCGAGGAGATTTTTCGGGCGCTGGAGGAGTCCGGCGAGGAAGTCGGTCTGGCGACCGTATACCGGGTGCTGACGCAGTTCGAGGCGGCCGGGCTGGTCAAACGCCATCATTTCGAGGGCGGCCACTCGGTGTTCGAACTGAATCAGGGCGAACACCACGATCATATCCTGTGCCTGGAATGCGGGCGGATCGAGGAGTTCTGCGACGACGAGATCGAACGGCGGCAGCGAATCATCGCCCAGCGGCTCGGTTTCGAACTGGCCGAACATTGCCTGATCCTCTACGGCCACTGTAGTCGCACCGATTGTCCCCACCGTCCCGCCGAGGATGGCGAGGATAACGATCCGACGGTGGAGCGGGGCGAGAATTAACCGAAGTCTCGCCCCTCGCCGGCCTCTTCGTCGGTTTGACCGTCGCGGATCCGGTAAAGCCGCTTGAAGGTCGGGATGATCTTCTCGTCGTGGGTCACCACGATGATCGCGGTTCGATAGTGTTGCGCCATCCGGTTCAGAATCCGCACCACGGCCAGCGCCCGTTCGCTGTCGAGCGGCGCGGTCGGCTCGTCGGCCAGAATGATCGGCGGCTGGTTGGCCAGCGCCCGGGCGATGGCGACCCGCTGCTGCTCGCCGCCGGAAAGCTGGGCGATGGCCGCCTGAGCGCGATGCGCCACGTCCAGCGCCGCCAGCAGTTCCCGCGCCCGGCGCCGCGCCTCCCGGTTTGACCGTCCCGCCAGCAGCAGCGGCAGGGCGACGTTGTCGGTCACGTCGAGAAACGGGATCAGGTAAGGCGCCTGGAACACGAAGCCGATCCGGTCGCGGCGCAGGGCGCGCGGATCGAACTGGCGCCAGCCGCCGTCGTAGACCGTCTCGCCGTCCAGCGCGATCCGTCCGGCGCTCGGTTCGGTCACCGCGCCCAGGCACTTGAGCAAGGTGCTCTTGCCGGAACCGCTCGGGCCGATCAACCCAACCACCTCGCCGGGCCATACAGTCATATCCACGCCCTTGAGCGCCTCGACGGCAGCGTCCCCGGCGCCGTAACGCTTGCGCAGGCCGGTGACCTCGATGGCGGGTTTGGGAGTGGTCTGGGTCTGGGGCAGGGCGCTCATCTCAACCTCCGATGGCGGTGGCGGGGTCCACCCGCAGCGCGGTCCGAATCGCCAGGGTGCTGGCGAGGGCGCAGATCAGCAGCACCGCCAGCAAGCCCCGCGCGGCGTCGCCCGGTTCCAACAGGACATACTTGGGAAAGTACGGCGCCCACAGCGTAGCGACGGTCTTGCCGACCAGAAAGCCGATCAGTCCCAATCCCAGCGCTTCCTGCAAAATCATGCCGGCGATGGTGCGATTGCGCGCGCCGATCAGTTTGAGCACGGCGATTTCGCGCAGCTTGCCCAGCGTCATGGTGTAGATGATGAACGAGACGATGGCGGCGCTGACGATGGCCAGGATCACCAGGAACACCGCGATCTGCCGGGCCGAGGTGGCGATCAGCTTGGCGACCAGAATCTCCTCCATTTGCGGGACGGTATAAGCCTGCATGTGTTTCCAGCGGCGGATATTCCACGCGACCTCCTCCGCGTCCCAGCCGGGGGCGGTTTGCACCAGCACGGCGTTGACCATCCGGCTGGTTTCCTGGCTGCGGGAGACGGTCTCGGCCAGCCCCGGCGCGCCGGGCCGGTTCAGCGCCGGGTTGGCCAACACTCGCGCCCGTTCGTTGATGATGGCGTCGTTGTCCTTGAGGAACTGCGCGTCCTGGGCATCGCGCAGCGGAATGAACACCATCGGGTCGCCGCTGGCCGACACCATGCGCCGGGTCAGGCCCACCACCGCGTAGTCGTGGCGGCGGATGCGGATGCGGTCGCCGAGCTGAAAGCCGGTTTTGACATCCACCACCGCCTCGTAGTGGGCGCGTTCGAGCTGGCGGCCGGCGATGAGGTAACGCGGCTCGCCGGGTTCCCCCGGCTGGATCCCGACCACCATCACCCGCATATCCTGACCAGCGTATTGAACCTGCATGGTCAGGTAGGTGACGTTGGCGGCCCGCAGCACGCCCGGCAGCCCGAGCAGGTTGCGGTAGACATCGTCGCGCAAGCTGGAGGGCTCGGCGTAGGGACCGAGCGTGTCCTGCTGCACCACCCAGAGATCGGCGCCGCTGTTGGCCAACAGCGCCTTGCCGTCATCCACCATGCCGCGATAGATGCCAGCCATGGACAGGGTGACGCCGATCAGCAGTCCCAGCCCCAGCCCGGTGAAGACGTACTTGCCCCAGGAGTGCAGGATGTCGCGGCCCGCCAAACTGATCATCCGCCCCCTCCGGTCAGTTTCTCGCTGGGCGAGACCGTATCGCCCTCGCGTAATTCCCGTTCGCTGTGGACGACAACGCGGGCGTCCAGCGGCAACCCGCCGAGCACCTGTGCGGCGCCGTCCAGGCTGCGGATGCCGATGCGGACCGACTGAAACCGCGCCGTGCCGTCGGCCGCCAGCAGCCAGACGCCTTCCTGACCGGCGAGTCGGCGCACGGCGGCATTTGGCAGCGTTACGGCGTCCGGCGTGGTCGGCAGGCGCAACGTCACTTCCGCCAGTTCGCCCAGCGCCACGCCCTCCGGCGGCTGGTCGAACGCGACTTGGGTGATTTTTTCCTCGGCCACGCTGTCGCCGACCAGCTCCACTCGCGCCACTCGGCCGGCAAACCGCTCGCCGGGGCGGGACCGCAGCACGATGTCCGCCGGTAGCCCGGCTCGCAGTCCGGCGGAGCGGGCCTGGTCGATCCGCACCCGAATCCACAAGCTGGCGGGATCGATCAGCCGCAGCACGCTCTGGCCGGCGACCAGGGTCGAGCCGGGTTCGGCCTCGCGGGCGACGACCACGCCGGCGACCGGACTGCGCAGTTGCCCGTTGGCGCGCAGCTTGGTCGCGGCCGCTTGTTCGGCCAGCAACCGCTCGCGGTCCTGACGGGCGGCTTCCCGGTTGGCCTGGGCGGCGGCGCGGGCGGCGCGGGCGGCGTTGGCTTCATAGCGCCGGGTATCGGCCGCTTCCTGGGTGACGAAACCTTGGCGGCGCATTTCGACGAAGCGACGGGCATTGGCGTCGGCGAGATTTTGGCGACTCTCGGTTTCTCGCACCTGCGCCCCGGCGGCGGTCAGCGTGCTGCGGGCGCGCTCCAAGGCAGCTTGAGCGGCAGCGATGCGGTCGTCCAGATCCACCGGGTCCATTTCCGCCACCCATTGGCCGGCGGCGACGATATCGCCGACATCAACCAACACCTGTTTGACCCGTCCAGCCGTGGTGGGACCGATGGCGTAAGCGCGGCGGGCTTCCACCGTGCCGATGCCGAACAGCGCTGGTTGGAGGTCCTGGCGTTCTGGGGAGGCGACGGTGACGCGGGTGGCGGCCAGCGGTCCGCTGCGGGCGACGACGTAGCCGAAGCCGCCGAGCAGGCCGGCGGCGAGCGCCAGCGGCAACCATTGGCGGAGGCGGGGCAGGGTCATGGCTGGCGCGCTCCGATGCCACGCAGGTACAGCGGCAGCAGGCGACGGGCGGCCGGTTGTAAGGTTCGGGGATCGCCGGCGAGCAGAGTTTGCATGACCAATCCCTGCACGACGCCGACGAACAGAGTGGCGGCGGCGGTTTCGTCGAGCGCCGGTTCGACCAACCCTTGGGCCTTGGCCCGCGCCAGCAGTTCGGTCACCCGCTGCCGGTAGCGTTCGAGCAAGCCGCGCACCCGCTGCTTGACCGGGTTGTCGGTGGGTTTTTGCAGTTCGTGGAAGATCAGACGCGGCACCGAGGGGTGGTCGGCGATGAAGGCGACATGGGCTTCGAACATCCGCTGCAGCCCGTCCACGGGATCGCACGCCTCGGCGACGGCGGCGGCGATAACGCCGTGCAGCGATTCCTCCAGCCAGTCGATGACGGCGAGCCAGATGGCTTCCTTGGTCGGAAAGTGGCGGAACACCGCGCCCTGGGTCAGACCCATGTGGTTGGCAATGGCCTGGGTGGTGATGGCGGCGGGACTGTCCTCGGCGGCCAGCGCCAGCACCGCGCGGACGATCTCCAGTTGCCGTTCCCCGGTGGAAAGGCGGGTTTTCGGGAGATTCATGGCGTACCCCATACTAAGATAGTAATTGATTACTATCTTAGTATGGGGTAGAAATTGGCGGTGTCAAGGGGGTTGGGTCAAAACGTGACGAGGAGCATCACGACCTGTCCGTACTGATTCAACCTAAATTCTGCAATCTCCTTATGTCATAAAGAAGGTGGTGAAAAAACCACCAATTGACGGTACAAATTAAGTGCTATACCCACGGTTCAACTGGGATTTTACCCAGTTTAGTCCAGGGTGAATCTGTTTTTAGGCCGTTTTCCGGGACTTTCTCGAACCCGAGGCAGAGATCGCCCTACCCACCGGGTTGCCGGCAGGCTACGAGTTCGGTTTGATACTGGCTGCCAGGCGTGGGGTTAAGTGGGTTCGTCTGATACTGGCTGCCAGGCGTGGGGTTAAGTGGGTTCGTCCGCCAAGGCCCACCACGCTTCCCAGGCCGACGGATAGAGTGAGCAAGGAGGTATCCGCAAGTGCAGTTGGCGGCCGCCGGTGAGTAACTTCCCGGCCACCTGGATGAGCTCGCGGCGCAGGGTGGCGATTTCCCATTGCAGCAGGCTCGCCTCGCCACTGACCAGCGCCATCCACTGCAGGGTGTTATAGGCGAGGATGGCACACTGGAATAACGCCGCATTCGCCAGAAAGGTATCGGTTTTGAGATGCGCCAAGCCCATCTGGTTTTTGGCTTCCTCAATCCAGGTCTCGCAGGTCGCCCGTTCCCCATAGGTCTGGTGGGCCTGCCACGGCGCGAACGCTTCGCTGGTCACATAGCAGAAGTACACGTAGCCATCCTCGGCCGCTGCCTTAGCGCTGCTGGGATCGATCCGGGTATCCAGCCGCACGGCCACGAACCGCCGCAGTCGGTTCCAGTCCTGACAGGCATATAAAAACTCACAACACTCCCAACCGGCTTGGCCCGGCACGGCCGTCCAATCTTTGCGCGCCAGCAGCGCAGTCAGGTTCTTGAGCTTGACCTTGATCAGATAGCCATGCCCGCGCGCCTCCAACAGCGCCAGCAACGCCCCGACAAAAAAGCCGCTGTCACCTCGAAACACGACCTGTACCCGCGTCGGCAGATGCGCCAGCAATTGCTGCATGAACTCCACCACCCCATTGCTGGTGTACGCATTCCCCGTGCGTAACCACCCTTGAAGAATCTCCTGGGTGGCGGTACAAAAGGCTAACAGCGGATGGTACGATTTCGCCCCCCGCTTGTGCGGATTGTAGCCCTTGGCAGCTCCTTCGGGTTCCCCATACACCGTCTTAACCGTCGAGTCCACGTCGATCCACAGCCGCCGCTGCGCCCCGACGGTGGCGCCCCCGCTGCGTAACGCTAAGCGCCAGACGCGGCGGCGCACTTGATGCACTACCGTCTCGAGCTGCACGATCTGCCCCAGCCGCACCTGCTTGAACAGCCGCCCCAACGTGCTGTCATCCGGAATCCGCAACCAGCCGCTACAGCTCCGCAGCACCTCATCCGACCAGAGCCGCACCACTTGCAGGAGCGACCTGGCGCCGCCGATCAGTCCGACTATCGTTAGCAGCATCGCGTCACCCAGCGTGTACACGGCACTCGCCCCCCGGCACTGAGCCACGGCCTTGTCCAACAACCCCGCCAACCCCACCCGCTCGTGAAACTTTAGCACCGGGATCAGTCCCGCCTGCCGGGTCAAGTTCTTCGCCCCACGCTGGATTCGCACCTTGCGCACTGTGCCGCGCGCTTTACGGGGTGACTTGGCAACTGCTTTTTGGGTAGACTTCTTCTTCATGGAAAAGGTGACTCCTCTGAACGCCACAAGGCGCTGTTAACTTACTGAGTAGTCTACCTTTTTCACCTCACTTTCGGTACCCTATTGCAGGATTTAGGTTCAATTCGATTTTGAAGGGCGGGGTTTTCAGGCTCGGGGATTCGCAGACGTCTTACCAGTTCATATCATTCCCCTTTAGCCGTTGATAAAGCAACCTTTTCCACCATCTCCCGCGCGTGCGCCAGCGTGTTCTCAGTCAATTCCAGCCCGCCCAGCATCCGGGCAATTTCCGTTATCCGTGCATTCGCGCCCAAGGGCAGGACTTGCGTATGGGTGCTCTCGCCGTCGGTCTGTTTTTCCACTTTGAGTTGCTGGTGCGCCTGCGCCGCGACTTGCGGTAGGTGAGTGACGCACAGCACTTGCCGGCCGCCGCCCAGCGTCCGCAGTTGCCGGCCGACCACTTCCGCCACCCCACCGCCGATGCCGGTATCCACTTCGTCGAAAATCAGGGTCGGGATGCGGGCGGCATGGGCGGTGATAACCTGGATCGCCAAACTGATACGCGACAGTTCACCGCCGGAGGCGACCTTGGCCAAAGGCCGTACAGGCTGACCGGGATTGGCGCTAACCTGGAATTCCACGGTTTCCAGTCCAGCAGGCATGGGCTTGTCCAGCCGCTCCAGCACGATGGCGAAACGTCCCCCCGGCATCCCCAGCCCGGTCAATGCAGCCGAAACCCGCTCGCCCAGTTCGCGCGCCGCCGCCGCCCGACGTTCGCTTAACCGTTCGGCGTCGGCGTGATAGGCCGTTAGCGCGTCCTCTACCGCCTGCTGCAATTTTTCCAGCCGGGTTTCGCTATGTTCCAGACTGTCCATTTCCGTTTCGAGCCGCGCCCTTAGCGCCGGCAGTTCCTCGGCCGTCACCCGGTGCTTGCGGGCGAGTTGGTGGGCGGCGGCCAGTCGTTGTTCCACCTGTGCCAGATGCTCGGGATCGAGATCGAGATCCTGCACGTAGCCGCGCAGTTCGCCGCTGGCTTCCTGGATTTGAATCAGGGCGGCGTTGAGCAGTTCGCTCACCGGGGCAAGGCGGGCGTCCAGCCGGCTTAGGGCGTCCAGCTCGCGCAGGCTTTGATTGAGCCGGTCGGCGATGGCGTCCTCATCGCCTTCGGTCAGCCAGCTCAGAAGTTGCTGGCCGGTGTCCAGCAACTGGCTGGCGTGGGCCAGCCGCCGCTGTTCCGATTCGAGTTCCGCGACTTCGCCTTCCGCTAGATTGAGCGCCGCCAGTTCCCGCAGGTGATAGCGCAGGATGTCCAGCCGGGCGTCGCGTTCGCTGGCGGCCTGTCGCAGGTCGCGCAGCTCCCGCCGCAACCGGTTCCAGGTCTGGTAATTCGCGTCCAGTTCCGCCACCAACCCCTGGTTGCCGGCATAGTCGTCCAACAGTTGCCGCTGGGCCTCGCGCCGCAGCAACGACTGATGTTCGTGCTGGCCGTGAATGTCCACCAGCCACTCGCCCAACTCGCGCAGCGCCTGGGTCGGTTGGGGTATGCCGTTGATGTAGCTGCGCGAGCGGCCGGTGCGGGCGACGACCCGCCGCAACTGGCATTCCTGGTCGCGGTCCAGGTCGCGCTCGGCCAGCCAGGCGCGCGCCGCCGGCAGGGCATCGAGATCGAACAGCGCGCTGAGATCGGTTCGCTCCGCGCCATGGCGGATCACGCTGCTGTCGGCGCGATCCCCCAGCAGCAGGCCGATGGCGTCCACCAGGATCGATTTACCGGCGCCGGTTTCGCCGGTGACCGCAGTCATCCCGGCCGCCAGGTCCAGATCGAGGTCCTCGACGATGGCGAAATCGCGGATGCGCAACTGGATCAGCATGGCGGCCAGACCTTCAGACGAACGGCGTAGATTCCGGGCTCAGGCCCCAGTTCAGCTTGGCCCGCAGCAACTCGAAGTAATCATGGTTGAGAGGATGGATCAGCCGCACCTTGCGCCCCTTTTTTTGGATCACGATCCGGTCGCCGGATTCGATGGCCAGACTGATCTGACCGTCGCAGGTGACCTGAGCCTCGGTGGTGTTGGCGGTATTCAACACCACCTCGATGACGCTGTCGGCCTTGACCACGATCGGCCGGTGGGTCAGGGTGTGCGGGCAGATCGGCACCAGCACCACCGCTTCCAATCCTGGATGGATGATCGGCCCGCCGCTGGCCAGGGCGTAGGCGGTGGAACCGGTCGGGGTGGAGATGATCAGCCCGTCGGCGCGGTAGGCGTTGAGGAAGCGGCCGTCGAGAAAAGTGTCCACCTCGATCATCCGGGCCACCTCGCGCTTGTGGACCACTACGTCGTTGAGCGCGTCGGCTTCGCCAGTCACCTGATCTTCGTGCAGCACCTGGGCGTGCAGCAACGAACGGCGTGCTTCGCGGAAATGACCGTTCAACACCGCATCCAGCCGATGGGGGATTTCGCTGGGCGAAACATCGGCCAGAAAGCCGAGTCGGCCCAGATTGACGCCCAGGATGGGCACTTCGTAATCCACCAGCGAACGCGCCGCGTTCAACATGGTGCCGTCGCCGCCCATGACGATCGCCAGGTCGCATTGCTCGCCGATCGTGACCCGGCTCGCAATTTCCAGGCCGTTGTCTGGAATCAGCCGGGCCGAACTTTCGTCGAGTAGCACCCGCAACTGGCGCTGGCGCAGGTGGGTGGCAATCTGGTTTAGCGTTCCCGCGACGTTGGGATCGCCGAACTTGCCGATGAGGCCAATGGTGTGAAATGCCAGGGTGGACATCGTTCCGTACTGGGTGGTTGCTCGCGTGCAACTTAGCATTTTACCGGAAATCGCGCCAAGCACCGGATTGCTTGACACCTTTTCGGGGAGTTGTTACGGTTGTTTGGCACTCTAAGGCCGAGAGTGCCAAAAAACAGGAAATCCTCGGCATGCACAGCACGGAATCCACCTTGGCGGGTCATTCCGCCCTCAACGAGCGCACCCAACATCTGTTGCGGGCGCTGGTCGAACGCTACATTCGCGATGGCCATCCGGTCGGCTCGCGCACGCTAGCGCGCGATGCCGGGCTGGACCTCAGTCCGGCCACCGTTCGCAATGCGATGGCGGATCTGGAGGAACTGGGCTATCTGCACGCCCCGCACACCTCGGCCGGGCGGGTGCCAACCGTCCGCGGCTACCGGTTTTTCATCGACGCGTTGCTGCGCCTCAAGCCCTTGGAAAATCAGCAGATCGAAATTCTGCGCCGGCGCATCGACCCGCCGGCTCGCGATGGCGCCGAACTGGCGCGCTCGGTCTCCGACCTGCTGTCCGGCATCACCCATCTGGCCGGGGTGGTCATGCTGCCGCGCCGCAACGCCGTCACCCTGCGCCAGGTCGAATTTCTGCCCTTGTCCGAGAACCGGGTGCTGGTGATCCTGGTGTTGAACACCCAGGAAGTGCAGAACCGCATCATCCAGACCCGCCGACCCTACAGCGCGGTGGAATTGCAACAGGCCGCGAATTATCTGAACGTCGAGTTCGCCGGCCGGGACATTCAACAAGTGCGGGAAGCGCTGCTGCGGGATTTGCGCGAGGCTCGGGACAGCCTCGACCGTCTGATGCAAACCGTGGTCGAAATGGCGGAGCAGACCTTCGAGACCGAGCCCAGCGGCGAGGATTACGTGGTCGCCGGCCAGACCCATCTCATGCAGTGCGCCGATCTGTCCGACCTCGACAAGTTGCGGCAACTGTTCGAAGCCTTCAACCAAAAGCGTGATTTGCTCCATCTGTTCGACCAATGCCTGCACGCCGACGGCGTGCAGATTTTCATTGGCGAGGAATCCGGCTTCGAGGCGCTGGAAGGTTGCAGCGTGGTGACTGCGCCCTATTCAGTGGAAGGACGGGTCCTGGGGGTGCTGGGCGTCATCGGCCCGACCCGGATGGCCTACGACCGGGTGATTCCCTTGGTGGACGTGACCGCCCGGCTGCTGGCGGCGGCGCTGAACAGCCAGGATTGAGGGCTACACTCGGAGGCGATGCCTGGATGTTCGGAGCCTGATTCTCAACAGGTATAGATCAAATCATGTCTCGCCAAATCTCCAGTCCGGAATCCTGGCCAAGGTCGCGCAACTGTGCCTCGCGTTGATGACGGGTCTCCCGCTGCGTCTCGCTAGAGCGTCTATGTGCTTTACGCAACCGTTCGTCGCGTTGATGACGGGTCTCCCGCTGCCGGATTTCGTGCGACGCTTCGGTTTTGTGCGGGTTGCCTGCCTGGGCTGGGGGGTTGGCGGTGAAAGTGAGGGCAGCGACAGCGGCGACGGTCAACACGGTCTTCATTAAAGTCTCCTTCGGTTCAAGGAATATTTTTACGATAACCGACCTTGGCTGAACGGCAGCTAAACGGCTTGCCCGCACCATGACTCGTTGAGAATTCCTACTGTAAATTTTCCTGGGATAGCGGGGTCGTAACCGTTCATCCCGACACCATGCGTGGGTTGTAGCCAGCCGCTGGAGCCGGCGGGGGCGGTGGCCTACACCGATTTTCAGGCGGTCGACCTGCGCGGGGACGATCCGGCGCGGCCGGGGCTGACCCTGTGGATGGTAGACCATCGCTATTACGAAACGCCCTACGCCTGCGGTCGTCACCCGCGCGGCGCTATCCGGGACTGCACTATCAAGGATTGCAGCTCGTGGCCCGTAAGACCGTACCACCATGACGCCGTCGACAAGACGAGCGATCGATCGACACGCCGCAATTCTGGCCGTGCAACGGACCCGACGCATTGCGTCATGGGCGGAAATCTTCCGGCGCATCGCCCGGACTATCGACACAAAATGACGTTATGGACTATCATGGACTCATCGGCATAAAGAGGGTGGTCGGGGTCGCTTTCTGGGGTAAGCGCGGCTATTTGGCTGCAAAACAAACAGGTAAAACAAACCCTTGGATGAACAATTCGACGGTCTCTCTCGCCAGATTTCCCGCGATTGTCCCATCGGTGGCGCCGGTTCCGACAGCGTCCTCCGATGCGCCGCTTACAATGGTGGCCCCTATCGGTCCCCTCGCGACGACAAGCTGTGAACCCCGTCAGGCCCGGAAGGGAGCAGCGGCAGCAGTGGCCTCGGGCGCCGGGGTGTGGCTGGTAGGGGTCGCCACCCTTCTCAAGGCGGAAGGCGGAAGGCGAAAGGCGAAAGGCCGGTGGATCGCCGCCTTGCCACGCCAGCCGGAGAGTCTATGAGCTATGAGGTTCTGGCCCGCAAGTGGCGGCCGCGCACCTTCCACGAATTGGTTGGCCAAGCGCACGTGGTCCGCGCCCTGACCAACGCCCTCGACCAGCAGCGCCTGCATCACGCCTTCCTGTTTACCGGCACCCGCGGGGTGGGCAAGACCACCATCGCCCGGATTTTCGCCAAGTCGCTCAATTGCGAAGTCGGCGTTTCCTCCCGGCCCTGCGGCCAGTGCTCCGCCTGCCGGGAGATCGACGGCGGCCGGTTTGTGGACCTGATCGAAGTGGATGCCGCGTCCCGCACCAAGGTCGAGGACACCCGCGAACTGCTGGAAAACGTGCAGTACGCGCCCAGCCGGGGCCGCTTTAAGGTGTACTTGATCGACGAAGTCCACATGCTCTCCACCCACAGTTTCAACGCTTTGTTGAAGACGCTGGAGGAGCCGCCGCCGCATGTGAAATTCCTGCTGGCGACCACCGATCCGCAGAAGCTGCCGGTCACCATCTTGTCGCGCTGCCTCCAATTCAACCTCAAGCGGTTGCCGGCGGTGCTGATCGCCCAGTATCTAAACCAGGTGCTAGAGGCGGAGGGCATTCCCCGCCAGGAAGAAGCGCTGCGGCTGATCGCCCGCGCCGGCGACGGCAGCATGCGCGACGCGCTGAGCCTGCTGGATCAGGCGATTGCCTTTGGCGGCGGCCGGGTGGAATGGGCGGCGGTGAGCGAAATGCTCGGCGCCATCGACCGACGGCGGGTGGTGGGCCTGCTGGAGGCGCTGGCGGCCGACGACGCGGCAACGTTGCTGCGCCACGTCGCCGAGCTGGACGAGCTCTCGCCCGATTACGCCGCGATATTGGCCGAACTCCTGTCGCTGTTGCAGCGGGTGGCGCTGGCGCAGGTTCTGCCCGATGCCGTGCCGGACGATGATCTGACCGATTCCGAGGAGCTGCGGCGACTGGCCGGCATGCTGGCGCCGGAAGACGTGCAACTGTTTTACCAGATTGCCCTGCTGGGCCGGCGCGACCTGCCGCTGATGCCGGAGTCGCGCGGCGGTTTCGAGATGGTGCTGCTGCGGATGTTGTGCTTCCGGCCAGCGACGCGCGAAGTCGCCGCGCCGGCGCAAATCCAGACTGTAACGGCGCCCGCGCCCGCGCCCGCCCGAGCTGCCATCCCGGTTTCCCGCCCGCCGCCACCATCGCCCGTCGCGCCGGTTCCAGCCCAGCCCACTTCGGAGTGGAGCGTTCTGGTCGAGCAACTGGGGTTGGCCGGCATCGCCAAACAGGTGGCCCTGCATTGCGTGCTGGTGGCGCGGGAGGATGACAACTTTCGGCTGATGCTGGAACCCAGCCATGCCCAGATGCTCAACAAAGGTATCGAGGACCGACTGCGGGTGGCTTTAGAGCAACACCTGGGTTCCCCGGTCAACCTGCGGGTTCAGGTGGGCCACGCCGCTGCGGCCACGCCGGCCCGCCAGCAGGCCGAGCAGCAAGCCGAACGCCAGCAGGCCGCTGCCGATCGCGTCGTGCAGGATCCACACGTTCAGGCCATGCAGGAAATGTTCGACGCGCGGATCGCTGCAATCCATCCGCTGGACGAGACCGATGATTAGCGGTTCGCTCCCCTCGCCCGCCGGCGGGCGAGGGGTCGAGAGTGAGAGTTGAATGACGGAGGAAAGATGATGAAAGGCGGTTTGGGCAACATCATGAAACAAGCGCAGAAGATGCAGGAGAACCTGCAGAAGGCGCAGGCGGAAATCGCGGCGATGGAAATCAGCGGCGAATCCGGTGGTGGTCTGGTCAAGGTCATGATGACCGGCCGCTATGAGGTGCGGCGGATTCAAATTGATGACAGCCTGGTAGGCGATGACAAGGACATGCTGGAAGATTTGGTCGCCGCCGCGTTCAACGACGCCGTTCACAAGGTCGAGCGCACGACGCAGGAAAAGATGGGCGGCCTCACAGCCGGCATGGGCCTGCCGCCGGGGATGTTGGGCGATTTCAAACTGCCGTTCTGACGGTTCGCCGTGGCCGCTTCGCCGCTGCTCAACCAGTTGATGGCGGCGTTGCGCTGCCTGCCGGGGGTCGGGCCGAAATCCGCCCAGCGGATGGCGCTACATCTGCTGGAACGGGATCGCGATGGCGCGCAACGACTGGTCGGGGCCTTGCAAGCGGCGTTGGACGGCATCGGCCGCTGCCGGCAGTGCCGTGATTTGAGCGAAACCGAACTCTGCACTCTGTGCGCGAGTCCGTACCGCGACCGCTCGCTACTGTGCGTGATCGAAACGCCAGCCGACGTTTTGGCGGTGGAGCAGGCGACCGGCTTTCAGGGCCTGTACTTCGTGCTGATGGGCCACCTGTCGCCGCTGGACGGCATCGGCCCGGCGGAATTGGGGCTGGAGGCGCTGGAGGCGCGGCTGGATAGCGGCGAGGTGCGCGAGATCATCCTCGCCACCAATCCTACCGTGGAAGGCGAGGCGACGGCTTACTACATCGCCGAACTGGCCCGCGAGCGTGGCATCCGCGCCACCCGCATCGCCCACGGCGTGCCGCTGGGCGGAGAACTGGAATCCGTGGACGGCGGCACGCTGGCGCACGCTTTCGCCGGTCGCCGGGATGTGTGAGACTCACCGGAGTACAAGCGTGATGACCGACTGCATTTTCTGCAAGATCGCCGCCGGCGAGATTCCCGCCGCCAAGCTGTACGACGATGGCGAGGTGGTGATCTTCCGGGATATCAATCCCGAAGCACCCGTGCATCTTCTGATCATTCCCCGCAAACACATTGCCACCCTCAACGATCTGACCGAAGCCGACGCGGCGTTGATTGGCCGGCTCTATCTGGCGGGCAAGCAGGTGGCGACGGAACTGGGCGTGGCGGAAAGCGGGTACCGGACGGTGACGAATTGCAACCGCGACGCCGGCCAACTGGTGTTCCATGTCCACATGCACCTGCTGGCGGGCCGGGAACTGGGCTGGCCGCCGGGCTAATATTGATGATGCGCCTACCCTCCTTGTGAGGCGTGCAGTTTCAGATACTCGCCCAGCAGCGCCTGTAAGTCGGCATGGAAACTGCGGGCGGCGGCGGGCGTCAGCCGGTGCTGGGCGTTGAGCAGGGCGCCATAGTACAGCCCGGTCAAAATCGGGCGATAGCGGGGAGCGTCGGGTTCGGCCAGTTCGCGCAGCCCTTGCACCAGCGGATGCGCGGCGTTCAACAAGAGCGTCAACGGTTGCTGGCGCAGCCGGTCGCGCAGGTCGCTGGCCAGTTCCGCCAACCCCTCCAACAGAAACGGCTTTTCCAGCGCTCGTTCCATCTGGTCGAAGGCGGTGACGCGCTGGCCGGCCAGCAGCGCCGCGCTCAGAGTGGCCGGTTGGAACCGGCGCACCTGGGTTCGCACCCGCACCTCCATGTCGCCTAGCGCCCGGTCTATCGCCCGTTCCAGCCGGGTGTAAGCCGCCTGCTCGGTGATGTCCAGCCGCTCGTACAGCGCCGGATCGTCCAGCCGGTCCAGCGGCTTGAGTTCCACCGTCTCTGGATGCTGAGCGGCGTAGCGGCGCAGCAGCGTCTCGTCGAACGGGCGGCCGGCGTTGATCGCCAGCAGGCCGCGGGCCTGGCAGAGCGCATAGAACTGATTGGCGTCGGCTTCGTGGGTAAAGAAGTACAGCGGCCGCGGGCCATCGCTCGCCGGTTGGCGGGTCAGATAGTCCGGCAGAGTCAACTGCCCCTGATGGGTCTCGAACGGCAGTTGATCCAGCACCGCCGCGCCGAAGTCCGGATGCCGCGCCGCCATGCCCTTGATGGCATCGTGGCGCCAGTCGCAGAGCTGGAGAAAGCGCGGCCGATCGCGGGCGGCCAGATCGAGCAGAGCGGCGACGATCAACGCGCCCAAGGCTTCGCGCAGGGCGCGCCAGGCGGCATCCCGCAACACGTTGTCGCGGGCGGCGGTCGGCTGCAAATCCGGACAATCCACCACGCCGCGCACGAAGCGCGCCCACTCCGGTAACAGTTCGCGATCGTTCGGGCGGATGCACATCCGCGCCTGAAACAAATCCACCGTGCCGCCGGCCTGACCGCCCGGCGTGTAGCGGGCGGGGACGAACACGCCGCCCAGCGCGCGTGGTTGCGCTAAATCCACTGGAATGACCAACAGGGGCGGGTCGGAGTAACGCTGGCCCAAGAACGCGCTGAGCGACGATTCCCGCGCCGCTGGATCGTTCCAGCCGGGTTGGTGCCAAGGCGCGTTGACGGCGTTGATCGGGCCGAAGCCGTTGAGTCGGATCGGGAACGGCAGGAAATCGGCGTAGCGGCGCACGATCTGGCGGATCAGAAGGCCATCGAGAAACGCGGTCCGGTTCGGCGCCAGCGTGACGGTCACTCGCGTGCCGGGTGGTTGCGCATCGGCCGGCAAGGCGTCCAGTTCGTAGTCCTCGCCACCGTGGTTGACCCAGCGCCAGGTTTGCGCCAGGCCCGATTTGCGGGTATGGACCTCGATCCGTTCGGCGACCACGAATGCCGACAGCAGGCCGATGCCGAACTGACCGATGGTGGCGACCGCCACGTCGCGGGCCGCCAGTTCGCGGGCGCGGCTGCCGGTGCCGGTGCCGCCGATGACGCTGAGAAATTCCTCGATGTCCCGCCGGTCCATCCCGACGCCGTTGTCGCTGAAGCGGAGCGCGCGGGCGCGTTCATCCACGTCGATACGGATTTCGCCGGCCAGTTCCGGCGCGTCAACCTGGCGCAACTGGATGCTGTCATGGGCATTCTGCAAGAGTTCGCGAATGAACACGTCCGGCTCCGGGTACAAGCTTTGGGCCAGCACTCGGACCAAACCTTGAAAGCTGGTGCGCATCTTGGGCATGGGACGGCAGCCTCCGGTGTTCCGTCAAAGGATGTTATGCAACTTTAACTGGATAGGTCTTGAAGCGACATCGCCCGCGTCGCGGGTTATCATTCGCAGCCTGACCCCATCTCATAACCCGCGAGGTAACCATAAGGTGAAACGGCAAGTGCGCAAGGCGGTTTTTCCCGTAGCCGGTCTCGGGACGCGGTTCCTCCCAGCGACCAAGGCGAGTCCCAAGGAAATGTTGCCCATCGTCGATAAGCCTCTGATTCAGTATGGGGTCGAGGAGGCGGTGGCGGCGGGGGTGGAAACCCTGGTGTTCATCATCGGGCGCACCAAGAACGCCATCGCCGACCACTTCGACAAAGCCTACGAACTGGAGGTGGAACTGGAAACGCGCGGCAAGGCCGATTTGCTTCAGATCGTGCGCAACATCGTGCCACCCCGGGTGGATTGCGTCTACGTCCGCCAGGCCGAGGCGCTGGGGCTGGGTCATGCGGTGCTGTGCGCCCGGCCGGTGGTGGGCAACGAACCGTTTGCGGTCATTCTGGCCGACGATCTGATCGAGGAGGACGCCCAGGAAGGTGGGGCGCTGACCCAGATGACCCGGCAATTCAACAAATACCAGTGCTCGATTCTGGGCGTGGAGCGGGTGCCCAAGTCGGAGACCAACAAATACGGCATCGTCCATCCGCTGCCGTTTGCCAACCGGCTCAGCAACGTGGATGGCATCGTCGAAAAACCGAAGCCGGAGAACGCGCCGTCCAACCTGGCGGTGGTGGGCCGCTACATCCTGACCTCGCGCATCTTCGACTTGCTGGAGAACACCCCGCGCGGGGCCGGCAACGAAATCCAGTTGACCGATGGCATCGCCGCGCTGCTGAACGAGGAACAGGTGCTGGCCTATGAATTCTCGGGCCGGCGCCACGACTGCGGCAGCAAGCTCGGTTATCTGATCGCGACCGTCGAATACGGTCTGCGCCATCCGGAACTGGGCGACGGGTTTCGCGACTACCTGCGGGAACTGGGTGGGCAACTCGGCGGCGCCGGCCCATCCGCCGAAGCGTGAGCGCGGCGTTGGCCTGATCGAACATCACGGATCGTTCGCGACCGCGCCAAAATCGTTGCATCCAACTCAATCGGGAGAAACGGGGATGTCCCAGCAGGGTTTTCTGGTTCTGAACGCCGGCTCGTCCAGTATCAAATTCTCGGTGTTCGCCCTCCCGGCGGAGGGTGGCGAACTGACGCTGGTTTGCCGGGGTTTGCAGGAGAACATCGGCGAGGACGATCCGCATTTCAAGGCGTTCGATCATGCCGGACAGGTGTTGGCGGATAGCTGTCCGGCGCCGCTATCCGGTCCTTACCGAAAGTTGGGACCCGATCATCGCCGGCGAGTGACCGACACTCAGCCGCTGCCGCCGCCGCCCGTCGTGGCGATTTACGATCATCAGGCGGCGTTGCGCGATCTGCTGCTCTGGTTAAAGGAGTCGCCGAATTTGCCCGATGTGATCGCGGTCGGGCACCGGGTGGTGCACGGCGGCGAGGAGTACAGCGATCCCCAATTGTTGACCCCGGAGATCGTGGCCCGCCTGGAGCATTTCGTCCCGCTGGCGCCGCTGCACCAGCCGCACAACCTGGCCGGCATCCGCGCCCTGCTGGCGGTGCGGCCCGATCTGCCACAGGTGGCTTGCTTCGACACTGCGTTCCACCACGGCCAGCCGGAACTGGCGAAGCTGTTTGCCCTGCCGCGCGTTTACCGCGCGGAGGGCGTGCGGCGTTACGGCTTCCACGGCCTGTCTTATGAATACATCGCCGGGGCCCTGGCGGAGGCGATGGGCACGCCGGCCACGGGTCGGGTGGTGGTGGCCCATCTCGGCAACGGCGCCAGCATGTGCGCGATGCGCGATGGCCGCAGCATGGCCAGCACCATGGGCTTCACCGCCGTGGAAGGCCTGCCGATGGGCACCCGCAGTGGTTCGCTCGACCCCGGCGTGCTGATCTATCTGATCGAGCGGCACGGCATGGGCGCCAAAGACCTGACCAACCTGTTGTACAAGCAATCCGGTCTGCTGGGTCTGTCGGGATTCAGCAACGACATGCGCGATTTGCTGGCCAGCGCGGAGCCGGACGCGGAACTGGCGGTGGATTATTTCTGCTACCGGATCGCCCGCGAACTCGGTTCGCTGGCGGCGGCGCTGGGTGGATTGGATGCGTTGGTGTTCACCGGTGGCATCGGCGAACATGCGGCGGCGGTGCGCGAGCGGGTGTGCGCGCTGTCGGCGTGGCTGGGCATCGAATTGGATGCCGCCGCCAACGCCGGGGATGCTCGCCACATCACTCGGCCCGACAGTCGGGTGACGGTCTGGGTGCTGCCGACTAACGAGGAGTTGATCATTGCCCGCCACACCCGGCGGCTGGTGTTGCAAGGCTGAAGGTTGAAGATCGAGACGCTGTTGCGGTGAACCATGCTGAAAGCGGAACTGTTGGAAATCATCGCTAATGGAGAAAATTCCGGAGTGGAATTCAAGCGCGATGATGTCCGCCCCGAGCAGTTGGCAAAGGAGATCGTGGCTTTTGCTAACGTACAGGGTGGGCGAATTCTTTTAGGTGTTGAAGATAACGGCCAGATCACCGGTCTTCAGCGCGTTGATGCGCAGGAATGGGTTTTGAATATTTTTAGGGATAAAGTGCATCCACAGATCATCCCATTTTATGAGGAAATACGCATCGAGCCGGACCGAAAAGTGGGTGTAATTACTCTTTCTCCAGGAATAGCAAAGCCTTATGTCGTGCGTCATAACAATCGTGAAGATGTTTATATCCGCATGGGGGATCGCTCCGAACTGGCCACGAGAGAACAGCAGCTTCGACTTTTCCAAAGCGATGGCTTTCTTCATGCGGAAATGCTGCCGGTTGCGGGAACATCCTTGGCTGATCTCGATCTGGACAGGCTGGATTATTATTTAAGGGAAATCATCAAGGATCCGGAAGTTCCCGACACGGACTTGGAGTGGGCAGAGCGCTTGCTGGGTCTGGGTTTGCTTGCGGCCGATGGCTTGGGAAATACTGTTTGTTCGGTTGCGGGACTAATCTGTTTCGGCATCAAACCCAGACGATTTCTGCGACAGGCCGGTTTGCGGGTGATGGCCTTTTCCGGGGAAGATAAGGAATATCGGGCATTGCTCGATGCAGTTTTGGATGCGCCACTGGTCGGGCGATGGAAAGTCGTGGCAGGACAAAAACAGTTGGTCGATAAGGGGTTGATTGAGGATTTTGCCGCAGCTATCGAGCCGTTTATCTGTCAGGAAACCGCTGAAGTCGATCAAAATATGCGCAGGGAAAAAATCTGGTTCTACCCGTGGGAAGCCGTTCGGGAAACGGTCATCAACGCCCTGGCTCACCGGGATTGGACCCGTTTCGTTGATATAGAAGTGACGAATTATCTTGATCGCTTGGAAGTCATCAGTCCTGGCAGACTGCAAAATTCAATGACCGTCAGCAAGATGATTGCCGGGCAACGTTCGCCACGAAATTTGTTGATCATGGAAATCCTGCGAGATTATGGATATGTCGATGCTCGGGGCATGGGTGTGCGAACCAAGGTGATTCCCCTGATGAAGCAAATCAATCAAACCGAACCGGTGTTTGAAGCGACCGAGGATTATTTGAAAACGGTGCTGCCCAGGAAGAAACCAGACGGGCAGTCTAATCAGCAGCACTGACCGGTCTGCCTTTCTGTCATCGTTACGCCATAACTGTTCGTACCCCCACCCCAGCCCTGGCTTACAAGGGTGGATGGAGTCTTGCAAAGACACGGGCCGCTTGACGCCCCTCTCCAACGTGGCATATTCGCCAACTTATCGGTGCTTATTATATGTTACTAATGCCATTAGCTTGGCAGTAGGCGATCAGGTGGCTGACTCGATCCGGCAGGGTTTGCAGTGACCGTCGGCGTGGCCGTTCCTGCATCACGTCGAGACAGGCCGCCCAGCGGTTCAGGTTCCACTGGTTCACTCCCCGGATGGCAACGGTCAGTTCCTGGTGCAGGAGTTTCCAGATCCGCCACGGGGTGGCGCGCCGCGGGTGATCGAGACGATTCCAGTCGTCGCCGCATCGCCGGCGCGCCCGTTTCTCGACCACCCAGGCATAAAGCAATTTGCCGTGCAGGTACAAGTCGGCCAACCGGCCGTCCTTGCGGGCGCGGAGCCTGTCAATATTCAGGATACTTTTCAATCGCTTGATCGCGAGCTCCACTTGCCACCTCACCCGATAGAGGGCCATGACCGTCGCCGTGGGCAGGACGGCCGGCGGCACGGTGGTGAAGATCAACACCCACTCGGCCAACGCCAACGTCCGGGGCCGGATTTGGCGACCCGCCTTCTTCGCCTCGGCCCGGGCCCGGCGCCGGGCCTCCGCCGCTTGCGCCGGCGGCAGCCGGCAGGCATGCAGGTGACCTTCGATGAATTCCTGGTTTTGGTTGCGCACCCGCACCGGCAGGCACCGCTCGGTCTCCACCGTCGCTTTTAACGTCGCCTCGAGATCGATCTTCTGCCCCGCCGCATCATAAAGATGGAGGCCATGCGGGTTATAGCGCACCACCAGGCCGACGCCCCGATCCGCCTGGTCGATCCACATCTGGGTCTGGTTGTAGCCGCGATCCACCACCACCACGTCGCCGTCTTGTAACGGATAGTGGCCCAGGCGCTCGCCCTCGTGCGCATCCGTCACCACCCCATGTAGCAAGTGGAGTTTGACCATGTCGATGGCCAGATGCAGCCGATACCACGGGCCCTTCGCTCCCGGCCCTTGCACGGTCGAACCATCGATAATGAGAAAGCGGAGGTGGCCCTCGAGCAGCGGCTGCGCCGCCGCCCCCATCATCCGGCTCAACAGCGCCTTCACCCACGGCACGCACGCCTTCAGGCGGTTATGGATCGCTGTATCGCTGATCCGCTCCTCTAACAACGTGAAGTTCCCTGCCGTCTCCCGCAGCACCTCATCGAGGCCGCAGTAGCACATCACGACTTGCATCAGTTGCGCCGGCGTCTTGATCTTGCGCGACCGGGTAAAGGCCTTGAACTCGATGGCCAGTTCCCAATAGTCCTCCGGCAACTCTTGTAAGAAGCTTTCAAATGTCGTCTCAGCATGACCAAAGGGCAGGCTCATCGTGATCGGTCCTCCGATGGCAAGGTGGGTGAAGAAACCTCAAGCCTGCTATTATTTTATATATTTTTCAATCCTTTAATCCCTAAGTTGGCGCATATGCTCCAACGTGGGAGGGGTGGATGAAGGAGGAGAGCGAATGTTTACGGCGGAGCCACAGGACGCCATCGTCGTAGGCAGACACGTTTTTTGGCTTGTCCCCCGGTGGGCAAGCCGTTACTCTGAATCAATCTTAACTTTCTTCTGGACATCGTCATGTGTGGAATTGTAGGCGCCATCGCCGAACGCAACGTCACCCCCATCCTGCTCGAAGGGCTGCGGCGGCTGGAATACCGCGGCTACGACTCGGCGGGCATCGTCACCCTGGACAGCCGCGATGACCAGTTGCACCGGGTGCGCGCGGTCGGTAAGGTCCAGGCGCTGACCGAACGGCTGCAACAGGAACCGGTGCGCGGCCCGCTCGGCCTCGCCCACACCCGCTGGGCCACCCACGGCGAGCCCTCCGAGCGCAACGCCCATCCGCACCTTAGCAAAGACTCGGTGGCGGTGGTGCATAACGGCATCATCGAGAACTACCAGGAACTCAAGACGAAGCTGATCGCCGCTGGCTATCGGTTCGAGTCCGAAACCGATACTGAAGTGGTCGCCCACCTGATCGACCAGCAGATGCGGGAAACCGGCGACTTGCTCGCGGCGGTGCGACAAAGCGTGGCGCAATTGACCGGCGCCTACAGTCTCGGCGTGATCTGCCGCGAAGACCCGGAGCGCCTGATCGCGGCTCGGGCCGGCAGTCCGCTGGTGCTGGGCATCGGCATCGGCGAGCACTTCATCGCGTCGGACGTGTTCGCGCTGGCGCCGGTCACCCAGAGCTTCGTGTTCCTGGAGGAAGGCGATATCGCCGAGGTCCAGCGCGAACGTTTCGCGATTTACGACCGCAGCGGTCAGGTGGTGGAGCGGCCGCTGGCTTATTCGGGCCAGATGGGTGCGGCGGCGGGCAAGAGTGGCTACCGTCATTTCATGCTCAAGGAAATCTTCGAGCAGCCGGCGGTGGTCGCCGAGACTCTGGAAGGCCGCATTCATCAGGGCCGCTTGCTGGAAGACAGTTTCGGGCCGGAAGCCAACAGTCTGTTTGACCAGGTGCAAGGCATCCACATCGTCGCCTGCGGCACCAGCTATCACGCCGGTCTGGTGGCGCGCTACTGGTTGGAAAACCTGGGCGTGCCCTGCACGGTCGAGGTCGCCAGCGAATATCGCTACCGGCGCGGGGTTACGCCGCCCGGCACGCTGTTCGTCAGCATCTCCCAGTCGGGCGAGACCGCCGATACCCTGGCGGCGCTGCGCACGGCCAAGGAACGCGGCTATCTGTCCACCTTGGCCATCTGCAACGTGGCCGAAAGCTCGCTGGTGCGGGAGTCGGCGTTGACCCTGCTGACCCGCGCCGGCCGGGAAATCGGCGTGGCCTCCACCAAGGCGTTCACCACCCAACTGGTGGCGCTGCGGTTGCTGGCGCTGGCGCTGGGCCGGCGGCGCGGCTTGAGCGAGAACGAAACGGCGACGCTGGTGCGGGATCTGGAACGGCTGCCCAAGGCGCTGGAAGAGGCGCTGGTGCTCGACGGCGCCATCGAGCGGCTGGCCGAGCATTTCGCCGAGAAGAACCATGCCCTGTTTCTGGGGCGCGGGCCGCAGTACCCCATCGCCATGGAAGGGGCGCTCAAACTCAAGGAAATTTCCTACATCCACGCCGAGGCTTATCCCGCTGGCGAACTGAAGCATGGGCCGCTGGCGCTGGTGGATGCCGACATGCCGGTGGTCTGCGTGCTGCCCAAGGACGGGTTGCTGGAAAAGGTGCTGTCCAATTTGCAGGAAGTGCGGGCGCGCGGCGGTGTGTTGTTCCTGTTCGCCGACCGCGAGGTGGATACTCACCTGAGCGGCGTCGATACCCACGTGCTGTCGCTGGGGGCGGTGCCCGAATCGATTGCGCCGATCGTGTTCACCGTGCCCCTGCAACTACTGGCCTACCACGTCGCGATCCTCAAGGGTACCGACGTGGATCAGCCACGCAATCTGGCCAAATCGGTGACGGTGGAGTAAGGTACTTCCCCATTTTTCGCACTTATCCCACGACGGCACAGGAAACGAATGGCCTACAAGGGCATTATTCTCGCCGGCGGTTCCGGTACCCGGCTACACCCGCTGACGGTTTCGGTCAGCAAGCAGCTCATGCCGGTTTACGACAAGCCGATGATCTACTACCCGGTCGCCACCCTGTTGCTGGCGGCCATCCGGGACATTCTCATCATCACCACGCCGCGCGATCAGGAGGCGTACCAGACCCTGCTGGGCGACGGCGAGCAGTGGGGCGTCAATTTTCAGTATGCGGTGCAACCGAGCCCGGATGGGCTGGCGCAGGCCTTCCTAATCGGCAAGGACTTCATCGGCCACGATCCGGCCTGCCTGATCCTGGGCGACAATATCTATTACGGTCAGGGATTGTCGGCGGTGTTGCGGCGGGCCACCGCGCGCGAGCGCGGCGCCACGGTGTTTGGTTACTACGTGCGCGATCCAGAGCGTTACGGGGTGGTGAGCTTCGACGCCCGGGGTCGGGCGGTGGCCATCGAGGAGAAGCCGCAACAGCCGAAATCCAATTATGCGGTGACGGGCCTGTATTTCTACGATAACGATGTGGTGAACGTCGCCAAAGCTATTCGCCCCTCGGCGCGCGGCGAGCTGGAAATCACCGATGTGAACCGGGTCTATCTGGAGCGCGATGAACTCAACGTCGAGTTGCTGGGGCGCGGCTACGCCTGGCTGGACACCGGCACCCACGAGTCGTTGCTGGCCGCCGCCCACTTCGTGCAGGTGGTGGAGCAACGGCAGGGCCTGAAAGTCGCCTGTCCCGAGGAAGTCGCCTGGCGAATGGGCTTTATCAATGACGACCAATTGGCGCGATTGGCCGAGCCGCTGGCCAAAAGCGGTTACGGGCACTATCTGCTGGAACTGTTGGAGCGGAGGATCGCGCCATGAAGGTGATCGAGACCCGCTTGCCCGGCGTGTTGCTGCTGGAGCCGAAAGTATTCGGCGATGCGCGCGGTTTCTTCATGGAAACCTGGCAGGCGGCGCGCTACCACGAGGTTGGCATGCCCGAACGCTTCGTCCAGGATAACCATTCCCGCTCGCGCCGGGGGGTGTTGCGCGGCCTGCATTATCAACTGGTGCAGCCTCAGGGCAAACTGGTCTGGGTCACGCGCGGGGCGGTGTTCGACGTGGCGGTGGACATTCGCCGGGGTTCGCCGACCTTCGGCCGCTGGTACGGCTGCGTGCTGGACGATGTCGATCACCGACAACTTTATATTCCGCCCGGCTTCGCCCACGGCTTCTGCGTGGTGTCGGAGGAGGCGGATTTTTTCTACAAATGCACCGACTACTACCATCCCCAATCGGAACGCGGCATCGCTTGGGACGACCCCGATATCGACATCGAATGGCCATTGCGCGACGTAGCCCTGTCGGGCAAGGATCAGCAAAATCCCCGGTTGAACGCGCAGGTCCCCGAAAATCTACCGGTTTACGAGGGTTAAGCCATGCGGATCGTTATCATCGGCGCCAGGGGGCAGGTCGGCTGGGAACTGACCCAGCGCGCGCCCCTGCTGGGTCATGAGGCGCTGGCCTGGGATGTGGCCGAACTGGACATCACCGACGCCGCCGCCGTGAACCGCGAACTGGCGGCGAGCGGCGCGGACGTGGTGATCAACGCGGCGGCTTACACCGCCGTGGACAAGGCCGAGCAGGAACCGGGCCTCGCGTTCGCGGTCAACCGCGACGGTCCCGCCCATCTGGCTGCCGCCTGTGCTCGACTGAACATTCCATTGCTGCATATTTCCACCGATTACGTGTACGACGGCGCCAAAATCGATCCCTATGTCGAAGACGATCCGACCACGCCGCTGGGCGTGTACGGCGCCAGTAAACTGGCCGGTGATGAAGCGGTGCGCCAGGGGTTGCCCCGGCATTTAATCTTGCGGGTGAGCTGGGTGTTTGGGATTCACGGCCATAACTTCGTCAAGACCATCCTGCGGCTGGCGCGGGAGCGCGAGGAATTGCGGGTGGTCGCCGATCAATACGGTTGTCCGACCTATGCCGGCGACATTGCCGATACGCTGCTGGAATTGGCGGGGCGCACGGCCGAGATTGACGCGAACGCGGCTTGGGGAACCTACCATTACTGTGGCGAACCGGCCACCACCTGGCACGGCTTCGCCAGCGCCATTGTTGAACTGGCCCGCGCCCGCGAGCCGCTGGTGGTCCAGAGCGTCACTGCCATCGCCACCGTTGATTACCCCCTGCCGTCTCCCCGGCCCGTCAACTCGGTGCTGGATTGCGCCAAGCTGGCCGCCCGCTTCGGTATCCAGCCGCGCCCGTGGCGGGCGGGTTTGGAGGCGATGTTAAATGCCTGTTGATCTCGGCGAACTGCTGGTCGAACGCCAGAAACTGGCCGAGGCCGACCTGCAACGCGCCCGACGGGTGCGGGAAGGCACCGGCGAAGGGTTGGATACCCTGCTGGTCAAGCTGGGGTTGGTGTCGGAGCGCGACTTGGCCGAAGCGCTGGCCGCGCACTTGAACCTGCCGCTGGTCCGGCCCGGCGACTATCCCGAAATACCGGCCACCAACGGCGGGGTTTCGCCGCGCTTTCTCAAGGATTCACGCGTCATCCCGCTGTTTGAGGACGAACAGGGGTTGACGGTGGCGATGTCCAATCCGACCGATGATTACGTGCTGGCGGCGTTGCGGCTGGCGACCGGCAAGACCATCACGCCGCGCGTGGGCATTCCCACGGAACTTGAAGTGGCGTTCGAGCGGCTGTATGGCAGTGGCCGCTCGGCGATGGGTCAGATCGTCGATTCCATCGGTCTGGCTGACAATCTGACCGACGAGGAACAGATCCAGCACCTCAAGGATCTGGCCAGCGAAGCCCCGGTCATCCGCCTGGTCAACTTGATGATCGCCCGCGCGGTGGAATCGCGGGCCTCGGATATCCACATCGAACCGTTCGAGAACCGGCTCAAGGTCCGCTATCGGGTGGACGGGGTGTTGCGCGAGGTGGAATCGCCGCCCTCGCGGCTGTCGGCGGCGGTGATCTCCCGCATCAAGATCATGGCCAAACTGAACATCGCCGAGCGGCGGCTGCCGCAGGACGGGCGGATCCAGTTGCGGGCGCAGGGCAAGGAGATCGACCTGCGCGTGTCCACCGTGCCGACTTTATGGGGCGAAAGCGTGGTGATGCGCATCCTCGACAAGGCCAGCGTGGTGCTGGATTTCGAGGTGCTGGGGTTCAGTCCGCGCACCCTCAAACGCTTCCTGGATATTCTGCATATGCCGCACGGCATCCTCCTGGTCACCGGCCCGACCGGCAGCGGCAAGACCACCACGCTCTACACGGCGTTGCAGACGCTCAATACCCCGGAACGGAAGATTCTCACCGTCGAAGACCCGGTGGAATACCAGTTGGAAGGCATCAACCAGATTCAGGCCAAGCCGCAGATTAACCTGACTTTCGCCAACGCCCTGCGCTCGATTGTCCGCCAGGATCCGGACGTGATTATGATCGGCGAAATGCGCGATCTGGAAACCGCTGGTATCGCCGTCCAATCCGCGCTGACCGGCCACCTAGTGTTGTCCACTCTGCACACCAACGACTCCGCCGGTAGCATCACCCGCCTGCTCGACATGGGTGTGGACGACTATCTGCTGACCTCGACGATCAGCGGCATTCTGGCCCAGCGGCTGGTGCGGTTGCTGTGCGTGAATTGTCGCCAGCCTTATCCCGCCTTACCGGAGTTGGTCGAGGAAATGCGGCTGCATCGCTTCAGCGAGGGGCGCGACATCACCTTATATAAGCCCATCGGTTGCGAGCAGTGCGGTGGGACTGGCTACCGGGGGCGGGCGGCGATCATGGAATTTCTGGTGATGAGCGATCCGCTGCGCCGATTGGTGCTCAAACACGCCGACGCCGGCGATTTGCAAACCCAAGCACAACGCGAGGGGATGGACACCATGTATGAGGATGGCTTGCGCAAGGCGGTCGCCGGGCTGACCACCATCGAGGAAGTGTTGCGAGTGACTACCCAGCAGGAACAGGAGGCGTAAGGTGCCGCGCTATCGCTACGAGGCGGTGGACGCCACCGGCGAAACGCTGCGCGACGTGCTGGACGCCGCGTCGCCGGAAGCGGCCATCGAACAGTTGCGCGATCAGGGCCTGCTGCCCTTGTCGGTCGCCGAGGCCAAGGAGGGCTGGCTGCGCGGCGGTTTCGGTCAGTCGCTGTTCAGCAAGCGCCAGTCATTATCGCAAAAATCTATCATTCTCCTGACCCAGCAACTGTCCAGCCTGCTTAATGCCGGCATGCCGCTGGATCGGGCGCTGACCATCCTGCTCGGCGTGGCCGAGGACGAACAAAGCAAGGCCTTGCTGGAGCGGGTGCAGGACAAGGTGCGCGGCGGGTCGTCGCTGGCCGATGCCCTGGAAGCGCAGGGCGTGTTCTCGCGCTTCTATCTGAACATGATCCGCGCCGGCGAGGCGGGCGGGGCGCTGGAAGTGGTGCTGAAGCGACTGACCGAGTTTCTGGAGCGGTCGCGGGCGCTGCGGGAAACGGTGACCTCGGCGTTGATCTACCCGCTCATCCTGCTGACGGTGGCGGCGCTGTCGGTCATCATCCTGCTGGCCTTCGTGGTGCCGCAGTTCCAGCGCCTGTTTGCCGATGCCGGTCGGGCGCTGCCGCTGGCGACGCAAATCGTCATTGCCGTCGGCGACGGGTTCCGGCATTACTGGTGGGTTGGAGTCGTCGTGATTCTATTGCTGGTCACCGTGATGCGCCAGCAGTTGAGCCAGCCGGAGAGTCGCACTCGCTGGGATCGCTGGTTTCTGCGCCTGCCGCTGTTCGGCGACCTGATCGCTAAAGTGGAGACCGCGCGGCTGTCGCGCACGCTTGGAACCCTGCTCGGCAACGGCGTGTCCTTGTTGAACGCGCTGACCATCGTCCGCGAGACCTTGAGCAACCAGGTGTTGGTGGCGGCGCTGGGCGAGGTGGCCGAACACGTGAAGACCGGCCGAGGCTTGGCCGATCCGCTGCTGGAAGCCGGCGACTTTCCCAAGCTGGCGGTGCAGATGATCCGGGTTGGCGAGGAAACCGGCCAGTTGCAGGAGATGCTGCTGCAAGTGGCGGATACTTATGACGCGGAGGTGCAAACCGCCGTCAAGCGGATGCTGACTCTGTTGGAGCCGGCCCTGATTCTCGGGCTGGGCGTGATCATCGCCGGCATCATCATGTCCATCCTGGTGGCGATCCTCAGCATGAACGAGTTGGCTTTCTGATCTTTTCGTAGGTCGGGTTAGGCCTCTCGCGCCGTAACCCAACCAGTCTGGAGTCAACGTATTCTGTCGGGTTACGCTTCGCTAACCCGACCTACGAGTGATTTTTTGAGTATGCAAGTGATGAAACGTCAAAAAGATTTCCGCCGTTCGCACGGTTTCACCCTGATCGAACTGCTGGTAGTGCTGGTTATTCTCGGCCTGCTGGCCGGTCTGGTCGGGCCGCAGGTGATGAAGTATCTGGGCGGCGCCAACACCAAGACCGCCAAGCTGCAAATCGAAGACTTCAGCACCGCGCTGGACGCCTTCCGGCTGGATATGGGTCGCTATCCCACCACTGCGGAAGGTCTGGCGGCGCTGGTCGTGCAACCCTCCGGCGCGAACCGCTGGAACGGTCCCTACCTGCGCAAAAATATCATCCCTAAAGATCCTTGGGGCAACGAGTATCAATACCGCTCGCCTGGCCAGCATAGCGGTGGGGCGTTCGATCTGTATTCGCTGGGCGCCGACAACGCCGAGGGCGGCGATGGCGAGAATCAGGACGTGGTGAGCTGGTTGTAAGCGCCAGGCGGACGGAGCGATAACCGTGCGGGAGCAGCGGGGGTTCACCCTGCTGGAAATTCTGGTCGCGCTGGTGATCGGCGTGCTGCTGGTGGCGCTGGTGCCGCCGCTGCTGTCGGGGATGAGCGGCGCCACCGAACTGCGCGGCGCGGCCCGGCAACTGGCCGCCGGTCTGCGCGGCGCCCGCAACGAGGCCATCACCCGCCAGCATGAGGCGGTATTGACCCTGGACTTGGCGCAACATCGCTTCGGCGTGACCGGCGATCCGCGTGCGATCGATCTGCCGGATAGCGTGGCGCTCAAGCTCTACACCGCTCAGGCGGAATTGATCGATAGCGCGACCGGCAACATCCGCTTCTTTCCCGATGGCAGTTCCACCGGTGGCCATATCACCGTCAGCGGTCCGAAACTGGCCTACCGGGTGAATGTGGATTGGCTGACCGGCGCCATCGCCATCGTCGAGCAGGAAGTGCGGCCGTGATGGACCGGATTCGCCAGCGCGGCTTTTCCCTGCTGGAAGTATTGGTGGCTTTCGCTATCCTCAGCGTCTCGCTCGGTGTGTTGTTGCAAGTCTTCGCCACCGGCTTGCGCAATGCGGGCGCGGCGGATGACTACACCCAGGCGACGCTGTACGCCGAGTCGATCTTGGCCGCCTACGGCCGCGAAGCGCCGCTCGGCGAAGGTGTCCACGAGGGTTCGGTCAACGACCGGTTTTCCTGGCGCAGCACGGTGAGCGCCTACGCCGAGGGGCTGCCGGACCCCGAGAAAACCCAGATGCGAGCCTATCGAATCAGCGTTGAGGTGTTCTGGCGCGGCTTGGTGCAAACCCGCTCGGTCACGCTGGAAACCGTGCGGCTGGCGCCGGTTGAATCGCCCGGGAGGCGCTGATGGCGGGGGCGCGCGGCACGCATCGCCGGCAGGTGGGTTTCACTCTGTTGGAGCTGGTAGTCGCCATCACCCTGATGGGATTGGTGCTGGTGGTGCTGTACGGCGGCCTGCGGCTGGGGTTGAACAGTTGGGATAGCGGCGAGGCCCGCGCCGAGGCTACCAACCGGTTGCGCTTGGTGGAAGAGTTTCTGCGTCGCCAGTTGGCCCAATCCCTGACCGTTTACCGAACCGACGATCAGCAGGAGAGGAGCGTGGTGTTCGCTGGCCAGGCGAATACTATCGAGTTTGTGGCGCCGATGCTGGCCCAACTGGGACAGGGCGGGCTGTACCGGGTGCGGATTGAAGCGAGCGATGGCCGGTTGTGGATCCGCTGGCGGCCGTATCTGCCCGCTGATCCGAATGCCGGCGAGGAGCGGGAAACCGTGTTACTGGAAGGAATCTCCGGCATCGAATGGGCCTATTTCGGTTCCGAGCGCGACGACGATCCCCAGCCGCAATGGCGTTCCGCTTGGGCCAGCCCCGCGCGCCGGCCACTGTTGGTGCGCCTGAATTTGACCCTGCAAGGCGAGTCTTGGCCCGATCTGGTGGTGGCCTTGAGCGAGGGACCCCCGTGATCAGTGTCGCCGAATCCCGGCAACACCGAACCGACCAGCGTGGCATGGTGCTGGTCATCGTGTTGTGGATCGTCACCCTGCTGGCGGTGATGGCCGGCGGTTTCGCCTACTCGATGCGGGTCGAGACCCGGCTGGCCACCAGCGCAGTCGAGCGGGCGCAAGCCCGGGCCTTGGCCGAGGCGGGGATGGCGTACGCGTTGGCCTGGCAACTGGACCCAGAGTCCCAGAAGCAGTGGCCGCCGAACGGCGATCCGCGCGAGTGGGCGTTCGGGGGTGGACGGCTGCGGATTGAGGTGACCAATGCCAGCGGTCTGGTGAATTTGAATAATGCTGGACCCGAACTGCTCAAGGCGCTGCTGGCGGGGGCGGGCGTGGATGCCGGGGATCAGGATCGGGTGGCGGCAGCCATCCAGGACTGGCGGGATCCCGATGACCAATCCATGCCCCAGGGCGCGGAAAGTTCTGACTATCGCGCCGCAGGCCGGCTCGGGCCGAAGAATGCCAACTTCGAGAGCGCCGACGAATTGGGGCAGGTTTTGGGCGTGACCCGGGAACTGTACGAGCGGTTGGCCAGCGTGGTCACCGTGTTTTCGTATGAGTCCGCCGTGAATTCAGAATTGGCCCCCGCCCGGGTGTTGCGCGCCTTGGGGCTGGACGAACGCACCGTCGCCGATTATGTTGAGGCGCGCGCCCGGGCCGCCGCCGATGGATCGCCCGCGCCACGCTTGCCATCGGGCGATGGCTCATCCTTTTTCTTCTCGGGCCGCTCGAGCGTTTATCATATTGCGGTCGCGGCGGAAACGGAGACCGGAACGACCGTGATTTTGGAGGCGGTCTTCGACGCGCAGGGCGGAGCGACCGGGCAGGGTGCGCTTGCCGGGCAAGGTCCGCGGTTGTTGGCCTGGCGCGAGGGACGGTAGGGCCAAGTCATTGAATTATTTACGGTAGTCTGTGTGTAACTGGAGTCACTATCGCTGGTGTCATCGCTTTCGCAGGTTATGAAAATCAATCCGCGCGTGAATTGGAGCGCGGCTTGGCGCTGGTGGCGGGAGGGCCTGTTGGCTTGGCTGCCCGCCGGCGTTCGCCGCTGGCTGGCCGGCTCGTCGCGGCGGCTGGTTCTCGAGGTGGGGGACGACGCCTGCGTTTTGGCGCGCGAGGAAGCCGAACGAACTCAAGAGCTGGAGCGGCTAGATCGGTCGTCGCCCGATGCAAATGCCATCGCGAGGTGGTTCCGGACCGAGAAGCCCGGGGAATGGGTGTTGCGTTTTCCCGCAAGCCAAGCCTTGACCCGCATGTTAACCTTGCCCTTGGCTGCCGAGAAGAACTTGCGCCAAGTGGCGGGGTTCGAGATGGACCGGCTGACGCCGTTTACCGCCGCCCAGGTTTATTACGACGCAGCCGTGCTGGAGCGCCAGTCCGATCAGCGTCGCTTGCGGGTCGAACTGACCGCCCTGCCGCGCGCCGCCGTGGACCCTCTGCTGGCCGAGTTGCGGCAACAGGGATTGCCGCCGGATGCGCTCGGTGTCGTGGGTGGCCGTCCCAGCCTCAATCTGCTACCGCCGGAGCAGCGCCCGCGGCGCGGACTCTGGGGCCAGCGCTTGCGCGCGGCCGTAGTCATTGCCAGTCTGACGCTGGTCGCGGCGGCCGTGGCGCTGCCGATCTGGCAGCAGCGCGCGCTGGTGCTCGGGACGTTGGCCAAGATCGGCCCGATCCAGAAGACGGCGAACCAGGCGTTGGCCTTGCGCGACCAACTCGACAAGACGTTGGAAACGTCGCGGATGCTGGCTCAGAAAAAACAATCAATTCCCGCCCGGGTGGACCTGTTGCGCGAGCTAACCGTCATTCTGCCGGACGATACCTGGGTGGAACGTTTACAGATCAGGGGCGATAACGTGCAGATCATTGGCCAGTCCGCCAAGGCGTCAGCGTTGATCGGAATTGTGGAATCCTCGAAATTTTTTAGCGGCGCCGGATTTACGTCGCCGGTGACCATCGATCCCAGAACCAGCAAAGAGCGTTTTGTGCTGGGCGCCCGAATCGGACGGGAACCGTGATGGGCGCCGCAACCGCGCCGGGCTGGGGCCATCGTCTGACGGCCTTGTCGTTACTGCTGTTGGTGGGGGGCGCGCTGTATCTGGCGGTGGATCAGTGGCTGGTCGGCCGCTATCGCTATTACCAGAACTCGCTGGAACAGCATCAGGGGCGTCTGGCGCAGTTGGAGCGCATGGCCGCGACCCGAGAGCCGGTACAACAGTTGATCGCCAAAATCCAGCAAGACCGCAATGTGACCGCCCAATACTTGCCGCAGTCCACTCCGGCGTTGGCGGCCGCCGAACTGCAACAACGGCTCAAGGCCGTGGTCGAGGCGGCGGGTGGAACCCTGCAAAGCACGCAGACCTTGCCGCCCGTCGAGGAAGCTGGCGCGATGAAAGTCACGATTAACGCGATCATCAACGGCGACGTCGGCAGTTTGCAAAAGGTGCTGTACGATCTCGAAGCGCAGACCCCGCTATTATTCGTGGATAATCTGGAAGTGTCGGCGCGCCAGACCCGGCCGCGATTGCCCAATGGCCGATATGCAACCTACACCCGGATCCAGTTGAACGTGCAATTCGAGGTCTCGGGCTATCTGCGCAAGGGGGATAGCTAGGTGTCGGCTAGAAGCGCGGGCCTCTTGTTGTGGTTGTTGGTCGGAGGGCTGGCCGCCGCCGCTTTGGTTTGGCAGATCAGGAATCCGCCGCGGCCTCCGATGGTTCGTTCGACGATGCCACCGCCGGAGCTACCGGTGGTGGCGCCGCTCGAACGGTTCCAATTATCGCCGCCAAGCCGGTACGGCGAGGTGGCCGCCCGTCCGTTGTTCATCGCCGAACGCCGGCCCGAGCCGCCGCCGCCCGATGAGGTAGCGCCGCCAGAAAAGCCGCCAGCGGGTCCGGACCAGAAATTCATGCTGTTCGGGGTGATGCTCGCGCCTGGAGTGCAAGCAGCTCTGCTGCGATTGGAAGGGCCGAATGCCAAGACGGCGCGGGTCAACCTGGGGGAGGAGATCGGGGAATGGCGGTTGGACGCGATTTTCCCGGATCGGGTTGTGCTGCGTAAGGGTCAGGAAACTCAGGACCTGCCGTTGACGCGGCCCCGCAAACCTAAAAAACCGCGAGTCAAGCGAACGGACGCCCAGCCAGGACAGCCCCTAGCCCCGCCCGCCGATGCACCGGCCGAACCGGAAATACCGGGTGAGCCGCAACCCGATGCGCCAACCCCGTTGGCTGTTCCCGCGCCTACGGAATAAAGATGTAAGAGGCTGATTCATTCATGAGTAAATTTTGGTTTCCTCCGACCTCTGGAGCATTGCTGGCGTTGTTGTTGAGCGCGTGCGCGACCGCGCCATCCGACCAGGGCGTTCAGGATGCCGCGCTGTTCGGCGGTTCCACCCCCGAAGCGCCGCAGTTGACCGCAAGGCCGCTGCCTTTCCCGGAGTCGGCGAGGACCGGCACGGACGTCGCTTTGGCGCCCAAGGCCCCGATGATTCTGCCGGGCACGGGTAATTTCATCAACCAGAAGGCCGCGACCAAGCCGGCGCCCGCGACCCGGACTACTGCCGGCGAGGTGACTCTCAATTTCGACGGCGCTGACATCCGCGATGTGGCCAAGGTCATTTTCGACACGCTCAAGGAAAACTATACCGTCGATCCGCAGGTCCAGGGCGAGGTCACGGTTCAGACCAGCCAACCGTTGGCGCGGGATCAGCTACTGCCGACCCTCGAAACGCTGCTGCGGATGAATCAGGCGGTGCTGGTGCGGGAAGGTGGTCTTTATAAGATTCTGCCGGCGGCGGGCGCCGTGCGACAAGGCAACCTGTCGCCGCGACTCGGCGGTAGCCGGCTGGGATACGGCGTGCGGATCGTGCCGCTTGCGCTATGTCAGCGCGGTCGAGATGCAATCGATTATCGCGCCCTTTCTACCTGAAGGGGGGGTGCTTCGGGCGGATATCTCCCGCAACCTGCTGATCCTGGCGGGTACACCCCAGGAGTTGGCCAACGTCCAGAGCACCATCGATACCTTCGACGTGAACTGGCTCAAGGGCATGTCCATCGGCATGTTCCGGTTGCGCAACGTGGACAGCCAGGCCATGGCCACCAACTGAACCAGTTGCTGGGCGAAGGCTCCGGGACGCCGATCGCTGGCCTGCTCCGGTTCGTGCCGCTCAGCAAGCTCAACGCCGTGCTGGTGATCACCCCGCAGGTGGAATATCTCAAGGAGGTGGCGACCTGGATCGAGCGGCTGGATGGCGTTGGCGGCGAGCGGCTGTATGTCTATGCGGTGCAGAACAGTCGAGCCGACTACGTCGCCGAACTGCTCAACGGTCTGTTCAATCTGGGTGGCGGTGGTGCAAGCCGCGGCGGCGAAGTGGCGCCGGGGTTGAAAGCGGGGCAATTGTCTGGCGGGTCGAGTGGCGGGTTATCGGAGAGTGCGGGGTTGAGCGGAGGCGGTTCATCATCGCTGTCCGGTTCATCGTCTGGCCTCGGTTCATCGTCTGGCCTCGGTTCATCGTCTGGCCTCGGTCGTCTGGCCTCGGGCGTCGGGCGCGTCGGGCGCGTCGGGTACATCCGGTATCGGCCGCTCCACTCCATCGGCGAGCAGTCGCTCGGGTGGTCGTGCTGGCGGCGGTACTGGAGGCAGCGGTCGGCAGCATGGGGTCCGGCGGACCCAGCGCGGGCATGGAGGAAGTCCGCATCGTTGCCGATACCGAGAACAATTCGTTGCTGATCTGGGCCACCAGCCAGAACTACGAGCGGATCATCAGCACCCTGGAAAAAATGGACGTCGCCCCCCGGCAGGTGCTGATCGAAGCGACTATCGCCGAAGTGACCCTGACCGGCAGGCTGCAATATGGGGTGCAATGGTTTTTCGAAAACTATGTCGGCACCAACAATGGTGAGGATTACACGGGTACAGGCTCGCTGGGAATCAACGCTACCCAACCTTACGATCGGAGGAATGAGTGTGCTTTCGGGGCGGACGGCTGGCGCGTTTTCCTACGCGATCACGAACGGCGCCGGGTTTGTGCGCGCCCTGCTGAATACCTTGGCCAGCGATTCCAAGTTGAAGGTGCTGTCCTCGCCGCATGTGATGGTGGTGGACAACCAGCAGGCGGTCGATTCGGGTGGGTACCCAGCAACCGATTCCACAGGGCACGACCACCACAACGATTGGCGTGACCAACTCGGGTGGCGTGGAATACAAAGATACCGGCGTATTTTTGGAGGTGTTGCCGCGGATCAACGCCGGCGGTATGGTGAACATGGAGGTCAAACAGGAAGTGATCGACGTCGGGCCGCTGGTGGACGTCAGCGAAGTGGCTGGAGCGGCCCGGAAAAACCGCGCGTTCCTGGAGCGCAGCGTGACCAGCAAGGTCACGGTTAAGAGTGGCCAGACCCTGGTGCTGGGCGGCTTGATCCGCGACAACCGCACCGAAGGGCAGAGCGGCTTTCCCATTCTCTACAAGATTCCGGTGCTGGGCGCGCTGTTTGGCAACACCGAAGAACAGGTGGACCGCACCGAATTGATCGTGCTGATCACGCCGCGGGTGGTGCAGAACAGCCAGGAAGCGGATCAGCTTACCGAAGAGATCAAGCGC
>CAVRCC010000036.1:0-134219 GCA_963719395.1 uncultured Gammaproteobacteria bacterium | reverse complement strand
CCAACTTGAATCGGTCGCTCCCTCGCCTGCGGGCGCGGGGAGCGCCGGGCGATACCCCACGAGAGATTTGAACCATGAACGAATCCCATCCGGTTGAAACCCTCCCCGAAGCCATCGCGGAGGACGCCCCCGACCTCGGCCGCCGCGAGGCCCTGGAAAAACTGGGCAAACTGGCCGGCTACACGGCTCCCATCGCGTTAACCCTGCTGCTGACGCCGAAGAAAGCGGCGGCTTCCCCGGACGGGCCTCCCTCCTGACTCGGGGATAAGGACAGAACGGACCCCTGGTGGCTGACCCCTTCACCCTCGCCTGCAACCCCTCTCCCTGGGCGGGAGCGGGCGTTTGGGTTTCCCTCCCATGTCCATTGCTCCGCTGAGGACCACCTTGTCCACCTCGCCGCCCTGCTCGATCCCACCGGGGTGGTTTCCGACCGGGCGGCGGATTTACCCGACCGGGACTGGCGGGCGATTCCCGCCTGGCCACTGCCCATCTGGTCGCGCCCAGCCTGTACGCCGCGCTGGTGGCACGGGAGCAGTTGGACTCGGTTCCCGCCGAAGTCCGCGACGCGCTGGAAGCCCTGTATCAGCTTAACCACCAGCGCAACCGCCGGCTGCGCGCCGTGTTGCGCGATACCGCGCAAATCCTCAATCAGGCCGGCATCGACCCGGTGTCCTCAGGGCGCCATCGCCCTGTTGCCGGGTCAGTATCCCCATGCCTTCGCCCCGATGCTGGGCGATCTGGATATCGGCGTGGCCGGGACTGAAGCAGCGCACCGCGCTGCCGAGGTGTTGCGGGCAGCGGGCTTTTATTGCGCCCCCAACATCAACCCGGCGAACTGGTCACGCACCGACCATCACCATCTCGTTCCGCTGTTTCACCCCTCCGGCGACGGCTATGTCGAAATCCACCAGAAACTGCTCAGCCGACCGGGTTCCCAAGGTGGCGCTCTCCCTGGCAATGGTGCAAGCCCGTGCCCAATCCGTGAACTGGGATGGCGTCCGGCTGTGGATTCCGGCGCTGGAACACCGCCTGCTGCACAACGCCCTGCATCACCAGCTTCAGGATCAGGCCTTTTTCTCGGATTGGCGGTCCCTGCGGTCCCCTGCTGGAATTTGCCCGGCTCCGGGGGCGATCCCGGAAGCCGCCGCCCTCGACTGGCCGAGTCTGCTCCAGCGTCTCGATGCCGTGGGGGCCGGTGATGCCCTGCGCGGCTCTCTGCTGGCGGCGCAGCGGCTGTTCGGCCAACCAATGCCCGATGGCGTCTCCCTCACTCGCGCCGCCCGCTGGGCCGAAGACCGGTTCTGGTTCCGGCTGAACCATCCCCGCCTGGGCCGGTGGCTGGAACTCCGCTGGCAGATGCTCCGCTACGCCCGCCGCCTGCCCAACCTGCCGAAGCGATTGATGACCCCCGCCTGGTATCCTGTCAATATCGTCTCCTGCGCCAGCAGTGGCAACAGCGGCGGCGCTTGGGTGCGGAAATCTGTCGAGCTACTTCTTCCATGAATAAATGCCCCCACCTCCTGACCGCGTCGCTGGCCGATTATCTGATCGTGGCCCGGCCCGGCTTGAAACAGGGGCAACCCTGGCTGGTGCTGAATCCGCTGGCCCGCCGGAACTGGGAGTCTCATCAGGGCGGCTTGTCCCCAGCGGAGATGGCCAATCTGCCGGCGGCGCATTTTCGTGTGCCGCTCGACCAGGCACGGGCCGAAATCTACCCGTTGTCGGCAATCTGGCGCAACGCAGGTTGGTGCGCCCAGCCAGCATCCGCTGCACCGGGTTGGGCGCTCGGCGTCGCCGACCAGTGCATCACGCTGACTGTGGACGATCCCGCCCTTGCTGCGTCGTTGGAGCGGATCACCGGCCATTTGCGCGTAGAATCCAACGATCCCGCTGATTCTGCCCTGCGGCTGAGCGGAACCGCGGACGACTGGCGCCTGTGGATCGATGGCGCTCCGGCGGCAGCGGGCGATTCACTGGACGAGGCCGTGGTGAAAACAGTCGCCGCGCTGGTGGAACTGGGGTGCCGAGCCCCCCAACGGTTGCTGACGTTGCACGCGGCTGGAGTCAGCCGGGCCGGCCGGGGATGGCTGCTGATCGGTCAGGGCGGCGTCGGAAAAACGACCCTGGCCACCGCTCTCAACGCCCACGGTTGGGAACTACTGGGCGATGACGTGGTTCCGGTGACCACCGATGGACAACTGTTGGGCATCGGGTTGAGCATGTGCCTGAAAGCGGGTAGTTGGCCGGTCGTGGCTCCACTGGTTCCCGATTTCGACCGCATTCCACGGGTCCATCGTGCCGGTCAGCCCGTCCGCTTTCTGCCGCCGCCGGGGGCCATCGTCCGGGGCCGCTCCCCACCGCCGCTTTCCTGTTCCCCCGGCTATGCGCCGGACACCCGGCCCGCTCTGGAACCACTCGCGTCAGTGGCGGCGTTGCAAGGCATCATCGCTGCCGAATCAGTCATCGCTGATCTGACCCAAGATACGCTGACTACCCTCATCCACTGGATCGGCTCCATCCCCGCTTTCTCCCTGACCTATCCCGACCTTGATCACGCCTTGGCGCTCATTGCGGACGCGGCCGGCTAACGGACCTACCGGGTTTCCTACCGCTATTCGCCAGCGCCAGGATGCAGATCAGGTCTCAAGCGGGGCTCGTGGGGCTGACTTATCTGGGCGGAAAAGCCCGTTCCGTAACCCTTGACAGCGCCGGCCATCAGCGTAGATTACACCTGAATCTAGGTGAACCATCCTGAACCTTATGAGGCCCGCCATGGCGACCACTGCCTTCACGATCCGCACCAGTCCCGAAACCATGCGGCGGTTGGACCAACTGGCCGCGCAGGTTGACCGTTCACGCAACTATCTTGCTAATCAAGCCCTGGAGGAATTTCTGGAGCTGCGGGCCTGGCAGATTGAAAAAGTACAGGAGGGCATTGCCGCCGCCGAGCGCGGCGAGTTCGTCCCGGATCAGGAAATGGAATGCATCTTTGATCAATACCGGGACGCCAAGCTGGACGCGACCGAATGAACATCGTCTGGACCCGCCCGGCGGCGCGAGATCTGGCGACGATTCAGGATCATATCGCTCGGGATAACCCCGCCGCCGCCTATCGACTGGCGACTACTATCCGACAACAGGTACGGCAACTGACGGATCATCCGCAGCTTGGCCGACCGGGCCGGCTGGACGGTACCCGAGAGTTGGTCATCAGTGATACGCCTTATCTGGTTCCGTACCGTATCAGCGACCACCCGGTGGAGATTCTGGCGGTGTATCACGGGGCGCGACGCTGGCCAGAGCGTTTCGACTGATCCAGCCAAGGTTTATCCGTTGTATTTCATGAACTTTTACAATTTTTGACCGCTTAAACCGCCGCATCCGTTTCCCCAGGGAATAACCTCCACATGTCAATCCCCGCTCAATCCCCTGCATCCAAGCCGTTGGAACTGGTCTGTCCCGCCGGCAATCTGCCTTCGCTGAAAACCGCCGTCGATCACGGGGCTGACTCCGTCTATATCGGTTTCCGGGATGACACCAACGCCCGCCATTTCCCCGGCCTGAATTTCGACGCGAAAACGGCGGCTCAGGGCGTCCAGTACGCTCACGCCAAGGGCCGGCGGGTGTTCGTCGCGCTCAACACCTTCCCGCAACCGGCGGGTTGGGAACGCTGGCAACGAGCCGTGGATCAGGCGGCCGAACTCGGGGTGGACGCGGTCATCGCCGCCGATATCAGCGTGCTGGATTACGCCCGCCGCCAGCATCCGAACTTGCCGCTGCATCTGTCGGTGCAGGGTTCGGCCACCAATTACGAGGCGATCCGCTTCTATCACGAGCATTTTGGCATCCGCCGGGTGGTGTTGCCGCGCGTGCTGTCGCTGCCGCAGGTGCGGCACGTGTTGGAGAACAGTCCGGTCGGAATCGAAGTCTTCGGCTTTGGCGGCCTGTGCATCATGGTCGAGGGTCGCTGTCTGCTGTCCTCCTATGTCACCGGCGAGTCGCCCAACATGTGTGGGGTCTGTTCACCGGCCAAAGCGGTGCGCTGGGAGGAAACGCCGCGCGGCCTGGAAACGCGGCTGGGCGGGCTGCTGATCGACCGCTATGCGCCGGGCGAGCCGGCCGGCTATCCAACCCTGTGCAAGGGGCGGTTCGCGGTCGGCGATCAGGTCTATTACGCTATTGAGGAGCCGACCAGCCTCAACACCCTGGAACTGCTGCCGGAGCTGCAGGCCATGGGTATCGCCGCGATCAAGATCGAGGGTCGCCAGCGCAGCCCGGCCTATGTGACGCAGGTCACCAAGGTCTGGCGGGCCGCGATTGATGCCTGCCGGCGCAATCCGGCTGCTTATACGCCGAAACCGGAATGGCAGCGGGAACTGGGCAAGGTGTCGGAAGGCCACCAGACCACGCTCGGCGCCTATCACCGGACCTGGCAATGAGAGTGATCGCCATGAATCCTGAACAACGCGCGCCGAAACTGGCGCTGGGACCGGTGCTGTACTACTGGCCCAAGGAGAGGTTGCTGGATTTCTACGAGCGGATGAGCGCCGCGCCCGTGGACATCATCTATCTCGGCGAAACGGTCTGCTCCAAGCGCCGCGCCTTCAATGCCGACGAGTGGCTGGAACTCGCCGGACAACTCACCGCCGCTGGCAAGGAAGTGGTGCTGTCCACCCTGGCGTTGCTGGAGGCCGAGTCGGAACTCAAAACCCTGCGCCGGTTGTGCGAAAACGGCCGCTTCACCGTCGAAGCCAACGACATGGGGGCGGTGCGATTGCTGGCCGAGCGGAAAACGCCGTTCATCCTGGGAACCGGAATCAACGTCTATAACGATCAGACCCTGCGCTTCCTGGCCGGGCTGGGCGCCAAACGCTGGGTGATGCCGGTGGAACTGTCGCGGGCAACGCTGGCTTCGATCCAGGCCAGGCGACCCGAAGGCGTGGAAACCGAGGTCTTCGTCTACGGCCGGCTGCCGCTGGCCTACTCCGCCCGTTGCTTCACCGCCCGCCATCACAACCTACCCAAGGACGATTGCCAGTATCGCTGTCTGGACTACCCGGAGGGATTAACCCTGAGCACCCGCGAGGGGCAGGCGTTTCTGGCGCTGAACGGCATCCAGACCCAGTCGGCGCAGACTTATAACCTGTTGCCGGAACTGGTGGAATTGCGAGAGTTAAACATTGACGTGCTGCGTGTTAGCCCGCGGGCTGAAGGTACGGAAGCGGTCATCGAGGCGTTCGCCGCCTGCCTGGGCGGGGAACGCGATCCGGTCGAAGCGGCGCGGGTGATTAACGCCACGCTGCCTTACGGCGCCTGCGACGGCTATTGGCAGGGACAGGCGGGGTTAAAGCAGGTAGTAGACTGTGATCTTACTTATCAGGGGCGATAAAACAGGAAAATGATCAGTGGTACGAGCCATTCATGCCAAGTGTGGTAGTTCTTTTTGATGAACATCTATAACCAATTTTAAAAGATTGGCGTTAACCAGGATTTTGAATTAATTATATCAGGTATTACATGAAAAATATGATTTCTAACAATAGTGTTCGGCACACTTATTGGATAGGCAAAATGATGTCTCGATGTTCATCAGTCATTGGATGAAGTAATAAATTTTTAATACAGGTTAACCAGTGAATAGAAATTTTCCACAATTTTTTCAATTAGATCCAAGAAAAGAAACCAAACTATATTCTACTGGCAATCGAGAACTTCCTGTTTTCCGTAAATGATCTTCTTGCTTTGAAGAGGAATCTTTTAAAACTCGCTGGGCTTCTTTTTGGCTTTCTTTCTCTTTAACAAGCGTTTGCTTAAAGTAAATTAAAAGCACGTAAACAATTAACTCAATGACTACCGGCTAAAGCCGGTAGGTTGTTTAGCGCGTAAACGCGCGTTAAGGCTAAAGCCATCTTAACCTGACGGATGATGATCCGTCTCAAGCTCAACGTGAACGTCCCTATAAGGCTAAAGCCATCTTAACTTAAACGGATGATGATCCGTCTCAAGCTCAACGTGAACGTCCCTTAAGGCTAAAGCCATCTTAACTTAAACGGATGATGATCCGTCCGATTCATCCACAGGCTTGGCTTCATCCCACACTTGGAAAACCCGATCATCTTCTCCTTGATCTTCTATATAGGCTTTAATCATCTCCTCAGTCACTGCACCCGTCGTCGAACAAAAATATCCACGACTCCATAGATGCTGACCCCAATATTTCTTCCGTAACTCCGGGAAATCTCTTTGCAACCGATACGAACTTTTACCCTTAAGAAATTGCGCCATCTTCGCCGGTGATAAGTAAGTTGGCGCACTCACCAAAAGATGGATATGATCCGGACGCACATTCCCTTTCACAACCTCTATCCCATGTTCAGCGCAAATCTCACGGATCACTGCCCTCGCCCGTAATCCTACATCCCCAATCAGAATTTTATAACTGTATTTCGTCTTCCACACAAAGTGAAACTTCAGATCAACCACCGTATGCGCACCACGCTGATACCTTTCACGACCACCTGACATGACAATAACCTCCTGCGACTATAATAACCTATTATAGCACGCTAAAGCGGTACTCTTGAAAGAGTGGTGGCTAAAGCCTTATTCCGCCTAAAGGCGAAGGTTTATACCCTGCCGTGTGGAAATTAAATAAATGTAAAATTGAATTTTGACTCCATTCGGTTCATGATTCCACAAATGGAGGGCATCCAGTGTTCGCTTTATACACCTGAAAAATAACTCTACTTGCCAGCGATAAGCATACAGAATAATGATCTCACTGGTCTTTAAATCCAAACGATTTGTAGTAATTCGATACCATTCACCAAAAACATAAAAACAAACTAAACGATAAGTTACCTTCGATTTATCACCTGAAAAAATAACCAGCGCATCGGTGACTTCTGAAAGGTAAAAGTTCCATGATTCTGGAATATTCACCTCCAGTACCGTTTGAATAGATGCTCGAATATTGTAGCGAATACGCATAATAAAAAACGCTTGCTTTTCCGTAATTTGTTGAAAAATATCAAAAGCCAGGTAACCCCGGTCCGTGATATAGGTCACCCCGGCTTCCAGCAATTCCATCAACACCTTTCGCTCGGAATAATTCGCTTCACTACTCATAAATTGTACGGGAATCATGCGATTCAGTTCGTAAGCTAAATGCATCTTCAAGGCTCGACACTTGGAAGTATATTTGGCCCATTCCATGTTTTTAAATACAGGAAATAACGAACCATCAAACAATATGCAACGCCCTAACGCTCTTATCTCAGGAATATCTTTAATCTCAATTATTTCTATTAATTTAGCAAAAATACGCTGAAATACCTCTGGCTTATACCGTGAAAATGCTTCCGAATACATCGATGGCGATGCTAAAATAAAACCGAGCTTTTTTAAATCAGGATTTGTTTTTATTTCCGTGATTAGTAAACGAATCGATTGGGTTTTATTAATCACTGCATAAATTAGACTCACCATAAAATAGTACAGTGATAGCTTGTAAAGCTTCTCATCATTTTTTAATCGATTCCGTTCTTCCTTAATTAATGGAATCACCGGTTCAATAATCTTTTCAAAAGTCAGCATGGTTTCATTCCATCAGATGGCACTGCCCACCCAGGTGACTCGCTTCCTCTACCCCCCACTCGTCCTTGGATTAAACTAGAGTCCCGAGGCAGGCAGTGAACTGTGATTTCAAATAACAACTTGATTCCAAACTAAAAAATTATATCCCAAAGTTAATAGCAATTGCTATGCCGAACACTATTGATTAAACACCTTTTCGGGTAATCCCGTGAAGGCTTTAAATTGGCGTTCGTTGCGAATGGTAATCGATTGAAATTTTCGCATGACGGCTCTCCGCATTGCTGCATCCTTAATACAGATATGGGGCTTGATTCGAAAAAATCAATGCCAACTCCTTGATAAAGAAGAAAATTATTTAAACCACCCGCGCGTTATCGAAAATAATTATAAAATTATTTGGGAGCAACTCTAATGATTTAGTTTTTAGACAGTCTCTTAATGACCGCCGTTCTGACCGATATTCAACCTGCCCAACTTGCCGCCGCTATCAAGGCGTGGGGGCGGGAACTGGGTTTCCAGCACGTCGGCATCGCCGATATCGATCTCGGCGAGCACGAAACGTGGCTGCTCGATTGGCTGGTGGTGGGGTTTCACGGCGAGATGAGCTACATGGCCCGACACGGGGTCAGGCGCAGCCGGCCGGCGGAACTGGTTCCCGGCACGGTGCGGGTGATCGCGGCGCGGATGGACTATGGGCCGCTGGATGCCGCCGAGCCGTGGCGCGTGTTGCGGCATCCGGAACTCGGTTATGTGTCGCGCTACGCGCTGGGGCGGGATTATCACAAGGTCTTGCGCCAGCGCTTGCAACGGTTGGCCGAACGCCTCGCCGCCGCCATCGGGCCGTTCGGTTACCGGGTGTTCGTGGACAGCGCGCCCGTGCTGGAAAAGGCGCTGGCGGAAAAGGCCGGGCTGGGCTGGATCGGCAAGCACAGCAATCTGCTGGATCGCCGGGCCGGTTCCTGGTTCTTTCTCGGCGAGATTTACGTGGACCTGCCACTGCCGGTGGATCAGCCGGCGACCGCGCATTGCGGCCGTTGCACCGCCTGCCTGGACATCTGCCCGACCCAGGCCATCGTCGCCCCGTACCGGGTGGACGCCCGCCGCTGCATTTCCTACCACACCATCGAGTTGCCCGGACCGATTCCGCTGGAATTCCGTCGCGCCATGGGCAACCGGATTTATGGTTGCGACGACTGCCAACTGGCTTGTCCCTGGAACCGCTTTGCCCGGCCGACGGTGGAGCCGGATTTCCGCGTCCGGCATGGATTGGACGCGCCATCCCTGGTGGAATTGTTCGGCTGGGACGAAGCGGAGTTTTTACGCCGCGCCGAGGGCAGCGCCATCCGCCGCATCGGTCACGAACGCTGGCTGCGCAACGTCGCCGTCGCCCTGGGCAACGCGCCACAGTCACCGGCGGTCGTGGACGCCTTGCAGGCGCGGCTCGCATATCCGTCGGAACTGGTGCGGGAACACGTCGTTTGGGCGCTGGCGGAGCAGACAGGTAAGGCAGGGACGGTGTGATTCGGTTCGGAAGGGCAGCGAGGCGTTGTGCTTGGCCGGATCGACCGGGCCGGCGGTATTGAGGAAGCGCATGGCGGATCTTAAATACCGGGATAACCGTGAGTTGATGAACGGATAGATGCCTCGGTGGCCTGAGGGTTATAGTAAACCGCTATTGTTCGCTGGCGCTTCGGATTTGCCACTACCGTTGGCCGGTTTGTGAGTACCAAGCAATCAAGCCATCAGGAGCGACCCTACATGCTACCCATCCGCCAAATCATCGATGACGCCCCCGAGTACATCCCGATCCCCGAGGAATTACGACACCGGCGAATCGAACTTATCATCTGGCCGTTGACCGAGGAGATTCCCGCGCTGACGGTAACACCGACATCGGCGCAATCGGCTGTTGCCGAGCGGAAGCCGCAACCCTCATTTTACGACCTGACCCAGGAGTTTTGTGGTTGTATCAAAGATGGACCTCTCGATCTTTCGACAAATCCGAATTACATGGAGGATTTTGGGGAGTGAATCAGATTATCGTCGATACGGGTCCTATCGTGGCTTACCTGCGGGCATCCGACCATTACCATGCGTGGGCGCGGCATCGTTTCCAGGAATTGGCTCCACCCTTCTGGACCTGTGAACCCGTCTTGACGGAGGCGGCGTTTTTACTGAGCAGATTTGGGGGCGCCCAAAATGTGGAAGTTTTGCTTGCGTTGGTGCGGCGGGGTGCGTTGCGCGTAACGTTCGGTTTGGCCGATCAGGTTGGACAACTCCTGGAGTTGATGAGGCGTTACAAGGATGTCCCCATGTCCCTCGCCGATGCCTGTTTGGTGCGCATGGCCGAACTGCGTTCGGGCGGTGTGGTGCTAACGCTGGACAGCAATTTTACCATCTACCGTATCCATGGACGCACGCCGATTCCACTTCTCATGCCAGCGCATGAGCCTTGAACGCGAGCCCGTCCATGGCAGGTGGCTGGAATACTCACGCCCCACACCCAGACTCGATGCGGGCCATGGAGTTCCTTTTCAGATGTTGGACGCAAGCAAGGACGTTGTCCGACTTCCGGTAGCGCACTCGCCGCTATCCTCGCTTCGCATTCGGATTTCTTGACGGTTCGCGCCATACGGCTGACGACAGTCTGGGGCGAGTTCAGGCCGCGGCTCGACCGGGCCAGCAGTGTCGAAAACGTGCGGGATGGGTGACGCGATTCTCCCAACGTCTGACAAACTTTCGCCCCCGTGCCGGATGGGCAGAGTGCTGAGGACGGCGAAGGTTTCCGCCATGGAGTGCAACGATATGCAGCGGTTCATGCCGGATTTCGCGGATTCCACGATGGCCGCCCATGCCCGAGCGCGGTGGGCATGGGCGGCGATACCCGCGACCGCGACGTTCGGCTTATAGCACGGCTCGGTATCAATTTCCCCGATCCCACTCATCGAGCTGTGTAGCTGTGTAGGGTACGCACTGCGTACCCTACTGCTGCTCAATCCACCATCTCCCCCAGCGTGCGGGTCAACAGCCGCAGATCCTGCTCCCGCGACAGCGTGTGTTCCCCGTCCTTGACCAGAATCACCCGCACGTCGGGACTGGCCAGCTTCCCGGCGACTTCGAGGCTGATCCGCCAGGGCACGTCGGCGTCGCCCATCCCGTGAATCAGCCGCACCGGCCCGTGGATCGGCAGTTCCGGCCGGTCGAGTAGCCGATGCTGTTCGGCTTCCTCGATCAGATTCAACGCGATGATATAAGGCTCGCCGTAGGAGGAAGGCAGGGAAATCACCCGCTCGCGCCGCAGACGTTCCCGCAGGCGTTCGTCCAGCCGGTCCCACAGCAGGTAGCGGGTGAAATCCACCGCGCAGGCCAGGCCGAGCAGCCCGGCGATCCGCTCCGGCCGCGCCAGCGCCGCCAGCAGCATCAGCCAGGCCCCCATCGAAGACCCGACCAGGATTTGCGGTCCCTCGGTCAACCGGTCCAGCACGGTGATCGCTTCCTCCGTCCAGCGGCCAATCGTACCGTCCGCGAATCGGCCGCTGGACGCGCCGTGGCCGGAGTAGTCGAAGCGCACGAACGCCTGGCCGCGCCCCCGGCACCAGTCATTCAAGGTGGTCGCCTTGGCGCCGGTCATGTCGGAGGTGAAGCCGCCCAGGAACAGCACGCCCGGACTGGCCCCCGACCGGCGGTGATAGGCGAGGGTCGTTCCATCGGCGAGCGTCAGCCATTCGGGCCGGGGATCAAGCCGGCTCATGGCCGGCGCCCGTCATCCATGGCCAACGCGCCCCAGACCTGCTCCACCAGGGCCGGCAGAATTTCGCCGGCCGGGCCGTTCAGACTGAAGCTGACTTGGGGACTGAGCGGAGTCGGCTGGGGATTGATTTCCACCACCATCGCCCCGGCCCGGAGCGCGGTGAACGGCAACTCGGCGGCGGGATAGACCAGGGCCGAGGTACCGATGCTGAAGAAGACCTCGGCGGTTGTGGCGGCTTGTTCCGCCGCCCGCAGTGCGCCCGCCGGCAACATTTCCCCGAACCAGACCACGTCCGGCCGCAACAGCGCGCCGCAGCGCGGGCAACGCGGCGGGATTTCCTCGCTGTCCGGCCAGTTTTCCACCGGCCGGTCCTCGTCGAGGCACTTGGCGCGAAACAGGTTGCCGTGCAGTTCCAGCACCTGATGGCTACCGGCCCGTCGGTGCAGGCCGTCCACGTTCTGGGTGATCAGGGTGAACTCAGCGATCCGCCGTTCCATCTCGACCAGAGCGACATGGCCGGGGTTCGGCGCGGCCTGCCGCACCCGTTCCTGTCGCCAGGCGTACCATTCCCAGACCAGCTTCGGATTACGGCGAAAGGCGTCCGGCGTGGCGAGTTCTTCCGGGTTGTAGCGCGCCCACAGCCCGGTCTGGGCTTCGCGAAAGGTCGGCACGCCGCTCTCGGCGGAGATGCCGGCGCCGGTCAGCACGGCGACCCGGCGGGCGGCGCGCAGGCGGGTAACGAGGGGGGCGGGAATCGGGAATGGATTCATGGCGGTGCGAAATCTTCACGAGGTATATCATCATTTTTAGCATAGCACGCGGGGCACAAGCCGGGCAGGTCGCCGACGGACGGGAAACCTATAGTTGCTTTTTGCAACTATAATACGCATAATAATTTTATAGCGCGAAGGCACTGAGAACCCCATCGAGGAGAACCGCCATGCGTCTCGAATTTCTGATCATCGATCCGCAGAACGATTTTAGCGATACGCCGGGGGCGGCGCTGCCGGTGCCAGGCGCTGGCGCGGACGCCGAGCGGTTGGCGGGGTTGCTGGATCGCCTGGGCGACCGCATCGCCGCCATTCACGTCACCCTCGATACCCACCAACTGGTGGATATTTCCCATCCGATCTTCTGGCGGGACGAGAAAGGCCAACCGCCGCCACCCTTCACCCAGATTACCGTCGCCGACGTGGAGCAAGCGGTCTGGCGGCCGTTCAAGCCGGAACACCAGTCGCGGGTGCTGGCTTACGTGCGCGCCCTGCGCGACAACCGCCGCTATATCCTGACCCTCTGGCCGCCGCATTGCCTGGTCGGCACTTGGGGCCACGGCGTCATTCCGGTGGTGGCCGGGGCGCTGCGGCGCTGGGAGGAAACCGGCTTCGCCCGGGTGGACTACGTGACCAAGGGCCACAATCCCTGGACCGAGCACTACTCGGCGGTGCAGGCCGACGTGCCCGATCCGGCCGATCCCAGCACCCAACTCAACACCCGGCTGATCCGGACCCTGGAAAACGCCGACGTGGTGGCGCTGTCGGGCCAGGCGCTGTCGCACTGCGTCGCCAACACGGTGCGGGACATCGCCGACTGCCTGGGCCAGGAGGGCATTCGCAAACTGGTGCTGATCGAGGATACCAGTTCGCCGGTGCCGGGCTTCGAAGACCTGGCCCACCGATTCCTCGCCGACTTGCGCCAGCGCGGCATGAAAACCGCCAGGGCAGCGGAATTTGAATGCTGAACGCAAGCGACGACTCCCGCGCCGGCGGAAACACCCTCCTGCTGGATGCCTACTACACCATCGGCAGACTGCATCTGTTTTGCCAGGACTACGCGCTTTACGGTGAGGAACCGGTTCCCCACCTGATTTTGGCCGATGGCTGTTCGGCCGCGCCCGACAGCGATCTGGGCGCGCGCCTGCTGGTGCTGAACGCCCGCCGCTTGCTGCCGCGCTTCGCGCACGCCGCGAACGAGGGCGAACGCCTGGCCCGGCACTGGCCGCTGGGCCAGCGCATCGTGCGCCGCGCTGCCCGGCAGGTGCGGGATTTGGGGCTGGACCGCACCGTGCTCGACGCCACGCTGCTGGTCGCCTGGTGCGATGGAACGACGGTACATGTGCATCTCTATGGCGATGGCTGTCTCGCCGTCCGCCGCGCTGATGGCGGGGTGGCGACGATCCAGGTCGAATACGCCGAGAACGCGCCGTATTACCTGTCCTATCTGCTGGACCCGGAGCGTTGGGCGCTTTACCAGGAAGCGATCGGCAAGCCGGCGACCGCTCAGAACATCCATTATCAAAGCGATGCCGGCGAAAGCATCCGCCAGGAACGTTTCGACACGCCGACCGTGTTCAGTTTCGATCTGGCCACTTTTCCGGTAGTGGCGGTGGCCACGGATGGCTTGCATTCGCTCGTGGCGGCCGAAACTGGCGCGCGGCTGGATCTGCGGACCGTGGCGCGCGCGATGCTGGATTTTCCCAACCTCGATGGCGCGTTCGTCCAGCGCCGGTTGTATGAAACGCTCATCGAGTACGCCCAGCAACAGGTGTTCAATGTGGACGATATCGGGCTGGGGGCGTTCGTCCGTTTGACCGACCGGTCGGCGGCGGACGCGCCGCTGGAGGATGGTGGGATGTCAGCGCGGGAGACGTTCCCGTGATCAAGCGCACCGACCAAGTTGAGTACAGCGAAGTGGGCATGACGAGTGCTGCCGATCCGGGCGAAGCGGAATTTCTCCGCCGCTACGACGCCTCGCGGTATGAAAAACCGTCCTTTACCGTGGATCTGGTGATTTTCACGATTCGCGATGAGCACTTGCAGGTGTTGCTGGTCAAGCGCGCCGACCACCCGTTCAAGGGATGCTGGGCATTGCCAGGCGGGTTCCTGGATCCACAGCGCGATGAATCGGTGGATGCCTGCGCGGCGCGCAAACTGGTCGAGGAGGCCGGGGTGCGCGCGCCATATCTGGAACAACTGAAAACCTACGGCTCCCGCGACCGTGACCCGCGCGGCTGGATCGCCACCACGGTTTATTTCGCGCTGATGGCCTCGGAGTCAGTGCGCCTGCAGGGCAATCAGGAAGAGGCGCGCTGGGTGCGGGTGCGGGGCGACGGGGTGGGATTTGACTTGGGTTTCGATCATGCCCGCATCCTGGCCGACGCGGTGGAGCGGCTGCGTTCCAAGCTGGAGTACACCCACATCGCCGTGCATCTGTTGCCGGAGGAGTTCACTCTGCCGGAATTGCAGCGGACCTACGAAATCATTTTACAGCAGCCGCTCGACAAGAGTTCCTTCCGCCGCCGGGTGGTCCAGGCCGACATGCTGGAGGAGTTGCCTGGCAAGCAACGTGACGGTTTCGGCCGGCCGGCGCAGCTTTATCGCTTCCGCGATTATGATCGCCAGACCTTCTTCCCGCGCAGCATCAGCCGCCACGCTCGCTGAACCCGGTCGTGGAATGAAGGGTTAGGAGTTTTCAGTCCAATCAAACTCCATTTGCCGAGCGGTCCTTGTAGCCAACTCACGCCCAGCAAGGCGCTCGACCAGATGAAGTGACATGTCGATGCCGGCTGATATCCCGGCGGATGTGACGACTGGGTTTCTCTTTATTTCTTTCCGACCACGGTTTTCTTCCCCGACGGTACCCGAAATCCCGGTCGCTTGATCTGGGCCAGCAGCTTGGCGGTCATCAAGGTGGACGGATGTCGGGAGCCGTTTTATTTCCATACACAGCGGCTTGACCCGACTGGAGGGGGATAGGGGTGGTCGTCCGTGGCGAGAGTCTATGAGCGGGGTGGTGGAAGGAGGCCAAGCGTCTTGCTTCAACCCAACGATCAAGCTAGCCGGCGTTTGCAATCTTATCGCGCAGCATCCGGTTGAGCGGCTCGTTAGGCGGCATGTGCCACTTGCTCGGCGACGCGCTCCGATAGATGCACAGCCAAAAAAAATGACTCAGGGTACAGATAATCATCTCCTGATTCATCAACGATGCGCACTTGATGGTGCTTCGCCGCCTCTGAATCTGGTAGAACCTGATAAAGCTTGCGTGGCTCCAGCGACACTTCGTAGCCGGAATAGACATGTTCCCAAATAAGCATTCATAACCTATTGAACGACATAGTCATTTTTAAGGTTGCATAGGCCGGTAACCACTAAAATAACCTGATCAGCCATATTCTTGATGTGGTTTCGGAATTTAATAGCGAGAATCTGAAAGCTTTTCAGATCACCGATCAGGTGTTCCACCGCGACGCGGACTCGACTGATGGCCCGGTTTTCTTTCTTTTGTTGTGGGGTTAATGTCGGGTTTGGATGATTCTTTGACTTCCGGGGCTTTTTATGGGGGCTATGAATGGCATGGAAAGTGGGATAGCGAGATTTGATTCCCTGATAACCTAAATCGACATCAACGTCAACCGAAGAGAGGCCCGGTTGATGGGGATCTAATTCCTCTTTCAATAAAGCATAGTCGTGCCGGCTGCCTGGGGCCGTCGGACCGATGACGGGGATGCCCTGGTTCCCATCGGCGATCACTGTATTTTTCAGGGTATGATGATGTTTTTTACCACTGTAATAATGTTTTTGTTGGCGGGCGTGGTGGGGTCGGCAACAGGGTCTCTCTGTGGCGTCGATAATAATTTTCTGAATTTTTTCAGTAGGTTGTTCGTCATTGCTGGCTGGTTTAAAGTGACGATGGGGTAAAACATGCAGGCGTTGTTCGACCTGTTTTAAAATGGGCAGGAGCCGCATCACATTTTCCTCGGCTTTGGCTGGGCTGAGATCGAACAAGCACCCGAGCCCATCAAAGGTCGGATAGGTTTTCAGGTAGAAGAGGATAAAAAAGAGCTTCAGTTCAGGTGTGGATAACGTGCCTTTACGGCCGCCGCCCGGTCTTCTTTTACGCTGTGCCCGATGTTTTGGGTAGTTTTGCTGTTGAGCCGATTCCAAACGCTGGGTAAATTCTGGCAGGAGGGTATCAAAGACTTTCTGAGGCACCCCCGTTAAGGCTCTAAATGGTCGTTCGTTACGAATGATCATCCATTGAAATTTTTTCATGGTGGTTTTCCTGATAGCTCTATCCTTATCCAAGCAGATGGGGACTTATTCAAAAAAATCAACCCCAACCAATTGATAAAGAAGAAAAGTTTTTTATAGTTAAACCGCAACAGATTGAAATTGATCAAGAAAATTGTTTGGGAACAAGTCTAATTATTAATACAAACAACGAACTGATAAGTAGCCATGTTCTTACTCCAGATACCGCTTGATCTTGAACTCCTGCTAGGCGTCATTTAATCAGTTCCCGAAGCTTAAGTTCAGTAAGTAAGCCATGTATAAGATTTCGGTAGACTTCGGCACCGTTTGAGTCATCAGTTGCTGATGGTGCGCCGGAACGTATTATTGCTCCCAAGCCTTCGTAGTTCAAAAAGCCAAAAGCCATCCCATTGACAATTTCTCGAAACCTTGTTTCCAGTGTTCGAAACCGAATTGGCTGTTTCGTTAGAAATGCATTCAAGTCAGCATTGCGAATTGCTTGCCTAAGCTCGCCAATGGTTTTGAATTTCTCCTTCCATTGGTTTCTGGAAGTCGCCCGCTCCAAGGAAACCAAGATAGTGATCTTTGCATGAATCCTCTTTTATTTCTATTGCCAAGCCGAGTAGTGCATACTTTAAGATTTGATCGATGCTACTTTTAGCGGCTACCTTCATTTCAATTGATAGGACTTCGTTGTTCGAGATGAATAGGAAGTCTGGTTGCATGGCACCAATTAGTTCAAAGTGAGCATCAATGCCACGTCCATGCATGTCAAATGGCGAATCGAAGTCCTTTTCAAAGAAAGTTGCGAAGATGCATCGATGTAGGGACTTTGGAGCGAGTAATAGAAATTGGTTGATATTGTGATTCAGTGTTATCTCTATCTTTCTGAGGTGTTTAGTAACCTTTTCAATTGTGTTGAATTCTCCGGCAATGTTCTTCTTTCTTCCAATATGCTGGGGCTCCCAATAAAAAAATTCTAGCGCATCATAGTAACTATCGAGCCAATTAGAATTCATGGAACTCCTCATTTGAATGGCCGAGTGAGTTTATAAGGCCTAACGGGGCGGCGGATAAGCCGCGAAGGGCGGGAAAGCCGCAGGCTTTTTCGCCCGGAGTCGGCTTGATCCGCTGGTTGTGAGGCGCTTCGCGCCGAGCAAGTAGCGGATTGTAATCGCCGCCCCGTTGTCGCGGACGCTTCGCGCCCGCGACAACGTAGAGCTAACCGGCGCTGCGCGGTTTCATCGCGCAGCGTCCGGTTGAGCGCCGGGTTATGCTTTGGATTGCTCGGAGCACTGGCACTGGTTCAGTATGATTTTTTGCAATAACTATTTGAATATGTTAATTTAATCAGGAAATAAAGCTAAACTTTTGACGGAGGTTTACGATGTTAAACTCACTGCATTGTCCTCACTGTTCATCAGAGCAGATTGAAGATTATAGTCTTTACGAAACGAAAAATAATGGAACCCGGAAATTGTACAGCTCTGACGCATAACCTTGCCCAAGATTTCTCTGCTCCGCCTGGAAGGTTAATTTTGCTGTCGCCTGGTGCCAAGTAAAGTCATTGGGGATGAGGAACCCGCCTGGCGGCGAGCCGTTTTGAGGGCGTGTCAGGGCTTGACCCTGACGTCGGCAACACCCGAGCGCGACGGTGTCGCTCGGGATACCATCGGGGCCCTGCCAGGAGATCAGGTTACCGGCGATTCGAGCCGAAGTTGGAAGGGCGTCGCCAGTAGCTGTTGAATCCACTCGTGCCGTAGCCAGCGATTGGCACAGGTTTCGCGGACGAAGCGGAGAAACGCCTGGACGCCCAGGGTGCGAACCTGCCGGGCGACCCGACGGGTGCCTTGGGCGAGGGCATTGAACAGATGCGCCAGGCGCATGAGGTAATGAAACCCTTTCAGCGCCTTCCAATCCTGGGAGAAGAGGTGTTCGTAGTGATAGCCGTGGCACTTCTCGATCTGGATACTGAGTTCGATGCCCCCGCGCCGCCGCGCCCCGAGGTTGCCGCGTTCGTGGACGTTATCGTGCCGCAGGGGATGGCTGGAAATCCAGACATGGCGGGACTGTTTGGTGATCGGTTCGCCGCTGTTGGAGTCAACCTCCCGCCAGGTTTCTTCACACCCCATGACGTGGACGGGCAGGGTGTGCCGATCGTGGTCGTAGCTGTAGGCAATGTGATTGACCCACCAGAAGCATTGTTGCCGACCCTGCCACCGTTGCTGCTTGCGGTTCTTGGCCAGGCGGGGTCGCAGCGCGGTCACCTCCTCCCACACCGACGGTAAGCTCTGATCCGGCAAGACCATCAGGTACTGCCAACCGTAGCGGCGACAACGGGCCATCAACGGCCCGTTCGGATATAACCCATCCAGCAACAGCAGGATCGGGAGGCGGGGAAAGTAGCGCTCGAGCTGTTCCGCCAAGCGCTGGAACGCCTTGAGTTCACAGTCCTGTTGGTGATCGTCCGGGTCGGCCTCACCATAGCTCAGAAACTCGCTGAGCAAGGGTAACGTCAGGCCGTTCGGGAACACCCGATTGGCTTCTAATACATAGACATATTGCTGGACCTGTTCCCCCTCGGCGGTCTCGCGGCGCCGTTCCAACCCGTCCTCGTCCCACCATTGCCCGGCCCCTGATTGACTGACAAAACTCCTAACTCGTTGAAGGTGCTGGAATTAGAAAGATGTACCGCTGAGGCAAATCATCCATCCAGCGGGAGCGGTCGACTTGGCGACGGGAGGCTCGGGCCGGCTCCGGGTCGTGGGCGGTGAGCAGGGTCAAGCGGCCGATGAGCGCCTCGCCCCGGGCGGCGGCGCGCCGGATCCAGTTCCAGCCGATGCGGGCGTAACTGTGCCCGCGAAACCCGTGCGGATCGACCTGCCGCCGTTTGCCGGCGGCGACGACCTCTACCCCCTGGCAGACCAGCACCCAGGTGGCCACGGCCATGACGAAGCAGAGGCGTTGCAAGACCTCCGCCTGGCGCAGCTTGGAAGACTCCCATTGAAACCCGTTCGACTTGTCATCTAAAAACCCTTCTTCGATCGTGAAGCGCCGCCCGTACTCATAGAGGGTTTCGGCGTCGGTCGGCTCGTCGCTGACGATGAGCCAGGGTTCCTTGGCGCCTTTTTCCCAGCCCACCGCGAGATGAACCGGTAGCCGAGCCCCCGTCACGCACACCCCGTGGTCATAACGCACTTCCCCCGCCGACAGCCGCAACGCCAGCTGGCCATAGCCCCGGCCCGTCCGGCGGAACAACCCCACGTTCCGTTTGCAGCGAACGCGAAGATGCCAGCCCGCCGTGCGCCCGACCCAGCGCAACAACTCCCCGTGCAGGAAACCCCGGTCGGCCAACAGCACCACCTCGTAGCCGCGGAGCAGCCGCGCCACGAACCCCAACACCCCCCGGTAGTCCCGGAACGCGACGCTCGCGCTCGGATGCCGCAGGACCTTCCACGCCAGGGGAATCGTCCGGCCCCGGTAGACCAGGCACAGCTGCACCACGCAGAACAGGTTCCACAGCACCGTGGTATCCAACACCACCCAGAGCCGTCGATCCGGGCACTCCCCCAGAACCGGCCGCAGCAAGGCCGCGTACAGATGCAGCACGTCGATCCGGGGGTTCGACAACCAGCGGCTGAACCGCCGCTCGGTGCTTTGCGCCAACAGCGCCCGGCCGACCACGAAGGGGGTCCACTCGCTCAGGGCGATCCAACCGCTCGACAGCAGCCCCATCACCATCCAAGCCAGGGTGAGCAGGTGGCGCCGGTCCCGCCAAGGCGCGTGCTGCACCAGGTTCAACAACGTTTCGTACAGGAGGGAAGGCGGCGGCATGGCGAAGGCGTCCTTTGAAGTTGTGGGCTCGGGCGCCTATTTGCCATACCTTCTGCCTCCTTGGCTAGTTTTGTCAGTCAATCAGGCCCGGCCCGGACCAGCTTCTGCGTCCCATCGATCGCAATCGGATAGCACTGCTCCACCAGATAGCGGCGAAACTTCTTGTTTCGAATCAACCGCCGGATCACCTCGACATGGGCCACTTCCAGCTCCTGGACCTCGATCCGGGCCAAGAGCCGATTGAGCGTATCGGCATGGGGCAGGGACTCCAGTTCCGGAAAGAAAGCTTGCAAGGTCGCTAAAAACGCCGGGCGACTTAACGTCCGGTTCGCTTCCCGTCGCGATGCCATCTGAACCACGAAGCTCAGCAAGCCGTAGAGCAACACCACCGTCAGCTTATGTTTGCACTTTTTCGGCTGCCGGGGATCGGGTATCTTGCTCAGATCCCGCAGTAACTTCGGCAGCAGCTCGCGATACACCGGCAACTGGGCCGCTACCGCCGCTTCCCGCGCCGCCTGCTCTTCTTCCACCGTGGCATGCCCACACAAGGCATTTGAGGCACTGACCGGTTGGGGCTGCCGCACCCCGGCGGCGATTTGCTGCGCCCGCCATTGTCGTCGCGCCGCCCGCACTTTCGCCTTATGCTGCTGGCGCGCTTCCCGCGTCGGTCGACAACTCGCTTTGCTCATGGCCAACTGCCCCTCGCGTGAATACCTGGGGTTAATACTACCCACCGCGGCGTCGATTAAGGAGAAATCTACCAACGTCTGCTTTTCAGTTGGGCGTAACCAGTTGAGCGCGCCTCTAATTTGTTGAAAAATAACAAGGCGAGCATTTTGCTCCCGGGAGTTTAGCGTTTTTTGGCCTTCGTAACCTATTGATTCTCAAGCCTGAGCGCTCGACTGGTTACGCCCTTTTCAGTTGCTCCAGTGTGTGCGACAAAATTTTTTCCAATCGCTTCTAACCGCTTGTTTTTCCAAATACTCTAGGAACGTGCGTCAGGGCTGACGGGCGGCCAGCAATTCTCATTTTGGCGATTTCACCCGTTTTGGACTACGGGGGTGCCGGTTCAAGAGGGGGCGAGGGTTCGAGTCGCACGGGCACGACCCGACCCGGCTCGAAGCTTTGGAGCATGAACGTCATCAAAGCATCCCAGTTCTCGAAGCACAGGTCACTGGTCAAAGTACGAAGGTCACCGAACAAGCGTTGTCGTGAGGGCAGCTTCCGGCGGAGCAGTGGGTATTGGTCGTCCATCCACTCCAGCACGGTATGGACCAAAAAGGCCAGGATGATGAGACTGGCCAGCACCGATGACCAATGTTGCTGGCCGTGGCCGTAGTTGTGCTCGAAGTGATAACCCTTGGTTTTCAAGGTGTTGTTGTTTTCGTTTTCGATCTTCCACCGGCAGCGTCCGGCGGCAACCACCTCCGCCACCTGGCGGTCATCGAGCGCCAAGGACGTTGCAAAGCTGTTGTGATACAACACGTTGCCTTTTTCATCGGCGGTGGTGAGCTCGCACCCATTGACCAACAGGGCGTCATCCCCATCGCGGAGGGGAATCGCCTGCGCGTAGCGATAGGTGTCGATCTCGCGCCGTTGGCCGGTCCACCGCCGGCGGACCACGGTGTGGACGGCCCCGCTCCGGTCCAGAAACTCGACCCATTCGGACACGAGGGGATGGGACGCCGGCTTGCAGACCAGGATGAAGCCGAATCCCCGTTGCAACGCCTCGCGGCAGAACGGTTCGTGGCAGTACAGGTCATCCCCCAGGAGCGTGACCCCGAAAGGACTATAGTCGTCGCCCCAGGCGGCCAGCCAGCGCTGGGCGGCGTTGAGTTCGCAGTCTTGCTTCTCCACGCCGTCTTGGGGGCGGACGAATTCCGGCGCCAGCGGAATGACTTTGTCCAACCCCGGCTTCACCAGCACCGGGGTCACGGCCGTATGGCGATCCGTCACCGAGCCGTTGGCGTGCTGCCGGACCGAGCACTGCGGGCAAGGAATCGCGGACGAGGAAAAATACTGCACCCCATCGAACGCCAGCAGCAGGGTCTGGTTCACCGAACGATAAGTTTCCACCACGCCCGCCTGATGCAACGCCTGGAACAGAAAGGAAAACAATGGGTTGACCTGTCCCGGTTCGGTGGCGTTGAGCAGATGGCGGATTTGATGGTCCGACGGGATCTGATGGACCCCAAACAGAGTCTGGGCGTTGTTTTTGCCCAGCCACTGGTCCAGGCTGCGCTGGTATTCCAAAAACGACGGACTCTGCATGAAGAACACCGAGAAGGCGCTCAACCCGGCGTCCACCCGCGTGTAGCGCGTGTTCTTCCCCCGGCGCGGATCGGTAAACTGCTCGAAGGTCCGGCGGATTTGTTTCGTAATGTCGTCCAACGTCAGAACGGCGCGACCAAACGGTACGCTCATCAAGGTACTTCCAGTTAAGGGGGGTGGCTACTCTAGCGAGTCATCGCCAAAATGAGAATTGCTGACGGGCGGCCATTCATCGCGGCTACCGCAACAGCGGCTCCAGCGTCGGCCAGACGTTGTCCAGAACCCTGGGTTGCGCCTCGACGCGCGGGTGCAGGCCGTCCTCCTGAATCAGCGCCGGATTGCCGGCCATACCTTCCAGCAGGAACGGAATCAGCGGGATGTCGTAGCGTTTCGCCAGTTCGGCGAAGGTCGCCTGAAACTTTTGCGTGTACAGCGGGCCATAATTCGGCGGAATCCGCATCTCCGCCAGCAGCACCCGCGCGCCGGTTTGCTGGGATAGTTCGATCATGCGCCCCAGATTGTTGGCCATCGCCATCGGCGGCTGTCCGCGCAGGCCGTTGTTGGCGCCCAGTTCCAGAATGACGAGGGCGGGACGGTGCCGCTCCAACGCCGCCGGCAACCGGCTCAGACCGCCGCTGGTCGTGTCGCCACTGATACTGGCGTTGATCGACCTGATGTGGAAAACCGCGCTCCGCCAGCCGACGTTGCAGCAGGCTGACCCAGCCCTGTTCGACCGGGATGCCATAACCGGCGCTCAGGCTGTCGCCCAGTACCAGAATCACCGGCGTCTCGGCGCGGGCCACAAGGCCGAGCAAAATCACCAGCCACAACACCAGAATCGGTAAGCAACGTGAGTGATGTGTCTTCATCATCGGAGAATTGGGCCATGCGCGTGGATCATGACCGGGCAGCGGGAAATGGCGTCAGCGTAACCGCCGCGCCAGCCATTGGACAACCCGGCCGCCGATTGCATCGTGCGGGTCGAGCGCCTGGGCAAACAGGTGATCAGTCCGGAAGGCGCCCTGGTCATTCTCGACGACATCAGCTTTGCCATTGCCCGGGGCGAAAGCGTGGCGGTGGTCGGGGCGTCCGGTTCCGGCAAATCCACCTTGCTCGGCCTGCTGGCCGGTCTGGATGCGCCGAGCCAGCGGCCGGGTGTGGCTGGCCGGCGCCGATCTCGGCGGGCTGGACGAGGACGGTCGCGCCCTGCTGCGGGCGCAACGGGTCGGTTTCGTGTTCCAGTCCTTTCAACTGCTGACCGGACTGACCGCGCTGGAAAATGTCCTGCTGCCGCTGGAACTGGCCGGCCAGCCCGACGCCCGCCGGCAGGCGCTGGAGTTGCTGGAGCGGGTGGGACTTGCAAGGCCCGCGCCCGCCACTATCCCTCGCAACTGTCCGGCGGCGAACAGCAGCGGGTCGCCATCGCCCGCGCTTTCGCCGGCAATCCCGACGTGCTGTTCGCCGACGAACCGACCGGCAACCTCGACCAGAAAACCGGCCATCGCATCATCGAACTGCTGTTCGCGCTCAACCGCGAACAGGGCGCGACCCTGATCCTGGTCACCCACGACCCGGAACTGGCCGCCTATTGCGACCGGGTGCTGGAATTGGATGATGGACGGTTGCGGGTCACGACAATTTAGCGGCGTTTGGGTACCGCCTCTCGACCGCTGGACAAATCGCCGGGGCTGGGAAATGATTCGGGGGCGCCAGGTTTGCCCATGAGGGCAACCCGGCGCATTCCATCGCGCCAACCACTTTCAAGGATCAGCCATGCGTTCGCGGCTATTGGTTTTGTTGCTCCTGGCGTCGGGCCTGGCTTGGGCCCAGGACGCCGCCAAATCCCCCGGCCTGGAACCGATTCCCGATGGTTCGCCGGATGCGGCCGGGGAACGGAACGTCCCGGCGCCGGAAGTCACCATCCGCCAGCGGGGCGATCAGGGTTCGGTCGAGGAGTATCGCGCCGGCGGCGTGTTGTACATGATCAAGATCAATCCCGCCAAGGGCGCGTCCTACTATCTGGTGGATACCGATGGCGACGGCAATCTGGAAACCCGCTACAACGACTTGCAGGGCGGGATGCTGATTCCGGCCTGGGTGCTGTTGCGCTGGTGACCGACGCGCGTTCAGCGCGGCCGCCGCCATTCGGCGCTTTCCCGCCGCAACTGGGTGCGGACCTGGGTTCGCTCCGCCGTTTTGGATTTCTGGTGCGCGCCGCCCTTGCGCAGGATCGGCGCGGCGGCGACCGGGTTGCGGCGTGGCGGCTGGATGATTTTCTCCATGACAAGTGTTCTCCATGCGGAATGGCGGTCAGCCCTTGACGCAGACCACCTGCTTGAGGGTATGCACGACCTCGACCAGGTCGGATTGATTGGCCATCACCTCGTCGATGGGCTTGTAGGCGCCGGGAATCTCATCAATCACGCCGGCATCCTTGCGGCATTCCACCCCGGCGGTCTGGGCGATCAGATCCTGGGGATCGAACTTCTTCTTGGCCTGGCCCCGGCTCATCCGCCGGCCCGCGCCGTGCGCGCAGGAACAGAACGACTCCGGTTCGCCCTTGCCGCGCACGATGTAGGACTTGGCGCCCATGCTGCCGGGGATGATGCCCAGGTCGCCCGCGCCGGCGCGGATGGCGCCCTTGCGGGTGATGAATAAATCCTCGCCGAAGTGATGCTCAACGGCCACATAATTGTGGTGACAATTTGAAGTGAGAATGTTGTCTTCGAGAGCGAAGGAATGGGTTCCCTCAACGACTGCGCAGAACACTTCTTCGACCCTATCGGTCGGCTCAACCCTGACCACATTCCAACCGCGACGCTCAGCAGCATCACGCCCGTCGATGAAACGCAGGCGATGACTCTCAATGAGGAAAAATCCTGGGCAGAGATCGCCTCTCATCAGCCCGAGTAGATAGAGGGGCGTTTCCACGTTACCGAAACCCTTTCGCATTCGAGTGCGAATGCCAAATGTTCCGATGCCGATGATCGTACAGAGTTGACGGACGAATTCCAGATTAGATCGATTGGCGGAAGCCAGCGTTGGACGCCCTGTTCGATCAACATCGCCATCTGCCGCGAAATAACCCGCGAGCCAGCCATAAAGGATGCTGGGCATCGAGTCTAGCGGTGGGCGTTCAGTTTTCCATTCGGTAGGTAGATGGAGAATGCGTTTGAAGTGCGCATATTGACGCGGCGGTTCCTTATCGGCGAAGAAGGGAAGCATGGCCTCGTCCTTCATGCCACAGAAATTAGCTACAGCCCACCGCCCTTGAATAGAGCCATCGCCATAAACGAAGCCTCTCGCCACCGACTCTCTATCCACAGTCATGGCGTCCGCACGCGGCGGGAAGCTGCTCTGTAGGCGATCCTTCGCGCACAGTTCAGTCGTTGTCTTATGCGTCTGTGTTCCGATTTGATTGCGAGTAATCCAGCGATGCCCCGCAGTGGCATAAATCGTTTTGAGAACACCTGACCGACTGAGCGTGACAGCGAAAAGACGCTGTTCACCGAAACTCTTGAGGGGGGCTTTGATCCATTGCCCGCCAGAGGTTAACAGTTCGTGTTCGCCGCCACAAAGCTCGGAAATCGCACGGTTGCCACTCCGTGTCATTATCATCGTTTCCCCCGCGAGACAATTGATTGCTTCCTTGGTCAGGGTGAACGGCGGTAGTTGCCGGGCCAGGGCATCCAGAATCAGCCGCATCATCTCGCGGCGGTTGGTCATGGCATAGTCCTGCGCCCATTGCACCGCCGCCACGTAGTCGTCGAAGTGTTCGGCCCCCTCTTGCAAGTAGGCCAGGTCGCGGTCGGGCAGGTTGGCCAGGTGTTTGCCCATGTCCTTGCGCGCCAGGTCGATGAAGTAGCGGCCGATGATGTTGCCGATGCCCCGGCTGCCGGAGTGCAGCATCACCCACACGTCCTGATTCTCGTCCAGGCACAGTTCGATGAAATGGTTGCCGCCGCCCAGGGTGCCCAGTTGCCGCGCCCAGATGATCTCGACGTTTTTCTGCATCTTGAGGATGCCGGGATGCTTCTGGACGATGCGGTCCAGCCCGCCGGACAGGGCGCGGACGGTTGAGTTCGGCGCGCCCCGCCCTTCGGTGTGCATGTCGAACCCGACCGGCACCGCCGCCTCGATGACGTAGCGCACCGGCCGCAGGTTGTCCGGCAACTGGCTGGCCTTGAGGCTGAGGCGCACGGCGTTCATCCCGCAACCCACATCGACCCCCACCGCCGCCGGAATGATCGCGCCCTTGGTGGGAATGACCGAGCCGATGGTCGCGCCGATGCCGACGTGGACATCGGGCATCGCCGCCACATGGCCACGGACGAAAGGCAGTTGCGCGACGTTGAGCAACTGATTGAGGGCTTGGGGGTCCACGTCGTCGGTGTAGATTTTGACCGGAACCTGGCCTTTGGTGATGATTTTCCTGATCGGCATGATCGCTGCTCGCGGTAATGAGGAGTCCGGCTGCCCAAAGAAAAAAACCCTGGATGACGGTTGTCACCCAGGGTTTTTCCAGATCGGAAAGCAGGCTCGGAAGACAACCAGGGCCTTCCGGAGACCGCCCGGAAGGCGTCACATGATGGTGTGTTCTATTCGTGGCATGTGGGAACCTCCCGTGCGCTGGAGCGGCGCGAATCGCCTGTGGTATGGACATGAATCCTTGAAATGCACTCGGAATATAGGCGGGTTTCCTTCGCTTGTCAAAAAGCTGCGCCTTCCAGGATGCAATCCCCCTGGCATCTGGTAAATTTTACCGGGAATCCTGGCGTTCCCGCGGAGCGCCGATCTCGCCAACCATCGTCCATCATAGAGGAGCAGCACATGCAGCGTCGCGAGTTCATCAGGAAAGCCGGTCTGGGGCTGGCCGCCGCCACCGGCGCGGCGGCCGTTCCCACCCTCGCCCGGGCGGAAGCCCTGCCCACCCTCAAATGGCGACTGGCGGCGAGCTTCCCCAAGAGCCTGGATACCCTCTACGGCACCAGCGATTTCCTGGCCAAGCGCATCGCCGAGATCACCGAGGGCAAGTTTGAAATCCGGGTGTTCGCCGGCGGCGAGATCGTGCCGCCGAACGGGGTGCTGGACGCCGTCCAGCAGAATACGGTGGAATGCGGCCATACCTGCGGCTACTACTACCACGGCAAGAACAAGGCATTCTCCCTCGAAACCACGATTCCGTTCGGCCTGAGCGTCCGCCAGATGAACGCCTGGTACTACTATGGCGAGGGTCAGGCGCTGTTTCGGGAATTCTTCGCCAAATACAACGTCGTCAATTTCCTGGGCGGCAATACCGGCACCCAGATGGGCGGCTGGTTCCGCAAGGAAATCAAATCGCTGGACGATCTGAAAGGCTTGAAGATCCGCATTCCCGGCTTTGGCGCGGAGGTGTTCCTGGCGCTGGGCGCGGTGCCGCAGTTGCTGCCCGGTCCGGAAATTTATCCGGCGCTGGAGCGCGGCGCGATTGACGCCGCCGAGTGGGTCGGCCCTTACGATGACGAGAAACTGGGGTTCTACAAGGTCGCCAAGTTCTATTACTACCCGGCCTGGTGGGAGCCGGGGCCGACGATTTCGTTCTACGTCAACAAGGAGCAATGGGAAAAGCTGCCCAAGCCCTATCAGGTCGCGTTTGAGACCGCCGCCGCCGAAGCCAATCTGCGGATGATGGCCGCCTATGACGCCAAGAATCCGCCGGCGATTCAGCGGCTGGTGCAGAATGGCGCGCAACTCAAGCGCTATCCCGACGATGCGATGAAGGCGGCCTACGACGCGGCGCAGAAGATTTACGCCGAGGAGTCGGCCAAGAATCCGGACTTCAAGAAGATTTATGATTCGCAGCGGGCGTTCCAGCAGGTCTCGGACATCTGGATGGGACTGGCGGAAAATACCCTGGCGAGCTTCATGCAATCGCAGTTGCGCGCCAAGAAGTAACGGCGGAACCCCCGGCGCAAACGCCCCTCCCCCCTTCAATGATCTTCAACAAAATAATCAGGTAGCCGCCGCCGGATCCAAACAAGGTGGGATCGAGGAAGGTTGGGGGGCTCGAGAGCGGGGGGAAAGGACGCCCGCTCACTGCGCGGGTTGCGGGATCTGCCTGAACAGATCGGCCGCATCCTCCGGCGGCGCATCCGATCCAGAACCGCCCCGATCGTCCTGCGGCGCCAGCATTTGCACCGGTGCCGGTTCGCCCGAATGCACCGGACGGTCGAGGCCGACGGTGACCAGCGACGGGAAGAGGATGATCAGGGCCACCATGACCACCTGAATCACCACGAACGGGATCGCGCCCCAGTAGATGTCGCTGGTGCGCACCGTGGGCGGGGCTACGCTGCGCAGGAAGAACAGGGCGAAACCAAACGGCGGGTGCAGGAACGAGGTCTGCATGTTCACCGCCATCAGGATGCCGAACCAGACCAGGTCGATGCCCAGTTTCTCCACCACCGGCGCCAGCAGCGGCAGGATGATGAAGCTGATCTCGAAATAATCGAGGAAGAACGCCAGCAGGAACACCAGGGTGTTCACCACGATCAGAAAGCCCAACTGGCCGCCGGGCAGATCGAGCAGCAGATGCTCCACCCACAGGTCGCCATTGACGCCCCGGAACACCAGGCTGAACACGCTGGAGCCGATCAGGATGAAGATCACGAAGCTGGTGACCTTGGCGGTGGCGGTCATCGCCTCGACCAGCAGCGTGCGGTTCATCTTGCCCCGGCCCAGCGCCAGCGCCAGCGCGCCGACCGCTCCCAGCGCGCCGCCCTCGGTCGGGGTAGCCCAGCCGATGAAGATGCTGCCCAGCACCAGGAAGATCAGCAGCAGCGGCGGAATCATCGCCACCACCACCCGCCAGGCCAGCGCCCAGCCGTGCAGAGTGCGCGCTTCCGGCGGCAGCGCTGGGGCGGCGTGGGGCCGGAAGAGGGTGTTTAGAAACACCCACACGATGTAGAGCCCCATCAGGACGAAGCCGGGAATGAAGGCGCCCTTGTACATGTCGCCGACCGAGCGGCCGAGCACGTCCGCCATCACGATCAGCACCAGCGAGGGCGGGATGATCTGCGCCAGGGTGCCGGAGGCGGCGATCACGCCAGCGGCGAGCGCCTTGTCGTAGCCGTAGCGCAGCATGATCGGCAGCGAAATCAGGCCCATGGCGATCACCGAGGCGGCGACCACGCCGGTGGTGGCGGCCAGCAGGGCGCCGACGAAAATCACCGCGTAGGCCAGTCCGCCCCGGACCGTGCCGAACAACTGGCCGATGGTGTCGAGCAGATCCTCGGCCATGCCGCTGCGTTCCAGCACCAGCCCCATGAAGGTGAAGAACGGAACCGCCAACAGGATTTCGTTCTTCATGATGCCGAACACCCGGTCCGGGAAGGCTTGGAGCAGGTTGGGGGTGAGCAGGCCCAGTTCGATCCCAATCAGGCCGAAGACCATGCCGACCGCCGCCAGCGAAAACGCCACCGGATAGCCGATCAGCAGGAACACGATCAGCGCCGAGAACATGATCGGCGCCATGTTGGCGATCAGGAATTCGGCCATGTCAGTGCCCGCCCTTGAAGTGAGGCATGGGCCGGTGGCCGGTCAGCACCGCGATGTTCTTGATGGTCTCGGACAGCCCTTGCAGGCTGAGCAGGATGAAAGCGACCGGAATCGCCAGCTTGATCGGCCACCAGATCAGGCCGCCGGGATTGGACGAGGCTTCGCCCGTCTGATAGGAGATGAGAAAGAAATTCCAGGAATCCACGGCGATCAGCAGGCAGACCGGCAGCAGGAACAGCAACCCGCCGATGATGTCAATCCAGATCCGCGCGACCGGCGGCAGCCGGGTATACAGAATATCAATGCGGACATGGCCGCCTTCCCGCAGGGTCCAGGCCGCGCAGAACAGGAAGACGAGGCCAAACATGAACCATTGCGCTTCCAGCAGGGCGTTCGAGCCCCAGTCGAACACGTAGCGCAGGGTGGCGGCCACGGCGCTGGTCAGGCAGCAGAACAGGATCAGCCAAATCATCGCGCGGCCGATCGCCGTGTTGATCGCGTCGATGACCGCCGCGCCGCGGAGCAGAAACTTCATGGGGTCTCCTGGAGTGGTGGGAGAAATGGCGTGGTTGGCGGGTGGCATCGCTGTCCCGCGCGGGCCGGACCAAAGGTTTTGCAAGTCTAAGTGGCTGAAGCCCGGCGCGCTACCTGACTCCACCATTAACAGGTTTATTCTATACTGTACATATTATCCGTACATTCAAGGCGAATCATGGAAACCGTTAATACCACTGAATTTCGTCAACACCTGCCAAGCTATCTCCGGCGGGCGGCGGCGGGCGAGGAAATCCGCATCACCTCACGGGGGCGGATCATTGCCCGGTTGCTGCCGGAAGAGGATCGCGTCGCGGCAGCCCGACAGCGGCTCGACGCCTTGCAGGGCCAAGTCATTCTGGGGGATGTCGAAAGCCCGTCGGGAGAAGACTGGAATGCGGAACAGGATCTTTTGTGACACCCAGGCGCTGGTGTTCTGGGCACTCGACCGTTCCCGGTTGTCGCCCGCCGCGCTGCGGGCCATCGAGGCGGCGGAACAGGGGACGCTGGCCTGCGCCGATATTTCCTTGTGGGAAATCGCCATGCTATGCGCCAAGGGACGAATTGGAGCGCCGCTCGGTCAAGGTGAATTATTACGGGATATCGTGACTGCGCTACGGTTGGACGTGGTGGCGATCAACCCCGAAATTGCCGTCCTGGCGCAAGCGCCTTGCTTTCAGCACGGCGATCCCGCCGACCGGCTGATTGGCGCGACCGCCTTGCACTATCACGCCCCGCTGATCACCAGCGACGCCAAACTGCGTGCGGTCCCGGAATTGGAGACGATTTGGTAGCCCTCTCGTCGGAACCCATCGTCCTGATCGCTTTTTGGAGTGTTGCAAATTTCTTCCCGATGCGGGTAGGCGGTCATGTTCGCAACACCCGGACTTCCGGGGTAAGGCCCTGTTCCCGCGCCACCTTGCAAAACCCCTGATCAAAGGTGTGCATGATCGCCCTGCCACAGGCGGCGAGATGCAGGGCGTCGGCGAAATCAGCGCCCAACCGGTACCCGTCGAGCGCCTGGGCCACGGCGTCGTGGTTCTCGATCACGGTGTTGTCGGTTTCCAGCAGTTCCGCGAAAAACCGGCTGATCTGTTCCCGCGTTTTGCGGTAGCCAGCTCGCAACACCCATTCCGATTCCAGTAGAACAGTGCGCGAGATGAAGACCGTGTTGGCAGCTAACGACCAAGCTCACCGGACGCTGCGAAGCGCTAGCGGAGCAGCGGTCCGGTGAAGCGACTTGTTAGCGCGATGTCATTCCATCCATATTGATTACAAGCGATCCAGGTTCATCACCTTAGTCCAGGCGGCGACAAAGTCATTCACGAACTTTTCCTTGCCGTCGTCGGCCGCATAGACTTCCGCAACTGCGCGCAACTCGGAGTTGGAGCCGAAGATCAGATCGACGGAGGTGGCTGTCCATTTCTGCTTGACCGGAAGCGCGATCCAGACCCTCGTAAACACCGGGAGATTTTTCTGACTTCTGCCACTTGGTGGACATGTCGAGCAGGTTGACGAAGAAGTCGTTGTTCAAGGTGCCCGGTTTATCGGTCAGCACACCGTGTTTGCTCTGTCCGGCATTGGCATTGAGGGCGCGCATACCACCCACCAGCACCGTCATTTCCGGCACGGTCAGGGTCAGCAGATCAGCCTTGTCCACCATCATCTCCGTCGGCGAGGTGTAGCTCTTGTCGCTGTAGTAGTTGCGGAAAGCATCGGCGGTCGGTTCGAGCACGGCGAACGAATGCACGTCGGTCATCTCTTGCGTTGCGTCGGTGCGTCCCGGGGTAAAGGGGACTGCAACCGTGTGAGCCGGCTTGCTTGGCCGCCTCTTCGATGGCTGCCGTACCGCCCAGAACAATCACGTCGGCCAGCGAGACTTTCTTGCCACCCGATAGGGATTTGTTAAAGTCCGCTTGAACTTTTTCGAGGTTCGTCAACACCTTGCCCAGTTCTTCAGGATTGTTCGCCGCCCAATCCTTCTGCGGGGCCAGGCGCACGCGCGCACCGTTAGCGCCGCCGCGCATGTCGGAGCCGCGGAAAGTGGAGGCGGACGCCCAGGCCGTTCTGACCAGTTCAGGCACGCTCAAACCAGATTTGAGAATCGCCGCTTTCAGGTTGGCGATGTCCGCGGCGTCGATCAACTTGTGATCCACCGCCGGAACCGGGTCTTGCCAAATAAACACTTCCGCTGGAATTTCAATGCCCAGATAGCGAGCGCGCGGCCCCAGATCGCGATGGGTCAGCTTGAACCAGGCTTTGGCAAACGCCTTGTCGAATTCCTTGGGATTTTTCCAGAAACTGCTCGGCAATCTTGCGAAAGCCCGGGTCTTCCTTCAGCGCAATGTCCGTGGTGAACATGATCGGCGGATTGCGTTTACCTTTGAGATGGGCGTCCGGCACCAGGGATTGGGCGGCTGCATCGACGGGCATCCACTGCGTTGCCCCGGCGGGACTCTTCGTCTGTTTCCAGTCGAATCTGAACAGATTATCGAGGTAGAGAATCGACCAGGCGGTGGGCGTCGTCGTCCACGCGCCTTCCAGGCCGCTGGTCATGGTGTCTTCGGCATTGCCCTTGCCGCACTTGTTCTTCCAACCGAGCCCTTGCTGTTCGATCGGGGCGGCGGTCGGGTCCGGCCCCAGACAGTCAGCGGGCTTGGCTCCATGGGCTTTACCCAAGGTGTGTCCACCGGCCACCAGTGCGACGATCTCCTCATCGTTCATCGCCATGCGGCCAAAGGATTCACGCATGTCTTTCGCGGCGGCGAGCGGGTCGCTATTGCCATTCGGGCCTTCCGGGTTCACATAGATCAAACCCATCTGCACCGCGGCCAGCGGCTTTTCCAGTTCGCCGTCTTTATAGCGTTCCTGGTTGCCCAGCATCTTGGTTTCAGCTCCCCAGTACACCAGGTCGGATTCCCAGTCGTCAACGCGCCCGCCGGCGAAGCCCAGGGTTTTAAACCCCATGGATTCCAGCGCCACGTTACCGGCCAGGATCATCAAGTCGGCCCAGGAGACATTGCGTCCGTATTTTTGCTTGACCGGCCACAGTAAGCGGCGCGCTTTGTCCAGGCTGACGTTATCCGGCCAACTGTTGAGCGGCTCAAAGCGCTGCTGGCCACCATCGGCGCCGCCTCGGCCATCATGAATCCGATAAGTGCCGGCGCTGTGCCAGGCCATTCTGATCATCAGGCCGCCATAATGACCCCAATCCGCCGGCCACCAGTCTTGCGAGGTGGTCAAGACTTTTTCGATGTCTGCTTTCAGGGCTTTGAGATCGACGCTTTTGAACGCCTCGGCGTAATTGAAATCGCCACCATACGGGTTGGACTTAACGTCGTGCGCGCGCAGAGATTCCAGGTTCAGCTTTTGCGGCCACCAGAACTGGTTCGACTGGGCCATGCCGGCCGCCGCCAAGGTGCTGACCGGCGCCAGTGCCGTCATGGTGATCGTGCAAGCGGTCAATAAAGAAGGTAGTGTTTTTTTAAGCATTGGCGTTCTCCATCTCGCGGATGAATAGGCTGGAAATGAACTTTTCGCTCATTGCGCTTCTCCTTCGGTGATTGGGTGATGCGATAGTGCATGTCTATTCATAATCTTTCCCAAAGATTTGTAAAATAGGTTTTTCCGAAAATAATAATAGTTTTTTCTGAAGTTATTTCCGTACAGTCCCTAACAGCGCCCCCGCCACATCGGAATGACGACCTGGCCCTTGGTGGATAAGGTGACAGTGGCGGTGGACATGGTGACCTCCGGTAAGAAAAAAAGGTAAGCGGGGTTGGTATGGTCCGGTAGCGATTGGGTACGCAATGCCTACCCTACTGCTGCTGGCCCGCAGGCCGCCCGACCGCCGCTTTCCCCGTCAACCCCGGTTCCCGCGCCAGCATTGCCCGCAGTGGCCCCAAATCCGGCAAGCCCAGCGCCGCGCTCAGCGCCTCGTCAATGGCGCGTCGCGCCGGATCGTGGTTCAGCCGGGCGAGCGCCTGAAGCTCCCGGTCGCACAAGGCGTCATACGCAGCGGCCAGACTTGCCGCCTGCGCGTCGCTCAAAGTCCGCACGTCCAGCACCGGCATCGCCGCCCAGGCGGGTTTTTTCATCTGCATCCAGGCGCCGCGGGTTGACCACGCGACAGCCGAAGAAAGCGAGCAGCGATAAACTGCCGTTGAGCCACAGCAGCAACGCCTTGCGGCGTTCCGGCGATAATTCGGTTTTGAGCGCCCACCAGGTATTGCCGAGCACCGGCTGATCGAAACCCACCGCCAGCAGGCGATGGGTGTTCGTCCATAACCCGCTCCACCAGCAGAATGTCGGCGGCCATGGTCCACAGATGGTAGGGATAATCGGCGTAATCCGCCGTAGCGGCCCGGTCGGCGTAGCGCGGAGTCGCGCGGGGTTGCAACCAAGCGTTCGGCTGTTGCCGGAGCGTCCTGACCTTATCGGCCTCGTGATCCCAGAACGCCGGGTGCAGCGTCGGCACATCCTCGTAACGGTCGAACGCTTCGTGGATGCGTCGCCGGTCGGGGCCAATGCCGCCGAGTTGACCCACCGGGCACAAGGCAACGGAAATCGCCGGTTGCCCCGGCCAACTCACCTGCCCCTGTTGCAAAGCCAGAAACGCTTTCGCCAGATCGCTGCGGGAGAACAGCGCGCCGTGCCAGTTCTCTTCACCGGTCGCGGCGGGCAGGTGAAACGCCTCGCCGAGACTGCCGGAGGGCGAACGGATGATGCCTTCGGGCAGGGTTTTCAACCGCTCGGCCAGATCGAGCGCCTCGTAGATCGTGGTCGGATTGCGCCACAGGTTGATATAGGCCGTGGTTTCCGGCGCTTCCTGACCGGTCTGCTTCTTGCGGGCGACGAACAGCAGTTCGGACAAGTCGGTGTTTTCGGAAAAGTTGGGCCGCTCGGCATCGTAGCTCGACACGACGATTTCCAGATGATAGCGGTCGGCGAGCAGTTTCCGGGTCGGCCCCCACGCCTCGCCGGACGCCAGCGCGTGCGGCAGCACAAAGGCCAGTCGCCCGCCGGGCTTGAGCGACTGATCGGCCAGCGCCACGAACACCGCGCCCAGCCCCGCCGTGATGTTGGCCTGAAGGTTCTTGACCCGCTTTTTGAGTTCGGTTTGCAGCGCGCCCCGCTCGTCGGGCAGCGAACCAAACAGCAGATTGCCGCCGACGCTGCGCACGAATGGCGGATTCATCACGCACAAATCCAGTTCCGGCACCCGCGCGCTGGTCGCTTGCGTTTGATCCGCGCCGGCGCGGACGATTTCCGTCTGCGACTGATCGAGGGTGATTTGCGTCCACACCGCATTCGTGCCGATGAAATCCAGACTGCCCAGACGCGGCGTGCCGCCGTCCAGCCCCAGCGGCATGACGTACAGATTCATCCGCACGAAGGCGATTTCCGGGGCCAGCAGCGCGAGGGTGGAAGCGGTCAGATGCACGGCGGTGGGCAGCACGTCGTAGCCGTGCAGGATGTTTTCCATGATCGCCCGGTGCAGAGCTTGCAAATCCACCGGCGACAGACTGCGCCCGGTGTTGGCCCGCGCCAGAATGTAGGCGTCCGACACCGCCTGCGCCGTCGCCATCAGCAGCGTTCCGGTGCCGCAGGCCAAATCCGCGACCTTGAACTCGGCCAGGTGCGCCGGGTTGCCGAAATCACGGGGCCAGGGCCGGCTCAGCGCCAGCTTGAGCAGCAGGGTCGCCGCCGATACCGAGGTGTAATAGGTGCCGAGATATTTGGCGTGGTGCAGCAGCCAGTGGTAAATCCGGCCCATCAGGTCATGGCGCAGCGCCGCCTGGTGCGCGCAAATCGCCTGCGCTTCCTTGAGCAGGGCTTGAAACGAGGCCAGGGTGTGCGCGGTGATCGGCAATTCCGCCAACACGCGCTCGCCCAGTTGGAAGATCGGCACATAGTTGATGTTCTGCCAAATCCACTGCCAATGGGCGCGGGCCGCGCCCACCACGTCCCGCTGATCCTCCAACCGACGCAGCGGCGTCACCTGGGAATGAGTCGCCGCCAACTGTTCCTGAAAGATCAGCGCATTGGCGATCACCAGCGCGGACACCTTCGCCGCCGTCGTGCGCCGTCCCTCGGCCTTGTCGCCGGTTTCGCCTTTCGGGGCGGGCATCCCCAGCAGATCGGACAAGCGGTCGCAAGCGCCGGTCTGCCCGATCCAGATCAGCGCCACGCCCGTCAGTTGCTCCAGCAGGGATTGAGCGGTTTTGGCCACGATGTCATCCTGGGCCATCGTTTCCTGCGTCCGGCGCAACGCATCCAGCAGCGCGGCGGGCGTGCCCTCGAACCACGCGGTTTCTTCGCTCTCCGAAATCATGCAATACGCCAGGACCGACGATTCGAGCTGGTCGAGCAGTTCCAGTGTGGCGGTGGTGCGGAGCGCGCCGGGATAAACGACGGCGGCGGCGATGTTGGCGATGCCGCGTTGCACCCGCCCGCGCGCATCGCCCAGCACCACTTCCCGCGCCTGGGGATGATCGGCGAACTTGCCCTCGATGACCACGCGCAACCCCCGCCAGTTGAACAGCACATCGGGCCGTTCCCGCCCGCTGGCCTGAATGGTCTCGGCGTCGGCCTTGACCCCGAAGCGAGACAACAGAATCGCCAGTTGCGTGTTGAGGGTTTCTTCCCGGTGGCGGTAGGTGGCCATTTCTTATCTCAGTCAGTCCGTTTGCTCATGGAGGCTGAATTCTAATATGGCTAACCCAAGTTGCCACCTGGACGGGGTGAGCCCATCGGGGTCTGCTAGCGTTGTGAGTACCGCTACTGTACGACCTCGCGGGTAGCTTTAACTTCGTCTTCTGAATCAGTCCAGGTGGCAACTTGGGTTATTTTACAAAAGCTGTACAAAACCCTTGCAAATTGCAAAATATGCCCTATATTTATTGTACGTTACTTTTACAAGGTAACCGAGAACCCCGGTCTTTGCCAGCAAAGACCGTGAGGAGAGCCTGAGATTAACCCAGGTCCGTATTGCTCTTGTGACGGAGGAACCCCGATGACGACGACGACGATTCCGGTCAGTGAAAGCGCGCTGCCCATCCCCAACGTGCGGCGGATCGCCCTGAACCAGCCCTGGCAATGGCTGGGCGCGGGTTGGAACGATCTGCGGCGGGCGCCCTTCGCCAGCCTGACCTATGGCCTGCTGTTCGTGCTGATGGGCTACCTGCTGGTCGCCACGGTGGAGGGCCAGTTTACGGCGGTGCTGGCTCTGACCACCGGGTTCCTGCTGGTGGGGCCGTTCCTGGCGATGGGGCTGTACGACATCAGCCGCCGGCTGGAAGCGGGCGCACCGGTGTCGCTGGGCCGGGCGCTGACCGCCTGGCGCGCCAATGTCTTGTCCATCGCCCTGTTCGGCGTCGTGGTGGGCCTGGTGATGATGGTTTGGGCGCGGTTTGCGGCAGTGCTGTTCGCCGTCCTGGTGGGAGGACGCGAATTCAGTCTGGACGCGGCGGCGGCGCAGCTCTTCTTCTCGGGCAGTGGCCTGACGTTCCTGCTGGTGTTCGCGGGGGTGGGCGCGCTGGTGGCGGCGGCGGTGTTCGCCATCAGCGTGGTGTCCATTCCGATGCTGCTGGATCGCCAGACCGACGTGTTGACCGCAATCCTGACCAGCATCGCCGCCGTGCGCGCCAATCCCGCCCCGATGGCGTTGTGGGCGGCGCTGATTGTGACCTTCACCGGCCTGGGCCTGCTGACCTTCTATCTGGGCCTGGTCATCGCCCTGCCCCTGATCGGCCATGCGACCTGGCACGCCTATCGGAGTCTGGTGGAGGACGGTGACCTCGAACCGCAGCCACTGTGAGCGCGCTTCCTGACACCCCCATCACTTCTTCGACCGGGATGGGGGAATCGGACCACCTTGACTAGCCGGACTCCGTACCCAAATGAAGACAATCCACTTTCTTTTGACGAGCGCCGCGCTCGTAGCGGCAACGCCCGCCCTGGGCATGGCCACCCCATCGGCGCAAGACGAACTGACCTTCGAGGTATCCCTCGACGGCCAGCCCATCGGGGCGCATCGCTTTCGGATAGCCCATGATGGGGCAACGCGCGTCGTCGAAAGCGAGGCCTCGTTCGACGTGAGAATCCTGCGGGTGCCCGTTTATCGGTACCGCCACCGCAATACCGAAACCTGGCAAAACGGCTGCCTGAAGCGGATCGAATCCGAGACGGATGCCAACGGCACTCCCCACGCGGTGGACCTGAGCAAAACCGCGGCGGGTTACCGGATCGTGACCCCGGGCGAGACCCGGACTCATGCGGTGGACTGCATGATGAGCTTTGCCTATTGGGATCAGCGGTTCCTTCAGCAAAAGCGCCTGCTCGATCCCCAGACCGGCGAACTGATGCCGGTCGAGATCCAAGCGCTGGGGGAATCCCAACGGGAGATCGCTAATCGAGCGCTGCCGGTGCAGGGGTTTCGCCTTGTCGCGGAGCCGCGGAACGTCGATATCAAGGTCTTTTACCACAGCGCGGATGGCCGTTGGGTTGCCCTCGAATCGGTCCTCGAGAACGGGCGGACGTTGCGTTATACCCTGGCGGCGGACGGTCGGCTGGCCGCGTCCGAGCGCGGTTCCGACCCTCCTTCCACCCGGAGATGACCAGGCGCGCTCGAGGGTGCGATCCACATTCGCCACCATGACTATGCTACCCACCGTTGAAACCCGGCGCGCCACTTTACTCCGCTGCTAAAATGCCCGCTCCAGCCGGCCCTTCGGCTTCTTCCCGATCCCCACGAGAGATGATTCATGCAATACAAGGACTTGCGCGACTTTATCGCCCAACTGGAGCGGCTGGGCGAACTCCGGCGCGTTGCGGTCGCCGTGGACCCGAAACTGGAGATGACCGAGATTTGCGACCGGGTGTTGCGCGCGGGCGGGCCGGCGATCCTGTTCGAACATCCCAAGGGCCACGCCATCCCGGTCCTGGGCAATCTGTTCGGCACGCCGCGCCGGGTGGCGCTGGGCATGGGCGCGGATAACGTGGAAGCGTTGCGCGAGGTCGGCAAGCTGCTGGCGTTCCTGAAGGAACCCGATCCGCCCAAGGGCCTGCGCGACGCCTGGGAGAAGCTGCCCGTGTTCAAGAAAGTGCTGGACATGGCCCCGAAGAAAATCAGTCGGCCGCCGTGCCAGGAACGGGTGATCGAGGGGCCTGACGTGGATCTGTCCCGCCTGCCGATTCAAACCTGCTGGCCGGAGGATGCCGGGCCGCTGATTACCTGGGGGCTGGTGGTCACGCGCGGGCCGAACAAGCCGCGCCAGAATCTCGGCATCTACCGCCAGCAGGTGATCGGTCGCAACCAGGTCATCATGCGCTGGCTGTCGCATCGCGGCGGGGCGCTGGATTTCCGCGAATGGCGCCAGGCCCGGCCCGGCGAACCGTTTCCCGTAGCGGTGGCGCTGGGCGCCGATCCGGCCACGATTCTGGCGGCAGTGACGCCGGTGCCGGATACTCTGTCGGAATACGCCTTCGCTGGCCTGTTGCGCGGTTCCCGCACCGAACTGGCGCAATGCCTGGGCAACGACTTCCAAGCGCCGGCCAGCGCCGAATTCGTGTTGGAAGGGCATATTCAGCCCGACGAAACCGCGCTGGAAGGACCGTTTGGCGACCACACCGGCTATTACAACGAAGTAGACCGGTTCCCGGTGTTTACCATCGAACGGATTACCCACCGCGAGAATCCCATTTATCACAGCACCTACACCGGCCGCCCGCCGGACGAACCGGCCATTCTCGGCGTGGCGCTGAACGAGGTGTTCGTGCCGATTTTGCAGAAGCAGTTTCCCGAAATCGTGGATTTCTATCTGCCGCCGGAGGGCTGTTCCTACCGGCTGGCGGTGGTGGCGATGCGCAAGCAGTATCCCGGCCACGCCAAGCGGGTGATGCTGGGGGTGTGGTCGTTCCTGCGCCAGTTCATGTACACCAAGTTCGTGATCGTGGTGGACGAGGACGTGAACGCCCGCGACTGGAAGGATGTGATCTGGGCGATGACGACGCGCATGGACCCGGCGCGGGATACCGTCTGATCGAGAACACGCCGATTGACTATCTGGATTTCGCCTCGCCGGTATCGGGGCTGGGTTCCAAGATCGGGTTCGACGCCACCAACAAATGGCCGGGCGAGACCACGCGCGAATGGGGCCGGCCATTGACGATGAGCGCGGAGGTGAAACAGCGGGTGGATAAGTTGTGGGGGGAGTTGGGGCTGTAGGGAAGCCTTCGCTGCCGGCGGCATTCAACGCTATTTTGGATGTATACGGCAAATTGCCGTATCCTATCGCCAGGAGGAATGCCGCCATGTCTATTGCAACGCCTGCCGCGCGCCTGGAAGCCCGGATCAGCCCCGAACTGCACGCCCTGCTCAAGCGAGCTGCCGAACTACAGGGGCGCACCCTGACCGATTTCGTGGTGGCCGCCGTGCAGGAAGCCGCCCAACGGGCTATCGAACAGGCCGAAATCATCCGGTTGTCCCTGACCGATCAGGAGTGTTTTGCACGGGCGCTGTTATCGCCGCCGCCGCCAAGCCCGGCCCTGGAGCGCGCCTTCGCCCGTCGCCGAAAACTCGTGAGCGCCGAATGAGCAGTACGTTGTTCCAGGTTGCGCCCCTGGACCATCGCCACGACCGCACCGGTTTCCACAGCGGTTCCGAGCTGCTGGACCGTTATTTCCGGGATCACGTCATGCAGGATATTCGTCGGCGGGTAACGGCGTGCTTCGTGGCGCTGACGGACGAACAACGGATCGCGGGTTTCTATACGCTGGCTTCGGCCAGCGTGCTGCTCTCCGACCTGCCGGCGAGTCTCAGCAGGAAACTCCCGCGCTACCCCTCCGTGCCCGCCATCCGTCTGGGGCGGTTGGCCGTTGATCAACACTTCAAGGGCCAGGGATTGGGGGGCGCCTTGCTGGCCGACGCCCTGGAGCGCGCCCTGCGCTCCGAAATCGCCGCCTATGCCCTGGTGGTTGACGCCAAGGATGAATCCGCCGCGGCGTTCTACCAGCATCATGGCTTTATTCGCCTGCCCGACCAGGCGCTGAAGCTGTTCCTGCCGCTGGCGACGGCGCGCGGGGTAGCGCAACGTATCTAACGGAAAGACTTTTGGTTTCAAACACCCCCTAACGCTCAAACCACCATGTCCTATCACGTCACCATCCAACCCAGCGGTCACGAATTCCAGGTCACGGAAAACGAATCCGTTTTGGACGCCGCCCTGCGCGAGAAGGGCAGCGTATTGCCCTATGGTTGTCGCAATGGAACCTGCGGCTCCTGTATGAGCACCCTTCTGTCGGGCGAAGTCGTCTATCCCGATGGCCGACCACCGGCTCTGAGCGAGCGCGACCAGGCCGAGGGCAAGGCGCTGTTGTGTCAGGCTCGGCCGCGCTCCGACCTGGTGATCGAGGCGCGCGAGGTGAAAACCGGCGACATCGCGGTCAAAACGCTGCCCTGCCGGGTAGAGCGGCGCGAGTTGCTGGCTCCGGACGTGATGCGGCTCTATCTCAAACTGCCGAACACCGAGCGCCTGCAATTCCTGGCCGGCCAATATATAGACATCCTGCTGGCCGATGGCCGGCGGCGCGGCTTCTCGCTGGCCAATCCGCCCCATGCCGACGATCTCCTGGAATTGCACGTGCGCCACGTGCCGGGGGGCTTCTTCACCGGTTACGTATTCGACAAGATGAAGGACAAGGCGCTGCTGCGCTTTCAGGGACCGCTGGGAACCTTCTTTCTGCGGGAAGACTCTCAGCGTCCCATCATTCTGATCGGCGGCGGCACCGGCTTTGCGCCGCTGAAAGGCATGTTGGAACACGCCTTCCATATCGGACTGGACCGACCGCTGCACTTGTACTGGGGCGCGCGGGCGAAGGTGGATTTATATCTGGACGCTGCGCCGCGCCAATGGGCGGCGGACCATCCCAACTTCCGCTACACCCCCGTGCTGTCGGAACCACGCCCGGACGATGACTGGACCGGGCGCACCGGCTGGGTGCATGAAGCGGTCGCCGCCGATAATCCCGACTTGAGCGGTTACGATGTCTACATGAGCGGCCCGCCGCCGATGATCGAGGCCGCCAAGTCCGCATTCGCGGCCCGGGGATTGCCAGCAGAGCAACTGTTCTACGATTCCTTTGAGTTTTCGGCGCGTTGAACGCCGCCATTGGAATAGCCAGCCCCCCGGCAAAGGCGGTATAGTCTTGACATGATGCGGCGATCCGAATTTTTCCCGGCGTCCACGGGTCGAATCCTCGCCCACTGACTGATCCCGTCCAAATCCCACCATGAAATCGTTTTTCCAACGCTATCTGCCCGATCCCGAAGCGCTGCGCGCCCATAAAAACCTGCGCTTTCTGGGAAATCTGTTGCACGACCCGCGCCTGTGGCATTTCAACCGCCGCTCCACGGTGCGGGGCTTGGCGGCTGGCGCGTTTTTCGCGTTCGTTCCCATTCCCTGGCAGATGCTGCTCGCCGCCGCGACCGCCGCCTGGCTGCGGTTTAATCTGCCGGTGGCGGTGGCCATGGTGTGGATCACCAACCCGCTGACCGTCCCGCCCATCGCCTTCGCCAACTATCATTTCGGCGCCTGGTTGCTGGGGTGGCCGCCGGAACCCTGGACGTTTGAACCCTCGCTGGACTGGCTGTTGCAGCAGGCCGGCGCACTCGGCCCGCCCCTGCTGGTCGGCTCGATGGCGACCGCCGTGGTGGCCGGCATCCTGACGTTCTGCATCGCCCATCTATTCTGGCGCTGGCGTATCATCGCCAAATTTCGCCGCCGGCGTACCGTGGTCGGCGCGCATGAATCCCGCGCCAACGGCCCGCCCATTGTTTTAATTTTCCGCTCGCAATCGCCCCGCGCGGGCGATGCTCTTTTCGCAAGGTATGGTTGTTCATGTCAGACCCCATCGCTCAATTTGAAGAACTGGCGCTTTCGCCCCCGCTGTTGCAAACCCTGAAGGAAGTCGGCTACGAAGCGCCATCGCCGATTCAGGCCGCCTGCATCCCCCATCTCCTCGCCGGCCACGACCTGATCGGCCAGGCGCAGACCGGCACCGGCAAGACCGCCGCCTTCGCCCTGCCGCTGCTGCAACGGCTGGATTTGGCCGACCGCCAGCCGCAGGTACTGGTGTTGACTCCCACCCGCGAATTGGCCATCCAGGTGGCCGAGGCGTTCCAGAGCTACGCCCGCCATTTGCCCGGCTTTCATGTCCTGCCCATTTACGGCGGCCAGAGCATGAGCCTCCAGCTCCGCCATCTGCGGCGCGGGGCGCACGTGGTGGTCGGCACGCCGGGCCGGGTCATGGATCATCTGCGCCGGGAAACCCTGAATGCTGGACGGCCTGCGCAGCGTGGTGCTGGACGAGGCCGACGAAATGCTGCGGATGGGCTTCATCGAGGACGTGGACTGGATCCTCGAGCAGACCCCGGCGGAGAAGCAGGTGGCCCTGTTTTCCGCCACCATGCCCGACCCGATCCGCCGGGTGGCGCATCGCCATCTGCGCGACCCCCGGGAAGTCAAGATTCAGACCCGCACCGCCACCGTCGCCGCCGTCCGGCAGCGCTACTGTCAGGTCGGCGTCCAGCACAAGCTCGATGCCCTGACCCGGGTGCTGGAAGTCGAGGATACCGACGCGGTCCTGATTTTCGTGCGCACCAAGATCGCCGCGACCGAACTGGCGGAACGGCTGGAAGCGCGCGGTTATCCCAGCGCCGCCCTGCACGGCGATATGACCCAAGTGCTGCGCGAGAAGACCATCGAGCAGTTGCGCGGTGGCGGCCTCGATATCATGGTGGCGACCGACGTGGCGGCGCGGGGACTGGACGTGTTGCGGATCAGCCACGTCATCAATTACGACATCCCCTCCGATACCGAGGCTTATATCCACCGCATCGGCCGCACTGGCCGGGCCGGGCGGGGCGGCGAGGCCATTCTGTTCGTCGTGCCCCGCGAGATGCGGATGCTGCGCGTCATCGAAAAGGCGACCCGCCAGCCGATCACGCCGATGCAGCCGCCCTCCCAGGCCGCCATCGCCGGCCACCGCCTGAACCGGTTCAAACAGAAAATCCTCGACACCCTGGCCGCCCAGGAACTGAGCTTTTTTCAGGAGGTAGTCGGCCAGATCGAGCAGGAGCAGGATATTAGCGCCGGACGACATCGCCGCCGCGCTGGCGTATTTGATGCAACGCGACCGCCCGCTGCAATTACCGGTGGAGGCGGACCTGAAGCCGGTTCACCCGAAGCCGGCGGACGAGGCGCGCGACCGCGCGGAGCCGGACGCCCGGCCCAGCCGGCGGCGAGCGGGAGCAGCCCCGGGAACCCGTTGATTTCGAAGTGATGCGCTACCGGCTCGACGTGGGCCACCAGCACGGCGCCACGCCGCAAAACATCGTCGGCGCGATTGCCAATGAGGCCGGCATCGAAAGCCGCTACATCGGCCGCATCGAGATTCACGACGACTACAGCACCGTGGATTTGCCCGCCGGCATGCCCGAAGAGATTTTCCAGCATCTCAAGAAGGTGCGGGTGCGGCAGTTCCCGTTGAATATCAGCCGCCTCGATGGCCCCCGCCCGGAGCGGAGTCGCGCGGGGCCGAAGCCGGCGGGTTCGCGGGCAAAGCCGGTCAACGATGGCGGCCCACCCTCCGACCGCAAGCCCAGCCCGCGTCGCCCGGCCAAACCGCCGGTGGCTTCGTGACTCACGAGGAACCCGACACCCTGGCGTGGAGCGCGGCCAGCCGTTCCCAGACCCAGCCGCTGGGAATCTCCCGACCCCAGAGCACGTAGTCCAGCGTGTTCCGGTTATGCAGGATGAGTTCGAGGGCGCCACGCGCCGCGGCGCGTCCGACCAACAGCAGCCGGTCGCCAACCTGGATCGAGGTTTGCCGGGGAGGCAGCGTCACGGTGGAATCGTCATCCCGGGTCAGATACAACACCTGGCATTCCAGTTCCTGGGCGCGGTCGCGCGGATCGCGCAGCAGATCCCCCAGCATCACCGTGGGACCGGCGGGCGGCAATACCCGCAGCAGCGCCGGCGCTTCGGCCGCGTTGACAGGCACGCTCCACACCACCGGCGCCTCCCAGCCGAAGCGTTCGGTCAGCTGATCGAGCAGGGCGCTGGCCCACGCTTCGTTCCGCTGCTTGATCTGGTTCAGAAAGGGAACCAGCAGGGGCGTGACCAGGATCGCCAGGCATTCGCGGGCGATGATCTGGCTCGGCACCACGGTGAAATCGGATTCAAAAGCCTCGAACAGCGCCTGATTGGCCTGTAAATTCTGCCGCAGCACCACGAACAGCTTCGGATTCAGTTCCCGCGCCGTGACCACGATCGCCAGATTGTTCACGTCGTCGTCGGTGCAGGCGACGATACCCACCGCCTGCTCGATGCCGGCTTCGCGCAGGGCCTGCGCGTCGCTGCCGTCGCCGCGCACCCAGTGCCGGCCAGCGGCGTCCGGCGGCGGCGTCAGGCCGATAATCGTCACCGGAATCCCGGCCTGCTCCAGCGCCGAGACCATGACCTTGCCGAACCGGCCGTAGCTACACAGCACCCAGGGACCATGCGGCGGATCGCGATGCGGCTCCACCACCGTGCCGGGAACGGCGGTCAGCCATTCCAGCAGGTGATAGGCCGCCGGGGCGTGCAGGGCCAGCGCCAGGTAGCGGCCGAACTTGTCGAAGGGATTGATGATGTGCGGGGTGCCAAACGAGGCCATGTGGGCGGCGATTTCGACGGTCTCGGCCCGGCACAGCGCCGGCAGGCGGGGGGCCAGCAGGCGGGCGGCGATGGCGATGGCCAGATTGGCCTTGTCGTCGTTGGTCAGGGCGATGACGCCCTGGCAGCAGCGATGGGTCAGCCCGGCGAGTTGCAGGACCTCCGGTTGCCGCGCGTCGGCCACCAGCGAGGGAATGTCAGCGGAATGGCCGTGCAGTTCCAGTTGGCTGCCCCGACCCTCGTCGAGTTCGAGCACCACCGCCCGCAGGCCGGTCTGGTCGAGGGCGCGGCAGATCAGTTGTCCGGTTTCGCCGTAGCCGCACACCAGATAGAACGGCTCGCGCAGGTGGCGCACCGCTCCCCCGAAGCGTTGCAGGCGCACCGCGTTGCGAAAACTCTGATCCTGCAACAGCGCCAGCAGCGCGCCGATGGAATAGGCCCAGCCGATCACCGACAGATAGATGCAGAAGGTGACCCATAGCCGCTGCGCCTCGGAAAAGGCGGTGGGGATTTCGCCGAAGCCGATGGTGGTGGCGGTATAGCTGATGAAATAGAAGGCGTGGAAAAAACTCAGCCGGGTCGGTTGCCCTCGGCATCCACGCCGGGAACCAGCGTCAGGCCCAACACCGAGATCGCGTAGATCAGAATCATCGTGATCAGCGGCGCCCGCATCCGCCGCAGCGCCAGAAAAAAGGTGCTCTGGTAGGTTTCGGGATTCATCGCTTTTGCATGATCGTTTCGGCGATCAAAATGACCACCGACACCACGTTGGCGAACAGCGCGCCGCTGGACAGCGACACCACCCGGGCGGTGATCTCGGGCGTCATGCCCACGCCGGCGACGTGGACGCCATAGGCCCACGCCAGCGCCGCCGCGACCAGTTGCAGGTCGGCCACCAGGCTGGTGGACAGATGAATCGCGCCGATGTGGGTGCGGTCGCCGAACTTGAGCACCGTCGCGATCAGATTGACCACGATGGCGGCGAACAGCTCGTAGACGTCATGAAGGATGGGATTGTCCAGATCGCCGATGACGAACCCGAAGTTCAAAGTGGCGGCGAGGACGATGAAAAAACCGAAGATGACTTTTTCGAGGTTCATAAGGGGTCTTTTATTTTTTGGGGTATTTCGCTCCCGATTATAGTCACTGGCGGCTGTTTTTCCAGCAAAAACAAACCCGTTGTGCGGCGGATGGCAAATTTCAGGCCGGCCGGCGGTCGGGGTAGAATAGGAGGACGGGGCGAGCGCCGGCCGTGCAACGGCGCTGGATGCCCCCTGCCCATCAGCAACAAGAGGAGTCGACTGCGATCATGTTGACGGTTTACGGTTGTGCGAACACCCGGTCCAGCCGGGTGCTGTGGGCGCTGGAGGAAGCCGGCGCGGAGTATGAATACGTCGCCGTTGATTTGCGGGCCGGCGCCGGCTGGAAACCGGAGTATCTGGCGCTCAACCCCGGCGGCAAGGTGCCGACCCTGGTGGATGGCGAACTGGTGCTGACCGAGTCGGCGGCGATCTGCACCTATATCGGCGACCGATTCCCCGCCTCCCGGCTGACGCCGCCGGCCGGTTCGCCGGAGCGCGCCCGTTATGATCAGTGGTGCTATTTTGTCCTGAGCGAGCTGGAACAGCCGCTGTGGACCATGGCCAAGCACCTCTTCGCCCTGCCCGAGCGCCGCCGGGTTCCCGCGATGCTCGACACCGCGCGCTGGGAATTCGGGGTGGCGGCGAAGGTGCTGGCGAGGGGCCTGGGCCGGCGGGAGTTCATCGTCGACGACGACTTCACCGCCGCCGATATCCTGATCGCCCATACCCTGACCTGGGCGCGGAGCTTTTGAACTCCCGCTGGAGCATGACCATCTGGCCGCTTACGCCGAACGGTTGCTGGCCCGTCCCGCGTGGGCGCGGGCCCAGGAACGGGAACAGGCCGAGAGCGGCTCGGGGCCCTGAAGGCGGACCTGTTGCGAAACTTCGTCGAACGCGCCTGCATTCAGGCTGAATTCAGGGTGTTGCGTCTTGAATGTTCGGCCACTTCACGATTGCATCGGAGGAATCCATACGTGACCCGGATCATTCATGTTTTCGTTATTCTGATGGCCGCGTTGCTGCTGGTTCCAGGCAGCGCCGTCGCGCAGGACGATTTCCCGCGATCCGACCCGGAATACTCCCGAGATGGGCCGCGTGGCCTCATTCAAGTCACCAATGACTGGCGAGACGCGGTCAGCGTCACCATGTGGACGCACCGACGGGAGCGGATCGGCGACTCCTGGGAGATCGAGGCGGGAGAATCGGCCTTTCTGGCGGTGGACGAGGACCGAATCAAGGTCCGGCCAAGTTACAAGATCAAGGTTGGCAATGATTGGGGATGGGTGAATCTCGGGGATGTGGCTCGATTTCGCCGGGGGGTATGGTATGTCAACGTGCGCGATATCTGGCGCGCCACGCACCAGCGCGGCGATAGACCGGATTGGGAAGAAGAGGATGTCCCGGATTGGAGAGGATGAGAACGAACTCAGACCGCGCCCATATCACCGAGGAGATCGAACATGACGAAAAACACTGCGTTTATTGTTCTGGGCCTGGGCAGTGTGCCGATCCTTGGGGGATGCGTCCCACCGCCGGGAGATGATGGGCTACTACTACGATAGCGGTTTGAGTAGCGGGTATGGGGGTTATCGGCAGGATGACCCTGGCTGGAGGGAAGATCCCTATCGGCGAGATGGCTATTACCGGGAGGGTTATCGCCAGCGGGACGATGGCTACCAGCGGGACGACCGCCGCCAATGGGACGAGAATCGTCGCCAGCGGGACGACCGCCGCCAATGGGACGAGATCGTCGCCAGCGGGACGATGGCTACCAGCGGGACGATGGCTACCAGCGGGACGACCGCCGCCAATGGGACGAGGATCGTCGCCAGCGGGACGACCGCCGCCAGGGGACGAGGATCGTCGCCAGCAGGACGACCGCCGCCAGGGGGAACCACCCTACCGAAACAAGGATGATCAAGGACAGCGAGGCGATTGGTCGCGGCGCGGTCCTCAGCCGATCCAGCCGGTTCCCTCGGTCCAGCCGGATCGGCCGGTGCAACGCATCCAGCCGGCCCAGCCACAGCTACAGCCGACCCAGCCGCAGCCGGCGCAACGCATCCAGCCGACCCAGCCACAGCTACAGCCGGCCCAGCCGCAGCCGATGCAACGCATCCTTCCAGCCCAACTGCAGCCCGACCAGCCGCAGCCGATGCAATCGGTGCGGCCGATGCAGCCGGCCGGGCCGATCCAGCATCAACAGGAACGCGGCAAGCCCGGCGAGTTGCGGAGACGGCTCGCACCATTGGACGAGTCATTGCAACAGGAAGAGATGAACCCATGACCGATGGAGCCGGGGTGGGGACGCTTTCTTGAAACTGCTGGCGCTGGATACCGCGACCGAAGCCTGCTCCGCTGCCGTGTGGGTGGATGGCGCCGTACTGGAACGCTACGAATGGGCGCCGCGCCGCCACGCCACCCTGATTCTGCCGATGATCGAGTCGGTATTGGCCGAGTCGGGGTTGACCGTGATGCAACTGGACGCCATCGCCGTTGGCCGGGGACCGGGCGCTTTTACCGGCGTGCGGATCGCGGTGGGCATCGCCCAGGGCATCGCTTTCGCCGCCGATTTGCCGGTCGCGCCGGTGTCCACCCTGGCCGCCCTGGCGTTGGGCGCGGCGCGGGTAACCGGCCAGGCGCGCATCGCGGCGGCGCTGGACGCCCGCATGGGCGAGGTCTACTGGGGCGTCTACGCGGTCGCCGGCGAAGATGCCGAACCGCTGGGCGAGGAACGGGTGTGGGCACCGGAGGCCGTGACCGCCCCGCCGGGCGAGTGGTTCGGCGCGGGCAGTGGTTGGGCGGCGCACGCCGAAGCGCTGGCGCGGCGTCTGACCGTTAGCGGCTGGCGGGGCGATTGCTACCCGCGCGCTGGCGACGTCGCCCGACTGGCGGCCGCCACCTCCCGGCGTGGCGAATGGGTGGTGGCGGAACAGGCATTGCCGGTCTATCTGCGCGATCGGGTAGCGGGATAGCGGTTCGAGCATCCTCCGCGTCTCCGCGCGAACTGACTGGTCGGGATGATTGCAAGGCGTTTGGCATTGAAGCGACGTTCGGGGTAAGCTGTTGCGACAACAACCAAAATAGCGAAAGCACAGCCACCTGGAGGATGTCCCATGAACGCCACGATTACCGTCGACCGGGTTCACAGCAAGGCGTTGCCGGAACTGGCGGCCAAGCTGCTGACCGCCCGTCAGGAAAGCCTGGTGCTGTATCACAAACTTGCCGCCCTCAAGCCGCGCGCCTGGATTGATCCGGCCCAGCAGTATCTGCTGCAACGGTTCCGGCAGGCGCTGGTGGATTATCTGGCGCTGGGACCGTTCGAGGTCTATCAAGCGTTGGAAGACCAGCCGGCCAATTCACCCTACCGCCAGGCCCGCGAGCTGGCCCGGCGATTCTACGCCCGCATCGCCCACACCACGCAGGCGGCGCTGGCATTCCACGACCGTTACGACAGTGACCTGTCCCCTCCAGCGCTGGCCGAACTGGACGAGGAACTGTCGCGTCTGGGCGAACATCTGGCGGTGCGCATCGAACTGGAAGACCGGATTCTGGCCGCCGTCCGCAAGGGCAGTCGGACTTCCGTCGCGGCCTGATGGTTCCGGGAGCGCGGGCTTCCGGGTTCACCGGCGGGTGTTGCCCGGCGCCCGAACCGGTTATCCCGGGGCGGGGAGGGCGCTTTTACTTCCCCACCCGCAGCAGGCCGCTCAAGCCATGCTGGTCGAGAAAGGCGTTGGCGCGGTCGCGGATCGCGGCGGCGCTGTCGAAGTCCATCACCTCGGCCAATAGCGCCTGGGCTTCGTCGTAGCGGACGCTGCGAATCAGCCACTTGATCTTGAGCAGGCTGCCCAGGTTCATGCTCAGGCTGTCCACCCCCATCGCCATCACCAGCAGGGCGCCCACCGGATCGCCCGCCATCTCGCCGCAGACGCTGATGGGCCGTCCGGCGGCCCGCGCCTGCTCGACCACGTGGCGGATCGCCGCCAGCACCACCGGATTCAAGGAATCGTACAGCTTGGCCACCCGGTCGTTGTTGCGATCCACCGCCAATAGATACTGCGTCAGATCGTTGCTGCCGATCGAGGCGAAATCCACCATGCGGATCAGCTTCTCGATCTGGTAGACCGCCGACGGCACCTCCACCATGATCCCCACCCGCGGCGTACTGACTACCACCCCATCCTCCGCCAGTTCCGCCTGGGCCTCGCGCAACAATGCCAGGGCCTCGCTCAGTTCGCCGACGCTGCCGATCATCGGCAACAGGATCGACAGATTGGAATAGGCCGTGCCCGCGCGCAGCATCGCTCGCAACTGGGTCTTGAACAGATCGGGCTGATCCAGGCTGATGCGGATGCCGCGCCAGCCCAGAAACGGGTTCTGCTCCTCGATCGGGAAATACGGCAGGGATTTGTCGCCGCCGATGTCCAGGGTGCGCAGCACCACCGGATGCGGCTCCATCATCCGCAGCACCCGAGTGTACAGCGTGGTCTGCTCCTCCTCGCCGGGAAAGCGGTCGCGCAGAAAGAAATGCAGTTCCGACCGATACAACCCCACGCCTTGCACCCCACTGTCGCGGGCGGCGGCAATGTCGGCGAACAGCCCGGAATTGGCGTGCAGCTCCAGCCGATGACCGTCCGGGGTTTCCGCCGGCAGGTCGCGCAGGTGCTGCAAATCGCGCGACAGATTGGCTTCGTCGGCGATCAGCTTCAGGTATTCCTGGCGCAGCGTCGGGCTGGGCTGGATGCACACCCGCACCGTGTAGCCATCCACCACCACTTCGCGCCCGTTCAGCCGGCCCGGCGGCAGGTTGCTGACCCCGAACACCGCCGGTATCCCCAGGCCGCGCGCCAGCAGGGCGACGTGCGAGGCGCCGGTGCCGCGCACCGACACCAGTCCCTTGAGTTTCTCGGTCGGCACGTCCAGCAGTTGGGAAACGCTGATCTCGTCGCCCATCAGAATGGTGTGATCGGGATAATCGCGGTTGACCGACCGCGCTTCCTGCAAGCGGTTGAGCAGACGCTGACCGAGATCGAGAATGTCGGCGGCGCGCTCGCGCAGATAGGGATCGTCCATCTCGGTGAAGATGTTGGCGTATTCCAGCACGGTGGCGCGCAACGCGCCGGGCGCCCAGTTGCCGGCATAAATCCGCTCCAGGGTGCCGTTGACCAGGCTGTCGCTGCCCAGCAGCAGGGCGTAGGCGTCGAACAGCGCCCGGTCGCCGGCCGCCAGCAACAGCCGCATCCGCTCGCTGAGCCGCTGCAATTCGGCCAGTTCCGCCGCCACCGCCTGGCGGAACCGCGACGCCTCGGCCTCCGGATCGTCGATGTCCTTGTCCGGCACCCGATCCAGGGCGGCGGTAGGAAACACCACCACCGCCTCGCCGATCGCCAGACCCCGGGCGCTGGCCACGCCTTCCAGGAACAGGGTGCCCGCCAGCGTGTCGCCGTTCAGCCGGTCCAGCGCCTGGCGGATTTCCGCCTGGTTGATGCAGCCGGCCAGTTGCGCGGCCAGCGTCACCAGGAAGGCTTCCTCGTCGGCGGTGTACTTGCGCTGTTCGCGCTGTTGCGCCACCAGCACGCCCAGCACCTTGCGCCGGCGGATGATCGGCACGCCGATGAAACCGTGGAACGGGGCCTCGCCGGTAGCGGCGATGTAGCGGAAGGCGGGATGGGCGGGCGCATTTTCGACGTTGACCGGCTCGGCCCGGCTGGCGACCAGTCCGGTCAAGCCCTGCCCCAGCTTCAGCCGCACCTTGCCGACCGCGCCCGGCCGCAGGCCATCGGTGGCCATCAGCACGTGTTCGCCGCGAACGGGGTCGGTCATGTACACCGAGCACACGTCGGTGTGAATGGCGGTTTTCACTTCAGTCACGATCACGCTGAGCGCCTCGTGCAGATCGTGGGCGGCGTTGATGTCCTGAATGATGCGCCGCAGGATATCCAGCATGGAACCGGTCTCGGCTGAAGGCAATGTGGGAGGTGGGCGCGTTCAGCGTCGGGAAACCCGGCGCGACCGCGGCGCCGGCGGACGGGGCGAGCGCGGTTCGTCCACCAGCGAGGGGGCCACCACCGACGCCTTGCGCGCCGGCGTGGCGACCACCATCATGGGTTCGAGGACGCCACCGCGCCGCGCCGAAACGACCATGCGGGTGATGACCGGATGCGGGCAGGTCTCCACCTGCAGCAGGGGCAGCACTGGCGCCGGCTTGGCCGCCACCGCGGGTCGCGCCGGTTCCGATGGGGACGGCGGCGGCGACGGTTACCTCCATGGCCATTTCCATCGCCGCCTTGGCTGCCTCCACGGTCATCTCCAGACGCCCGTAGCGGCCCCGGCAGGCGGTTGAAGCCCACGCGCTGGCTGGGCCGCCGCTCGGGCAGCGCCTCGTCGTGGTTCGCGGGTGGAAAACGACCGCTTTGGCAGGCTCATGGGGAATAGCAGGGGCGCCAGTTCGCACAGGGCGCGCCAGTAGACATGACGCTTGAACGGCACCACGGCTCGCAGCGGATACCAGTAATCCACCCACTGCCAGTGATCGAATTCGGGGCGTTCGGAGGAATCCAGGCACACCGCGTCCTCGCCGCCCAACATCCGCAGCAGGAACCAGACCTGTTTCTGGCCGATGCAGGTCGGCTGGTTGCCCCAGCGGACCAGGCGCTTGGGCAGGCGATAGCGCAGCCAGCCCCGGGTGCAGCCGATCACCTGGACATGCTCCGGGCGCAGGCCGACTTCCTCGGCCAGTTCGCGAAACATGGCCTGCTCGGGCGACTCATCCCGCCGGATGCCGCCCTGGGGAAACTGCCAGGAATGCTGGCCGATCCGTTTCGCCCAGAACAAGCGCCCATCGGCGTTGCACAGGATGATGCCGACGTTTGGCCGATAACCCTCCGAATCGATCACGGTGAAAACCAATACGTTGCAATAAACTAGTTCATGCTATTTTTTCATAACAAACCGCGTTTCGCCATGGTGGCGATGCGGATCATCCGCCGCCGGCCAACCACGCCGGAACCGGCTATCATTAAGCCATGGCGCTCGGCCTGGCCGGAACCCGGTTCCGACCCGGCCCGCCGCACGAAAACCGCTATCCCCTGGCCGGTTGTCCCAAGGAGTTCCCCATGTCACCGTCCGCTGTCCCTGCTCGCGCTGCTGGCGCTGCTGTTGCTGTCCATCAGCGCCCACGCTTTCGAGGATACCCCGCTCGCCGTGGCGGCGGCCCAGTATCTGCAACTGATCCGCGACGGTCGCGACGCCGCCGGCCAGCCGCCGGACCGCCCTGCTGCAACAGGCCGGGCAGCAGGCGGCGCGCAAGGACTGGCCCGCCGCCATCGCCAGTCAGGAAACCGCCATCGCCGCTGGCGCCGACCCGGTCGGCGGCGTGGCTGAACCTGAGCCAGTTCTGGCAAACGCGGGCGGAGCAGAAGCAGGACGACGAAGCGCGCGACCGCGCCCGGGAGCGAACCCGGCAAGCGGCCTGGAACGCCTATCAGGCGGCGCGCGTCCCGTTCGAGCGCGCCCGCGCCCTGTTCCGGCTGGGCGAACTGTACGACCGCGCCAAGGAGCCGAAGCAGGCCCTCGCCGCCTTCCGCGAAGGGCTGGAACTGGAGGACAACCCCCGGATCGCCAAGCGCTATCAGGAACTGGCCGACGCTCACGCCTTCCAGATCAAGGGGGTCGAGGTCGAATCCGACAGCGCCGCCCCGAAAATCTGCCTCCAGTTTTCCGATGACCTCGCCAAGGGCCGACAGGTTCATTACGAGGACTATCTGGTGATCGAACCGGCCATCCAGCCGGTGGTCGACCGCCCACGACCAGCAATTGTGCGTGGAGGGCGTCCGCCACGGCCAGAGCTACACGATCAAGGCGCGCGCCGGCATTCCGTCGGCGGCGGGCGAGAAAACCCGCGCCGCGCAGGACTTCACCGCCAAGGTCGAGGACCGCAAGCCCACGCTGGGCTTTCGCGGTACGGCCTACGTGCTGCCCAAGGCCAGCGGCCAGCAATTGCCGCTGATCAGCGTCAATCTGGAGCAGGCGCGGGTGCGGGTGCTGCGCGTCAACGACCGCAATCTGCTGCAACAAATCCTGGAGCGCCGCGTCGCCAACCCGCTGGACGGCCAGGATATCCGCCGGGTCGCCAAGAATTCCGGCGAACTGCTCTGGGAAGGCACGCTGACCCTGGCCAGCGGCGAGCGCAATCAGGACGTGACCACCGCCAGTGCCCATCAACGAGATTCTCCGCGACCCACAGCCAGGCATCTACATCGTGGCCGCCGAACCGGTCAAGGAAGACCCGGACAGCTACGAAAACCGGGCCACGCAATGGCTGGTGGTCTCCGACATCGGCCTGTTCACGTTGCGCGGCAACGACGGGTTGCACGTGTTCGCCCGTTCGCTGGCCACCGCCCAGCCGCTGGCCGGCATCGATCTGCGGCTGTACGCCCGCAACAACAGCGAATTGGGCAAGGCGGTCACCGACGGCAAGGGCTATGTCCGCCTCGATCCGGGCCTGTTGCGCGGCGGCGGCGGGCGCGAGCCGGCGCTGCTGATGGCCTACGGCGGCGGCGACTACAACTTTCTCGATCTGACCAAACCGGCCTTCGATCTCAGCGACCGGGGCGTCGAGGGCCGCGCCGCGCCGGGAGCAGTGGACGCTTTTCTCTATACCGAGCGTGGGGTTTACCGGCCTGGCGAGACGGTGGAACTGATGACGCTGGTCCGCGACAGCCGGGGCTACGCCCTGCCCGACGCGCCGCTGACCCTCAAATTGTTCCGTCCCGACGAAGTGGAAGCCGGCCAGCCGAAACCGGGCCAGCCGGCGCTGGGCGGCTATCACGTCCAACTGCCGCTGGCGCTGAACGCCCGCACCGGCGCGTGGACGGTCAAGGCGTATACCGATCCCAAAGGCGAGCCGGTGGGGCAGGTCAGCTTCCAGGTCGAGGACTTCGTGCCGCAGCGGCTGAAGCTGGAACTGAGCACGGCGGCGGCGGTGCTGAAACCGGGCGAGCCAGCGGTGGTGGACATCAATGGCCGGTTCCTGTACGGCGCGCCGGCGGCCAATCTCAAGGCCGAGGCCGAAGTGGTGCTGAACGAAGACCCCAACCCTTACCCGGCTTTCCCCGGCTACCGCTTCGGGCTGGCGCAGGACAGTTGGACCGCGCAGCGTTTCCCGGTGGCGCTGGCCGGCACCGACGCCCAGGGCAAGGCGCAGGCGCAGGTGGCGTTGAGCGAGACGCCCGACACCAGCCGGCCGTTGCAAGCGCGGCTGCGGGTGTCGCTGTTCGAACCCGGTGGACGGCCGGTCAGCCGCAGTCTGAATCTGCCCTATCGCGCCCAGCCGTTCGCCATCGGCATCAAGCCGCGCTTCGGCGACGACGGCATCCCTTTGGGCCAGGAAGCTGGCTTCGACGTGATCGCCCTCGATCCGCTGGGCCAGCCGCTGGCCAAAAGCGGGCTGCGCGCCGAACTGGTGCGCGAGGACCATCAGTATTACTGGTACTACGGCGACAACCGCTGGAACTACAAGCTGGTGATCCGCGACAGCGCGCCGGTCACCAGCCAGACCCTCAACGTCGCCGCCGGCCAGCCGTCTGCTTTCGTTCAGCGCATTGCGGAATGGGGCGATTACCGGCTGGACGTGCTCGATCCGGCCACCGGAGTGGCTTCCAGCGTGCGCTTCACCGTCGGCTGGTTCGAGAGTCCCGGCGAGGGCGGCGACACCCCGGATCAGATGAAGGTGACGCTGGATCAGCCGCGCTATCAGGCCGGCCAGACCGCCAAGGTTTTCGTCCGCGCCCCGTTCGCCGGCGAGGTGCTGTTAAACGTGGTCGGCGACCGGCTGTGGTTGAACAAAACGGTCAGTGTCCCGGCCGACGGAACGACGGTGGATCTGCCGATTCCCGCCGAATGGGGACCGGGCGTGTACGTCGCCGCCACCGCTTTCCGCCCGGCGGACAACACCGCCCAGCGCGGGCCGGGCCGGGCTATCGGCGTCGCCTGGGTCGGCCTGGACCCCGCGCCGCGCACCCTGAACGTCGCTTTGACCGCGCCGACCGAGTGGAAACCGCGTCAGACCGTGGACCTGCCGGTGACGGTGACCGGTCTCGATGCCGGTCAGCCGGCGTATGTGACCGTGGCCGCCGTGGACGAGGGCATTCTGCAACTGACCGATTTCGCCAGCCCGGATCCGGCGCGCTACTTCCTCGGCAAGCGCCGGCTGGGAATGCAACTGCTCGACCTGTACGGCAAGCTGATCGAAGCCGGGGGCAGGCCGGGCCAACTCAAGGTCGGCGGCGACGCCGACAGCCGACAACTGGACGCCTCCGGGGTGCGCACGGTGAAAACCGTGGCGCTGTTCTCCGGGCCGGTGGCGCTGAACGCCGGCGGGCAGGCGAAAATTCCGCTGGCGCTGCCCGATTTCAACGGCCAACTGCGGCTGATGGCGGTGGCCTGGGACCGCAACCGGCTGGGCCGGGCCGAGGCCGCACCGCTGGTGCGCGACCCGCTGGTGGCCCGCGTCTACCTGCCGCGCTTCCTGGCGCCGGAAGATGAGAGCCGGGTCACGGTGACCGTGCAGAACCTGAGCGCGCCGCCCGGCGAGTATCGCATCCGGCTGAGCGCCGACGGCGCGGCGGCAGTGACCGAACCGGCGGCGTTCGCCTTCACCGTCGCCGATTCCACCGTGCAGAATTCCGAGAGCCGAACCTTTACCCTGAAGGGGCTGCAACCCGGCGTCGGCCAGGTGCGCTTGCATCTGGACGGGCCGAACGGGTTCCAACTGGTGCGCGAGTCGGAGATCGGGGTGCGCCCGGCCCAGGCCATCGTCACCGCTCGCGCCGCGAAACGCCTGAATCCCGGCGAGCCGTTGCGGGCCGGCAACGAATTGCTGGCCGACTATCTGCCCGGAACCGGTCAAGCCAAATTAAGCTTCAGCAGCCGGCCCAATTTCAACGTCCCCGCGTTGCTGGCGGAACTGGATCGCTATCCCTACGGCTGTCTGGAGCAGACCACCAGCCGCGCCCTGCCTCTGTTGTACTTCAATCGGGTCGCCGAAGTCTGGGTCGGCCAAAACGCCACCGAGGCGGGCTTGCGGGCGCGGGTGCAGGACGCCATCCAGCGCATTTTGACCTTGCAGGATGCCGGCGGCGGTTTCGGGCTGTGGAGTCCCGACAGCACCGTGGAAAACTGGCTGTCGGCCTACGCCATGGATTTCCTGGTCCGCGCCCGGCAGGAACAGTACTTGGTCCCGGAATCGGCGTATCAGCGCGGGCTGAAGTTTTTGCAGGAGCAGTTGAATCAAGATGAGTTCGATGAACCGCAACTCGGCTGGCGGGCCTACGCACTTTATGTGCTGGCGCGGGTGCAGCAGGCCGCCATCGGTGATTTGCGCTATCTGCACGACAATCATCTGCAAAAGCTGCCGAGCGCGCTGGCCCAGGCGCAATTGGGCGCGGCGCTGGCCCGCTATGGCGAACTGGGCCGGGCCAAGGAAGCGTTCGCCGCCGCGTTGAACCGGTCGGGCCGGGCCGCGGTGCGCGATTACGGCAGTCCGTTGCGCGACCGGGCGGCGCTGCTGGCCCTGCTGGCGGAATCGGGATTGTTGCCGGAACGGGTTCCGCCACTGGCGGAAGAAGTAGCCGCCGAATTCAACCAGCGCCGCTACGCCAGCACCCAGGAACAGGTTTGGCTGCTGCTGGCGGCCCAGGCGTTGCTGAACCAGCCTAGTCAAACGCGGCTGGCGGTGGACGGCCAGCAACCGACGACCGCCGATCCGTTCTATCTGGCGCCGACGGTGGAGCAGTTGACCCAAGGGCTGACCGTAGCCAATCAGGGCGCGCAGCCGACGTGGTATACGCTCGACCTGAGCGGGGTGCCGGTCGCGCCGCAACCGCCGGCGCAGGAGGGTTTCACCATCAGCCGGCGTTATTACACCCGCGCTGGCAAGGAGGTGGATCCGGCCCAGATCCGCCAGAACGATCTGTTGGTGGCCGTGGTCACCGGCGAGGCGCAAGGGAGCGGGGAGCAACAGGCGCTGGTGGTGGATTTGCTGCCGGCGGGACTGGAAATCGAGAACGCCCGGCTGGCGCACAACGCCTCGACCACCGAGATTGGCTGGCTGCCCAAACCGAGCGAGACCCTGCACACCGAATTCCGGGACGACCGCTTCGTGGCGGCGCTGGATTTTGAAGCCGGCAACGAGCGGAAATTCACCTTGGCTTATCTAGTCCGGGCAGTGACGCCGGGCGTCTACCGGCAGCCGGCGGTGTATGTGGAGGATATGTACAAACCGTGGCAGTTCGGACGCGGGGCAATGGGAACGGTGAAGGTGGAGTGAGCCAGGATGAACTTGCGCTTGGGGGCGAGGGGTTACATTTTCGAAATCCACTACCGCTCGCCCCCATTCGACAACCTTTGTGGGCAGTGCTCATCAGGTGGATAAGGAGGCCCACCTGACCCAACCACCCCTGTCCTGGCTACTGATTCTCGGGATGTTGATGGCGTTCGCGCCGATGTCCATCGACATGTATCTGCCCGGCCTGCCCGCAATCGCCACCGAGTTTGGTGGCCAAACCGCCGCCGCGCAATTCACCCTGGCAAGTTTCTTCATCGGCCTGGCGCTCGGTCAGGCGATTCACGGCCCGCTCGCCGACCGTTACGGGCGCAAGCCGCCGCTGTACGCCGGACTGGCGCTGTATACCGCAGCCTCGGTCGGCTGCGCGCTGGCGCCCGATGTCGCCACCCTGACGGCGCTGCGCTTCATGCAAGCGCTGGGCGGGTGCGCCGGCGTGGTGATCGCCCGCGCGGTGGTGCGCGACCGTTTCGACGCCCACACCTCGGCTCGGGTGTACTCGCTGCTCATGCTGGTCATGGGGCTGGCGCCGATCCTGGCCCCGCTGGCCGGCGGCTGGATTCTGGTCGTCGCCGGCTGGCGTGCGATTTTCATGGTGCTGGCGCTGTTCGGACTGACCTGTCTGCTGGCCAGTTGGCGCTACCTGCCAGAAACCCGTCCGGCCGATACCGTCACTCGCGGCGGGATCGGCGCGGCGTTGCGGGTCTACGGCGCGCTGCTGCGCGACCGGCACTTTCTCGGTTACACCCTGAGCGGCGGCTTCGCGCAGGCGGGCATGTTCGCTTACATCACCGGTTCGCCGCACGTGTTCATCGAACTGTACGGGGTGCCGGCCCAGGTCTATGGCTGGCTGTTCGGGCTGAACGCCCTGGGGCTGATCGCCAGTTCGCAGATCAACCGCCGGTTGCTACGGCGTCATCCCGCCGACGCGATCCTGCGCCGCGCCAACCGGACCACCGTGCTGCTCGGACTCATGCTGCTCGCGGTCGCCGCCAGCGGCTGGGGCGGCCTGTCGGCGCTGTTGATACCGCTGTTCGGCTATATCGCCAGCCTCGGTTTCACCGCCCCGAACGCGATGGCCAACGCCCTCGCCGATCAAGGCGCGCGCGCCGGCAGCGCCTCGGCTCTGATCGGCACGCTGCAATTCGGGGTGGCGACGGTCTCCAGCGCGCTGGTCGGACTACTGGGCGGCGGCTCGGCGCTGCCGATGGCGGCGGTTATCGCGGGTTGCGGACTGCTGGCCTACGGCGCCCACCGTCTCCTGGTCGGCAATGGCTTCGTCCGGTGAATGCTGAACCTCAGCCTCCTCCGCGGCGCAAGCCCGGCAGCAGCCACGCCCAGGTTGCCAACTGCCCCGCCAGCGCCAGCCCGAACGCCAGTTGATACCCCGGCTCCGCGTAGCCGCCGCCCGCCGCTGGCCAATGATTGATGATCGCCCCCATGCCCCACTGTCCGGCGAAGGCCACCACGAACACCAGCAGGTTCAGCGCCGTGTTCACCCGGCCCGCCAGCGCCGGTGGAAAGGATTGCGACAGAATCGCGTAGTTCAGCGTCCCAGCGGTGCCGAAGCAGCCAAACAGTATCCACAGCGGCAACATCGGCCCCAGCTTTATCAGCAGCGCCAGTTGCACCAGCATGAACAGCGCCATGCCGCCCGCCGCCACCACCAACGGCCGGATACCGCGCCGCGACAGTCCGTAGGCCAACTGCCCCATGCCGAGGAAACCCGCCACCATCGCCGCCGCCACCCAGAACAGATAGCCAGCGGCCGCAGGCCTGTCCAGTCCGGCCACGTCGCGCAGCCACGGTCCCGCCCACAGTCCCTGAATCGCCAGAAACGCCGCCTGCGACAGCACGCTGCTCGGCGCGATCCGCCAGAACACCGGACTGCGGAAAATCTCCGCCACGCCGCGCCACTGGTCGCGCCAGCCCCCGACCGGCGCCCCGCCGCCCCGTTCCGGCACCGCCAGCCACAAGGCCGCCGCGACCGCGACGCTCGACACCGCCAGCCCGACGAACATCCCTCGCCAGTCGGTCAGCCGCAGCACCGCTTCCACCGGCGCGGTGGCCGCCAGCGCCCCCAACCCGCCCGCCGCCAAAATCCAGCCGTTGACCGCCGGCAGGCGCGCGGCTGGGAACCACAGCACGAAGGCTTTGAAACTGGCCATCAGACAGGCCGACACCCCCAACCCGATCAGTCCCCGGCCGACGACCAGTTCGGCGCGGTCCGCGCTGACCGCAAACAAACCGGCTCCCGCCGCCGCGAACAACAGCAGCGTCGCTTCCACTCGACGCGGCCCGAACCGGTCCAGCAACATGCCTAGCGGCACTTGGAAGGCGGCGAAAGTCAGGAAATAGACGCTGGTCAGCAGGCCGAGATCGCTGGCGTCCAGTCGCAGTTCCGCCGCCAGATAGGGCGACAGCACCGCGTTGATGGTGCGGTATAGGTAGGACAGGAAATAACCGGCGGCGAATGGCAGAAAAATCCGCAACACGATCACTGAGGCTGGCAGCGGCGCCGAGCGGATCACGCGGAGTCAGCCCGGGCGATGGGTCAGCCGGTACACCTTTTCCAGCAGCCAGGTCAAACCGCGATCCCGCCAGCGCGATTCCTCGGACAGAGCATCACGGGTGTAGAGCAACTCCACCACATGCGTCGGTTCGTACAGCGCCCGCACCTCCGCCTCACCGACCGCGAACGGCGGCCCCGGCAACACCGACTGATCGTATTCCATCGTCACCAACAACACGCTCGCGCCGGCCGGCATCATCGCTTCCAGATGGCCGGCGTAATGCGCGCGCATCGCCGGCGGCAGCGCGATCAGCGAGGCGCGGTCGTAGACCCCGGCGCAATCGGCGACGTGGCGCGGTTCCAGGGCGAAGAAATCGCCGAGCAGGATGCGAATTTCATCGACATCCCAGACCTCGAACGCGCCGTCATGCCACCGTCGCGGCTGTAGCTGATTCTCGGCGAAGAACGCCTCGACCGCCATCGGGCTGAGTTCCACCCCGGTCACCGGATGGCCTGCGCCCGCCAACCACAGCAAGTCCAGGCTCTTGCCGCACAACGGGACGAACACCCGTTGGCCGGCTTGCAGTTCCAGACGATTCCAGAACTGCTGGAGATGGACGTTGATGTCCTGCTGGTGAAAGCCGATCTCGGCCCGCGCCCAGCGTTCGTGCCAAAATGAGGGTTCCATGCCACATCACCCTTCGGTTAGATCCAAAAAGCCATCTTGGAGGCGCCAACCCCGCCAGCGCCAATCCACGCCCGGCGCCGCCAGCGCCCCCATCCAGCCGGACTCCAGCGCCAGATTGAGGATGCTCCATTCGCGTCCCTGCCCATCCAGCACGCTCGTGCGCCCGTCCGATCGGGCATCCTCGCGAAGACACACCTCCAGGGTCTGCAGCCCGCCGATCAAGCCGCAACCCAACGCCTTGGCGATGGCCTCCTTGCGGGTCCAGCAGGCGAAAAACGCTTCCGGCAGTCGCGCCGCCGGCAACGCCTGGAACGCCGCCCACTCGCGCGGCGTACAGATGCGCTCGGCCACCGACGCATAGCTCACGACTCGATCCAGACGCTCCAAATCCACGCCTACCTCGCGGCGGGCCACTGCGTACAACGCTCGATCACCGCTGTGCGATAGATTGAAATGCAGGCCGGCCTCAGCCTCCGCACCCGCCAGCGCCGGCTTGCCGTGCGGACCGGCTTCGAACCGCAGCGCCGCCGCCGGCCGGTCCAGATACGCCGCCAGCAATTTTCGCAACAATCCCCGGCCGGCGATGAAGCAGTCCCGATGTTTGGGAAAATGGAACCGCGCCGCCCGCTCCCGCTCGTCGGTCGCCAGCGTCGCCGTCAGTTCCGTCAGCGGTTTCGGCAGCCGATTCAAATCAGCCAGCCACAGATGAATTTCGCCGGCGGTCAGCTCCGGTTGCCACCCGCCAGTGGGTGCATCCGGCCAAGTTGACGCAATCGTCATATCGTTCATCGCGGGCGCGTGGTTACAGTGAGCGCCTGTTCGGCAACCGACGCCATGGGAATCACAACATGAGTCATAACATTGAGATCAAAGTCCGAGGTTACCATCTCGACCTGTTCCGCCATGTTAACAACGCCCGCTATCTGGAATTTCTGGAGGAAGCCCGCTGGAGCTTCCTGGAAGGCGCCAACAACCTGGATCTTCTGGAAAAACAGAACTATGCCTTCGCTGTGGTCAACATTAACATCAATTACCGTCGCCCCGCCTACATGGGGGAAATACTGCGCATCGCCACCACGATGAAATCCATCGGCGCCCGCAGTTGCGTGATGCATCAACTCGTCACCCTCAAGGATACCGACACCGTGGTCGCCGACGCCGACGTCACCTTCGTCATCGTCGATACCCAGGCCGAAAAGGCGGTGCTGCTGGACGGCGAGTTGCGGGCAGCGATGGAGCGGATGGTGGAATAGGAACGCGCGGGCGGAAACCCGACGGTTCACGCTTCGCGCCGCGTCTCCCAGCGCCAAGCATGGGCGATGATCGTCGCCAGATCGGCGTAGCGCGGCGTCCAGCCCAGTTCCGCCCGCGCCCGCCGCGCATCGGCCACCAACCGCGCCGGATCGCCCGGCCGGCGCGGGCCGTATTGCACGGGAATGTCGCGGCCGGCGACGGCGCGGGCGGTGTCGATCACCTCCCGCACCGAGAAACCGTTGCCGTTGCCCAGGTTATACGCCACGCTGTCACCGCCCGCCCACAGGCGTTGCAGCGCCAGCAGATGGACCTCGCATAGATCGGCAACGTGGATGTAGTCGCGGATGCAGGTGCCGTCCGGCGTGTCGTAGTCGGTTCCGAACACTGTGATGTGCGGCTGGCGACCGGCGGCGGCCCGCAGCACCAGCGGAATCAGATGCGTCTCCGGCTCGTGGCGCTCGCCCAGATCGCCGTCCGGATCGGCGCCGGCGGCGTTGAAATAGCGCAGACAGGTCGATTTCATCCCATACGCCACGTCGTAGTCTTGCAATATCTGCTCGACCATCCATTTGCCACGGCCGTAGGGGTTGATGGGCTGCTTGGGATGCGCCTCGTCGATCGGGACGCGGATCGGCTCGCCGAAAATAGCCGCGGTGGACGAAAAGATGAAATGGCACACCCGGTGCGCCACCATGGCATCCAGCAGATGCTGGGTCTTGAATACGTTGTTGCGGTAGTACTTGGCGGGCTCGCGCACCGATTCGCCGACCTGGATATGGGAAGCGAAATGCATCACCCCATCAAACCGGCCGGATCGAAACAGGTCGTCCAACACATCCAATTCACCCAAATCGCCGAGCACGAACCGTCCGCCCACCACCGCATCCCGGTAGCCGGCGGATAGATTGTCCAGCACGGTCACCTCGAAACCACGCTGGCACAGCAGCTTGACCATGTGGGAGCCGATGTAGCCCGCTCCGCCGACGACGAGCACGTGCATGAGAATCGTTCCTCGTGATGAATCCAGCGCGTTCCCGCGCCATGGCGTTAGCAGGGCGTTCGCCGGTCATCAAACCCATGAAGGCGTTGCCGCGACGCATCCTGCGTTATCTGGCCGTCCAAAAACGCTGGGCGGTGGGGTAGCTCATCGCCTTGCGCGCGGACATGGAATGGGTTCGGATTCGCTCCTTGTTCGGCGCCGCCGACGATCCAGCCGGTTCGTTATCCGTTTCTTTCGTGATACATGCGTAACTGGCGTTCCATCAACTGTTCGATTTCGGCTTCCAACGCGCCACGTTCCCGTTCGGCCTGGCGGTTGCGCGCCGCCAACTTTTCCTCCAGCGCCTTACATTCGCGTTGCGCCTGTTCCAGTTGCTGGCGCAAATCCGATGCTCCCGGCTCGCCCGAATCGGCGGGATGGATCGATGGGGCTTGCAGGCCCGTCTCGCCGCCTGCTCCCGCAGCGCTCGCCGCTCGGCCTGCAACCGTTCCAACTGCTCCTGGAACTGCTGGCGCTCCTCATCCCAGGCCGCTTGCCGCCGATTCAACTCCGCAGTCGCTTCCGCGCGTAACTTTTGCGCCAGCGCGCTGTCCGGCGACGAGGCCGAGCCACCGCTGCTGAAGCGCGCCTTCTGCAACGCCAGATTATCCTCCAGAGTATTCATCTGGATCTGCAACGCCAGGCGCTCGCGCTCCCACGCCTCTTGTTGCTGCTCCAACCGCGTTTCCAGCGCTGACTTGTCCTGCCGCAGCGCCCGGAACTGCCCGTCCATCTGCGCGCTTTGCAGCACCAGACTTTGTCGCTCCCGATCCCACTGCGCGCTTTCTTGAGCGTAGCGATCCTGCAACGCCACCTGCTCCTGCTCCAGCCGTGAGATCGCGCCACGCAAGCGGGTCGCTTCGCGCAGAAAGGCCTGCTGTTCCTGCTCGCGTTCCGCTTCCAGATCGGCGAGTTGTTTTTCCAAGCCGGCGTATCGCTCGCTCCATTCCACCAGTTGGCCCTCGAGCCGCTTTTGCTGCTGCAGCGCCGTCTGGCGATCCTGATAGGCCGCTGACTGCTCTTCGACCAGGGTCGTTTGCAGTTGGCTGTTCCTGGTCTGCGTTTCCGCGATTTCCACCTGCAACCGCTCGTGCTCGCGCCGTAAGGTCTGGTAGGGCAGTAAATAGACCACGATGCCACCCGCCACTGCTCCGGCGGCCAACCCGATTAGTAACGACACGATATCCATCATGATTTAGGATCCTGGTATTTGTAGACTTGATGCAGTCCCACTCACCGCCGGGCCATCCCTCTACTGATTATCTCAGCCCGTAAACCAGCAGCGCCGCGCCGATACCCGCCGCCGCCGCGCCGCCCGCCGCCAGATAAATGCGCCGCCGCAGATCGCGCTGGGCTTCCGTCCACAATTCCCCCGCCACCCGCGCCGCCACGGCCGCTGGATTTTCCTCGGCGCCGGCATCGGCATCGGCATCGGCATCGGCATCGGCATCGGCATCGGTGGCATGGGCCTCGGCCACCACCTGCAAAGCGATCTCCCGCGCGGCTTCGCGGGCGGCTTCGACTGCCGACTCCCGCGCGGCTTCGCGGGCGGCCTCGACCGCCGACTCGCGGGCGGTGATGCCCGCCTTTCGAACCTCCTCGGCAAACCGCGCGCTCAACGGCCGTACCAATTGATCGGTGAATCCGTGCAGCCGACTCTGGCAAACCTGGGTGGCGATCTCCCGGGCGAGTTTCTCGGCTCCCACCTGTTCCTCGCGCCGGAAGGTCTTGAGCCGTTCCTCCAGCAGCAGCGGCAACTCGATCCGAAGTACGGTCTCAACCATCCCCTGCACGTCCATCGCCGCCGGAGGCTGCCAGGTCGCCAGACGGGTCTCAAGAACCTGAGCCGCGATTCGGCTGCTGGTTTCTTCCTGGTTCAGCTCGAATTCCAGCCGCAGCTTGACGATTACATCGTTGATCAGCGGTAACACCTGTGATTCGACCGCATCGTAGAAAACCCGCTCGGATCGCTCGAGGACGAGCTTCTCGATCCAGTCGACATTGACCTCCTCGCTGGTCGGCGGCAAAGCCGCAGGTGGAGGAACAGCGGCATCGAGCAACGCATTCATCTGTTCGAGGATCGCGCCGAGCGCATCCGACGTCGCGGGTTTGCCTAGCACGCCCACCGCCCCCGCGATGTGCGCCTCATTTCGATAGATGGGTTCATCCTTGGAGGTGTACATCGCCACCGGAATCGCAGCGGTGTCCGGCTCGCTCCTGATCCGTCGCAGCGCTGTCAACCCATCCATGCCGGGCATCGTGTGATCCATGAAGATGGCGTCTGGTTTCTGGCTGTTTAGATAGTCCAGCGCCTCCTCGGCTGAGTCCACCGTATCCACGGTCATACCGAAACCTTGCAACATTTTGCGCAGCATCAGGCGCGCGGACTTGGAGTCATCTACCACAAGGACGTGTCGGACTGGCATAAACCCTCCTGGCTTTCCATATAAATTAACAGGATTTCCGCTCTAAAAGAACGATAACGATCATCAATGCCTCTCGTACAGGCCGCGCGCAAAGTCGCGAATACTTGAGAGGCAGAAGCGTAACATGGACGACGATGTTGACAATAAAAAGATAATACAGCCAGCCTCAAACTCAGCCGAGCAAAGCCGATTAACAGCAACAACGCCAGACCCCACCACCTTTCTCACTCCAACTGTAACCGGTCACCGACCCGGATGCCGCGTCGCGCCGCCTCGCCAGCGTTGATTTCCAGAATATAGCGCACCGTTACCGTATCGCTGGGATAGATCGGGCAGGTCGGCGTCGTACAGGGCGGCGTGTTCGCCTCAATCTGGAGCAACGCCCCGTCGGCGTCAAAATACAGCAAATCCAGGGGAATATAGGTGTTCTTCATCCAAAACGCGGCCGGACCCGGGGATTGCACGAACAGCATGCCCCGATCGTGGGGCAGCTCCCGGCGGAACATCAGGCCGCGTTCGCGCTCTTGGGCGGTTTGCGCCATCTCCACCTGAAACGCCGCCGAGCCGACCGTGACCCGCGTCAATTCCAGGGCGCGGACGGGACCGACCATCAATGCGGCCAGCCAAAATGACAGTAGGGTGAAACCTCGAAAAAGATTCATGGCATTCATTTCGCTGGTCCATAAGCAATGGTTCGGACAGTTTTGGGTTTCGGTCTCATGGACGGAAAAAGTGCCTCGGCGTATGAAACCCCTTGAAAAATCAGAGCTTCAAGCATCAGCCGAAGGTCAAGCAAAATCAATGAGTTATTTTTATCCAACTCAGGTCAACCCCTGACCTTGATTTAATTCAGCCTATGAAGGTTAACTTGTTGATAGTGAACACTAAAACTGTCCGAAGTATTGATAAGGAGCTTTCAAATTCAAACAGTTGTGTAAATACCAATAAAAATCAATACTTTAAAAATTGAAAAACTTCATATTATTATAGAATTTCATATTTGGAATTGCTGACAGGGATGGCGAACCGCCGGCCGAACAGAGCCCCCGTGTTAGAATGCGATTTTAAACCACACGCTTTGGCGCTCTGCCCATGACGCCCGTCCGCTACAAACTGCCCATCGATATCCAGACCTTCTCGCAGATCGTCGACGGGGGGTATTACTTATGTGGATAAAACGCCGTTCGCCCGGCGTCTGCACGAACACGGCAAGCGCTACTTTACTCCCTCGCCGACTCCGTTTCGACAAGAGCCTGTTGCTGGACACGCTCGAAGAACTGTTCGAGCACGCCGGGCCGCTGTTTCGCCGGCTCTACATCCACGCCCGCTGGGAATGAAGGTCAGCGCCTAGCGCCATCGAGCACTCCATGCACTTTCAACTCTTGCACATCGACGGCCTCGCCCGCCGCGGTCGGCTGACCTTCGGCCGGGGCACGGTGGAAACGCCAGCGTTCATGCCGGTCGGCACCTACGGCACGGTCAAGGCCATGACCCCCGAGGAACTGCGCGCCACTGGCGCCGAAATCATCCTCGGGAACACCTTCCACCTGATGCTACGCCCCGGCACTCCGATCATCGAACAGCACGGCGACCTGCACGGCTTCATGCACTGGAACGGGCCGATCCTCACCGATTCCGGCGGTTTCCAGGTATTCAGCCTAGCGGCAATCCGCAAGATCACCGAAGCTGGGGTTAAGTTCCAGTCGCCGGTGGACGGCGGGATCGTGTTTCTGGGGCCGGAAGAATCCATGGTGGTGCAGCGGGCGCTGGGTTCGGACATCGTGATGATCTTCGACGAATGCACCCCGTATCCGGCCACCGAAACCGAGGCCTGTAAATCCATGGAATTGTCGCTGCGCTGGGCGCGGCGCAGCAAAACCGCCCACGGCGACAATCCCGCCGCGCTGTTCGGCATCGTTCAGGGCGGCATGCACCCGCATCTGCGCCGCGTCTCCGCCGAAGGATTGCGGGAAATCGGTTTCGATGGATACGCCATCGGCGGGCTGGCGGTCGGCGAGCCGTTGGCGGAACGGTTGACGATGCTCGACTGCACCGCGCCATTGCTGCCGGAGAACGCGCCGCGCTACCTGATGGGCGTCGGCAAGCCAGAAGATATCGTCGAGGCGGTGCGCCGGGGCGTGGATCTGTTCGACTGCGTGCTGCCGACTCGCAACGCCCGCAACGGCCATCTGTTCACCCGCCACGGCGACATCCGCATCCGCAACAGCCCGCATCGCGCCGACACCCGGCCCGTGGATGAAACCTGTGGCTGCTACACCTGCCAGCACTACAGCCGCGCCTACCTGCGCCACCTGGACCGGTGCAACGAAATCCTCGGCGCCCGGCTCAACACGATTCATAACCTGTACTACTACCAGGATTTGATGCGCGACCTGCGGGCGGCCATCGCCGAGCGGCGGTTCGCGGCGTTCGTGACGGAATTTTACGAAAAACGCGGTTCGGCTGTTCCGCAACTCTTTTGACCGAAGAGAATGAAGTGGCATGGCAACGCTGAATCACCCACCTTGGACTCTCCGCCCATGACGCCCGCCCGCCGCAAACTGCCCATCGGCATCCAGACCTTCGCCCAGATGATCGGCGAAGGCTATTATTATGTGGATAAGACGCCGTTCGCCCAGCGCCTGATCGACCACGGTAAATATTATTTCCTCTCCCGTCCGCGCCGCTTTGGCAAGAGCCTGTTTCTGGACACGCTCAAGGAGTTGTTCGAGGGCAACGAGCCACTGTTTCGCGGCCTGTACGTCCACGACCGCTGGGACTGGACCCTTGCCTATCCCGTGATTCGCGTCAGCTTTGGCGGTGGGGTCTTGAAGTCCCTTCAGAACCTGGGCGAAGTGCTGCACCAGCAACTGGATGAACAGGAGCGGCGTCATACGCTGCCCGCCCGCTATCCTGACCTGCGCAGCCGCTTCCGCGATCTGATCGCCCGCCGGTATGAACAGACCGGGCAGCGGGTGGTGGTGCTGGTTGACGAATATGACAAGCCGATTCTGGACAATCTGACCGACCGTGATATGGCGCTGGCGATGCGCGAGGGGCTGAAGGATTTCTACAGCGTTATCAAGGATTCAGACGCGCATATCCGCTTCGTCTTGCTGACTGGCGTATCGAAATTCAGCAAGGTCAGCCTGTTCTCCGGGCTGAACAACCTGAACGACATCACGGTGGATGCGGCCTATTCGGCGATTTGCGGCTACACCGAAATCGATGTGGATACGGTGTTCGCCCCGGAACTGGACGGGCTGAATCGCGAGGAGATTCGCCGCTGGTACAACGGCTACAACTGGTCAGGCGAGGCGGTCTACAACCCCTTCGATCTGTTGCTGCTGTTCGACAAGCGCCAGTTCCGCCCCTGGTGGTTCGAGACCGGTACCCCGAGCTTTTTGGTCAAGCTACTCGCCGAACGCGGCTTCTTTACCCCCGATCTGGCCCGCCTGCGCACCGGGATGGAGTTGCTCTCCACCTTCGATGTGGACCGCATCGCCCCGGAAGCTTTGCTGTTCCAGACCGGCTATCTGACGATCCACAAGGCCGAGGAGCCCATTCGTGGCCACTGGATCTACACCCTCGGCTACCCCAACCACGAGGTCGAATCCAGCCTCAACGCCAGCCTGCTGTCGGTCTACACCGACGACCCGAGCAAGAGTTTCGCTCACCGGCTGCGGCTGTTGGACCTGCTGCTGGCCCACGACCTGGCCGGTCTGAAAGACCTGTTCCAAGCCTTTTTCGCCAGCATCCCGCACCAGTGGTACGACAACAACCCGATCTCCCGGTACGAGGGCTATTACGCCAGCGTCTTCTACAGCTACTTCGCCGCCCTCGGGCTGGACATCATTTTGGAAGATGCGACGAATCAGGGCCGCATCGACATGACGGTGAAATTCAACGACCGGCTGTATCTGTTCGAGTTCAAGGTGGTGGAACTGGTCCCCGAGGGCCGGGCGTTGCAGCAGCTCAAGGACAGGGGCTATGCCGACAAGTACCGCGCCACCGGCCAGCCCATTCATCGGATCGGGGTGGAATTCAGCCGCGTCGGGCGCAACGTGGTGGGCTTCGAAGTCGGTTGACCACCGGGAGCATGGTTTCCACGGTCATCCTGGCAGAAAAGTAAGGATAGGAAATCTAAAAGGATAGGAAATCCAACCGCCTGCATGGCAGCATCGCCTCCGTCCACCGACACTGTCAAGGGTCAATCAGCGGCGTTCGCACCCAAGAGAAACCCCGGGCGAGGAGGTTTTTTGGGTCTGGAGGGGGGGAGAGGGCCAGGGCAATCGCATTAAAGTTTGATGATATTATGATACTGTCGTATTAATTTTGTTGAATATTTTGGCGAAATTGGACCTAATTTTTAATAAGCGCCTCGGATGTGCTTTAAATCGCAAGCCACCCAAGCCAGCATCGTCCAAAGTTGGTTGAGTTTCAGTTGTTTCACTCATTAAATCTTTAAAAAAGTGCCAGTAAATTGAATCAGAAGTATTTAAATAATGACAACTTTTAATGCGATTGCCCTGGGGAGAGGGCTGGGTTCGGGCTCGGCAAGCCGACGGAATCCGGGAGGCTTCGGGCCGTAGGCAAGCCCGGCGGGCCGCTACCAGGTCACCCGTTGATCGTACTCGTAGTCCGGCTCCGGCTGGGCGAGGGGATCGCCTGGGAGGCACGCCTCGGCGGCGATGGCGTACTCCGCGGAGCCGTTATCTCCCGCGGGCGGTCCCCGCGCTGGGGCGATTCGGGACGGGGTGGCGGGCTCGCCGAGGTGCTCCAGGATCGCCCGCACAACTACGGACTCCGTGATAAAGGCGATGATCCGCATCTCGGCGCCGCACTGGGGGCAGGTCAGGGGAAACGCATCAAAGAGGCGCGCCAGGAGCATGGCCCAGAGGTCGCGGGCGGGGGAGCGTCCGAGGGCCGGCGGCGGGTCGTCCGCCGCTGCCTCGATGGCGGGCTTGGATACCGGCTCGGTCGCTACCGGAGCCGGCGCCAGGGCGGTGACCGCCGGGCGTAACGGCGAGTTGGGCGCGAGTACGCCGTAGTAGCGATGCCGGTGTTGCCGCGGCGGCGGGACCCGCGCGGCGATGCGCCCGATCAGCTCCAGCGGCGAGAGGATGAGCGGGGTGCGCCCGGCCGGGCCGGGCTTGGGCAGATGGTCGATCAGCCGCTGGGCGTCGAGCTCCTCCCGCCGGTCGGCGGCGAAGGGCGGTCGGGCGCAGTCGCGCAGCAGGCGTTCCAGGCCGTGCCGGTCGTGAGCCTCGATCCGCACACTGGCGTCGAGGGAGAATCCACCGCCATGGTCCCATCGCTCCATTTCCTGGCGGTCTGCTTTTTTCGAGCCGTCCCCGCCGCACGAAGGCGCGCAGAAGGCGGCGGCGAACTTGGGTCTGGACCGCTTCGGCGTCTGCCGCGTCCAGTTCCTCCGCTGCGATGAAGCGTGCGCCGCGCTCTGGGTCGGGCTCGAAAACGCCGTCGATGACGCAGACGTGAAAATGGGGGTGTTGGTTCAGCGAGGAGCCGAACCGATGGATGAAGGCCACCGCGCCGGTTCGCGCCTTCGGTCCCGCGCCGGGGCAGCGGCTGCGCAGGTGTTGCTCGACGGCATCGAGGAAGCTGCACAGGGCGCTGTCGAGGGCCTCGTGGTCGTGCTGGAGATGGTAGCGCAGCCGTTTGGGCAGGGACAGCACCCATTGACGCACCGGCAGGCGGGGCAGGACATGATCGGCCAGGTGGGCGGCGGTCTGGAACGCGGTGCACTTGTTCTTCTTGTGTCGTCGACAAGGTATTACCCCGCGCAGTGCAATCGATTGTTTAATCGCGCAACTCGCCATGGACCATCAGGTTGCTTTGCTTCACAACGACAGGGATGGTGCGCCCGGCCGGGCGCGCCGAGAAAAAGGGCCGACCCGTTTCGGGGTCGGCCCTGCTGGATGTGAGTAGGTTACGCCGCCGTGAGCGGATCAACCCGCCAACCTACCCGCAGCCTGTCCCGAAGTGGGACGGCAGCACTATCTTGTAATGTCCACATCATGGGATTTGCTAACACCCACGTAACCATAATTAGGTGTCACTGAGCCGAATATCAAACTGGTGAGAGACGAGCCATTTAGGGCAGCAGGGGCAGAGGAGTAATCATAATGGTAATTTTGTTTGTATGGCCCATACTCATTATGAGCCGTGCCCCAGGAACGCGATGCCTCATCCCCTAACGCACTAGCATCGACGTTGAACGTTAACGTGTCTGTGACGTCCTCATAAGAAGAATCACCGGTACCATAATCGTAATAAAAACAGTACCCGGCCATGGGGATTTCTCCTGAAGCGGTAACGTTCTTCGGAGGCTTCCCGCCCGCTGCGTTGAATGCGATGGGGGTAGTCGAGCCATAAAGCCAACAAGACCGATAGTTAATAGGATAATTGTCATAATAGTAGGAAATGTAGCCGTTGGCGCCACTTTGTTTGGTCTTGTCCGACTTGCTCTTGGAAGCGTTTTCGAAGGCCCAAACGTAGATAGAAAGAGGCCCATCGGATCCACTTGCATTTACATATGCATCCTTCCCGGAAAAGACGGACATGTATGCCCCCGCGGTTAACGGCGCCGAAACGGCGGCAACAAACCCACAGGCAACGATGGCTGTTTTGATGATCGTAGTCATGATAATATCTCCCCTTTCAACTTGTTCCAGGTTTTCTTGGCGAGACGCTCGACATGCCGAGTTTGCCGACGCTTCGAGCACTCTACTCGCCGATTCTGCCTGCCTCCCATCATTCCACGTAGGTGGGGGTAGATAGGACCGCTGGCAGAGGCATAACCTAGACCTGTACAGCGTAGGTTGATATGGCTTTTTTGCATGTTTTCTGGGGCTTTTTTGCGAACCCGAGGGATGTAAGACTTCAACGTCTTTGCAGGTAGCCCCAGGCAATCAAGATTGCGCGTTACGTTGCCCGATGAAAGAACCTTCTCGTCAAAGCGCCATGATTTATTGTGGGGCCCCCTTCAATGGACGTGTCTTCTTCTGATAGCACGATGGAGTCATGTCGACGTAGCGCCGAAAAAGCTGGGTAAAGCTCGAAGCGTCGCCGAATCCTGCGAGGCCCGCCGTGTCCGTGGCAGACATTGCTGGATTGCGCAACAGCTCCTTGGCTCGTTCGATTCGGTAGCGGATCAGGAATTCGCGAAAAGTCATGCCATGCTCGCATCGAAAAACCCTGCTAAAAACGAATACGCTCATGCCGCAGAGAGCTGCCACATCGTTCTCCATGATCCTCTCGTTAAAATGCGTTTCCATATAGCAAACCGCGGGACGCGAAAGCGGGCCGACGCCGTTCGCGGCGGAAGTTTGACGAAATATGCGCGGGCAATACGTTTCGGCGCGGCACACGTCGATCCTGTGGCCGGGGCTTCGCCAGCATGGTCAGGATGTTCAGTATCTCGATAATCGCTGCTACGGGCACAGGTTTGACCAGATAGTCTCTGACACCCGTCCGGAAGGCCCAGACCGCCAGACTCTCGCAGTGCTGCAAGGTCAGCATGATGACGGGAATGCCCGGGTAAACATGTCGCACTTGCCGGAGCAACTGAAGGCTTTGCCGGTCGGGAAAATCGTAGTCCAGGCAAATGAGGTCGATCCGGTGCCCTTCCAAGGCGGACAGGATCAGATCCTTATCGACCTGCTGAATCCGGTAGGCGGCGCCCGTGTCTTGGATGGGCGCAATGTCGTAAGCATTTCCCGCATTGATGCAGAGGTCGACCCACAACACATTGACATCGCGGCCTTCCATTACCTTTTCTTCACTGTTGTCACATCCCGCTTGCAGATTCCATTTCACGACATTGCTACCTGTGTTGGAGCAAGGAGTTATTCTGCGCGAAAGTTAGCCTGAATAAGTGATGGGAAATATAACCGCTTACGTGACAGTATTCCCCCGTCCACCGACCCTGTCAAGGGTCAATCAGCGGCGTTCGCACCCAAGAGAAACCCCGGGCGAGGAGGTTTTTTGGATCTGGAGGGATGAGAGAGGGCGGGGTTCGGGCTTGGCAAGCCGACGGAATCCGGGAGGCTTCGGGCCGTAGGCAACGACCGGCCCCGCAGCCCGGCCGGGCCGCTACCAAGACACCCGCCGCTCAAACTCGTACTCCGATTCCGGCTGGGCCAGGGGATCGCCCTGCATCGGCCCGTCGGCATCCCGGGCGGGGACATCCCCGGATTCTTCGTACCACGCCGGCGGTCCCCCTGGCGGGCGCGATCCGGGCGGGGTGGCGGGTTCGCCGATGTGCTCCAGGATCGCCCGCACAGCCACGGACTCCGTGATAAAGGCGATGATGCGCATTTCGGCGCCGCACTGGGGGCAAGTGAGAGGGAATGCCTCGTCGATGCGCGCCAGGAGCATGGCCCAGAGGTCGCGGGCGGGGGGGCGTCCGAGGGCCGGCGGCGGGTCGTCCGCCGCTGCCTCGATGGCGGGCTTGGATACCGACTCGGTCGCTACCGGAGCCGGCGCCAGGGCGGTGACCGCCGGGCGTAACGGCGAGTTGGGCGCGAGTACGCCGTAGTAGCGATGCCGGTGTTGCCGCGGCGGCGGGACCCGCGCGGCGATGCGGCCGATCAGCTCCAGCGGCGAGAGGATGAGCGGGGTGCGCCCGGCCGGGCCGGGCTTGGGCAGATGGTCGATCAGCCGCTGGGCGTCTAGCTCTGAGTTCGGTAATCTGATTTGGCCCACTTCGGCAATCTGAATTGGCCCACCTGACTGTGGCTAACGCTTACTCTGTCGACCTGATTTCCAGGCGACCGAGGAGCCCTGATGAACGGGAGACAGAAGTGGGCTATTCGAACAGATCCGAGGGAATACGAGTTTGGCATCGGGACCATTGCCGGTGTAGCCCGGCAGTTGGGGGTCCACCGGCGCCTGGTGCGCCAAGCGTTGCAGAGCGCGTGGCCACCGGAGCGCCGGCGGTCGGTGCGGTCGTGTCCGCGCTTGACGCCGGTCCGGCCGTTCATCGATGCGATGTTGGAACAGGACCGTCAAGCGCCGCGCAAACAACAGCATACCGCGCATCGGATTTACACGCGCCTGTGCGCCGAGCAGCCGCAGTAGCCGATTTCCGAACGCCGGGTCCGGCAGTACGTGCGGGCGCGGAAAGCGGAGCTGGGGTTACTCAGTCCCGAAGTCTTTATCCCGCAGAGCTATGACTGGGGAGTGGAAGGCCAGGTGGACTGGTATGAGGCGGCCGTTGATCTGGCCGGCGAGCGCCAGGTGGCGCAGGTGTTCGTGGTGCGAAGCATGGCCGGTGGGGCCGCGTTTCATCGCGCTTATCCGCGCGCCACCCAGCAGGCCTTTCTGGACGCGCACAGCACGCCTTTCATTATTTTGGTGGGGTATTTCGACGTTGCGCCACGACAATTTGGCCAGCGCGGTCAAAGAAGATTCTCCGTGGCCACCAACGGCAAGAAACGACGCGCTTTATCGCGTTTCGTTCGCACTGGCAGTTCGAGGCCGCGTTCTGCACGCCGGCCCAGGTCATGAGAAAGGAGGCGTGGAAGGGGAGGTGGGTTATTTCCGCCGGAATCACCTCGTCCCGATCCCCCAAGTGGCCAGTTGGGACACCTCAACGGGCGGTTGTTGCACGCGTGTCGGGCCGACGAGCACCGCGTCATTGAGGAACGCGCGTTGACGGTGGGTCAGGCGCTGGTGGTGGAACGACCCCAGTTGCTGCCGCTGCCCGCCGAGGACCTGGACCTGACGGAAGAACAGGAGGGCCGGGTCGACGGCAAAGGGTGCGTCCAAGTCCGGACCAACTGGTATTCCACCCCCTTGCCGCCCGGACTCAGGTGCGCGTCCGGGTCTCTCCCTACGGCGGTGGCGATCTGGCGGGCCGGGCAGGAGATCGCTTGCCACGCCCGCTGTTATCGCCGCCGCCAGCAGGTGCTCGACCTGGAGCACTACCTGGACGTGCTCATCCATAAGCCCGGGGCGCTGGCCGGTTCCACCCCGCTCGCGCAATGGCGGGCGGCAGGACGGTGGACGGCGGCGCACGATCAACTCTGGACGCTGCTCCGGGAACGGCACGGTCCCCAGGAGGGCACGCGGCAGATGATCGAGTTGCTCCAACTCGGTCGGCAGCACGGCTATCCGCAGCTGACCCGCGCGATCCAACAGGCCCTGCAGTGGCGCTCGCGACGGCGCGGCCGTCCGCTATTTCCTGACCGCCGCGACGCTGCCGGTGCCGCCCGCGATCCACTTGTCCCCCTCGGCGCTGCTCCCGTCCACCATCTCACCCTGCCCCTGCCGCCCTGGATGTTATGACCACTCCTGACCGCCGGGCCGGCCTGGCCGAGACGTGTCATGACCGCGGCCGCCGCGTTGGACCTCGCCACTATCCAGGAGTACTGCCGCATCCTGCGGTTGACCACGGTCGCCGCGCAGTGCGAGCGCTTGGCCCAAGATGCCGTGCGGCAGCAGCAGTCACCGCTGGCCTTTCTGGCCAGCCTGCTGGCCGCCGAGGTCGACGACCGCGAGCGGCGCCTGATCGCGCGCCGCGTGCAGAAAGCCCACCTGCCCCGGCTGAAACGGTTGGAGGACTTCGATTTCAGCGCCGCGCCCCAGGTCTCCGCCGCCCGCCTGCACCAGCTAGCCGAAGGCGGCTATCTGGCGCAGGCCGAACCGATCATTTTCATCGGCGACTCGGGCACGGGCAAAACCCATTTGGCCACGGGGCTGTGCGTGGCCGCCTGCCGCCAGCACTTAAGGCGGGACAGTTTAAGTCTTTCACTCCGAGAATGATCAAGCCCAAGGAGCGATGATATGGTAGCGATTTACTGACAGACCGGTGGACGGGATGAACCTACGAGGGCGCTGCCAACAAATTCTCACGGTCCTGCGCGAACGAGGCCCGCAATCGATCAGGAAGCTGGCTCAGGCGACGGGACTACCGAAGAGTAGTGCTGATCGGCATTGTAAAGGGCTGCGCGAGCGCGCCCGGCAGGTGCCGGAAGCGGAGCTGTGGGAACACGAGCAGGGCGCGCAGTGGCTGCGGGTCTTGGTGTTGGCCGTGCTATTTGTCTTTGGCCTGAAAGGCGGGGTAGGCGTTGAGCGGATTTCCGAGTTTTTTCATCGGATCCGGCTCGAGCGTTACCTGGCGGTCTCGCCGAGTGCCTTGAGGGCGTTACGCACGCAGATGGAAGCCGTCATCTTGGCCTACCCAGCGGAACAGGAACAGCGGTTCGGTCAAGCGGGGCGTCGGCTGGAGATTATTGCCGGCGCCGACGAGACCTTTTTCGATCAAGTGGTGGTGTTGGTGATGATGGATTTAGTGTCGGGTTACCTGGTGCTGGAAGAGGCGGCCGATAATAGAACCTATGACACCTGGCAGGAACGGGTTCAGGCCGCCGTGACGCGGGTGGGCTTGGAACTCCGGTATATCGTCAGCGATCGGGCCAAAGCCTTGATCAAGCTGGCGCTGAAAGGCTTGGGATGCCCCAGCGTGCCGGATTTATTTCATGCCTTGCGGGATCTCGCGAAAGTGATGGGGGTGAGCCTGGGGTTAAAACTGGCGCAGGTCGAAGAGAAACTGACCCACGCCCGGCAGCAGCTCGGCGTGTTGGAGGCCAAGGGGCACGACACGCACGTCCAACGGCGGTGGCTCGCCCACCTCAGCGCGCAAGCCGAGGTCCTGCGGGCCGACCAGGCGACCTATCAAAGTACGCTGCACCAGGCCTCGCAAGCCGTGCATCCCTTCACCCTGGCCGAGAGCGCGGCGCAGAGTTCGGCCCAGGTCGAGAGCCAACTGCACCAAGCCGTGGCGACCCTCAACACCCTCCGTGCCTCTCATACAGCGCGCGACCATCCAGCGGCGGTCGCCAAATTCCAGCGCCAAATTCCCGGGATCGCCGCCCTGGTCGATGCCTGGTGGCTCGGGGTCGAACACCAGATCGCCCCGCTGGCGCTCGACGAACCGACTCAAAGGTGGTTACAGCAGCAGCTGCTGCCCGTCGTCTACTGGCAGACCCAGGTGGAGAAAACCAAAACCCCGGCCCTGAAAGCAGCCTATCAGCAGGCGTTCCGCCAGGCTCAGGCCGCGCTCCTGCAGCACCCCCTCACCGCGACGGTGACGCCGTCCGCGTTCGAAACCTACCACGCCTGGGCCCGCGACCTCGCGGGGCAATTCCAGCGCGCCTCCTCGGCCGTCGAGGGCCGCAATGGCTATCTGTCGCAACTCCATCATTGCGCCAGAGGGATACCGACCCAACGCCTGAAGGTGATGACCGTGATTCACAACTTCGACCTCAAACGCGCCGATGGGACCACCGCCGCCGAACGCCTGTTTAGAACGTCCTTCCCGGACTTGTTTGACTGGATGGTGGCGCGGATGGCCCCCTTGCCCGTGCCCCGAAAGTCAAGAACACCGGCAAAATTTAACCCATTGAAATTACTCACTGTCCCGGCTTAAGTGGATACCCCCGCCGGCCTGGTCAACGAATTGGTCGAAGCCCAGCAACAGCAGGGGTTGGGCCGTGCCCTGCAGCGCTGGAGCCGGCTGGACCTGATCGTCCTGGACGAGGTGGGCTACGTGCCTTTTGCCCAGGGCGGTGCCGAGTGGTTGTTTCAGGTCATCAGCGAGCGCGCCGAACGAACGGCCTGGATTATCACCACCAATTTGCCGTTTTCCGAGGACAGTGTATAATGACGCGCTTTGAAAAAAGTGCTCGCATCGCCGCGCGCCGCGCCTCATCGAACGCACCGACACCTATCCTTCAGCGCCGCTACCCCCCTGACCGGCAACCCGAGCAGAGGGCTCACCAGCCCTCACCGAGCACCTGATGATGAAGTACCCCAGGTGGGCCAAATGAAAGTGCCGAAGTGGGCCAAATCAGCTTGCCAAACTCGAGCTCCTTCCGCCGGTCGGCGGCGAAGGGCGGTCGGGCGCAGTAGCGCAGCAGGCGTTCCAGGCCGTGCCGGTCGTGGGCCTCGAGGCGCACACTGGCGTCGAGGGAGAATCCGCCGCCATGGTCCCATAGGCGTGGCGTTGCGGTAGTTCGCCTCGCGCCAGCGTTTCACGTCCTCGCGCAGCAGATTCACCAGCGGCAGATCGTAGCGCTCTTCCTCGACCAGCAGCGCGAGTTGCGCCAAGCCGGTGCGCCGGGTTTTGTACCAGTACGACGCCGGGCGGCGACCCATTTCCTGGCGGGCTTCTCCGGTGTGCGTGTCGTAGACCCAGTGTCGGTCGGGTTCCGCGAACGGGCTGCACAGGATCGGTTTGGCGACCGGCTGGATGGGGATTTCCTGCCGTGCCGGCGTCGAAGCCGTTTATTGTACCCATTCATTCGCCTGCCGCCAAAAGAGCCTGACGCATCAGGTTGTCGGAAATCCAGATACCTTGGCGGCGCATGTTGTCTAGCGCGCGTCGAATCTCGATCGGCTCACCCTCGGATTTCGCGGCCAACAACACGCCGATGGAACCGGTGACCCGTAAACCAAGGATTCGCGCAAGACGGCGGGCATCCAAGTCGTCAAGACACACGTCGGCAATACGCTCGGTTATGGCCAGCGAGATCACCGCTGCCTCACCTGGATCAGCCCGCGTGCCAACGGTTGGCAAAATTCTTGTGGGCGAACCACGCTTTTCCAGCCATGAATCGGCGCGATAGAGATCAACCCCAAATTTCGTTTTTCCACCCGCAAACATTTCCAGGTTCACCTCAAACGGTACGATGACTCGAGGGAAAAGCACGCGGAGAGGTTGCAGACTGCCAACAGCAGCGTAAAGGCCGAGCAGCGGTCCCGTGTTAGTGATCAAGGCGCTTGCCGAGGGCATTGGCAATATCCTGCTCCAGTTCCTCAGGGGGGTAATTCAAGTAGGCGACTCCGTATTTGGAGAGCGCCAGAATAAAGTCAACTCTTTCGATTCCGGCCAGTTGCGCTGCATAACCCGAAGATAATTTGCCCATCTCAAACAGTTTCACCGCCATGGCCATTCGAGCTTCCTGTTCGAATTCGCTGCGACTCATCCGCATGGCGTCCGGCAACAAATCCGGGTATTCCACGATCATTTGCATGGTTCAATCTCCTCTAACGGTGCGGATCGCAGGCGTAGCGGATGCGCGCTTCGGCTCTGCCAGCTTGCCCTGCGCTGCCAGCCCCGCCGGCGGAATGTTCTTGCGCGCCGCATCGAAACGATAATCGGCGACGGGTTGGGGCGGTTCGGACGGTGGGGCCAAGGTTTTCCTGACGCGGGGGGCCATCGGCGTTCTCCTTGGCAGCGATTATGAACGGCATAATATCGGGACCACAGCCGTTTGATAAAGGAACCGTTGCGATGTCGCTTTCCCACACTCTCTGGCAAGCCAACGCCGATCTGGCCCAAGCCTGTCTCGATCAACCCTTCGTGCGAGGCATCGGCGACGGCTCGCTGCCCCGCCCGCGTTTCGCCGGGTACATCGGCCAGGATGCGTTTTACCTGCAAGCCTTCGCCCGCGCCTACGCCATCGCCGCCGCCAAGGCGCCCGACTGGGCCGGCTTTCGGGAACTGCACGAACTGGCGGGTGGGGTTCTCCAAGAATTGGAGCTACATCGAAGGTGTCGCCACCGCTTGGGGACTGAATCTGGACCAAATAGCGCCCGGCGCAACGACGCGTCGCTACACCGATTTCCTGCTCGCCACCGCCTGGGGCCAGGAAACCGGCGTCACGGTCGCGGCCATGACGCCCTGCATGAGGCTGTACGCCTCGATCGGCCAGCGATTGGCCGACCGGCAACGCGAGCCGCACGCCTACAGCGATTGGGTTCAAACCTACGGCAGCGCCGATTTCGAGCAACTGGCCGCGCAACTGGAACGGCTGCTCGATCGCTACACCCCGAATAACTCGGCCGTCGCCGACGCCTACCGCTACGCCATGCAATGCGAGCACTACTTTTCAGGCCGTCTTGGGATGCCGCATGAAAAACCGCACACAAAGAAGGATAGGAAATCCAACCGCCTGCATGACAGTGTCCCCCCCCGTCCACCGACCCTGTCAAGGGTCAATCAGCGGCGTTCGCACCCAAGAGAAACCCCGGGCGAGGAGGTTTTTTGGGTCTGGAGGGGGAGAGAGGGCTGGGTTCGGGCTCGGCAAGCCGACGGAATCCGGGAGGCTTCGGGCCGTAGGCAACGACCTGCCCCGCAGCCCGGCCGAGCCGCTACCAAGACCCCCGCCGATCGAACTCGTACTCCGGTTCCGGCTGGGCCAGGGGATCGCCCGGCATCGGCCCGTCGTCATCCCGGGCGGGGACATCCCCGGATTCTTCGTCCCACTCCGGCGGCCCCCGCGCCTGGGCGACGCGGGGCGGGGTGGCGGGTTCGCCGATGTGCTCCAGGATCGCCCGCACAACTACGGACTCCGTCTGAGTGGTGTGCGGAACATGTTGGCGGAACGGGTGATCGAGTGGACCCAGAAATGGAAACGGCAGGGGCTGGATGCGGGCCGCAAGGAAGGCCGCAAGCAAGGCGAATCCTTGATCCTGCGAGCCTTAACCGTGGAATTTCACGAAAAACGCGGCCAATCGCCTTGCCCGTGTATAATGCCGCACTTTGAAAAGGCGGTCTCGCCCCCAACCCGTTCCCGAGGCGAGGCCACTCAACGAGGAACTCTACAATGGAAAGCATTCTGAACTTCCTGATCCCCGCCGCCATGGCCCAGGCGACCGGCGCCCCCGGCGGCGCGGAAATGGGCCTGATGAACCTGCTGTTTCCCATCATCCTGATTGGAGCGTTCTACTTCCTGCTGATCCGCCCGCAGACCAAGCGCGCCAAGGAACACAAGCAGATGGTCGAGGGCATCAAGAAGGGCGACGAGGTCGTCACCGGTGGCGGCGTGCTGGGCCGCGTCACCGAGATCGGTGAGAATTTTCTGCAACTCGAAATCGCCGACGGCGTGCAGATCAAGCTTCAGAAGCAGTCCGTGGGTTCGCTGATGCCCAAGGGCACCTACAAGGGCAATCTCTAACCCAACGCCAGCGCGCCGCCTGGCGCCTGGCGGGAACCGGTGTGTCATGTCCACTCCGTACACCCTCAATCAATATCCTTGGTGGAAGTACCTGCTGATCGGCCTCGTGGTCCTGTGGGGCCTGATCTTCGCACTGCCCAACCTGTTTGGCGAAGACCCCGCCGTGCAGATTTCCGGCGCCCGCGCCAACATCGCCATCGACGCGGCGTTCCAGAACCGGGTTGCCGCCCTGCTCGATGCCGACAAGCTACCCCACAAGCGGCTGGAGCTAGAAAGCGATCGCCTCCTGATCCGCTTCTCCGACTCGGAAGAACAGCTCAAGGCCGCCGACATCCTCAAGGATCGGCTGGGCCGTGATTACATCGTCGCGCTCAATTTGGCCTCGGCGACGCCAGGCTTCCTGCGGGCGATGGGTCTGAATCCGATGTACCTTGGTCTCGACTTGCGCGGCGGCGTCCATTTCTTGATGCAGGTCGACATGGACGCCACCATCAAGCAGATCGAAGAGAGCTACGTAGACGAAGTCCGCGCCCAGTTACGCACCGAGAAAGTGCCGTACGCCTCGGTGGGCCGCGTCGCCAGCGGCGGCGTGCAGGTGGAATTCAAGGACGCGGCGGAACGCGATAAGGCCGCCCAGGCGCTGCGTAAAAACCTGCCCAGCTTGCAACAGAGCGAGCCGGGACCGCTGAGTGTGAAACTGACCCTGGGCGAGAGCGAGATCAAGGAAAAGCGCGATTTTGCCCTGCAACAGAACATCACCACTCTGCGCAACCGGGTCAACGAATTGGGCGTGGCCGAACCGATCATCCAGCAGCAGGGCAGCGACCGCATCGTGGTGCAACTGCCCGGCGTGCAGGACACCGCCCGCGCCAAGGAAATCCTCGGCGCCACCGCCACCCTGGAATTCCGGCTGGCGGACGAGGAAAACGACTGGAACCAGGCCGCCACCACCGGTCGCATCCCGCTCAACTCGCGCCTGTACAAGGATCGCGAGGGCCGGCCGGCGTTGTTGCAGAAGCGGGTGATGCTGACCGGCGACTCCATCGTCGACGCGTCCTCCGGCCTCGATTCGCAGAGCGGCAGTCCAGCAGTGTACGTCACCTTGGACGGCAAGGGCGCCAAGCGCATGGAGGACGCCACCAAGGACAACATCGGCAAGCGCATGGCGGTGGTGTTCATCGAGAACAAGACCGAGACCAAACGGGTGGACGGCGAGTTGAAGAAAACCGCCTACACCGTCGAGGAAGTCATCAACGTCGCCACCATCCGCGACCGACTGGGCCGACGCTTCCAGATCACCGGCCTGGACAGCACCCGCGAAGCCCGCGACCTGGCCCTGCTGCTGCGGGCCGGCGCGTTGGTCAGCCCCATCGAGATCATCGAGGAGCGCACGGTCGGCCCCAGCGCCGGCAAGGAAAACATCGCCCAGGGCTTCCGCGCCGCCACCCTCTCGCTGCTGGTGATCGCCGTGTTCATGACCCTGCGCTACAAGAGCTTCGGCCTGATCGCCACCGCCGCGCTGGCCGCCAATGTGGTGCTGATCATCGCCGCGTTGTCCATGCTGCAAGCCACCCTCACCCTGCCCGGCATCGCCGGCATCGTGCTGACCATGGGCATGGCGGTGGACGCCAACGTGCTGATCTACGAGCGCATCCGCGAGGAGCTGCGCAACGGCAACAGCCCGCAGGCGGCGATCCACGCCGGTTTCGACCGCGCGTTCGACACCATCCTCGACTCCAACCTGACCACCCTGATCGCGGCGATCATGCTGTTCGGCTTCGGCACCGGCCCGATCAAGGGCTTCGCGGTCACGCTCAGCATCGGCATCGTGACCTCCATGTTCACGGCGGTCACCGGTTCGCGGGCGCTGGTCAATCTCATTTACGGCGGCCGCAAGCTGCAAAAGCTGACCGTCTGAACGGCAATGCGGGATATGACTATGGGGCGATTCAGTCTCTACAACACGAACATCGACTTTCTACGCTGGCGCAAGCTGGCGATGGGCTGGTCCGTCGCGGTGCTGCTGATTGCGATCGGTGCGCTGCTGGTCCGGGGCATGAACCTGGGATTGGATTTCACCGGCGGCACGGTGATCGAAGTGCAGTATCCGCAGCCGATGGAAATCCCCAAGGTGCGCGAGACCCTGGCCAAGGCCGGCTTCGGCGATGCCCAAACCCAGCACTTCGGCACCGCCCGCGACGTACTGATCCGGATCCCACCCCGCGACGCGCAGAGCAACGCCGCCACCCTGAGCAACGACGTGCTGCACGCCCTGCAGGGCGCCGAGGGCGCCGCCGGGGCCACGCTGGCGCGTGCCGAATTCGTCGGCCCGCAGGTGGGCCAGGAATTGGTCGAACAGGGGGGGCTGGCGGCGCTGGGCGCGCTGCTCGGCATCTTGATCTACGTGATGTTCCGCTTTGAATGGCGGCTGGCGGTCGGCACCATCGCCGCCACCATCCACGACGTGCTCTTTACCGTCGGCTGGTTTTCGCTGTTCCAACTCGAATTTGACCTGACGGTGCTAGCGGCGGTGCTGGCGGTCATCGGCTACTCGGTCAACGACACCGTGGTGGTGCTGGACCGCATCCGCGAGAATTTCCGCAAACGGCGCAAAGGTTCCACGCTGGAGATCATGAACCTTTCGATCAACGAGACGCTCTCGCGCACCATCATGACCAGTTTCGTAACCCTGCTGTCGGTCATCGTGTTGTATTTCTTCGGCGGCGTGGTGATGCACGGTTTCTCGGTCGCCATGATCGTTGGCATCGTGGTGGGCACCTACTCATCCATCTATATCGCCAGCGCCACCGCCCTGTATCTGGGCATCAGTCGCGAGGATCTGCTACCGCGATCCAAAGAGACGGCGGATGAGCGGCCCTGAAACGATTCAGGGAGGCGGCGGGCCTCCCTCGTGGCGTGCCGTGGTTGGTGGCGTTCAGGGATTGCTGCGCAATTGGCTGAACGGATCGGACTCGTCGATGCACGGCTCCACCTGGTGATCGTGAGTGCTGTCGGCGCGGTGGAGCAGATCGCTTTCCACCGCCCCGATCACCAGACGGGCCCAGGCCGTGGCGATCAGCCACAGCAGGACGCCCGCCGTCACCAGACCGCCCGCGCCCAGCAGGCTGCCCAGGGTACCGCCGGCGACGCCGTAGCCGATGCTGGCCAGGCTGGCGAGCCAGAACACCCCGATGGGCGCGGCGGTCTGGGTGGCGCAACCGTAATTGATGACCGCCGCGGGGGGAGCGAGTAATGCGACCAGGGTTCTCTTCATGGCATGGTTCCTCGGATAGATTTGGCTTAAAGTATCAATTGTGAAGTGGAGGGTTTTCGTGCGAACGATTCCGTGAATCTCGCGACGATCACCCAACAAGCTTAGTCCCGGTTCCCGGTCGTCGCACGGGGATCGCCACCAATTAATAACCCGCGAATTGTCCGGAACCGCGACGCATCGCGAAAGAACGACGCTTCTCATGCCGTAGGAGGCCTGCATGAATATTAAAAAGGTGCTGGTGGTGGATGATTCCAAGGTCGCTCACTTGACCTTGCGCAAGCTGTTGCTGGAGCGCGGCGTCGAGGTCGATTGGGCTGGATCGGGCGAGGATTGCATCAAGTACCTGGACACCAGGAAGCCCGACATGATCTTCATGGACGTCATGATGCCCGGCATGGACGGTTTCGAGACCAGCCGGGCCATCACCAGCCAGAATCTCCAAGGTTCGCCGCCCATCGTCATGTGCTCTGCCAACGCCACCGACGAGGACAAGCGGGACGCCCGGGAAAGCGGCGCGGTCGGTTTCCTGTCCAAGCCCTACACGCCCGAACAACTCGATGACGTGTTGCGGATGGTCAGCGAAGGCGTGTCGGCCATCTCGATGGAAGTGCCCGCCACCCCGCCGACCCCAGCCATCCCCATGCCCGCCGTGGTCGAAAAGGCGCCACCGGCCCCGCCCACCATGGCGGTTCCGATCATCGCTCCGGCTGCGGTATCCGCCCAAGCCGCCGCGGTTTCCATCGGCGACATCGAGCAGATCGCCGAGCGCGCGGCCTGGGCGGCCGCCGAAAAAGTGTCCCGCGACACCATCCAGGAACTGGTGCCCAACCTGGCGCGGGAAATCGCCGTTCAGACCGCGCGAGGCGTGGCCGAGGATCTGGGCCGGCGGGCGGCGCACGCGGCGGTGCGCGCCGCGCAGGAGGCCGCCAAGCAGGTTGCCACCGAAATCGCCCGCGGCACCGCCGAACGCACCGCGCGCAGCACCGCGCAGGAAAGCGCCCGGAGCGTGGCCGAACAGGCCGCCCGCGAAGTCAGCGAGGGGGTTTCGCAGCGCAACATTGCCCGCGGCTTGGAACTCAATCGGGACGAACTGGCCAAGCAGATCGAGGAGCAGATTGGCAATAAGAGCCGGGAAACGCTGACGATGATGACCGGCACCCCGGAATTCAAGCAGCAGATCATCCAGATGGTTCGGTCCGGGATTCAGCCCGTGATCGAAACCATCGCCCGGGAAACCGCCGAGCGCGCCGTGCAACAGGCCGCGGCCAACCTTTCAGCTCAGGCCGGCGGACCGACGGCATCGCGCGCTACCCTGGCCCTGGTTTTAGCGATCATCGCCATCCTGGGATCGGCCGCCGCGCTGCTGGGCTACGTTTTCAAACTGTTTTAATGGCCCACCCCAACCGCTGGCGACCACCCTCGCCAGCGGTGTCGGTGCGCGGGGCGTGGATCACGAAATACCACTCAGAAATTGAGCGCTGGCTGCGCGTACCGCAACCGCGGGCGGGTTTGACCCACTTTCAGCCGGCTCTTATAGGCATCCAACAGCCTCAGACTCTCTTCCACGTATTCGCGTGAAGAAAGCTCGTCGGCGGCGTAACGCCGCAACAGTTGCAGCCACCGGCGATGGACCGCGCAAGACGCCGACCGGTCGCCGCCCGTCAGGGGGCAATCAGGACATCGTGTCCGAGCCAAGGTTTCAACCGCCGCCTGCTTCTGCCACTGCTGACGATATTCCTTGGCGTGAGTTTCGATCCATTCCAGCGCCCGCGCTTGCCGCTCGTGGCGTGGGAAGGGCTCGACGTATTGTTCGATGGCCGCGATCTGCCGGAGCAGAAACTCCGCATCGGACAGGTTCAGATGCGGGGCGTCCCCCACAAAACGGGCAATGAGCGCGAGCGTTGGGTCGTCGACGATATACATATTCTTCTTATCCAACCCCAAACACGGATGATCAGGATAAGACGAATATAGCAAAAAATTGTGCGACGCACCAAAAATCGGTTTTTTATAAAATTTGGTTCTTCAACGCTCGTTGTGGAAACCGCGCTTCAGCAACCCCTAAGCGACGCTACTTCAACTTTGATGGGTTCTTGGCCTGTTCCAGGGTGATTTCGCGCAGGGCCTGGAACGAGGCATGGTTGGAAGACCCCTCGATGGCCTTGACCGCCAGTTCCTGCGTCTGTTTCAGCACGGTTTCGAGTTGTTGCGCCAGCCGGGCAAGCTGGGCATCCTGTTCGGCGACGGTCTTTTCCAGGGTGGCGAGGCGCATCTGGCACACCTCTTCCTCGCCGGCGAACTCACGAGCCGCCAGTTCGGCCTTGAGACGGACCTGTTGGCGGGCAGCGCCGACCCCCTCTTCCCGGGCCCGTTTGACCGCCGTTTCCAGCTCCTTGTCGAAGCCTTCGACCCTGCCCTTGAGTTCGGCAAGTTGCTTTTCGCGCTCGGCCAGTTCCTTTTCCCGCTCCGTCCATTCCCTGGCGATTTTCTCCTTGTCCTCGGCCAGCGCCTGTTCCTTCTGCTTGCATTGCTGCTTCCATTCCTCGGCCTGACGTTCTCGCTCCAACGTCAGACGGCTGCGGTATTCCTGCTCCTCGCGTACCGTCTGCCGTTGGGTATCGGCATTGCGCTCGGCGATGGCTTGTTCGTGACTGTTCTTTTCCTGCCGCCAAGCGCCGCTTTGCTCCTGCCATTGTCGTTCCAACCCCTCGCCGCGTTGTTGTTTTTCCTGGGCGTAGCGTTCGAGGCTGTCGTCGTATTGGGCGAGCAACTGGCTCAGCGTCTCCTCGGCGACTTCGCGCAACTGGTACAGCCGGGCAAGTTGCCCGGACAGTTCCTCGGCCTGCTGGCTCACGTCGCGCAGCCGTCCCGCCTCGGCGAGCAACTGGGTGGAAAGCTGGCTCAACGCCAGATTGAATTGATCGCCCAACCGGTTCAGTCCCGCGATGACGCTGTCCATCGCGACCGGTGGGAGAGTTTCCCTGGGTTTGGGCGAACTGACGGGTTCCGGCATGACGGGTTCCTCGGGGGCTGCCTGCTTTTCGGGGGCCTGGGATAAAACGGTTTGTGGCGGCGCGGAGGGGCGGAGCGGCTTGGCTTGGGACGACGGTTCGGTAGTTGCCGGTAGTCCGGGAGAGGACGAAGCCGGTACCGGCGCGACCGGCCTGGCCGGCTTCCGTTCGGCCAGCAGCGCCTGATAGCTGCTTTCCAGTTCCCGGTAGCCATCGAGCAATTCCCGCTTGGTCGCCGCGCCACTGGCTTTTTTAAGGGAAAGCGAGGGGTTCAGCTTCTCGCAGGCCTGTTCCAGTTCGCGGCAGGCGGCGAGAATCTCATCCTTGGTGTTTTTTTCGCTGACCTTCTTCATGGTCCGGCTCCTAACTGGCGGTTGCGCCGTGCTCCTTGCCGGTTGCCACCGCCGTCATCGCCAGTTGCTGCGCCTGGATCGAGGCGGACTGCAATTGCTCGGCGAGATCGGCGAGTTTGGCCTTCTGCTCGGCGATGGTCCGATTCAGCGCTTCGACCCGAAGCTCCCAGGTTTGTTTTTTGGCGGCGCGCTCTTTTTCCAGCAGGGCTGCTTTGTGTTCTTCCTCGCGCAAGGTGTCGCGGAAACCATCCTCGCGAGCTTTTTGGGTCGCTTCCAGCAGTTGCTGCGGCACGTGCTCCAGCCGGGCCTGATAGTCGGCCAGTTCGGGTTGGCGGCTGGCCAGTTCCGCCTCGCGGGCCGCCCAGGTTTTTTCCTTGGCTTGGCGTTCGTCAGCGAGTTGGCGTTCCCATTCGCGCCGGCGTTTGTCATGGGCGGCTTCCTGTTCGCCGTGCTGGCGAGCGAGCTGGTAGGCGTACTCCTCCTCTTCCTGCTGGCGCTTTTTCCGCAATGCTTCGAGTTGTTGGGTGCGATGGGCGTCGTGGCTTTCCTGTTCCTCGGTCCAGACCCGGCGCTGCTGGCTCATCTCCTTGTCCAGTTGCTCGAACTGCTTCTGGTAACGGGCGTCGAGAGCGTGCAGGGCTTGCTGGTGTTCCTGCCGCAAAATATCGAGTACTTCGGCGGCCAGCCGCACGTTGTTCAGGCTAACCAGCCGGGCCTGTTCGACCTCGCGCGCCCGCTGGATGTCGGCCAGCCGCTTCACCTCGGCCGCCATGCTCCTGGTCAGCCGATCATTGGTTTCCTCGAAGGTGGTTTGCAGTTTGGCCAGCGCCTGGAACAGAGTTTCGGTGGTATGGACGGCGGTTTCCCGAACCAGCGCCCGGTCACGGTCGCGGCTGTCCAGTTGCTCCTTGGTTGCAATCCGCGTCTCCTGCTGTTTCTGCTCGGCGCGCAGCACTTCGAACTGCTTGAGCAGGGTTTTGGAGTCGAGGTAGGTCGCCGTGGTCATGCCGGTGGTCTCTCTACTACGGAAGACGGGTGAACGGGGCAAGATTGGCGGGAGGCGCAATGGTCGGGTGGAATCGGGCAAAGATGGACCCCGCCTACCGCGATAGTCGGTAACGAATATCCTAACCCATTCGTCCACTGCTTTGGGAGGGTGTCGGCGCTCCGATCCAAAATGAACCGGCCCGAAATCCTGCTTCAATTCAGGTTTAGTGATTGTTTTGCAAAATGAATATTTTCAACCGGACCGATTTCAGGCGGTCCATAACGAGCCAGCTAGGTTTATCGAAATCGGAGGTGATGCTAAAAAAACATACCAATCAACATGTTATTCATTAATAACAGTTTGGTATGTTGGTTGCTATAACAAGTTCAATGAGATTTCCCGTGGAGGCCACAAGATGTTGCGGTATGGCATCGAGATGCCGAGTTGTGGAAAGCTGATCAGGTATCCCTGCTGCTGGATGGCTGACGATGCCGATCACTCTTGCCGTACCGCGTTGGACTTGCCCGAGGTTCGCGTGTTGGTTAACCGGATGCTGGAAGATGGCACGGTGTTGATCGAGGTGGAAAGCACCTTGCGGACGGCGCAGTGTCACCGCTGTGGCCGCACGATCGACCGGTTTCACGGGTTCGGCCGCCCGATCTGGTTGCGGCACCTGTCGGTGTTCGGACGTCACGTGGTGATCGAAATCCGGCCGAAACGCTACTGCTGTCCGTCCTGTGAGGGCGGACCGACCACGACCTAGCGTTGCGCCTGGTACGACCCCAACCGCCCGCACCCCACGGCGATCGAGCAGGAGGTCTTGAAGTGACTGGTCCACAGCACGGTAGCCGATGTCAGCCGCCAGTTCGATCTGGGGGTGCAGACGGTGGAAGGCCTCATGGACTATCGCCTGGCGCCTCAAGTGATTCCCTGCTTTCAAAAAGGAAGCGGGGCAATAAATTCGTCAAAATTACTCCATCGGAGGATTCTGACATCCTGTCGAGGACGAATTGGGCGATTAGGCTCATTGGATGTCCTACCTTTATTTCATGACTGCCGCGATTTCCGGAGAAGCCGATGAAAAGCAAACTGTCCTTCAAGCGGTTCGATGCCGAACTCAACACCGACGTCTGCGACCCCTACAACAACGCGGAGATCACGCTGACGCTCAAGATGGGCTTTCGCCAGATTAACCCCGCGGGCGGTGCAGCCAAGGGAACCCATCACGACTACGGCGACGCCACTGAACCCGCCCGCAAGATCATCAAATGGACCGACGCCTCATGGAAGGCCTGGAAGGCGAATTTCGTTCAATCCGCCGAATCCTTCTGGCATGGCAAGTTCTGGCTGATCAACGATGCCGGGGCCTTTTCCTTTGCCAAAGGCGGGGAGACCTATTACCCGAACGTCTGGTGCCGGTTCAAACTGATCGGCAACGATGCGGGCGCAGCCGGCAACCATCACACGATCGATGTGGTGCGCCTGGACGTGAGTGAGAAATGGTTCGGCTCGCATTCAACGCTCTACGACAGTAAGGACACGAGACTCAACAATAAGCGCACCGACAGCAAAGGCAAGCCGGTGATGCAACGCGCCCACGTGCACGAGGTGGGTCACCTTTTGGGCCTCGACCACGTCGACGTGGGCAAGCCGCATTGCTCGTCATCGGGCGATACCAATGCCGCGGCCTGTTACGGGGTCGCCGATGACGACATGAAGGCGGTGATGGGATCGGGGATGCAGCTTCGGGCGGAAAACGCCTATCCCTGGCGCGAGGCCTTGCGGAGCTTCGCGCTTGCGGATTTGATCACAGCCGCATTCAACCCGCTTCCCGGCTTTGTACCGCGCCCGACGCTACAGATGCCGATCACCTCACTCTTCTCGGTCTGGCCTGCCAAGATGCAGAGGCACTACCCGCGCACCGCCGCCGAAGTCCAGGCGGGTAAGATGCTCACGGCGCGGCCCAACCGCAAAGTCTGAGGAGGGAACCGAAGATGATGTTTGGAAATAGGATTATGGCCGTTGCCGCCGTGTTTGTGGCGGCCTTCTGGCTGACCGGGTTCTCGCCGTCGAAGACAGCGAGCGCCGCTACCCCAGCAATGAGGAACTGTATGATGGATACGATTAAACAATCGGTCTGCATTTACGAAGCGATTCTCGCAGATGTGGACAAGAATTATCCCATGCGCGGCGGCGGCGGGATCGGCCGCATCGTGCAGAACTCGACGACCTCGTATTCGGTCTACCTCCTGCAGGAGGGGCACGAGGATGTGCGCGTCTACGAAGTGAAGATCGTTAAGGGTAAAGTGACGATCACGAGTGTGACCGAGAAAACCGTCACGCATTAAGTGCTGTTTACAAAGTGGCATAGCGCAAACAGCATTTGATAGCAGCCAAGTGCAGGGTATCAAGGAAGGAGTGACGTATCTACGGCATGCGCCCTAAAGGCGCATGCTAGCCTTGCCTCAAATGCCCGGCCAAGGCCGGAAAACCAAACATATTTTCCCCAGCCCTTCATACGACCCTATTTCCTCTAATCTTCTAATCTTCTAATCTTCTAATCTTCTAATCCTCTAATTGCACTTGATAATAAAATTCTATAGCACTCCTTTACGACTTGTGGATAATGATCTTCTTTTTTACTTCATACAGATACCCGTGATACGCGTATTCTAAAACAAACGTCTTGACAGCACATTCCGGATTCTGACAAAGATAGCATTGTTTTCCGTTCTCCGTTTTCCCACGCTTGAGATGGTGTCATGGCCATAAACTGGGCGAAGAATAGGAATTAAAACCATACTCAAAATCCTGAAAATATTAAACATACCTAGGCGAATTCAGGATTAAAAATATAGCACCTAAATTCTGCAATCTCCTTATGTCATAAAGAAGGTGGTGAAAAAACCACCAATTGACGGTACAAATTAAGTGCTATACCCACGGTTCAACTGGGATTTTACCCAGTTTAGTCCAGGGTGAATCTGTTTTTAGGCCGTTTTCCGGGACTTTCTCGAACCCGAGGCAGAGATCGCCCTACCCACCGGGTTGCCGGCAGGCTACGAGTTCGGTTTGATACTGGCTGCCAGGCGTGGGGTTAAGTGGGTTCGTCTGATACTGGCTGCCAGGCGTGGGGTTAAGTGGGTTCGTCCGCCAAGGCCCACCACGCTTCCCAGGCCGACGGATAGAGTGAGCAAGGAGGTATCCGCAAGTGCAGTTGGCGGCCGCCGGTGAGTAACTTCCCGGCCACCTGGATGAGCTCGCGGCGCAGGGTGGCGATTTCCCATTGCAGCAGGCTCGCCTCGCCACTGACCAGCGCCATCCACTGCAGGGTGTTATAGGCGAGGATGGCACACTGGAATAACGCCGCATTCGCCAGAAAGGTATCGGTTTTGAGATGCGCCAAGCCCATCTGGTTTTTGGCTTCCTCAATCCAGGTCTCGCAGGTCGCCCGTTCCCCATAGGTCTGGTGGGCCTGCCACGGCGCGAACGCTTCGCTGGTCACATAGCAGAAGTACACGTAGCCATCCTCGGCCGCTGCCTTAGCGCTGCTGGGATCGATCCGGGTATCCAGCCGCACGGCCACGAACCGCCGCAGTCGGTTCCAGTCCTGACAGGCATATAAAAACTCACAACACTCCCAACCGGCTTGGCCCGGCACGGCCGTCCAATCTTTGCGCGCCAGCAGCGCAGTCAGGTTCTTGAGCTTGACCTTGATCAGATAGCCATGCCCGCGCGCCTCCAACAGCGCCAGCAACGCCCCGACAAAAAAGCCGCTGTCACCTCGAAACACGACCTGTACCCGCGTCGGCAGATGCGCCAGCAATTGCTGCATGAACTCCACCACCCCATTGCTGGTGTACGCATTCCCCGTGCGTAACCACCCTTGAAGAATCTCCTGGGTGGCGGTACAAAAGGCTAACAGCGGATGGTACGATTTCGCCCCCCGCTTGTGCGGATTGTAGCCCTTGGCAGCTCCTTCGGGTTCCCCATACACCGTCTTAACCGTCGAGTCCACGTCGATCCACAGCCGCCGCTGCGCCCCGACGGTGGCGCCCCCGCTGCGTAACGCTAAGCGCCAGACGCGGCGGCGCACTTGATGCACTACCGTCTCGAGCTGCACGATCTGCCCCAGCCGCACCTGCTTGAACAGCCGCCCCAACGTGCTGTCATCCGGAATCCGCAACCAGCCGCTACAGCTCCGCAGCACCTCATCCGACCAGAGCCGCACCACTTGCAGGAGCGACCTGGCGCCGCCGATCAGTCCGACTATCGTTAGCAGCATCGCGTCACCCAGCGTGTACACGGCACTCGCCCCCCGGCACTGAGCCACGGCCTTGTCCAACAACCCCGCCAACCCCACCCGCTCGTGAAACTTTAGCACCGGGATCAGTCCCGCCTGCCGGGTCAAGTTCTTCGCCCCACGCTGGATTCGCACCTTGCGCACTGTGCCGCGCGCTTTACGGGGTGACTTGGCAACTGCTTTTTGGGTAGACTTCTTCTTCATGGAAAAGGTGACTCCTCTGAACGCCACAAGGCGCTGTTAACTTACTGAGTAGTCTACCTTTTTCACCTCACTTTCGGTACCCTATTGCAGGATTTAGGTAGCACATCCCAGTCTGGAGCATGACCGATGCGGACTGAAACCGACAGGCTGGAAGCTGAGGATTTCCCGGATTTCGCCACGCTTCATCCGAGCCACAACTCTTCAATTCAACTCGTGCAACAAACCCGTCTTAAAGGCCAGACTCGCGCCCTGATACACGCTGATAGCTTCCTCGATGGCAGCGAGGTCATCGTCGGCCGGTCGCGTGGTGAGTGAATCCCAGTCCACGGTTTCAACGCGCACCCGCTGGCCCGGCTCCAAGACGACCAGCTTGTCGTTTTCGAGATAACCGACGGTCTGGTAGGTACTAATCAGAGCGTGTTCCTTGCCGGGCGGCAACCGGTTCACGTCATGGCCGATGAACTTGCTGGTGTAAGACCAGTGCAGCAGGCCAAGCAGGGTGGGCGCGATGTCGATCTGCGCGATCAGGCGCCCGCTACGCGCCGGCGGAAACAGCTTGGGCGCGTAAATCAGTAGCGGAATACGGTAGCGCGCCAGCGGTAGGTCGGTCTTGCCGGCTGCCGATGCCTGATGATCGGCCACGATCACGAACACCGTATTGTCGAACCAAGGCTTGCTGGCGGCGCGCGCCAGAAAATCCCCCAGCGCCCAGTCGGCATATTTGACCGCGCCATCGCGTCCAGTCTTGGAGGGAATGTCGATCCGGCCCTCGGGATAGGTGTAAGGTCGGTGGTTCGAGGTAGTCATGATGTGCGCGAAGAACGGCTTGCCAGCGGCATGGTCCGCGTCGAAGGTTTCCAGCGCCTTGGTATAAAGATCTTCGTCGGCGATTCCCCAGACGTTCTCGTGGTGGATCTGGCTTTTGTCCACGGCCAGGCGGTCGATCACTTCATAGCCGTTGTGGCCGAAAAACTCGTTCATATTGTCGAAATAGCCGTAGCCACCGTAGATGAACGCGCTGGCATAGCCCTTGGCGTTGAAGACCGACGCCAGCGAGAACAGATGCTCGTTATGCGGGCGCCGCACGATGGCGTTGCCCGGCATGGGCGGCACCGACAATGCCAGCGCCTCCAGTCCGCGCACGGTGCGCGTTCCCGAGGCGAAGGCGCGGGGAAAGAACAGACTTTCCCGCGTCAGGCGGTCCAGGATCGGCGTGAGATTTCGCAGGTTGCCAAAGGCTTGCATGAAGTCGGCGCTCATGCTTTCCATGCAGACCAGCACCACGTTCGGGTGCAATTCTGGTCCTTGGGATACGACCCGGTACGCCAGTTCGTGTGGATCGGCGCTCAACGGCTTGCCGCCGGTCAGCAGCATTTCCTTGCGTAGTCCCGCGTAGACCGTGTCTTCCGGCAGGGTTCGGTAAAACCGGGCGTAGTCGAGTTCGTTATCTTTAAACGCGCGCACGAACTCGAACAAGCCGTTGCCCGCGATCTCGCGGGCGTAAACGTTCGGGATGCCGTCGCGGGCGCTGCCGGAAATGATGGTCAGCAGGCCGGCCGCCAACAGCGCGTGCGCGGCGAAGCCGGCCAGGCGGAATTTCAGAGGGGTTGGGCTGGCCAGTTGCCGTGTGACCCGTTGGCGGACCGAGAATGCCGCCAGCAACGACAAACCGCCGAGCGCGCCCAGAATCCAGCCGATGGGGTAGGACTCGCGGATGTTTCCGATCACTTCATGGGTGTAGATCAGGTAATCGACCGCGATAAAATTGAATCGGGACGAGAACTCGGTCCAGAAAAACCATTCCGATGCCGCGCCGAACAGCAACGCGAAAATGCCGCCGGCCATCGCCAACAACACTATCGCCCGCGTGGACCGAAACCAAGCCCAGCGGTTGGGCAATACTGCCAGCAGCAGGCCGAACGGCAGGGCGAGCAGCAGGGCAACCGTAAGATCGTACAGCAGGCCCAGCGCCGCCGCGCGAGCGAGCATCCCGACCGTCCAGTCGGCCTCGCCCCCCACGCGCAGCGCCAGCGCGAACCGGGTCAAGGTAAACAGCAGCACCAAGGCGGCAACAGCGTCCAGCACGAGACCATAACGGCCGGCCGAACGCTGTTTGGCAGGGGAGCCGTGATGACCAACCGGATGCTGGAGCATCCGGTTCACGCCCCCAACCCGACCACTCGCCGCGCCGGTTCCACGCCCTCGTCGACTTCGCTTGGCGACTGGCGCAGCGCCCGGTTCACGGCGCTGACCACCGCGTTCAGCGAGGCGGTGACAATGTTACTGTCGATGCCGACGCCGAACAGCGAGGCCGGCTCGCCGTCCATGCGCAACTCGACATAGGACACTGCGGTGGCGTTGGCGCCGGCGCCAATGGCGTGCTCGTGGTAGTCCACCACCCGCACGTCCAGTCCGCAATGCCGGTTCAAGGCATCGGTAAAGGCGTCGATGGGGCCGTTGCCCTTGCCGGAAATCAGCCGCTCCCGCCCGTGTTCGCGGATCGTGGCGGTCAGCTTGCACACCCCGCTGGCATGGCTGTCGGGAATGGCGCGGTGTTCGACGAAGCGGAACGGCTCGGCCGGTTGCAAATAGTCCATCTCGAACGCCGTCCAAATGTCGGCCGAGGTCAGTTCCTTGCCGGTGGCGTCGGCGATGGCCTGCACCACCTGGCTGAACTCGATCTGCAGGCGGCGCGGCAAGCGCAGCCCGTAGTCCTTTTCCAGCAGATAGGCGATGCCGCCCTTGCCGGACTGGCTGTTGACCCGAATCACCGCCTCGTAGGTGCGGCCCACATCGGCGGGGTCGATGGGCAGATAAGGCACGTCCCAGACCTCGTTGCCCGCGTTCGCGGCCAGACCCTTCTTGATCGCGTCCTGGTGCGAGCCGGAAAACGCGGTGAACACCAGTTCGCCGGCATAGGGATGGCGCGGATGCACCGGCAACTGGTTGCAGTACTCGGCGGCGCGCACCACGGCGTTGATGTCGGACAAATCCAGCTTCGGGTCGATGCCCTGGGTGAACAGGTTCAGCGCCAGAGTCACGATATCGACGTTGCCAGTGCGCTCGCCGTTGCCAAACAGGGTGCCCTCGACTCGATCCGCGCCGGCCAACAAGGCCAGTTCGGCGGCGGCCACGGCAGTGCCGCGGTCGTTGTGCGGGTGGACGCTGATCAGCACCGAATCGCGGCGGCGGAGATGGCGACAAAACCACTCAATCTGGTCGGCGTGGACGTTGGGCGTGGCCATTTCCACGGTCGCCGGCAGGTTGAGAATCACCTTGCGCTCCGGAGTCGGCTGCCAGACTTCGACCACTGCCTCGCACACTTCCAGCGCGAAATCGAGCTCGGTGGCGCTAAAACTTTCCGGCGAGTACTCGAAGGTCCATTCAGTGTCGGGATACTCGGCGGCGATCTCCCGTATCAATCGGGCGCCAGAGACCGCGATGTCCACGATCCCGGCCTTGTCCAGGCCGAACACCACCTGCCGCTGGATTGGCGAGGTGGAGTTGTAGAGATGGACGACGGCCTTGTTCACGCCCCGCAACGCCTCGAAGCTGCGGCGGATCAGGTGCTCGCGCGACTGGGTCAACACCTGGATGCTCACATTGTCGGGAATCAGCCGGTGATCGACCAGATAGCGGACGAAGTCGAAATCGGTCTGCGAGGCGGCCGGAAAGCCGACCTCGATTTCCATAAAGCCCAGTTGCACCAACAATTCGAACATGCGGTGCTTGCGGTCGGCGCCCATCGGCTCGATCAAAGACTGGTTGCCATCGCGCAGGTCCACGCTGCACCAGACCGGCGCCTGGGTGATGGTTCGGGAGGGCCATTGCCGATCCGGCAGGCGGACGGGCGGGAAGGGACGGTATTTTTGGGTGGCGTCAACGTGCATGGGAAATTCCTCTCTCTCGATGGTATGCGGGGGTTCAAGTACGAATGCGGCGCGGATACGGCCGCCAGGCCGCCGCTAGGCCCGACGACCGCAGATTAGTCGCAGTAGGGCGAGGGAGAGGGCTCGCGCGAAAACGGAACGATAAACGCCGACGGGACTGGGGGAGAAGACGATGCGGGATCGGTAGGGGTCGGACATGGGAAGCAATCCTCGAACGGTTCGACAGCGATGGCGACTGACCAGCAACAAGCCCCGGCGCTCCAATCAGGAGGCCGGGTGACTCAGTCGCAGTTCTAACCGTTCACGGGATGGCGCGTTCATAATAGGGTTCAAATTAACTCAAGCCTGGATTTCAGGTCAAGCAAGATGTTAATCGTTGTCATTTTGACCCGGTGGAATCAATAAGTTCTGTTTGTGACTTTTTTCATCGCAGCGAGGATTCGTTCATGTCCGACAAATCGGAAACCCTGCAAACCGTCAAGGTCTGGGACCTGCCGACCCGGCTGTTTCACTGGACGTTAGTGGCGCTGATGATCGCGCAATGGCTGACCGCCGAGGAAAGCAGCACCATGGATTACCACGTCTGGGGCGGCTACGCGGTGCTGGCACTGGTGTTGTTTCGCCTGATCTGGGGATTCGTGGGTAGCGATACCGCCCGCTTCAGCGATTTCATGCGCGGGCCGGGCGCAGCGCTGGACTATGTCAAGGCGTTGCTGCACGGCGAAACGCCGCACTATCTCGGTCACAATCCGCTGGGCGCCTGGTCCATCGTGGCGATGCTGGTTTTGCTGCTGGTGCAGACCGGCACCGGCCTATTTGCCAACGACGACATCCTGATCGAGGGGCCGTTGTATTCCTGGGTGTCAAAAGATACCAGCGACTGGCTGACCACGATCCACAAGTTCAACTTCAACCTGCTGCTGCTGATGATCGCCGTTCACCTATCGGCGGTGCTGTTCTACCTGCTGGTCAAGCGCGAAAACCTGATCCATCCGATGTTGAGCGGACACAAGCGCCTGCCGCTGGAACGGCTGCATTCAGCCCCGCGCCTGGTCAGTCCGTGGCGGGGGCTGGCGGCGCTGGCAGTCGCAGGTGCGGCAGTCTGGCTGCTGGTGCGCTGAGCGACGGCGAAAATGAAAAAGGCCATGCGCGAGCATGGCCTTTTTAGCGAGCGGGATCGGCGACGTCAATCCTGTTTGAATGCCTTGTGACAAGCCTTGCAGGTTTCAGCGGTCTTGCCGAACTGCGCTTTGATGGCTTTCTCATCGCCCGTCTTGGCGACTTCATTCAGCTTGGCGGCTTCCTGTTGAAAATTAGTCATTTTGGTTTCGAATTCGCTCGATTTCGTCCAGATTTCCGGTTTGGCCTCGGTATCCTTCACCGCATCCGGCCCCGTACCCTTCGGAAAACCCTCGGGGGCCGCCTTGCTCATCATTTCGACATATTGGGCGTGACGGGCCACGGCAGCGGCGTCGAACGGGACTTCGCCCTTCATCATCGCGCCGATGGGCGCGAAATTCCAGCCGATAATCGTATAGACCGACTTGCGATAGTCGACCGTGTCTTGCGGCTTCGGGTCAGCCGCGTTGGCTGCCGTCAATACGCCCATGCTCAGGATTCCACCTGCCAAAACCATCGCTAATTGCTTGTTCATTGTTTGTCCCCCGAATTATGACTAAATAAGTCCGATATAAACAATGATGCCACAAGCCCGATATTTTACAAGGTCAAGCTGAAACCAAGCTGAACCATTGGGCGTCGCTGCCTTAGAGATGCAGCGCCAACCAGACCGCCGGCGGATGTTGGCTGGTCCATTCCACCCGATGCCGGCAATGCGCCGGAATCCAGACGTAATCGCCAGGGGCAAGTTCGCGCTCTTGGTCCTCGTCGGCGAAGCGCAGCCCAGCCCGGCCTTGCAGCAGAATCACCCATTCATCCCCGTCCTGGTCGTACCATTCGCCGGGCGGGGTGGCATGGCTGATGGAAATGATGCGCTCCAGCCGGCAGGCGCCGGTTTGCAGCAGAATGTCGAATTGTTCCGCCGGCAGGGCGGCCGGAATGCCAGCAAAGAGATGGCCGGTGGCGTGAATCATGAGTTCGAACTCCAATGGCGATCAATGTTGCAATGCGGAATCAGCTAGAATTTGACTGATGATCGAATCACTGAACATTCACCCCGCGACGCTCGCTTCGGAAGGAATCGCCATGAACGCCGACACCATGACCAATCGCACCTTTGCCGAAATCGAGATCGGCGAGAAGGCCAGCCTGATCCGCACCTTGAAACCGCTGGACATTCAGCTTTTCGCCACCCTGTCCGGCGATCTGAATCCCACCCACCTGGACGAGAAATTCGCCCGCCAGCATCAGGCCGGCCAACGAGTCGGCCACAGCATGTGGGCCGCCAGTCTGCTCTCGGGACTGTTCGGTTGCCAGTTGCCGGGGCCGGGCAGCGTGTTCGCTGCCCAGTCGTTTCGTTACCTGCGGCCGGTGTATCTCAACGACACCCTCACCCTGACCGCCGAGGCGCGGGAAAAACACCCGGATCGTCAGATCGTGGTGTTCGCTTGCGCCGCCGTCAACCAGCGCGGTGAGACGGTGATGGAGGCGACGGTGGAAGTGATCGCGCCGGCGGAGAAGATCGTCGCGCCGCGGCCGGAGCTGGCCTCGATGGCGATTCAGACCCATGACAAGTTCAATCGGCTGATCGAGTATTGCGCCCCGTTGCCCGACATCGTCACCGCCGTCGCCCACCCCTGCGACGAGTCCTCGCTCACTGCCGCGGTGGAGGCGGCGGAGGCCAGTTTGATCCTGCCGATTCTGGTCGGGCCAGCGGACAAGATTCGCGCCACGGCGGATAAATACCAGATCGACATCGGCCGCTTCGAGATCGTGGATGTCCCGCACAGCCACGCCGCCGCCGCCAAGGCGGTGGAACTGGTGCGCAACGGTCAGGCGGAAGTGCTGATGAAGGGGAGCCTGCACACCGACGAACTGATGCACGAAGCGATGCGCGCGGATACCGGGATTCGCACCGAGCGCCGGGTCAGCCATGTGTTCTGCATGGACGTACCGTCTTACCACAAACTGCTGTTGGTTACCGACGCCGCGATCAACATCTATCCCGGACTGGACGACAAGCGCGACATCTGCCAGAACGCTATCGACCTGGCCCAGATTCTGGGGATCGAGCGACCCAAGGTGGCGATTCTGTCGGCGGTGGAAACCATCAACGTCAAGATCGCCTCGACTACCGAAGCCGCCTCGCTGTGCAAGATGGCCGACCGGGGCCAGATCACTGGCGGGCTGCTGGACGGGCCGCTGGCGATGGACAACGCCATCAGCAAGGTGGCGGCCGAGATCAAGGGGATCAAGTCGGAGGTGGCGGGCGACGCCGACATCCTGCTGGTGCCCGATCTGGAAGCGGGCAACATCCTGGCCAAGCAGCTCACCTTCATGGCGCAGGCCGACGCCGCCGGCATCGTGCTGGGGGCGCGGGCGCCGATCATCCTGACCAGCCGCGCCGACAACGTCCGCACCCGCATGGCGTCCTGCGCGGTGGCGGTGCTGATCGCTCACACCCGGCACGGCAGCCGATAGCCAGCGGAATCGACCCAGCGTTGGCGCATCGGCGCGGCCACAGCCAGTTCCCGCCACTGGCCGGGCGCCAGCCCATCCAGCGTCCAGTCGCCGATCCGGCCACGGATCAGGCGCAGGGTCGGGTGGCCGACGGCGGCGGTCATCCGCCGGACCTGGCGATTGCGACCCTCACGCAGGGTGATTTCCAGCCAGGCGGTCGGAATCGCCGCCCGGTACCGGATCGGCGGATCGCGCGGCCACAACCCGTCCGGTTCGGCGATGAGCCGCACGCCGGCGGGCCGGGTGGGACCATCGTTCAACTCAACCCCCCGCCGCAACCGTTCCAGGGCTGCGGCGTCGGGCACACCCTCCACCTGCGCCCAGTAGGTCTTGGGTCGCTGGTGGCGTGGGTGGCTGAGGCGGGCCTGCAACGCGCCGTCGTCGGTCAGCGCCAGCAACCCCTCGCTGTCGCGGTCCAACCGGCCGGCGACGTACACGCCGGGGATGGCGAGATACGCCGCCAGCGTCGGCCTGCCAGCGGCGTCGGTGAACTGGCTGAGCACGCCGTAGGGCTTGTTGAACAGAATCAGCCGCGCCATTCAGAACAGCTTGCCCAGCAGCAGGTACAGCGAGGCATTGCTATCGTCGGACAAGCCAGCGCCCAGATACAACGGCCCCAACGGTGTATCCGCGCCCAGGAACAGGCTGCCGGCCGGGATCAGCGAATCGAAACCAACGTCGTCGAGGTCGTTCCAGGCTCCGCCGACTTCCAGCGAACCGCCCGCGTACAAGGGGATGGTGAACGCCGCCGAGGCATCGTCCAGGCGGTACATGTAGATCAGTTCTCCGAAGGCGATGTACTGTCCCGAAACCTGACCGCTCTGGTAACCCGATAGCCTCAGGAAACCACCCAGCAGGAACAGGTTTTGTGGGCCGGGATCTCCGTCCAGGGTGCCGGCCAGCCGGATGCGGGGAATGAGCGTGGACTTGCCCCAGGTGTAGGGTTTGGTGAAATCCAGGCTGAGGGTTTGGAGATCCTGGTCGGCGCCCAGCGCGGTCAGGGCGCTGTAGTAGCGAAGACTGGCGAAATAGCCCGCGGTCGGGAAGTTGAGGCTGTCCAGCGTGTCCGCCGTCCAGCGGATCGAGTAGCCACTGTCGTTAAAATCGCCTTCTTCTTCTGGGGAGGATTGGCCAATCTGGAGATCGTTGCTGCCGACGTTGTAATGCAATCCCAACGACAACCGCCCCCAGTGTTCCAGATTGCGGCCCACTTCCATACCAGCCTGGACCTGGCGAACCCGGAAGCGGGTGCTGGTGCTTTGTGCCGGGGGATCGTTTTGCATATCGAGGTCGTACTGCTGGTAGCTCAGGTAGGGGTTAATGAAATACTCCTGATCCGCATTGAGCGGTTGGTAGAAATCGGTCTCCAGCGCCATATTGCCACCGATCTGAACGAAATTGCGCCATTTCCCCCCCAGGGAATTGAGTTGCGACATGGTGTAGGCGGCGCTGATGTTGAACAGGGAATCCCCTTTCAGGTTGGCGCCGAGGAAGAGTCCAAAATTCAGCGTGTTGGCGCCAATGTAGCTCTCCTGAGCTTCGACGACCAGGCCGGTTTTGCCGTCTTCCTCAACCAGCGAGTAGCTCACCTGCTGGAAATCGCCCATGCCATAAATGACGTTGAGGTTACGGTTGAGTTGTTGCGGATCGAGCCGGTCGCCTGGCTTGATCCCTAATTGCGACTCGATGACCTGATCGGCCAGCCGGGTGTCGTTCTTGATCCGGATGAAATCAACGACCGGATAGGCGTTGGGTAATTTTGGCTGCGCCGCCAGATCGGCTTGATAAGCATTCGGCGACACCGACAGCCGGCTCAGCGCGCTCCGCTGGCTTTCGGCGGCGGCGTAACCGATTTGGACTGCTTCCGGCGCGCGATTGAAATCGATGCTGGAGATATCCTTCAGGTCCGGCGTGATCAGGATGTCCTTGCGTCCCAGGGTTTTGATCTGTTGCTGGGCGTTGCGCACGGTCAGGATCGAAGTGAGCTGGTTGGTGATGGACAGAATCGAGGTCAACTCGCTGGCGGGCGCCAAGGGCGCCCCTACGTCCACGGCGATGATGATGTCCGGGCGGCACAGTTCCCGGGCGACATCCACCGGGACGTTGTTCGACACCCCCCCGTCCACCAGCAGTTTGCCATCCACTTCGACCGGCGCCAGGGCGCTGGGGATGGACATGCTGGCGCGCATCGCCTTGGCCAGTTCGCCCGATTTGAGCACCACCGGCATGCCGGTGACCAGGTCGGTGGCCACCGCCCGGTAGGGAACCTTCAGCTTGTCGAAATCGTGGACATTGGCGGCAGGCAGCGACAGTTCTTCCAGCAGCAGCAGCAGGTTCTGGCCTTGCAGCAGCCCTTGAGGCAATTGCACTGAACCGTTTTTGATGCCGACCCCCTTGTCGGTCAGCAGAACGCGCTGTTGTTGCTTGGTGCGGAAGGGTAAATCGGCGCGCGGTGGGCCATCGGCGAACGCCGCTGGCCAGTCGATGCGTTGCACGGTCTCGCTCATTTGCTCGGGGGCCATTCCGGACGCGTACAACCCACCGATGATCGATCCCATGCTGGCGCCGGCGACACAATCGACCGGAATATGCAGTTCTTCCAACATTTTGAGCACGCCGACGTGCGCGATGCCACGCGCGCCGCCACCGCCCAGCACCAAGCCGACGCGGAGACGGCCCGGCGCGGTTTCCACGGCGCTGGCCACTATCGGACCAGCCAGAGCGAGCAGGGATAGGGCGAAGAGCAAATAGGATAGAGAGCGATGGGTTCGGCGGTTGCGCATGGAAGATGACCGAGAGTGGTTGTCCGTGGGAGCAGTCAGTATTCAGCGGAAATTCAGAAAGTTTATGCCAGGATCGACGACAAAGTACGATGGGGAATTCCAGAAAGGCCGATCCAGCGGGGGTGGTTATGAGCGACAAACAATCCGAACCCGAATCCGAATCTGAATCCTTGCCCGGCGACCTGGCGGCCGCGGATCTTGAGGCGCGTGGCCGGCGGGAGTTTCTGCTGAGCCTGGGCAAGTGGTCGAAGGTGGTCATCGGTGGCGTCCTGCTGGGCGGGGTGCTGGTTCCCGACCAGAACGCCAAGGCGTGGGGCGGCGGCTCCGGTGGCGGCGCCGGCCTGTGGTACAATTCTGGCGCTGGCTGGGGCGGGTGGGTCCAACAGCCGTGGGGTTGGCAGGATGGACCGCGCTGGCGTGGCCGACCCTACTGGCGCGACCGACCCTACTGGCGTGACCGACCCTACTGGCGCCACCACGACTGGTACGACCGCCCGTGGTACAACCGGCCGTGGTACAACCGGCCGTGGTACAACGGCGGCTGGTATGACGGCTGGTACAATCGCTGACCTCTCATGAATGAATTCATCTACGAAGTTCCCGTAGAGCAAGCCCCGGCCTACCGGGGTAGACGCGTGATCGTTCGCGCCCGCGAACCGGCGGCGCTGGTGACTGCCCTGGCCGCCGAGGAACCCGAGTGCATCGTCGGCGCGCGGCTGTTGTCCCTGGCCGCCGATTCCGAACCGCTGAACGCATGGGCGCCGGGGTTGCCGGTGGATTTAGTGATGGCCGATCCCGCCGCCGAGTTTCCCCTGCTATACCAGCACACCGAACTGCTCGACAACCATCCAGTGCGGGTAGTCATACCCGTTCGGCCCGGATTCGCCAAAGCGGTCAAGGTGGCGGCTTCGCTACAGTTCGCGGTGTGGCTGGAACCGGGCCAGCCCGAACCGGCGCTGATCGAGGAACTGGCCGAGGTCATGGCGTTCTATCTGCGCCAATCGACCGTCGCCCAGCCGGTCGAATTCTTTCACAGCGCGCTGCTGGGTTTTTACCACGACGATCCCGCACCCTTGTGGGTGGTGCTGGATGCGGACCCGCAATATCTGCGTTCCGTCACCGACGACGGTGCGGAATTACTGCCCGGACGATTGGCGGGCGTCGAGGCCACGGTCGCGGCCGATGCCGATCTCGGCGAATGGATAACGAGCGTGCTGGCCACAGCGGACGAGTGCCGGACCTGCGAATTTCTCACGAGTTGCGGCGGCTATTTCAAATGGCCACGCCGCGATTACGATTGCGCCGGCGTAAAGCGACTGTTGGGCGAGTTGCGCGATGCCGCCGCCGAACTGCGCGGCGATCTCGGTTCGGCCCCAGCCTAGCGAAATCCTCCCAGCCAGCACGAGCATTGGCTGGGAGGATTTCGACGAACGGCGGCTTTGGCCTAATAGCCCGAGCGACCTTTCTTTTGCTGATTTTGACCATAAATGTTGCCGACCACGCCGCCAGCCACGCCGCCGATCAGCGCGCCGGTCCCGGCGCTGCCGCCGCTCAACCCGCCGATGGCCGCGCCGCCCAACGCGCCGATGGCCGCGCCGCTCATCGTGCTTTGCTGGGTGGGCGTCATGTTGGTGCAGCCGACGCTGAGGGCGAGGGCTGGAATCGCAATTAGAAAACCGATTTTTTTCATGGTGTGTCCTCTTACTTTGCCTTGGCCGGGATGGCCTTGGGCGCGACCATCTGGAACCAGATCACTTCGATGATCGGCTGCTGCTGCTTGTCGGGATTGGCCTTGTAGTAGGCGTCTATGGTTTCCACAATCTGCGGCACGGCCATGCCGTCCAGGGCCTTGACCAGCTTGGCGACGGTGGTGCGGTGCTTGGGATTGGGACCGCTCAACTGGTATTCAACCATCGCCATGTTCAGGATGCCGAGCACGTAGGCTCGTCTCTCGGTATCGGTGGCTTTCGACCAGTGCTCGCCGGTGGGAATCCGCCATTCCTGCTTGGCCGGGGCCTCGGTCTGAGCCGGTGGGGATGCGGCAGGCTTGGCGGCGGGTGGTACGGGATCGGCGGCCTGGACCGTAGTCCAGCCCGTCAAGCTGGTGGCCAGGCCGAGCGATAGCAGAATTGTTTTATAACGATTTTTTGTCAGCATACAGATCCTCCCTGGGAGGTTGAGTTCGGAAAAGAAATCTCGATGCGGTTTGCAAGCCCGCCGCATCCTACGGGCTGGTCTGAGACGCCTTCCGCTCCTGCCAGCGGCCATACCACCAAGCCCAGACGAAGTAGGCGACGACGACGGCGACGCCGATCAGCACCAGCAGGGGCGCGAGGTTTTGAAAGATCACCATGCCCAGCGCGCCGGCGGCCAGCACGAAGGCGACCAGACACAGCCGCCAGTCGAGATAAACGCCGGCCAGAAAGGTGCCCAGGGTGGTGGTGACCATCAGCAGGAAGCCGACCTGCCGACCGTCGAGGGCATCCGTGAGACTCGACCCGGAAGCGGACGAACGCCATGTGCATCGCGAGCAGCACCCCACCCCAATGCAAAATCTGTCGTCCGACGAGCATCAGCCGGGCTTTCAGGGTCGGCTCGACATCGGGCCACTGGATCATGACGCAGATGAGACCGAAAGTGAGTGGGATCATCCAGTGCCAGTACCAGCGACTGCCATCGGGTCGGAAATTGTATAGAGCAGCGCCGATCAACGCCAGCACGATCATCAGATAAAAGCTAATGTCTTTGGAGGCTAAACAGCCGCCGCGAGCAAGCTGGGATGGGTGGATGCCGGCGGCCGCTGGCCGGAGTCAGTTCGAGTTCGGACATGACGGTTTCCTTGACCGGAATTCACTTTGCATGGACGGATTAGGCATGTAATATTAGCGCATACCCCGCCGATGAAGCGCGCGATGGCAGCCAGCACGGCCTTTCCCGCGCCTGGTGGTGGGGAACGTGCGCGCAATCGGGCAGCCACAGAATTTCCGTCGGTCCGGACATCCCGGCGGCGATGGCATCCATCTGGGCACGGGTGGCGTATTCGTCGTCCGCGCCCTGGATGATCAAGGTTGGACACGCGATGCGGGGCAATTCCGCTGCCACATTCCAGTGGCGACGCGTGGGTCGTAGCCAAGTGTCGCCCCAACCCCGGAACATGGTTTCGGTATTGGCGCCGTGGTAGCGCCGCAACCCGTCCCGCAACGGGCCCTGCTCGTAGGCGGCGACGGCCAAGCGGATGCCGGCCAGACACTCCTCCTCGATGAAGACGTGCGCTGCTTCGCAGACCACGGCGCGGGTCTGCTCGGGATGGGCGGCGGCGAACAGCAGGGCGATGGAACCGCCGTCGCTGTGGCCGAACAGAATGGGCGGATCGGCGATGCCGCAGGCCGCCAGCACCTCGGGCAGACTGTCTTGCGCCTCCCGGTGCAAATAATCATCGGGGCGCGGCCCGGTCAGCGGGTCGGAGCGGCCGTAGCCCCAGCGCTCGTACACCAGTCCCGGCAGGCCGGTGCGGGCGCACAGTTCCGCCGGGAAATGGCGCCATTGACCGATGCTGCCCAAGCCTTCGTGCAAAAAGACCAGGGTGGGACCGGCGGCGGCGTGAGGGGGAAACAGGCGTTCGGCGTGCAAGCGGCGGCCGGCGGCGCGAAGGTCGAAGCGGTGGCGGTGGACCGGCGTGGTCATGGGGTCGTTCAGGCGATCCGTTGTTCCTGGAACATCGCCAGCAGGATGTCCAACCGCTGCTGGGGTTCGGTCATTTCCAGCAGCGCCTGGCGGATTCTCGGTGGCAGCGGCAACAACTCGGCCAGCCGGTTGCCGATCCAGGCGGCATTGTCCCAGTCCGGCGCGAGAAACCGAATGTACAGTTGCAGTTCCTCGTTCTCCAACAGGTCGCGCAAGACCTGCGCCAGCGGTTCGTGACTGGGCAGGGGCGGCAACGCGGGATCGTCCGGCAGCCATTGCACCTCGCCGATCAGCAGGTGATCCGGCTGGACCCGGTGGCCGACCACCCGCAACCGTTGCACGCCCAGACAGGTGATACCCAGCAGACCATCGTCCGTCTGGTCGAAATCCACGATGCGCGCCAGGGTGCCCACCGGATGGATGCTGGTGGGTTGGCCACCGGTCTCGCGCCCTTCGTGAATCGTCACCACCCCGAAACCGCTGTCGGTTCTCATGCAGCGGCTGACCATGTCCAGATAGCGGGTTTCGAAAATCCGCAAGGGTAGAACTCCACCGGGGAACAGCACGGTGTTGAGCGGGAACAACGGCAATTCCTGAAGAGTAGTGGCGCTCATGGGGGGGTTCGCCTGGGTTCCGGTGGTTCGCCCCAGCGCGGCAACAGCGCGTGGGGAATCTCCAACTGATCGAGAATTCTGGCCACAATGAAATCCACCAGTTCCGTCGCCATGGTCGGCCGGTAATAAAAGCCGGGGTTGGTCGGCAGGATGACCGCGCCGGCGCGGGCCAGCCGCAGCATATTTTCCAGATGGATCACCGACAGCGGGGTTTCCCGCAGCGCCAGAATCAATTTGCGCCCCTCTTTCAGACTGACGTCGGCGGCCCGTTCCAGCAGATTGTCGCTGTTGCCGTTGGCGATGGCGGCCAGCGCTCCGGTGGTGCAGGGACAGACCACCATGGCTTGCGCCAGCGCCGAGCCGCTGGCCGGCGGCGCGGTCCATTCATCCTGGCCAAACACCCGCAACTGGTCGGGGTTACAACGGTAATGATCCACCAGCACCCGTTGGATGTCGCGCGGCCGGCCGGGCAGACGCAAGTCGGTTTCCATGTGGATGACGATCTGAGCCGCCTTCGAAATCAACAGTTGCACCGGCCGGTCGGCTTCCAGCAGGCATTGTAGCAGCCGCAGGCCGTAATCCACGCCGGACGCGCCGGTCATGCCGAGGATGATGGGGCGTTCAGCCATCGGCGGCGGTCGCCCGCAGGGCTGCTAGCAACCGCTCGTGAATGCCACCGAAACCACCGTTGCTCATGATCAATACCTGGGTCCCCGGCTGGACCTGGGATTGAATGGTGGCCAGCGTATCGTCGAGCGAATGGCAAACCTGCCCGCGCGGACCGAGCGCTGCCGCGACCGCGCCGAGATCCCAGCCCAGATCGGGCGCTTGGTACAGCACCACGGCGTCGGCTGCCGCCAGCGCCGGCGCCAGACTGTCCTTGAACACGCCCAGTTTCATGGTGTTGGAGCGCGGTTCCAGCACGGCGATGATCGGTTGCGCGCCGACGCGAGCGCGCAGTCCGGCCAGCGTCGTTGCAATCGCGGTCGGATGGTGGGCGAAATCGTCGTAGACCGTCACGCCGCCCACCGCGCCGCGCGCTTCCAGTCGCCGCTTGACGCCCTGGAAAGTAGCCAGCGCTTCAATGGCGGTTGCTACCGGCACGCCCACATGGCGGGCGGCGGCGATAGCGGCTAGCGCGTTGTGGACGTTGTGGATGCCCAACTGGGTCCATTCCGCCCTGCCCTGCCGCTCGCCCCAATAATCGACGGTAAAGGCGCCGCCGTCCGGAGCCATGTCCTGCGCCTCCCAATCGCCAATCCCGAAACGCTCCACCGGGGTCCAGCAGCCCATCGCCAGCACTTCGGCCAGATTCGGATCTTGCCCGTTGGCGACGATCAGCCCGGAACCTGGCACCGTCCGCAGCAGGTGGTGGAACTGGCGCTGGATGGCGGCCAGATCGGGGAAGATGTCGGCGTGATCGAATTCCAGATTGTTCAGGATCAGCGTGCGCGGCCGGTAGTGGACGAACTTGGAACGCTTGTCGAAGAAAGCGGTGTCGTACTCGTCGGCTTCCACCACGAAAAACGGCGCGCGGCCCAAGCGCGCCGACCGACCGAAATTGGCCGGAATACCGCCGATCAGAAAACCGGGTTCCAACCCCGCGTGCTCCAGAATCCAGGCCAGCAGGCTGCTGGTGGAGGTTTTGCCGTGAGTGCCGGCCACCGCCAGTACGTGGCGATCGCGCAGCATGTAATCCGCCAGCCAGGCCGGCCCGGAGCTGTAGGGCAAATTGCGGTTCAACAACGCTTCGATGATGGGCCGACCCCGGCTCATCACATTGCCGACCACCACCATGTCCGGTCGGAATTCGTCGAGTTGGGCGGGTTCGTAGCCTTCCCGCAACGCGATGCCGGCCTCGGCCAATTGCGTGCTCATGGGTGGATAAACCCCAGCGTCGCAACCGGACACGGTATGTCCCGCCGCGCGGGCCAGCAGGGCGACGCCAGCCATGAAGGTGCCGCAAATACCTAGAATATGAATGTGCATCAATCAAAGTCTCCCCGTCCGGTTTGGGAGCGGAACGGTGCAGTGCGATTCTCAATTCAGTGAAGTATCAACCGGATTGCGGGCCGATCCAACCGGTCAGGGTCCAGGACAGGAGGATGTAGCCGAGCGCGTACAACGTGCCGGCCCAAATCGGGATCTCGAGGGCGTGGCGCAGGATGTGGGCCATGATCGCGATACTCCAGACCATCAGTACCAGCAACAGCAACGAAGGCAATTCGATGTTGCCGCCCGATCCCTGGCCGACGATCCAGATCGTCGGCGGCAGCGCCAGCAGGCCCATCAGCGTACCGATGCCGGTCAGGGCGCTCAAGGTCTGCTCGAAACGCCGGGGATGCCGGCGCAGCCAAAGCGCCAAATGCAGCAGCCCGGCCAGCAGCGCCAGATCCAGCAGGATTTGCAGGATCGCTACCGGCGCCGGCGTGGTCGGCAGCAGCACCAGCAGCCCGGAGAGTCCATAACCCAGCAAGCACAGTTTCAGCAACGCCAGCGAGGACGGCACATCCTGCGGACCCTTGCGGAACAGGCAGATATCGAGGAACAAGTCGAACAGGGCGCGCATGGCATTAATGCCGGACGGCGGACGCGCCCGCCGGGGTGGCGGTGGCGAACAGACTGGCGAAATCCACTCGATCAAAGGGATAACGGTGGCCGCAGAACTCGCAATCCACGTACAGCGCGCCCTGTTCGTCCAGCGCCTGCCGCAGTTCGGTCTCGCCCAGCGCGCGCAGCATGGCGGCGGTGCGTTCCCGCGAGCAGTTGCAACGGTAGCGGAAGCCCCGCAGCGCGAACAAGCGCACGTCCTCTTTGTGGAACAGCCGGCGCAACAGCGTAGAGGCATCCGTGCGTAACAGTTCCGTCGGTCCCAGGGTAGCGGCCAGGGTCGCCAGCCGGTCCCAGCCATCGGCGTCGGCGGTGACGGCGTCGGGCAAACGCTGCACCAACAGGCCAGCCGCGGTCCGGTCATCGGCGGCGAGCCAAATCCGGGTGGAGAGCTGCTCCGACCGCTCGAAATAGTCTTCCAGCGCTTCGGCCAGGGTGTCGCCATGCAGACCGACCATCCCCTGATACGGATCCCGGCCCGCCCCGAGATCGAGGGTCAGGATCAGCGTACCGTCGCCGCATAAATCGCGCAGCGGAGCCGGGGCCGGCTCGCCGTCCCAGCGGGCCAGCGCGCGCAGGGTGGAATCGGAAGCGACTTGCGCCACCAGCAACCGCAGCGGCCCACGCGCCTGGATTTGCACGGTCAGCAGGCCGTCGAACTTGATGGTGGCCGACAGCAGGGTGGCGGCGGCCACCACCTCGCCCAGCGCCTGGCGCACCACCGGCGGATAGGCGCGGCGTTCCAGCACCGTCCGCCAGGCGGCGTCGAGATGGACGATCTCGCCGCGGGCGGCCAGTTGTTCGAACAGGAAACGGTGTAAGCAATCGCGGTTGGGCATGGTGAGGTCGGTCGGTACGGGTTTACGAAAACGGGACGAGGCTTTCAGTGCGGTTCCCGGTCCAGTTGCGCGGCCAGGTCGCGCAACTCCGGCGCGACCTCCACCGGATACGCCGGCTGGCCGGCGCGCACGGTCGCGGGCAGGGCCGCCAGTTGCGTCCGAACCCGGTCGCGGCTGGCGCTCAACGGTTCCGGCGCTTGCAAGCGCCGACCCTGATCCATCACCTTGACCAGCAGCGGCTCGCCGGCGTGCGGCCGGTCCTCCAGCCCCAGGCAATCGCCGGCGAACGTACCATCCGCCGCCATCCGCCGGTAGATCTGCTTGCGGCCCGGCCAAGTGGCCTTGCCCTCGGAACGTTTGCGCCGCGGCCGACCGGCGTACTCCTGAAGCTTGTAGACCATATCCAGCGTCGGGGCGTCGGTGGAGGCGTCCAGCCGGGTACCGATGCCGAAGCCGTCGAACGGCGCGCCGTCGGCCAGCAGCGCGCCGATGCGGTGTTCGTCGAGATCGCCGCTGCCGAAGAGGGTGACCTGGCGCAAGCCCCCGTCGTCGAGAATGCGTCGCACCCGCCGGGCGTGTTCGGCCAGATCGCCGCTGTCGATCCGCACCCCCCGGATAGCGATGCCGCGAGCGTGCAGGCGGGGCGCGAGACTCACCAGTTTGTGGGCGGCGGCCTCGGTGTCGTAGGTGTCGAGCAGCAGGGTCACGTTGCCGGGCTGGGCGGCGGCGAACCGTTCGAAGGCGTCTTCCTCGCGATCGTGGGCCTGAACCAACGAGTGGGCCATGGTGCCGAACAGGGGGATGCCGAATTGCATCCCGGCCAACACGGTGGCGGTGCCGGCGAAACCGGCTAGATAGGCGGCCCGCGCGGCCAGCAACCCCGCCTCGCCGCCGTGGGCGCGGCGCATGCCGAAATCCACCAGCAGCTTGTCGGGCGCGGCCAGCACGCAGCGAGCGGCCTTGGACGCGATGAGCGTCTGGTAGTGGAGCAGGTTGATCAGCCGGCTTTCCACCAGTTGCGCCTGCGGCAGCGGAGCGATGACCCGCAGGATCGGTTCGTCGGCGAAGAACGCGGCGCCTTCCGGCAGCGCGTACACCGCGCCGGCGAACCGGAATTCGGCCAGCGACGCCACGAATTCGGGGCTGAAGCGGCCGGTACCGGCCAACCACTCCCGCTCCTCGGGCGCGACGCGCAGGTTCTCCAGATAATCCAGCGCCTGTTCCAGGCCGGCCGCCAGCAGGAAACTCCGCTCCGGCGGCAGGCGGCGGACGAACAGCTCGAACACAGCCGTTTCATGCATGCGTTCGGCGTGGTAAGCCTGGAGCATGGTGAACTGATACAGATCGGTCAGCAACGCGCTATGGATCATGGTCATGGCGGCACCTGGTAACAGTGGCGGGCGAACACCTCTACCGCTCCTGTGGGGCCAAAGCCGCACCGCCGCCTCGGCGGCCCTCCGGCGGCGCGAAGCTTCGGGCGGCAATCGTTACGTTAATTAAAGAGGATACGGGATGAGCACGCCGGAGATTTTAACCGAACGGGAGGATGGGGTGTTGCGGGTTCGCATTCATCATCCCGACAAGAAGAACGCTTTGACGCTGGCGATGTACGCGGCGCTGACCGCCGCCCTGGACGAGGCCCACCGGGATGCGGCCATCCGGGTGGTGGTGCTGACCGGCAGCGGCGACAATTTCACCAGCGGCAACGATATCGCCGATTTTCTGGCCGCGCCGCCGACCGGCGAGGACAGTCCGGTTTTTCAATTCCTGGCCGCGTTGCGCCAGTTCGAAAAACCGCTGGTCGCGGCGGTGAACGGCCTGGCGGTAGGGATCGGAGTCACGATGCTGCTGCACTGCGATCTGATCTATGTCCGGGCCGGGGCGACCCTGCTAATGCCGTTCGTCAATCTCGGGCTGTGCCCGGAAGCAGCGTCCAGCCTGCTGCTGCCGCGACAGATCGGCTATCCGCGAGCGGCGGAATTGTTGTTGTTGGGCGAGCCGTTCAGCGCCGAACAGGCGCTGGAATGGCGGCTGATCAACGCCATCGGCGCCGACGCCGAGGCGACGCTGGATCTGGCGCTGGCCAAAGCCCGGCGCCTGGCCCGGCAGCCCGCGGCGGCGCTGCGTCTGGCCAAGGCGCTGCTGAAGCGGACCGATGCCGATGCCGTGCGGGAGACGATCGCGCTGGAGAGCCGGCATTTCATCGAGCAATTGAGTTCGCCGGAAGCTGCGGCCGCGTTGCGGGCCTTCGTCGAACGCCGCCGTTCGTAAGTCCTGCGCATCGTTCCCTCGCTGGAGTGGGGAGAACGAGAGCCGTCTATTCCTCATCGCTCGACACGGCCAGCGTTCGGATCAGATCCGAGAGCGATTCGGCCTGAAGTTTTTCCATCACCCGCTTGCGGTGGATTTCCACGGTGGAGAGGCTGATGCCGAGTTCGGCGGCGATCACTTTGTTGTACTGCCCGGCCGCGACTCGCTCCAGCACCTCCCGCTCGCGCGCCGACAGCAGGGCCAAGCGCACCGCCGCCTCGGCGCGGCAGGCCTGGCGACAGCGTTGCCGGGCGTCGAGGGTCAGGGCCTCCCGGACCCGTTCCAGCAGCGTCGCACCCTGAAACGGCTTCTCGATGAAATCGAAGGCGCCGGCCTTCATCGCCCGGATCGCCATCGGCACGTCGCCGTGGCCGGTCATGAACAGAATCGGCGTCTGGAAGCCCTGCGCCTGAAGTTGTTTTTGCAAATCCAGACCGCTCATGCCCGGCATCCGCACGTCCAGCAGCAGGCAACCGGGTTGCTGGACGGCGGGGGATTCCAGGAACGCGGTGGCGCTGGCGAAAGCGGCCACGGCCAGTCCGTCGGTTCGCAGCAACAAGCCGATGGCGTCGCGCACCGCCGGGTCGTCGTCGATGATAAAAACGGTCGGCGGGGCGTTCATGGGGCGGGCGGCGGGCGGCGGGCGGAATGGACGGGCAGGGTGAAATGAAACGAGAGGCCGCGATCGGGATTTGGCGTCGCCCAGAGCTGGCCGCCCTGAGATTCGATGATCGAACGGCTGACCGACAGGCTCAGCCCCATGCCGTTGGGCTTGGTGCTGAAGAAGGGTTGGAACAACCGGGCGAATGCTTCGGCGTCGAGACCCGGGCCGGTATCGCATACCGTCACCAGCACGGTGTGCGACTCCAGCAGGACCGTGCGTAGGGTCAATTCGCGCGGTCCATCGTGGATTTCGTGCATCGCCTCGACGGCGTTGCGGATCAGGTAGAGCACCACCAGTTGTACCTGAATGTCGTCGGCCAGCACCGCCGGCAGGGATTCCGCCAGTTCCAGGCGCGGCGTCACTCCCCCCTGGCGCAGTTCCAGTTGCGCGTAGTGGACCACGGCATGGATCAGGGGATTGAGATGGATCGCGGTCTGGGCGGCCGGATGCTTGCGCACCAGGTCGCGCAGGTGGCGGATGATGCCGCCAGCCCGCAGCCCCTGATTGACGATTGCGTCAATCGCGCCGGTCAGTTCCCGGGGATCGGCCCAGTCCTGCCGCAGCAGGTTCAGGCTGGCCTGGGCATAGGCGACGATCGCCGCCAGCGGCTGGTTGATGTCGTGGGCCAGGTTGGCGGCCATTTCCACCGCCAGGCTGAGCCGCGAGGTCTTGGCCAGTTCCACTTGCTGCCGGCGCAACTGGTCCTCGGCCAGCTTGCGGGCGGTGGTGTCCTCGGCCAGCCCGGCGATGCGATAGATGTGGCCAGCGGCGTCGCGAATGGGAAAGCCGCGATCCCAGATCCAACGCACCGCGCCGTCCGGGCGGATGATTCGATACTCCTCGTCGAGCACGCCCGATGCCAGCTTTTCGACATGCGCCGCGCGGATGCGCGACCGGTCGTCGGGATGCACGGCCTCGATCCATTCCAGCGGCTGTTCCAGAAGGCTTTGCGCGGGGCGTCCCCAGATCTCCTCGTAGGCCGGGCTGACGTAAAGCACCCGTTGCTCCGCGATCCCGTATACCCAGAACACCTCCCGGATGTGCTCGGCCAATTGGCGAAACCGCTCCTCGCTGTCGCGCAGGGCGTATTCGATTTCGACGCGGGCGGCGATCTGGGCTTGCAGGGTTCGGTTGATGGCGGTCAGTTCCGCGGTGCGCATCTGGACCCGCTCCTCCAGGGCGTCGTTGGCGCGCCGCAACTGCTCCTCGGCCCGCTTCAGGGCGGTGCTGTCGCGGGCGATGCCGACGACGCCGACGATGCGGCCATCGGCATCCCGGTAGGGCCATTTGGTGGACTGGAAAACGAGCGTGTCGTCGCCGATGGTCAGCGCGTCCTCGCAGTCGAACCCGGCGCCGGTGGCGAGCACCCGGCGGTCGTCTTCCATCAGCTTGCGGGCGACGGCGGCCGGAAACAGCTCGCTGTCGTCCCGGCCCAGGCACTCGGCCAGTGGCCGGCCAGTCAGACGCGCGCCCGCCGAGTTGAACGCGAGGTAGCGCCCTTCCCGGTCCTTGATGAACGCTACGTCCGTGATTTGTTCGATGAACTCGGCCAGCCGAATATCCCGGTCCCGCGTGGTCCGATGGAGAATGCTGGCATGGACATGCAGCAGCCCGTAGAAGAACGCGCCGCTGGCGACAACGAACAGAGCGTGCGTCAGCAGGTGGGAAAACGGCAGCGACCGAGGAGCGCCGTCGATCCAGGCGGTCGCCAGCCCATCGCCACCCAGCAGCACCCAGGCCAGGCCGACGCCGACATACAGCGCGACCAGGAAGGCCGGCCGGACGCCGCGCCGCCGCCAATCCCCCGCCCCGGATTTTCGGTCCCCGGCAGGGAGCGAGAGCGGCGGGAGGGGGTTGCAAGCGCCGGGCGCCGGCGCAACTCTGGAATCGATCACGCGCGATCCCCCGGCCTAACTCGCGTCGAGAGACAGCGCCTCGACCGCGCGATCGGCGTGGGCGGGGCGGCGGCGGCGACCGGCAGGGTGAAGCGGAAGGTCACGCCGGTCCCGGCGTTGGCGGTCGCCCACAGCCGGCCGCCATGCGCCTCGACGATGGACTGGCTGATGGACAACCCCAGACCGAGTCCGTCGGGCTTGGTGGTGAAGAAAGGACACAGCAGTTGGTCGAGCACGTCCGGCGCCAGACCCGGCCCGGAATCCTGGATCGCAATTTCGACCGTCTCCGGGTCGGCGCGGGCCGAAATCGCCAGGGTGCGGGCTTCCCTGCCGATCCCGGCGCTCATGGCGTCCAGGGCGTTGCGGACCAGGTTGAGAATCACCTGCTGTACTTGCAGGGCGTCGGCCAGCACCGGCGGCAAATCCGGCGCGATGTCGTAGCGGAGGTCGATCCGGTGGCGACGAGTTTCCAACTTCAGGAAGTCGGCGATGTCCTCGAGCACTGCGTCGATCCGAACCGTGGCGTAATCGGGTTTCCCCTGGCGGGCGAAATGCCGGATGTGCTGGATGATGGCGTTGGCCCGGGCGCTCTGGGCGGCGATTTTTTCCAGGGTTCCCCGCACTGCGGCCAGCGCCAGCGCGTCGTTGCGCGCCCGGGTCAGGCCCGCTTCGGCGTACAGGGTGATGGCGGTGATGGGCTGGTTGATCTCGTGGACCAGTCCGGACGCCATCTCGCCCAAGGTGTTCAGGCGCGAGGCATGGGCCAGCAGGGTTTGCTGGCGCCGGGCGGCCTCAGCCATGCGTTCCTGCTCCAGGGCGCCGCCCACCCATTGGGCCATGAGCTGGATCAGTTCGCGGTCCACCCCGGTGAAGGGCGTGGGCCGGGGCCGAAAATCGGAGAAGTTGAGAGTTCCGTACTCCTGGCCATCGACCCGCACCGGCGCGCCCAGATAGGCTTCCAGTCCGAATTTTTGATAGCAGGGATGCTGGCGCCAAGGGCCGGCCGAGGCGTGCTCGAAGCCCAGAGGCGCTCCGGCGTGCAAGGTGTCGTGGCAATAGGTATCGCTCAGGGCAAACGCGTCGCCCTGAGCGACTTCGCCGCCGGGGGCGATGACTTGGACCACCTCGTAGCGCTCGTCTTCGACGTGGCACAGGATGCCGATGGCCAACCCGAAGCGCTGGCAACCCATGGCCAGCATGGCCTGGATCCGGTCGCTGGCGTGGCGGCGCGGCGTGGAGATCACTTGGTAAAGTTCCCGCATCGCCCCCACGCTGTCGCGCAAGGCTGCTTGTTGGTCGGCCAGTTGCCGGTTGCTGGCCTCGGCCTGCTCCTTGGCTTGAGCGAACGACTGAGCCAGGCTCAGATTTTCCGTCGCCAGTCGCAGCGAACGGACGAGCGTTTGGTGAAAGCGCCGGGCGGTTCCCAGCGCCAGCAAGACGTAGAGCACGCCACTGGCGCCCATGGCGGCGCGCATCGGATCGTCTCGCAGCAGCAGCCAGAGCACCGGCGGCAAGCCGAGGGGCAGGGCATAGGCGACGTAAGCGCTCAGCACCGGACTCATGGTGAAGACGCCGCCCATCAAGACGCCACCGAGCATCAAGGCGATGAAAGCGTCGTAGACCAGCGACGGCGACAGAACCAGCAGAACGACGCAACCGCCCCAGCAAACGCCGCTGGCGGCGCAGGCCCAGGTGTAGCGGACGGCCCAGCGTTCGGCGTCGGCATCATCGGCATCGGCGTCCGGATGGGGGCGGCGCTGGTAAGCGACGGTCAGGGCCAGCCGGACCAGCACGGTCGTCTCCAGCGCCAGCAACCAGATCACCAGGACCGCGCGCGGCAGGGCGTCCCATACCACCAGCACCAGCATTGGAGCAACGAGCAGGCTGGCGACGCTACCCAGCAGGGCTTGCGCGTACAGCAATCGGACCTGCTCGCCGTAGATGCTTCGGGTGCGCCGATCAGCGGTGGGATCGGGACGCACGGCGATTTTTACGCGTGGTGGCGCGGCGGGCGGCGGCGGGTCGGAGAGCAGATCCCGATGGGGCGCATTCTGATCTTCCAGCGCGGGGCGCGCGGGCACGACCGTGTATTCGCCTTCGATGACCTCGGGCGCGACTTTTTGCGCCTGTCGCACCAGCCGGCGGAGTTGCCACCACAGCCAGGCGGCGAACACCAGTCCGACCGTCAGCAGAATGGCGAACAACAGCGAGGCGGCGACAAAACTGACGACCACCGCTGCTACCGAAGTCAAAGCCAGTCCCAGCCGGCTCAGCCAGGACGGTTTGGGGAAAGGCGGCAATTTCATGGGCGAACGCTCCAGAACCACCAGACGATCAGGCCGATCAGGCCCAATCCGGCGAGATTGACGAGCAGAGCAGTCATATCGGTATCCGTTGTGCTGGAATAACCGTTCACTCTTCCCTCTCCTGATGGGCGAAGGATCGGGAGTGAGGGGGCTGGAAACCGCGCAGCCGGTTCGCGTTGCTGACCACGGTGAAGGACGACAGCGCCATGGCCGCGCCGGCCAGCATCGGGTTGAGCAGCAGCCCGGTCGCGGGGTAGAGCGCACCTGCCGCGAGCGGGATTCCCAGGATATTATAAAGGAAAGCACCGACAAGATTCTGCCGAATGTTGCGCAGCGTGGCACGAGAAATAGCAATGGCATCGGCGATGCCGTGCAGGGAGCCGCGCACCAGGGTGATGCCGGCGCTTTCGATGGCGATGTCCGTACCGGCGCCCATGGCGAAACCGACATCGGCCTGGGCCAGCGCCGGCGCGTCGTTAATACCGTCGCCGATCATGCCGACCACCGCGCCACCCGCCTGAAGATCGGTGATGACACCGGCTTTATCGGTGGGTAACACCTCGGCGCACACCTCTTCGATGCCGACCCGGGCGGCAATCGCCCGAGCAGTGGCGGCGTGATCGCCGGTCAGCAGCACCAGCCGCAATCCCAGCGCGCGCAGTCGGGCGATGGCGGCGACCGAATCCGGCTTGAGCGGATCGGCCACCGTAACCAGGCCAGCCAACCGACCATCCACCGCTACGAATACCGGCGTTTGGCCTTGGGCGGCCAATCGTTCGGCCTCGTCATGCAGTGGCGCGGGGTCAATGCCGCGTTCTTCCAACAACCGGCGGTTGCCGACGAGCAGCGCCCGGCCTTCGACCTGTCCGGCCGCGCCCCGTCCAGCGATCGCCTCGAACCGTTCGGTTGTGGAAATAGGGAGGCCACGCTCGCGGGCGGCGTCCAGAATCGCCCGCGCCAGCGGATGCTCGGAGCCGGCTTCCAAGCTCGCCGCCAGCCGGAACACCTCGGCCTGGTCGAAGCCGGACGCGGCGACCACGGCGGTCACGGTCGGTCGGCCGGTGGTGACGGTGCCGGTCTTGTCCAGCACCACCGTGGTCAATTGCCCGGCCCGTTGCAGCGCCGCGCCGTCGCGGATCAGGATGCCGTGCTCGGCGGCCTTGCCGACCCCGACCATGATCGAGATCGGGGTGGCCAATCCCAGCGCGCAGGGACACGCGATGATCAGCACGGTCAGGCTGGTGACCAGCATGTAGCTCAGGCGCGGTTCGGGGCCGACGTTGAACCAGGCCAGCGCGGTGAGTACGGCCACGATCAGCACCGAGGGCACGAACACGGCGGCGACCTGGTCGGCCAGCCGCGCGATGGGCGGCTTGCTGCTCTGGGCCTGGCGCACGCTGGCGATGATGTGCGCCAGCACCGTGGCTTCCCCGACCCGGGTGGCGCGAAACACGAAGGCGCCGGTCTGATTCAGCGTACCGCCGGTGACCGGATCGCCGGCGCGCTTGGTCACCGGCAGCGGTTCGCCGGTCAGCATGGCTTCGTCCACGGTGGACTGGCCACCGGTGATTTCACCGTCCACCGGAATTTTCTCGCCGGGCCGCACCCGGATCAGGGCGCCGAGGCCGAGGGTTTCGATCGGCACGTCCCGCTCCCGGTCGCCCTCGATGATCCGGGCGGTCTTCGGTTGCAGGCCGAGCAGGCGCTGGATGGCGGCGGAGGCCTTGCCGCGCGCCCGGCTTTCCAGGGCGGAACCGAGATTGATCAGGGCGATGATGGTGACCGCCGCCTCGAAGTAGGCATGGCGGGCCAGGCTCGGCACGCTGGCGGGAAACAGGGTCACCAGCATGGAATACAGCCACGCCGCGCCGGTGCCCAGCGCGATCAGGGTGTCCATGTTGGCGTTGTGGTGGCGGAACTGGCGCCAGGCGCCGGTAAAAAAGTGACCGCCGCTGTAGACCATCGCCGCCAGGGTCAGCAGGCCGGTCGCAATCCAAAAGGTCTGGCCCGCCGGCGTCGCCAGCGTCGGTAGCCAGCCCGCCATTTCGGCGATCATCAGCGGCGCGGCCAGGACGCCAGCGACGACCGTATTGCGGATCAGCCGCCGGTAATGGGCCCGCTCGGCGGCGTCGCGCTCGGTCTCGGCGGCGGCGTCGCGCAGTTCGGCGGCATCGTAGCCGGCGGCCCGCACCGCGCCGATCAGGTCGGCGGCCGAAACGCTGCCGGTGACCTGGGCGGTGCGTTCGGCCAAATTGACCCGAGCCTCGGCGACGCCGGGCACTCCGCGCAGGGCGGTTTCCACGGCGGCGACGCAACCGGCGCAGCTCATGCCGGTAATGGCCAGACGGTGTTGCTCGGCTGGAGTGGCGGCCGTCATTGCTGGTGCTCTCCGGGACGCGGCCGGAGCGACGGAAATGGCCGTCGCTCGCCGACAGGTTTAAGGTGCGAACGCAGACACAAGCGCGAAAACTGCATCTTTATGACCCCTACCGATCGCCTCTCGTTCGCATCCGGCCCGGCTGGCGCCCTGCCGCTGCGGCGATTAACCAGCGCGATCCGGGGAGGATGATCCGAGCGCGCCCGAAGACTCAGAAGGACAGCGCCGAGAGCAGGCCGCCCGCCAGCAGCGCCAGCAGCAGACACCCGGCCGCGCGCCAGTGAAAATAGCGGATCAGCCGCTCTTCCTCGCGGAACGCGGCGATGATAAACGGCCGAGTTGGATCGCCGGGATCGGCCAGCACGTGAACATCCGGCTCGGTGGCCTGTTCCAATTGCTCTCGCTGGACCTGACGGTGCGCCGCCCGCCGCGCCGCCTCCCACTCGTCGGGATCGATCCGGCCGTTGCGGTTCCGGTCGAACAACGCCATCCGCTGGGGATCGCGCTTCCAGCGCTCCAACAGTTCCGCCACTTCTCGCTGGGTATCGGGCGTTTCCCGCAGGCCGCCGACGGTGCGAAGTCGGCCGATAGCGTGCAATTCCTCGCCGGGCAGGATGCGTTGCTCGGTATAGCGGTACGCGGCTCCGATGCCCCAGAGCGCGTGGGTGCGCGCGCCGCTCGGGCTGCCGTACCAGATATCGCGCCGGGTTTTGATGAAGTCAGCGCCCTCGGGGTCGATAACGCACTGGCCGGTGCCGTCGTCCAATACGAACAGGTTGTCGCTGTCGCCCTGGTCCAGCGGCCGCCAGCGGCCGCCCTCGGAACGCTCCTCGACCCGGTAGCGGAACCAGGCGCAAGGCAGCGCACTGAGCGGGGCGAGAATCGGCGGCCCCGGCAGCAGGCCGGCGCGGCCGTACAGCTCGATGTAACCCTGCGGCGCGGAGCGAATGCGGGCGATGGGCGTATCGGCCAGCCGCCAGGCCCGCCGACCGTAATACAGGACGCCGTAGAGGCTGATGCCGCTGGCCAACGCCAAGGCGCCCAGGACGGCCCAATACAGCAACGAGGGGTACAAGGCGGTGGGAACGTCGGAGCGTGGTTGCCGGCCCAGGGCGATCAAACCGATCCAGACGGCAACGAAGAACAGAACGCCTTTCAGGCTGGGTTCGCGCACGCGGGTTCCCCGGCCCCGGTCAGCGGAACAGGCGGGCGAGATCCACGTCCTGCTTTTCCGGTTCGGCGAATTCCAGCAGCCGGAACGCCCCGAAGTTGCACAGCCGCGCCACCAGCACGTCCGGGAACTGCTCGATGCGCACGTTGTTCAGGTTGACGCTGTCGTTGTAAAACTCGCGGCGGTCGGCGATGGCGTTTTCCAGCCCGGTGATGCGCGTTTCCAGATGGCGGAAATTGTCGTTGGCGCGCAGTTCGGGATAGGCTTCGGCCACCGCGAACAACTGGCCCAGCCCCAGCCGCATTTGGGTTTCGGCGGCCCCCAGCTTGGCCAGATCGCCGCGTTGCTGGGCGTCGGAAACCGCCTGGCGGGCGCGCATCACCGCTTCCAGGGTATCCCGCTCGTAGCGCATGTATTGCTTGCAGGTTTCGACCAGTTTGGGCAGTTCGTCGTGGCGCTGCTTGAGCAGCACGTCGATGTTGGCCCAGGCCATGCTGGTGTTGTGCTTGAGGTTGACCAGGCGGTTGTAAATGACGATGCCGTACAGCACGAGCAGCGCCAGGGCGACGGGGATCATAAGGCTGGCTGGATTCATGGCGGCGGGCGGAGGAAGAGAGTGGATGGCGCGAATGAGTATAGCGCGACCGGATCGTGGCGGACGATGGAGACAACTATGCTGTTCTGGTTCAAGGGGATATTGATCGGGTTCGCGATCGCCGCGCCGGTGGGACCCATCGGCCTGCTGTGCATCCAGCGCACCCTGGCGCGCGGACGCTGGTCGGGGGTGCTGTCCGGGCTGGGCGCGGCCAGCGCCGATGCCATCTATGGCAGCATTGCCGGGTTCGGGCTGGCCTCGCTGGCGAATCTGTTGCTGGCCTGGCAGACGCCGCTGCAACTGCTGGGGGGACTGTTTCTGCTGTATCTGGGCTGGCGGACCTGGCAAACCCCACCCCCCGCCGAACAGGCGCGCGTTCGCCCGACCCGCGCTGGATGGCTCGGCGATTATCTGTCCACCCTGGCGCTGACGCTGACCAACCCGGTGACGATTCTGGCGTTTCTGGCGATTTTCGCCGGCTTGGGTCTGGCGGTGGAAGGGCGGGATTTCGCGGCGGCGGGCGCGCTGGTGCTCGGGGTGTTCGTCGGATCGCTGCTGTGGTGGTTGCTGCTGGCAGCCGGGGTGGGACTGCTGCGGGCGCGGTTGACCCCGACCGCGCTGCGCGGGATCAACCGCGCTTCGGGGCTACTGATCGCCGGGTTTGGCATCTGGGCGTTGTGGGCGGCGGCGCGGGGGTGAAGCATTTCATCCAGCCCTTTTAAGGTCGGTTAGCCAGTTGCTGTTGAGGCAAGAAGTTTCCTCGTGTAAATTTTCCCGTGATCAGAACGGCAGGGCGGGCCAGCACGACGACCATCACTCAGTAGGATCAAAGGGTTGGATGGATTTGGCGATCTGGCTCCGCACAGCGACCCCCGGTTATCACGGAAAAATTTACACGAGGAAGAATCTTGAACAACGCTAGGATCGAACCGGCCGCTTAGCCAATTTGCGCTGCAAGGTGCGGCGGTGCATGCCCAACTGTCGCGCGGTGGCGGAAATGTTGCCGTCGTTGTCGCGCAACACCCGCTGGATGTGCTCCCATTCCAGGCGATTCACGCTCAGGGGACGAGCGCTGACCGGCACGCCGGAATCGCCGCCGGTGGCGGCGAAAGCGGCCAGCACCTGGTCGGCGTCGGCCGGCTTGGCCAGATAATTCACCGCGCCCAGCTTGATCGCCTCCACCGCCGTGGCGATGCTGGCATAACCGGTCAGCACTACGATGCGGGTGTCAGGATCGAGAGCGAGCAAGTCCGGGATCAACCCCAGCCCTGAATCGCCGGCCAGGTTGAGATCCACCACGGCGTATTCCGGCGGATCGACCCGCGCCTGTTGCAAGGCCGCCGTGCCGGTATGCGCGGTGGTCACGGCAAAACCGCGTCGGACCAGGGCGCGTCCCAGCACCTGGCAGAAGGTGGTGTCATCGTCGACCAGCAACAGGCTGGGGCGCTCGGCGGCGAAACCCGTCATGCGACTTCGAGCCGGGCGGGCAGATCGATGCGCGTACAGGTTCCTCCTCGTGGATCGCGCGACAAGCTCACCCGTCCTCCCAGCCGTTCCAGCGTGGCATTGGCGAGCAGCAGACCGATACCCATGCCGCCGTCCTTGGTGGAAAAAAACGCTTCGCCCGGCCGGTTCGCCATCTCCGACGGCAGACCCGGTCCCCGATCGCGAATCTCGATGACCACCCGGCGCGCGTCCCAGCGTCCCGCCAGATCCACGCCCTCGGGGCAGGCGTCGGCCGCATTGTTGAGCAGGCTGATCAAGGTCTGGCCGAGGGTTTGGGGCGCCACCACGGCCGGTGGCGGCAACGGTCCCGCACAGTTGACCCGCAGCGGCACCCAAGGACGGAGCAGTTGCCAGCGGCTGCGCGTGCGTTCCAGCAATACGTCCAGCGTTTGCGCCGCCTCGCGGTCGGCCGCCAGATCGGCGCTGCGCAACAGATCGCCGAGGATGGACTTACACGCCTCCACTTGTTGGCGCAGGGTGCGCAGGTCGGCGCACAGCGGCGAATCCTCGCCGTACTCGCGTTCCAGTTCCTTTGCCAATACGGCGATGGTGGACAAGGGGGTGCCCAACTCGTGGGCCGCACCGGCCGCGAACATGCCCAAGGTCAGAATCTGTTCGTCGCGCAGCGCCTTCTCCCGCAAGCGCGCCACCTCACGATCCCGGTTTCGCAGCATCGCCGCCAGCCGCGCCACGAAACCGGCGATCAGCAGGGCGCTGATGACGAACACCAGCCACATCCCCCACAAGTGCGCGTGAAAGCCGGGGCCATGGCCGCTGAGCATCCCCGGTAACGGCAGGTAATGGAACATCAGCGCCGTGTAAACCGCCACCGTCACCCCCGCCATCGCCCAGACACAACCGGCCGGCAGCAGCGCGGCGGCGACGATCAAGGGCAGCAGCAACAACGAAACGAAGGGGTTGCTGGCGCCACCGCTGAAGAACAACAGCACCGCCAGCGCCAGCACGTCAAGCTGCAAATACGCGAACAACTCCCACGCGGTCACCGGCGCCATCAACCGAACGCGCAGGCGCAGCGCGGCGAACGCCACCGTTACCAGCCCCAGAAACAGTCCGATAGCCCACAGCGGCAGCGGTTGTGGAGGGGTCAGGCCAAAGCGCAGCCAGAGCAGCATGACGCACGGTCCCAGCACCACCAGCAAGCGGAGTAACAACAGGCGTCGCAAGTCTTCCATCCGGCAGCTCCGATTCGGTAATCGCCGCCTCGAAAGGGGCAACGGCAATAGTTTAGGGCCTCTCGCCCAGTGGGCCAGCGTGACAATATGCCGCATTCCTCGCCGATCGACGATCTCGTAGGATTTGATGGCTCCTTAACGAAGCGGCCGCAGTCGCCGTTGGCGCCATTCCCTGGAGATCGCCCCGATGAACCCCACTTACCAACCGCTCCCCCTTCATCGGCTGGAAAGCGGCACCCGGTATTTTCGTCCCAAACAACAGCTACCCTGGCGCGTAACCCCCGACGATCCCGCCCTATCCGTCATGACGGATCTCAGCCAGGTCACCGCATTGACCACCGAACTGACGACCCCACTCGGCAAGGGACTGGAAATCATGATCAAACGCGGAATCCGCATCCTGCTGGTGTGCGACGCCGACGGCCATATCGTCGGCCTGCTCACCAGCCGGGACATCGACGGCGTCAAACCGGGCCGCATTCTGGCTAAGGCCGGCGGTGTCTGGGAGGATCTGCGGGTCGCTGACATCATGACCCTCCGGCCGAAGCTAGAAACGCTGCTGATGGAAGACGTGCGGCGCGCGCGGGTGGGCGACGTCATCGCCACCCTGCGGCGGGTCGATCGCCAGCACGCCCTGGTGATGGACACCGATCCCGAGACCGGCCAACCGGCGGTGCGCGGCCTTTTCTCGCTGTCGCAAATCGGCCTGCGGCTCGGGCTGGACATCGACCCCTCGCGGCAACCGACCACGTATGCCGACCTGGAAAAAGCCGGCGGCGCGCTGTAGCCCTTCCCGTCGGGGACGTGGCAATTTGTCGCATTCCCACTTGCTCCATCACTCCTTAGCATTGGAGTCCAGCCTGGGGCGACAGGGCCAGCCGGCTTTGGGCCAAGCGGGTTCTGGCGTGGATCTGGACAACACGCGCCAGCCGCCGAGGGCGCCGACGAACGAAAGCCATCGCCACAAACCTCCCCGGTCTCTCATCAATCGTCGGAAATCATGCCCGCCTGGCGGGAAGCGGGCTTCATTGTAGCGATTCCCCCGATCCCACCGGGTGCGACAATTTGTCGCACCCCCCTGCATTTTCCCCAAGTGATGTTGGCTGGATAATCCGAAGCGGCGCGTGCTTCGGGAGTACCTTCTTGCCACCCAGCCAGCGGCTGACACTTCCCAGCCCCGCCCGTTGAGATCAAGATATCCGTTGCTCCTGGAGCATCACCCCAAATATTGGAGATTTCCAAATCCATGAACATCAAGTTGTCCGCGCTGGGTTTGTTGCTCGCACTGAGCACCCCCGTTTTGGCCGCCGATACCGCAACGATCAGAGTCGAGGAGTCATGGGCGCGAGAAAGCCCGCCCACCGTCACCAACGGCGCCGCCTACATGACGCTCGTCAACACGGGCAATGAGGCGGACCGTCTGGTCGGCGCGTCCGGCGAGGTTTCGGCCACCGTCGAGCTTCACACCCATCTGATGGAGGACGGGGTGATGAAAATGCGCCCGATCAAAGCCATTGAAGTCAATCCCGGGGAACCCGCCGTGCTCCGGCCTGGTGGATTGCACATCATGTTGATCGGACTTAAAAAACCCCTGGTGGCGGACCAAACCTTTCCCCTGCGCCTGCGCTTCGAAAAAGCCGGCGAGATACCGGTGGAAGTGAAGGTGCGTAAAATGGGGCCGGGAGAAGGCGCCGAGCAGTCGCATCACAAAGACCACAAGGCGCAATGACGTTAAATTTTTCAGAGAGGGGTTGGACATCCCGGTGCCATCCCCGCTCGACGAGAAGGCCATACCATGACGCGCGGCAAACAAATCATCCTGATCCTGGCCGGTGCGCTGGCTTTGGGTTTGGGCCTCTGGCTGGGTCAAATACTGACCCGCCCTCCAGTCGAGCCTCCGGCAATCTCCGGCATCCTCTTTCCCGAACCTCGGGAAATCGAAGACTTCACCCTGAGCGACCAGACCGGCCAGCCTTTCCACCGCGACTGGTTTTTGGGCCAGTGGACTTTTCTGTACTTCGGCTATACTTACTGTCCCGATGTATGTCCGCTAACCTTGATGGAACTTGCCAAGGCGCAGCAACAACTGGCGGAGAAGCAATTGGATCAGGATACCGCCTACATGTTGATTTCGGTGGACCCCCAACGCGATACACCGCAACGGCTGGGAGAATATACCCGTTATTTCAATCCAAAATTTCTAGGCGCTACTGGTGCGCCGGAGGAACTGAACAAGCTGGCACGGCAGTTTGGCGTCATTTACATGCGCTCGCCCGATTCGGAGAATAAAGCCAACTACAGCATCGACCATTCTTCCACGGTGATCGTGATCGACCCCAAGGCCCATCTGCACGCCATCTTTACGCCCCCTCACAAGCCGGAAACCATGGTGTCCGATTTCGTGAAAATTCGCGAACACTACCGATTGATGAATAAATAAAATATCGACCATGACATTTCAGATTATTCAAGAACCGACCCACAGATTGAATTCCGCCAAATAGGGTGCATCACCCACGACCTCCACCGTGACCCGCCATTCCCGGCGTCCCATCGAACAAACCGGCAAGATCGCTTGTCCCCGCCATATTTTATCCGCCTGCTGGCTGAGATCGAAGCGGTTAAATCCCATGTCCATGTTCAGCATGGAAAAATTGGCCGTGACTTTTTTGACCTTAGCCGCTTTCTCTCCAATGAGATTGACTTCGACCGGAAATGTGGTCAACGGTTGTATGCCGTCCCCCAGCCCGAGCGTTACGGTCAACGTCGCATCGCCGGCCGTACAAAGCCCGCCCACGGGATTACAGACAGGATCGGTATTCAAAACAGTGGCGTGATTTGGGTTTCGCTGTAACCAATGGTTTAAGAGAGGATAATGCACGCTTCCCAGGATGCCCAATAGAAATAAAACGGTAATCGCCCCACCCAGCACCAGAAAATCCCGCCTTGTCATATTCCGCTCCATAGCCTCGATGATAATGATCCGTACACTGATCTTCTCATGGCGCTGAATACCAAAAGCTCTAGGTTGGCATATACCGTCAGCCTTTTATCCATTATCAAATCTCGTCACGCTTTTGGCAGAGCGCCGATTCCATCGTAGCAGCTCACATGCTCCCATGGGTGCGACAATTTGTCGCATTTTCACCTCGTTCTCCTCGAATTAGCATAGATGGATAACGCGAAGCGGCGCTCGCTTCGTATCCACTTCACGCCAGATCGATCCAGGAGAGTACCGCATGGTCTATCCCCGCAACCGGCAATTTCCTTTCCCCATTCGAAGCGCCACGGCGCTGGGCGTCGCGTTGGCACTGCTGGCGGGCTGCGGCGGCGATGATGATGACAACGGTCCGAGCGAGCGTCAGGCCAAGGTGTTGTTCGAGGCGCAGGTCAACAGCCAAGACTTCACCTGCGGTGCGACCTACAGCAACGTGGGCGTCGGCCAACCCGGCACCTACCAGGTCAACGACTGGCGCTTTTATGTCCACGACGTGGCGCTGGTCAAACCCGATGGCAGCCGACAGGCGCTTGACCTGGATCAGGATGGTGTTTGGCAATACCAGAACGTCGCCCTGCTGGATCTGAGAAAGGATTGCGGCGGGGGCGCCCTGCTGTCGAACGCCGTGGTCAAGGGAGCCGTGGCCAACGAAAGCTTCACGGGAATCTGCTTCAAGGTCGGCGTTCCCTACGCACTCAACCACATCAACGACGCGACCGCGCCCTCGCCGCTGAACAATTCCGGGATGCTGTGGAACTGGCGGGGCGGGCGCAAGTTTATTCGAATTGACGGCACGGGCGCTCCCGGCGACGTCGACCGGGCTACGGCATTTCACATTCATTTGGGCAGTACCCAGTGCCCGGGTTCCGACCCGAGCGCGCCACCCACCGCCGCTTGCGGCTATCCGAACGTCGCCGAGTTCTGCCTGGACAATTTCAACGCGGACCAGGATCACATCGTCATGGACATCGGCAAGGTGCTGGAAGCGTCTAACGTCGCGTTCAATACCCCGGATACCGCCTCGGGCTGCATGTCGGCCAACTCCGATCCTGAATGTATCCCAGTCATGCCGCGGCTGAACCTGGACTTTACCTATGTCGCCGGGGCCGGCGCCACTCCCGAGCAATATCCCAAGGTGGTTCCCCAACGGCTGTTCAGCGTGCGTAAACCATGAAGCAGGCGCCAAGCTGGACAATGGTGCTGGGCCTATTACTGGCGGTGGGGGGTTGCGGTGGCGGCGATGGCGACGGTGACGAAGCCGCGCCGCCGCCAACCACCGGTTCGGGCTATTCCTGGTCGTTGCCGCTGGGCTTTCCCACCCCCAAGGAGTCGGCTGATAACCCGCTGACCGACGCCAAGATCGAACTGGGCCGACATCTGTTTTACGACTTGCGGATGTCGATCAACCAGACCATGGCCTGCGCTTCCTGCCACCAGCCGGCGCGCGCTTTCATCGATGGGCGGCTGACTTCCATCGGCGCCACCGGCGAGGATCATCCGCGCAACGCCATGAGCCTGACCAACGCGGTCTACAACGCCACGTTCAACTGGGCCAATCCAGGACTCACCACCCTTCACGCCCAGGCGCTCATCCCAGTGTTTGGCGAGTTTCCAGTGGAACTGGGCTGGAGCGATCACGAAACCGAAATTCTGGATCGCTTCCGCCATGATGCTTTGTATCAGAAGCTGTTCGCCGACGCTTATCCAGGCGAAACCGACCCCTTTAACGCCGACCGGGTGGTCAAGGCCATTGCAGCCTTCGAGTCGATTCTGATTTCGGGGCGTTCGCCCTACGACAAAGCCACGTTTCAAGGCGATCGCAATGCCATGAGCGCGGCGGCGCGGCGCGGTCAGGAGTTGTTCTTTTCCGAGCGGATGGAATGTTTTCACTGCCACGGCGGTTTCAACTTCAGCCAGTCGGTGAACCATGCGGGCACGACACTCGCGCAATCCGAATTTCACAACAACGCGCTCTACAACATCGGTGGCACGGGTGATTATCCCCTCGACAATCGCGGCTTGTGGGAATTCACTCAGCGGCCCACCGATATGGGGCGGTTCCGCGCCCCCACCTTGCGCAATATCGAGTTGACCGCGCCCTACATGCACGATGGCTCCATCGCCACCCTGGAAGAAGTGATCGATCACTATGCGCGCGGCGGGCGACTGATTAAAGAAGGGCCGCTGGCCGGAGACGGGGCTAAAAACCCGTTCAAAAGCGAACTCATCGTCGGTTTTTCGCTCACTCCGCAGGAAAAGCAGGATGTCATCGCCTTTTTCCAGAGCCTCAGCGACTGGGAATTCCTGTGCGATCCACGCTTCGTCGACCCATTCGGCAATTTTCCCCAACACTCTCGCTGCAATTGATTCTGGAGATCACCGATCATGTTCGATTCCACGCGACACCATCACCATCGATCTCTCTGGCGCTACCTCCTGACGAGCGGTGTTCTGGCCTTCAGCCTGGGAATGCCGATTGTGGACAATCCACTCACCTTACCGGCGGCCTACGCTCACCATGGCGGCGGCGGTGGTGGTAGTGGCGGTGGCGGTGGCGGTAGCGGTGGCGGTGGCGGCGAAACGATTCGAAAAACCCTGGGGGATGGTTACGGCAAGGGTGGTCGTGGTTCTCAGGGCATGAAGCCATGAAGGTTGCCATAGGCGTATCGTTTACCCTCGTCCTGGCCCTGCACGCTGGTTGCGCCGGGTTGGGCGCGGACGGTCACGGTGCCGTGGCCTACGCTCCCAGCACTCAGGACTGGCGGTTGCGCTGGCAAGCGACCGATCCGCAACGGGCGCGGCAGCGGGCGTTGGCGGACTGCGCCGCAACCGATTGCCGAGTAGTACTGGAGTTTGGCCCTGGCCAGTGTGGCACTCTAGCCTTGGGCCAGGGTGGATTGGGTGTAGGTCGAGGCGATACGCCCGCCGCCGCCGAGACCACAGCTCTCGCTGAGTGCCAACGTACTGGCTCAGGCTGCCGAGTCGCTCCCGCCGAGTGCAATCGTTAAGCCATTTCACGTCAAGGGGAGTAGCAAGCACTCCCATCGGGCTTCGGGTGAACTTAAAACGGTTTTTTCCCTTTTTCGTCATGTTCGTATTGATCGGTTCGCCACTTTCAGCCAGCGGCCACGGTTACCGATTGGACGGCATCAGGATCGTGCATCCTTGGGCCATGTCGACAACGCCATCGATCACCGATGGCCTCAGCGGCATGGGGTATATGGTGCTGCGGAACATCGGTAAAAAACCGGATAAGTTGCTTGCAGCCCATGTGGAAATAGCCAGAAAGGTCGAACTGCACGCGAAAATCAAGGAAGCAGACACCTTCAAAATGCTCCGGGTCGACCAGATTGAAATCCCCGCCGGAGGGGAAATCCGGCTGGAGCCGGGAGGATCGCACCTGAAGCTGATCGATCTCGG